>CAUGSS010000005.1 GCA_959602365.1 uncultured Eubacteriales bacterium
GATGATGGTGATGATGGTGGTGGGCATGGCCCTCGCCCTCGTGATGGTGGTGGTGCTCGTGCTCCCCGTCCTCGTGATGGTGGTGGTGCTCGTGCTCCCCGTCCTCGTGATGGTGATGGTGCTCGTGCTCCCCGTCCTCGTGATGGTGATGGTGCTCGTGCTCCTCATCCTCGTCGTGGTGATGGTGGTGATGGCACTCGCAGTCGGGGTCGTCGCACTCGTCGTCCTCCTCGTCCCAATCCGCCGCCTTGGCCTCGGCCATCAGCTCCTCCGCCAGGGAGTGGTGGTGCATGGCGGAGAGGATGACGTCGCCGGAGATCTGGTCCCAGGGGGTGGTGATGATGGCGGCGTTGGGGTTGTGCTCCCGCAGCAGCTCCACCACCTCGTGGAGCTTCTCCTCGCTCATGTCCTGGGTGCGGGAGAGGACGATGGTGCCGGCGGTCTCGATTTGGTCATTGAAGAATTCCCCGAAGTTCTTCATATACAGCTTGCACTTCTTGGCGTTCACGACGGCCACAGCGCTGCCCAGCTCCATGGGGGTGGTCTTGTTGGCGTTGCCCACGGCCCGGCTCACATCGCTGAGCTTGCCCACGCCGGAGGGCTCGATGATGACCCGGTCCGGATGGTACTGCTCCACCACTTCGTGGAGGGCGCGGTTGAAGTCGCCCACCAGGGAGCAGCAGATGCAGCCGGAGTTCATCTCATTGATCTGAATGCCGGCGTCCTTCAGGAAGCCGCCGTCGATGCCGATCTCGCCGAACTCGTTTTCGATCAGCACCAGCTTCTGGCCCTGGAAGGACTCCTCCAGCAGTTTTTTGATGAGGGTGGTCTTGCCCGCCCCCAGGAAACCGGAAATAATGTCAATTGTGGTCATGCTTGCTTACCTCTTTTATCTTGATGCCTGAGGGGCTCCCTTCCGATGGAGTCCTTTGCTTTGCCAACATTATATTCTACCGCAAATGGACAAAAAAGCAGGGGGGGTATTTAAACCAATTGTGGTGGGGGGGGGGCCGACGGTAAACGCCGCGGATTTGCCGGACTTTCCGGCAAATCCGCGGCGGAATCTGGGTCAATACTGGGAAAAGGGCTGCTCCTGGCCGCTGCTGCGGGCCGGCAGTCCCGTTCCGGCGCCGCCCCGCTCCTCTTTGGCCCGGGGCAGGGAAAAGAAGAAGGTGTTGCCTGTGTCGTCGGACTGTGCCCAGATCTTGCCGTGGTGGAGTTTGGCCAGCTCGGTGGCGATGGCCAGCCCCAGGCCATAGCCCTCCTGGGTGCGGGAGGGATCGGCCCGATAAAAGCGTTCAAAGATCCGCTCCAGCTGGTCGTGGGGGATGGGCTGTCCCTGGCTGTGGACGCTGAGCACGGCCCGGCGGCCCTCCCCCCGGAGCCGGACGGTGATCACCGAACCGTCGGGGGAGTATTTGCAGGCGTTGTCCAGATAGATGTCCAGCACCCGGCGCAGCAGGGCGGCGTCACCGGTCACCTCAATGTGTTGGGCGATCTCCTCCCGGATGGTCTTGCCCCGCTCAAAGGCCAGGGGTTCAAACAGCAGCAGGTCGTCCTCCACCAAGTCGCTCAGGGAGCACCGCTCCAGGTTGACCGGTTGGGCGGCGTTGTCGTTGCGGGCCAGCACCAGCATCTCCTCCACCAGGGTCTTCATCTGCCCTGAGGAGGCCCGGACGTTGTCCAGCCAGCGCTGCCGCTTTTCCGGGTCCGCGTCGTCGTACTCCTCCAGCATGTCCAGGCTGGACAGGATGACGGTCAGCGGGGTTTTGAGCTCATGGGAGGCGTCGGCCACAAACTGGCGCTGCTGCTTCCAGCTCTTCTCCACCGGCCGCACCGCCCATTGGGCCAGCAGCAGGCTGATGCCGAAGAAGACCGCCAGGGAGCCCAGGCCGATGAAGGCCAGGTTCCGGGCCAGGGCGGTGAGGGTGCTGCGCTCCTGGGTCAGGTCCACGAAGGCGATGCGGTGGCCGAAGATGGTGTTGACCCGGAGAAAGCGCAGATGGTATCCCCCCCGGCTGACGTCCCCGGTGTCTCCGGGGGACTGGAGGGCGTCGTTGACCACCTGGAGCAGGGTGTCCTGGTCTGTGGTGTCAAAAAACTGGTTGGCCAGCACGAACAGCGTGTTCTGACCGCTGATCTGGACGGTGAAGTAGGGCAGCTGCACCCGGTCGGTGCCGAAGAGGGTATAGCTGCCCTCCTCTTCAGGGTTAATCTGAATGGAGTAGCTGGGGGTGCTGGTGGCGGTGAGGGTGACCGCCTGATCCAGCGCGGTCAGGCTGTCCCGCCGCAGGCTGTCCTGGGTGGTGGCCATCAGCACCGCGCACAGCGCCACCAGAATGGCCAGCACCGGGGCCATATTGATGGCCACGAATTTCCAGCGCAGGCGCCGAATCATGCGCCATCCCCCGCTTCCAGATGGTAGCCGAGCATCCGCAGGGTGCGGATGGAGACGCTGGATTTCAGCCGGCTCAGCTTTTTGCGCAGGAAGGAGATATAGACCTCCACGTTGTTGTCCTCCGCGTCGGATTCATAGCCCCACACCTTCAGAATCAGGGCCTCTTTGGTCACCACCTGGCCGGCGTTGGACATCAGCATGCCCATGATCTCAAACTCCTTGCGGCTCAGCCGCACCGAGCGCTCCCCGCATACCAGCAGACAGCTGGACAGCTCCAGCCGCAGGTCCCCGAAGCTCAGCGTATTGTCCAGGGCGCTGGCCCCCTGCTTCCGGGTCAGCGCCCGCAGGCAGGCCAGCAGCTCCTCTGAGGCAAAGGGCTTGGTCAGGTAGTAGTCGGCGCCGGAGTCCAGGCCAGACACCTTGTCCTCCAGGGCGGAGCGGGCGGTGAGCATGAGCACGGGCAGATTGATCCCCGCCTGCCGCAGCTTCCGGGCCACGGTCAGGCCGTCCAGCTTGGGCAGCATCACGTCCAGAATCATGGCGTCGTAAATGCCGCTCATGGCGTTGTCCAGGCCGGATTCTCCATCATAGCACAGGTCGGCGGTGTAGTTGTTGGCCTCCAGCAGGTCGCCTATGGTGCGGGCAAGCCGTTTTTCGTCCTCTACCACCAGAATGCGCATGGCAGAGCCCTCCTTTGTTGTGGAAGAATGTTATGAGACCAGTTTACCCCGAAATTCTGACCGTTGCAAGCGGTTTTACGCCTCTGTATCGGCTGTATCGGAGGCCTCCTGGGCGGCGTCGAAACCGGAGTTGGCCACAGTGATGATGTCGGTCAGGCTGGCCGCGCCGATGAGATAGACGCTCTGCCCGCCGTCGGCGGAGCAATAGTAATAGCTGCCGTTTTCATCCAGGCCGCCGATGGAGAGGGTCTGGTGGGCCGGGTTTCCGTCGTCATCGGTATAGATTACGGTGGCAGTGATGGGCGTGTCCAGGCCGCAGGCGGCCAGAGTGGCTTCGTCGGGCTTCCAGTAGGCCAGGGAGATGAATGTGGGATCCAGCGCTTCCTCTGTGATGGAGCTGAGCAGGGTGGAACTGGTGACATCGGTGCCGTTGTTGTACCAGTGGTACTCGGTCTCCTCGTTCCCCTCCTCGTCCTCCACCGTCTCACTCTGGACGGTGAAGGAGCTCTCCTGCGCGCCCTGAATGGTCAGGCTGGTCACCTGGGACTCGTCGATGCTGTCCAGGGGAGAGGTGTCCGCCAGGTCGTTGATGGTCTCGGTGAGCTGGCCCACCAGGGTGGTGTCCAGGATCAGAATGGTGTCCCCGCCGGAGCGCATGGCGTAGTAGTACTCCTCGCTGCCCTCGGTAAAGGAGTTGCCGATGAGCAGCTGAAGCTGGCTGCCCTCGCTGTCCACCGTTTCCAGGGTGATGGAGGGGTCGGCGAGTCCGTAGGCCTCCAGGGAGTCGGCGATCTCAATCTCCCGCTGGGCCGGGTTGGACAGGGCGGTGACGATGGCCTGGACGGTGGTGGTGTTCAGCGGGAAATCCGCATCCTCCGCCCAGGTCCAGTTGCCCTCCCCGTCCTGAACCAGCGCTACGGTGCCGGTGGCGCTGGTCCAGCGCACTTCCGTGGGTTCTGTCGACAGTCCGATGGAGATGCTGTCCGACGCAGCGGCGGCCTCCTGGGCCGCCAGATGCCGGTTGTAGAGCAGCACCGCCACCAGAATCAGCACTGCGGCGGCCAGACAGCCCAGCAGCAAAAGTAATTGACGCTGTTTCTTCTTGCTCATAGCAGCCACCTGTTACAGCTTGCGCCGGCGCAGCCAGTGCAGGAAGCCGCCCAGCAGGATGACCACCGGCAGGATGATGACAAAGATCAGGGTCCAGAGGGCGGGGTTGCGTACGGTGTTGGGGGTGACCTCCAGGCTCTTGGACTCGATGGAGATGGTCTCCATATCGTCAAAGCCCGCGGTCATGGCGTTCATGAACACCTCCACATTGGCCACACCGGTGAAGGAGGAGACAAGAGCGTCGTCCACAAAGGAGTCGGCGCTGATGACGGTGAGCCGGGCGCCGGTGTTCTCGTCTGTGGCGTAAGCGCCCACCACATAGCTGCCGGTGGCATAGTTGTCCTGGCTTACATAGGCCACGCCGGAGTCGGAGGTGGTGAGGAAGCTGGTGACGGTAACTCCGTCAATGGAGGGGTCCACTACCTCCAGAGGGATGGCGGGGGAGACCTGGTTAGTGCCGTCGTAGCCCACCATGACATAGCTGTCGGAGCTCAGGGCGGAGGTGATGGAGTCAGAGGAACTCAAAGAGGGGAAGAAGACATAGGCGGAGCCGAAATACTGGTAGTAGTTGGCCTGGTCCGCCAGGGAGCCCTCCAGGATGTTCAGACCATAGGAGTTGGTCAGGCTGTTCAGATTGGGGAAGCTGGCGGACTCGGTCTCAGAGGAGAGCAGCACCATCACATGGCCGCCCCCGGAGAGGAATTCCTCCACCTGAGTGAGTTCGTCGGCGGAGAGGTCGCTGGTGGGCTGGTTGAACAGCAGCAGTTCGCACCCTTCCGGGATGCCGCCATCGGTGAGCAGGTTTACATCCTGGGTGGTCAGATTGTTCTTTTCGATCTGATCGCTGACTTCACTGCCCAAGGCGGCCTCGCCGTGGCCCGTATCACAGTAGACGGTATGGGTCGCATCGCTGGTCACCAGGTTGATGGCGCTGGTCAGCTGGCTTTCCGCGTCGAACTCGGTGTAGGAGAGCTGGCCATAGTAGTAGTAGGTGTACAGGTCGTAGACCAGGATGTCGTCAAAGGAGATGATCTGCTGCTTGCCGGTGTCGGCGTTGCGCACCACCACCACGCTGCTGGATTCGGTGTCGTACTCAGACAGGGCCGAGGGATACAGGGTGGTATCGATGGTTTTCAGGCTCAGGTGGTCGGAGAGACTGCAGTACAGGTCCAGATAGGTGGAAATGCGCTGGTCCACTCCGTCGGTGGGAGCCAGGACAATAATTTCCACATCGGTATCCAGTCCGGAGAGCAGCTCCTGGCTGGTGTCGGAGACGGTGTAGATTTTTTCCGAGGAGAGATCCTTTTGCAGCAGGCTGGCGGGCAGCAGTCCCACTGCCAGGTTCACAATGATGACGATGGCCAGAACCACCAGGATGGAGACAGCGGCGAAGAGGCCGTTGCGCCCCTTCAGCGAGGTAAACAGCGCCTTGAATTCCCCCTGGGGCCGGGCCTGAGCCGGTTTGCTTTTTTCCTTGCGTTTTAGATTCATGTTCCTTCTCCTCCTCTCAGCAGTAGCGCCGCCGCTGAATCAGCTGAATGGTGATGAACACCAACAGGAAGATCAGGGACAGGTACAGGATCAGCCCGCTGAAGTCGAAGAGCTGATAGTCGGCAAAGTTTGAAAAAGCATTAGTTATAGAGAATTTGCCCAGCACGTTGGGCAGCAGATCCTCAAACAGAGCGTGCCGGACGAGAAAGACCACCAGTTCTGCTGCCATGGCCACCGCGGCGATGACGGTGGAGAGCAGCCAGTTGCCGGTCAGTGCGTTGAGCACCACCCCCAGCAGCAGGGCGATGAGCAGAGCGCCGATGAAAGAGGCCGTGGCGGAGGAGGGAATGAAGCTCACCAGAGACTGCCACAGCAGAAGCAGCAGCACGGCGCCGAAGGTGCCGATGGCAGCGATGACCTGGCTCTCGGTGAGGGAGGAGATCAGCAGGCCCACCGCTATGCAGACGCTGCCCATCAGGAAAAACATCAGGATGGAAGCGTAATCCGAGGCCAGGGTGGCGCTGCCGTTGGCCAGGATAATCAGCGGGCAGAGGCAGAACAGCAGGCAGGGCAGGGCCAGCACGGTGAGCATGGCAAAATACTTGCCCAGCACCATCTTTGTGACGCTGACCGGGCTGGTCAGCAGCAGCTGGTCGGTCTTGCTGCGCCGGTCCTCGGCCATGGAGCGCATGGTGAGAATGGGGGTGGTCAGCATAAAGATGAACAGACTGTTGTTCAGAGCGTAGGAGAAGCTGGGATAGCCGCTGAACAGGTTGGCCGCCATAAAGTAGATCCCCACACAGAAGATCAGGAAGGCAATGCAGATATATCCGGTCATGGAGTGGAAATAGGCGCCCAGCTCCCGTTTGTAGATTGCGATCATGATTCACTGGCCTCCTCTCCGGACGCCTCGGCGTCCTGGACCGGGGATAAATCAGGTTCCTCCGGCGCCTCAGTTTGGGACAGAAGGGATTCCTCCGGCGCTGCAGATTCGGGGGAATCGGTCTGATCTGCCGTTCCGGCCTCGTCCTGGGTCAGGGACAGGAAGACCTGCTCCAGAGAGGCGGTGGTGACATTGAGCTCCACCAGGGGAACGCCCGCCGCAGCAAAGGCAAAGAAGAGGTCTTCCCGGGGGTCTGTATCCGGGGCATACTCCATCTGTGCGGTTACGTCGCCGTTTTTGTCGCTGAGGGAGAGATTGGTGAGGCCGTCCACGCCGGACAGAATCTGTTCCACTGCGACCCGCTCTCCCCGGGCGGTGAGGGTCAGTTTGGTATTGCCGCTGAGCTGATTTTCCAGCTCTTCGGCCAGGCCGTCGGCCACCTTTTTGCCCTGGTGCAGAATGACGATGCGGTCGCAGGCCACCTGGACCTCGGAGAGTTTGTGGGAGCTGAGAATAACGGTGTGTTCCCGGCCCAATTGGCGGATCAGTTCCAGCATTTCATTGATCTGCCGGGGATCCAGGCCATCGGTGGGCTCGTCCAGGATGATGATGTCCGGCGATCCCAGAATGGCCTGGGCCAGCCCCACCCGCTGGCGATAGCCCTTGGAGAGGTTTTTGATCAGCCGGCCGGATACCTCGGTCAGGGCGGTCAGCTCCATGGCCTTCTGGAGCTGGTCGGCGCGCTGCTGCTTGGGCAGCAGTTTGAGCTGGGCGCAGAAGTGCAGATACTCTGACACCGTCATATCCAGATAGAGCGGCGGCTGGTCGGGCAGATAGCCCACGCACCGCTTGGCCTGCTCCGGTTCCTCCAGAATGTCGTGACCGTTGATGACGATCTGTCCCTCGGTGGGGGCAAGATAGCCGGTGATCATGTTCATGGTGGTGGTCTTGCCTGCGCCGTTCAGGCCCAGCAGACCGCAGACCTGGCCCTGTTCTATGGTCAGATCCAGGTGGTCTACTGCCGCCTGGTCGCCATATCGCTTGACCAAATTGTGAATTTCGATCACTGCGTGTTCCTCCTCGCTTGGATAATTCGGGCGCCGCGCCCGGTCGTTCGATGCTAGCATACCCGTGAAATCTTAAATTTGACTGAAGTTAGAAAAAACTGGAAATTAAGCGGTAAAGGATCCAGGCCAGGCCGCATGCGTGTGCCCAGCAGCAGGGGAGCGGGGAGTTGTCTCTCCGCCCGGTAAAAGGTTGACAAAGGCCGCCCTGGTGTGGTTTGATTATCTGAAATGGAAATCCAATTCAGGGAAAACACCGCACGCGCCGCGGCAGGCGGAGCGCTCCGGCCGGTCGGACCTGAAGGAACAGGGGGAGGAGATTGCGTGAAGGATTTGAAATGCCTGCTGGGCTATCTGGGACGATATCGGTGGGATATGGTGCTGGGGGGCCTGATGGTGCTGGTGGAGAGCGGCTTTGAGCTGGTCATCCCTGTGCTGATGGCGGATATCATCGACGTGGGCGTAGTCAACCGGGACGTGCCCTTTATCCTCTATAAAGGGGTGCAGATGGGTGTGTGCGCCCTGCTGGCCCTGGTGACCGGGCTGCTGTACGCCCGTTTTGCCGCCCGGGCCGCCTATGGCTGGGGGGCCGGCGTCCGGGAGGCCCAGTTTCAGCGGGTGCAGCAGTTTGCCTTCTCCAACCTGGACCGGTTTGAGACGGCCTCTCTGGTCACGCGGATGACCACCGACGTCACCGTGATCCAGAATGCGGTCAACGGCGGACTGCGCCCCCTGGTGCGGGGGCCGGTGATGCTGGTGCTGGGCATCGGCTTTGCGTTCTGGATGGACGCCAGGCTGGCGACCATTTTCCTGGTCTGCACCCCAGTGCTGGCGGCAATTTTGTTCTATGTGGTGCGCAAGGTGGCCCCGATGTACGGCCGCCTGCAGCACTCTGTGGACCGGCTGAACAACGTGGTGCAGGAGGGGCTCACCGCCATCCGGGCGGTGAAGGCCTTCGTCCGGGGCGATTACGAAGCGGAAAAATTTGAGGCGGTCAACGCCCAGCTGATGGAAACCGGGCAGAAAACCTTTCACTATGCAGTGCTCAACCTGCCCGCCTTTCAGCTGACCATGTATGCCGCCACTGTGCTGCTGATGTGGTTCGGTGGGGATATGGTGCTGGGGGGAACCCTTCAGGTGGGAGATCTCACCGGCGTGCTCAGCTATGTGCTCCAGGTGATGAACTCCCTGATGATGATCTCCAACGTGTTTTTGCTGCTCACCCGCTCTCTGGCCAGCGCCCGGCGGATTGTGGAGGTGCTGGAGGAGCCGGTGGTGCTCACCTCGCCGGAGCATGGGGCGGACACGGTGCCCGACGGTGGAGTGGAGTTCCGGCATGTCTCCTTTAAATACCACGCCGGCGCCAAGGAGTACGCCCTCTCCGATGTCAACCTGCGGATTGCCCCGGGCCAGACGGTGGGCATCCTGGGGGGCACCGGCTCGGCCAAGACCACACTGGTGCAGCTCATCCCCCGGCTCTATGACGCCACCGACGGGACGGTAAAAGTGGGGGGACGGGATGTGCGGGAGTACGACCTCCATGCCCTGCGGGATGCGGTGGGCATTGTGCTGCAAAAAAATGTGCTCTTTTCCGGCACGGTGCGGGAGAATTTGCAGTGGGGCGCCCCGGCGGCGGACGATGAGACCTTGTGGGCGGCCTGCCGGGCGGCCTGTGCCGACGAGTTCCTGGAGCGGATGCCCAAGGGGCTGGACACCGATCTGGGCCAGGGGGGCGTCAACGTCTCCGGCGGCCAAAAGCAGCGGCTGTGCATCGCCCGCACCCTGCTAAAACGCCCCAAAGTGCTGATTTTTGACGATTCCACCAGCGCGGTGGACACCGCCACCGAGGCAAAAATCCGCGCCTCGCTGGCGGGGCTGACGGATGTGACCAAGATCATTATCGCCCAGCGGATTACCTCGGTGATGGAGGCGGACCAGATTGTCATTCTGGAGGACGGAAAGGTCCATGCGGTGGGAGATCACGCCTCCCTGCTGGCCTCGGACCCGATCTATCAGGAGATCTACGCCTCCCAGCGGAAAGGAGGGGACGGGCATGGCGGCGAGACAGCTCACCAATAAAAAACCCAAGCATCTGGGCCGCACCCTGCGCACCCTGCTGACCTACATGGGGCGGCACAAGTACCTGCTGCTGGCGGTGGCGGTGCTGGTGACGATCAGCGCCCTGGCCAATCTGCTGGGTACCTACATGATCCGGCCGGTGGTCAATACCCTGACGGAGGGCACGCTCCAAGACCTGGCGGCGGGTGTGCTGGTGACCGCTGGCATCTACGCCCTGGGCGCCCTGTCCGCCTTCGGATATACCCAGATTATGGTGAAAGCGGCCCAGAAGATCCTGTACGACATCCGCCGGGATCTCTTTGCCCACTTGCAGACGCTGCCCCTCCGCTTCTTTGACACCCGCCGCCACGGCGATATCATGAGCTATTTCACCAACGACGTGGACACCATCTCTGACGCGCTGAACAACAGCTTTGCCATGGTGATTCAGAGCTTTATCCAGGTGGTGGGCACCATGGTCGTCCTCTTTATCCTCAACTGGCGGCTGTCCCTGATTGTGGCGGTCTGTTATGGCCTCATGTTCCTCTATATCCGCTTCAGCGGCAGGCACAGCAAGTCCTATTACGCCAGGCAGCAGGCCAGCCTGGGGGATCTGGACGGCTATATCGAGGAGATCATGGCGGGGCAAAAGGTGGTGAAGGTGTTCAACCATGAGGAGGAGAGCCTCCGCTCCTTCCGGGAGAAGAACGAGGCGCTGCGCAGGGCAGGCACCGGAGCCCAGAGCTATGCGGCCACCATGATCCCCGCGGTGGTCGCCATCTCCTATTTTAACTACGCCATTGTGGCGGTGGTGGGGGGCGTCATGGCCATCACCGGCATGACCGACGTGGGGAGTCTGGCCAGCTATCTGGTCTTTGTCCGGCAGGCCGCCATGCCCATCAACCAGTTTACCCAGCAGTCCAACTTCCTCCTGGCGGCCCTGGCCGGGGCGGAGCGGGTCTTTGACGCGCTGCACCAGCCCCCGGAGGTGGACGAGGGAAGGGTGGATCTGGTCCATGTCCGGGAGGAAGCTGGAGAGCTGGTCCCCTGTGCCAAGAAAACCGGCCGCTGGGCCTGGCGCAGAGAGGACGGCGCCCTGGTGCCGCTGCGGGGGGATGTGCGCTTTGAGCATGTGGACTTTGGATACCAGGCGGACCACCCCATCCTCCAGGATATCAGCCTGTATGCAAAACCGGGGCAGAAAATCGCCTTTGTGGGCTCCACCGGGGCGGGCAAGACCACCATTACCAATTTGATCAACCGGTTTTATGAGGTAGACGGCGGCCGGGTGCTGTATGACGGCATTGATGTGCGGGAGATTCGGAAGGACGCGCTGCGCCGCAGCCTGGGCATTGTGCTCCAGGACACCCATCTGTTTACCGGCACCATCGCCGACAATATCCGCTTTGGAAAGCTGGACGCCACCGATGAGGAGATCCGCCGGGCCGCCCGCATTGCCAATGCCGATTCCTTTATCCGCCGCCTGCCCCAGGGCTACGACACGATGGTGACCGGGGACGGGGCCAACCTGTCCCAGGGCCAGCGGCAGCTGCTGGCCATTGCCCGGGCCGCTGTGGCCGATCCGCCGGTGCTCATTCTGGACGAGGCCACCTCCTCCATCGACACCCGCACCGAGGCCCTGATTGAGCAGGGGATGGATCAGCTGATGGAGGGGCGCACCGTATTCGTCATCGCCCACAGGCTTTCCACCGTCCAAAACGCCAATGCCATCATTGTGCTGGAGCACGGCCAGGTGGTGGAGCGGGGCGACCACGACGCTCTGCTGGCCCAAAAGGGAGAGTACTACCAGCTCTACCACGGCATGTTTGAATTGAACTGAGACTATTTTGCCGGACAACGCACAGGACGCGCCGCCAGAGATGGCAGCGCGTCCTGTGCAGTATTTTTTGTGAGGTCGGGTCAGGTCCCGTTTTGCTTCGGCCCCTGATCCGCGCCGGGTCCCTCGCCTTCCGGTCGGGCCGATCCCCGGTTCGGGTCGGAGGCGGGCTGCTCCGGCGGCGGAGCTTCCAGTTCGCCGGCGCCATCATAGCGCCAGGCCTCCACGGGCAGGGATTTGCGCCGGAGGCGCGCATTGACCCAGTCCCGGATGATGCTGTAGATCACCGCAAAGAGCGGGGTGCCCACCAGCATGCCCAGCACGCCGAAGAGCCCGCCGAAGAGCAGGATGGAGAACAGCACCCAGAAGCTGGACAGCCCCACCGAAGAGCCCAGGATGCGGGGGGCGAGGATATTGCCGTCAAACTGCTGGAGCAGCACGATAAAGATGACGAAGTACAGGCACTTCAGGGGGCTCTCCATCAGGATCAGCAGTCCGCAGGGGACGCCGCCGATAAAGGGGCCGAAAAAGGGGATGATGTTGGTCACGCCGATGACCACCGCGATGAGCGTGGAGTAGGGCATGCGCAGGATCAGGCAGAACAGGAAGGTGATGACGCCGATGATCAGCGAGTCCACAATCCGCCCGGTGATGGAGCCGCTGAACACTTTGTCCGCATAGCGCAGCCGGTCCAGCACCCGCACGGCCCACTTGTGGGGCAGGGTGGCATAGATCAGCTTTTTGCCCTGCAGGGCAAAGGTGCGCCGGTTGTTCAGGCAGTAGAAGGCGGCCACGAAGCCCACGAACACATTGAAAATGCCCGAGACCACCCCGGAGACCTGAATGCCCACCTGGGTGATGATGCTGTCCATATTGGGCAGCAGGGTGCCGGTGGCCCAGTCCCGCAGCGAGGTGGCGATCTGCTGCCCCATTTGGTTTAATTCGGCCTCCAGGCCAAAGCGCTGGACCATGGGGAGAAGGGCGGTGTAAATGTCGTTGGCATAGCCCGGGATGGCGTTGATCAGCCGGGTGATGCTGGTGGCCAGCTGGGGCAATACCATGGCCAGCAGGAAGGCGATCAGGGCCAGCAGAAGCAGCAGGGAGAGCAGAATGGAGCTCACCCAGGCGATGGTGCTTTTCCGCTTCTGAGAGATCTTCAGGGGCTTCATCAGCCAGTGCAGCCCGTCTTCCAGCTTGTTGCACAGCGGGTCCAGCAGATAGGCGATGATGCCGCCGTAGACCATGGGGGCCAGTATATTCAGCACGCTTTGAAGGCCCGTTTTCAGCAGCCCCAGGTGCTGGAAGAAAAAGTAGACCAGGATGCCGACCACTACCACCAGCAGGGCGCCCAGAAGCTGTTTTTTGCGTTTGGTCCAGAAGTTTGAATTCATAGCGCGTTTCCTTTCTTGCGTGAGGTGACCTCAGATATGGACGGCAGGGGCCTGGCTGCTGAGCAGGTAGCGGATGCCGCTGTACCGGCGGGTCTGCCGGTCGTTGGCGGTCATGCGCTCCACCACCGCCTCGTCCCCCACGATGATGAGCAGTTCCTTTGCCCGGGTGATGGCCGTGTAGAGCACCCCCCGGGTGAGCAGCATCGGGGCGCCGTTGACGGCGGCCAGAATGACCGCCCGGTACTCGCTGCCCTGGGATTTGTGGACGGTCATGGCGTAGGCGCTCTCCAGCTCCCCCAGCATGTCCGGGGTGTATTCCACGATGTGGCCGTCGAAGTTGACCGTGGTGATTTCACCTTCGGGCGTCATATCGGTGATGACGCCCACGTCTCCGTTGAACACCCCCATGCCCCCCTTCAGACCGTCTTGGGAGCGCCAGAGCACGTCGTAGTTGTTTTTCACCTGCATCACCCGGTCCCCCAGGCGGTAAGTGGAGGAGCCGCGGCGCTTTTCCGGTTTGCCGGGCTGGGGCGGGTTCAGGGCGGCCTGCAGGGCTGCGTTCAGATTGGCGGTGCCAGTCAGATATTTTCGGGTGGGGGAGAGCACCTGGATCTGTTCCGGCGGAATGCCCATGTTCTCCGGCAGCCGGGTCTTGCACAGCTCCACGATGGTGTCCACCGCGGCCTGGGGGTCCCGGCGGCGCAGGAAGAAGAAGTCCCCGCCCTGATTTTTCAGGCTGGGCACCTCCCCCCGGTTGACGCTGTGGGCATTCATGACGATGCGGGACTGCCGGGCCTGGCGGAAAATAGAGGTGAGCCGGATGTTGGGCACCACTCCGGAGCGGATCAGATGGTCAAATACCTGGCCCGGGCCCACCGAGGGGAGCTGATCGGGATCCCCCACCAGCACCAGCCGGCAGTCGGAGGGCAGGGCGGCCAGCAGGGCCGCCATCAGGGGCACGTCCACCATGGAAGTCTCATCTACAATGACGGCCTGGCATTTCAGAGGCTCGTCCTCATCCCGCTGAAAGGCCAGCCTGCCCGACTGGGGGTCATATCCCGCCTCCAGCAGCCGGTGAATGGTGGAGGCGCTCTGCCCGCACAGGTCTCCCAGCCGCTGGGCGGCCCGGCCGGTGGGGGCGCACAGCATGGTTTTGAGGCCCAGGGCCTCAAACAGCCCCAGGATGCCCCGCAGGCTGGTGGTTTTGCCGGTGCCCGGCCCGCCGGTGAGCAGCATGATCTGCCGCTGGGCGGCCATGCGGACGCCGGAGCGCTGTTCCGGGGCATAGGTGATGTGTTGCTCTGCCTCCACCTGATCGATGAGCTGTTCCAGATTGTCCGGGGGGCGCAGTTCCCGCTGGCACATCTCGGCGATGCGCTGGACGATGTAGGATTCGTTTTCATACAGCTCGGAGAGATAGACCGCATCCACCCCGGCCACCGGGGTGAGCACCACCTTGCCCTGGAGCCGAAGCTCGTCCAACCCCTCGGCCATCAGCTGGGGGTCCTCCAGGCGCAGCAGCTTCTGGGCGGCGGGGAGCAGCCGGTCCTGGGGCAGGAAGCAGTGGCCGTTGCCCAGGTTGTGGGTCAGGGTGTACTGAATGCCCGCCTCCACCCGGAGCAGGTCCTGGGGGCCGATGCCGCAGGCGGCGGCGATCCGGTCGGCGTCGGCGAAGCGGACGCCCAGTTCCTCATCCAGCAGCAGATAGGGGTCGGAGCGCAGAATGTCGATGGCCCGGTCGGCGTAACGCCGCCACAGCGCCAGGGCCAGGGAGACCGGCAGCTGAAACTGGGTCAGAAACTCCACCAGCCGCCGCATGCCCGCCTTTTGGAGAAATTCCGTCTGGATGGCCTGGGCCTTTTTGAGGGTGATGCCTTTCACCGTGGCCAGCTCCTCCGGACGGGACTCGATGATATTTAAAGTGTCGGCGCCGAACTTGTCCACAATGCGCCGGGCCGTCTGCTTGCCGATGCCTTTGATCACACCGGAGGCCAGGTATTCGTAGATGCCCTGCTCTTCAGTGGGGATTGCGGTCTCCAGGGCGGCGGCCTTGAACTGGGGGCCGAAGGACGGGTGGTCCACCCAGATGCCGGTGGCCAGAATATGTTCCCCCGCAGACACCTCTGCCAGTTCGCCCACAACGGTCTGGCTGCCTTCCTTGCTTTTGACCCGGAGAACGGTGTAACCATTCTCCGGGTTCTGGTAGATCACCGCCGTGACGGTGCCCTCCAGGGTTTCCACTTCTTCTCCGATTGCTCCGGACGCCATGCGGCGCGTCACCTCCCCTATGCGGGCTATGTATTACTTCCGTGCCGGCCCGGCCCTCTCCTCTATAACGGGCCGGCGGCCTGTTTGTCTTCCCGTTTCAGCACACAGAACCGGAGGGAGGGGTAGCGGCGGCACAACTGCCGGGCCGCTTCCAAGCCCTCTTCGCTGAGGCCCATATCGGTGAGGAAGACGGTCTCGCCCTCCAGCCGCCCGTCGGAGGAGAGGGCGCGCAGCCCTTTGAGCTGGTGCTCCAGCTCCCGGCCGTCTCCCCGGGCGGGCAGAAAGATCAGTGCCCCCCGCACCGGATAGAGCAGCAGCCCCGCCGCGAAGCGGACGCAGGCCGCCAGGCCGATGACGCTGAACAGGGCCAACAGGATATCCCACACCATAACAGTTTCGCCTCCCTTGCCCCATCCTATGCCTGGAAAGGGGGGAGGGTGCGCCGGATCAGGAGAGCATCCGCTTCAGATATTTTCCAGTGTAGGAGGCCGGGCAGGCGGCCACCTGCTCCGGCGTGCCGGTGCAGACGATCTCGCCCCCCTGGGCGCCCCCCTCGGGGCCCAGGTCGATCAGGTAGTCGGCGGTCTTGATCACGTCCAGGTTGTGCTCGATGACCAGCACCGTGTTGCCCGCCTCCACCAGCCGCTGGAGCACCTCCACCAGCCGGTGGACGTCGGCGGAGTGGAGGCCGGTGGTGGGCTCGTCCAGGATATAGATGGTGGAGCCGGTAGAGCGCTTGGCCAGCTCGGTGGCCAGCTTGACCCGCTGGGCCTCGCCGCCGGAGAGGGTGGTGGAGGACTGGCCCAGCTTCACATAGCCCAGCCCCACGTCGTAGAGGGTTTTCAGCCGGCCGTAGATTTTCGGCAGGTTTTCAAAGAAGGGCAGGGCCTCGTCCACGGTCATCTCCAGCACCTCGTAGATGTTCCTGCCCTTGTACTTGACCTCCAGGGTCTCCCGGTTGTAGCGCTTGCCCTTGCACACCTCGCAGGGGACATAGACGTCGGGGAGGAAGTTCATCTCGATCTTGATGAGCCCGTCCCCGGCGCAGGCCTCGCACCGGCCTCCTCGGACGTTGAAGGAGAACCGCCCCGGGCCGTAGCCCCGGGCCTTGGCGTCCTGGGTGGAGGCGAACAGCTCCCGGATGTCGTTGAACAGCCCGGTGTAGGTGGCCGGGTTGGAGCGGGGGGTGCGGCCGATGGGGGACTGGTCGATGGCGATGACCTTGTCCAGGAATTCCTCCCCCTCGATGGCCGTATGCCGGCCCGGGCGCACCTTGATCCGGTTCAGGTCGGCCCCCAGTTTTTTGAAGATGATCTCGTTGACCAGGCTGGATTTGCCCGAGCCGGACACTCCGGTGACCACGGTGAAGGTGCCCAGGGGGATGGAGACATCAATACCCTTTAAATTGTTCTCCGCCGCCCCCCGGACGGTGAGGAAATGGCCGTTGCCCGGCCTGCGGTGGTCAGGCACCGGGATTTTCATGCGGCCGGAGAGATAGGCCCCGGTGATGCTCTTGGGGCAGGCCATGATCTCCTCGGCGGTGCCGGTGGCCACGATCTCTCCGCCGTGGATGCCGGCGCCGGGGCCCACGTCCACAATGAAGTCGGCAGCCCGCATGGTGTCCTCGTCGTGCTCCACCACCAGCAGGGTGTTGCCCAGATCCCGCAGTTTGCGCAGGGTGTCCAGCAGCAGGTCGTTGTCCCGCTGGTGCAGGCCGATGGAGGGCTCGTCCAAAATATAGAGTACCCCCATCAGGGAGGAGCCGATCTGAGTGGCCAGCCGGATGCGCTGGCTCTCGCCGCCGGAGAGGGTGGCGGCGCTGCGGCCCAGGGTCAGGTATTCCAGCCCCACCGACTGCAAAAAGCCCAGCCGGCTGCGGATTTCCCGCAAAATCTGGCCGGCGATGAGCTGCTGCTGGGGGGTGAGGGTCAGATGCTCGATGAAGTCCAGCTCCTGGCTGATGCTTTTCTGGCAGAAGTCGTGGATGGACAGGCCGCCCACGGTCACGGCCAGCACCTCCCGGCGCAGCCGCTTGCCGCCGCAGGTGGGGCAGGGGGAGTTGCTCATGCACTCCTCCAGCTCCCGTTTGACCCCGTCGGACTGGGTCTCCCGATAGCGGCGCTCCAGGTTGCTGACGATGCCCTCAAAGGGCTGCTGGATGGTGGATTTGCCCCGGGCATTCTCGTAGGACATGGTGAGCTTTTCCCCTTTTGTGCCGTAGAGGATGACGTCCATCACCGCGTCCGAGAGGTTTTTCACCGGCTCGCTGAGCTTGAATTTATATTTTTTGGCCAGAGCGTCGAAGTACATCCGGGAGATGCCGTCGCTCTTGATATTGTTCCACCCCGAGGCGGTGATGGCCCCCTCCAGGATGGACAGCTCCCGGTTGGGGATAATCAGGTCCGGATCCACCTTGAGCTGGAAGCCCAGGCCGGTGCAGGTGGGGCAGGCGCCGTAGGGATTGTTGAAGGAGAAGCTCCGGGGGGCCAGCTCCTCGATGGAGATGCCGCAGTCCTCGCAGGCGTAGTTCTGGGAGAACAGCAGATCCTGGTCCTCCTTCACCAGGTTGATGAGCACGATGCCGCCGGACAGGTTGGAGGCGGTCTCCACCGAGTCGGTGAGCCGCTGGGCGATGTCCTCCCGGATGACCAGCCGGTCCACCACGATCTCGATGTGGTGCTTTTTGTTTTTGTCCAGCTTGATCTCCTCGGTCAGCTCGTAGAGGCTGCCGTCCACCCGGCAGCGGACGTAGCCGGAGCGGCGGGCGTCCTCAAAGATCTTGGCGTGCTCGCCCTTTTTTCCCCGGATCACCGGGGCCATCACCTGGATGCGGGTGCCCTCGGGCAGGGCCATGACCTGGTCGATGATCTGGTCGATGGTCTGCTGGCGGATCTCCTTGCCGCACTTGGGGCAGTGGGGAGTGCCCACCCGGGCCCAGAGCAGCCGCAGGTAGTCATAGATCTCGGTCACGGTGCCCACGGTGGAGCGGGGGTTTTTGCTGGTGGTCTTCTGGTCGATGGAGATGGCGGGGGACAGGCCGTCGATGTAGTCCACGTCGGGCTTCTCCATCTGGCCCAGGAACATCCGGGCGTAGGAGGAGAGACTCTCCACATAGCGGCGCTGGCCCTCGGCATAGATGGTGTCGAAGGCCAGGCTGGACTTGCCCGAGCCGCTCAGACCGGTGAGCACCACCAGCTTGTCCCGGGGGATGCTCACATCTACGTTTTTCAGGTTGTTGGCGCGGGCGCCCTTGACAAAAATATGATCCTGCATGGTCTGTTTTACCTCAGTATTGCAACTCTTTTTCGCGGTGAAAACTGTTTCGTCTTTGGTTCAGCTGGCTTGCGCGGCAAAGCCGAAGGGGTCAGGGATCTGCTCTCCCCATTTTGCCCGCCCCCGGCGGAACATAGCCCTGGCGTGGATTCGGTCGTGCCACAGAAAGCGCCGCAGCAGCTTCCGGGGGGTCCACAGCTCCCCGTCCTCCGCCTGATGCGGGGGCATGTCCAGAAAGCCGGGCAGGGCCTCCGCCGCCGCCAGGCCCCCCAGCCGGGTGGCACAGCAGCCGGGCAGAATGTCGCATTCCGCGCCCAGCCCCGCTATATAGTAGCCGGTGCAGTTGTTGACGTGGTCAAACATGGCCCGGGCGGTGTTGGGACAGCGGCCGTAAAAGGTGGCCCGCTCCGGGCCCAGGGGCGCCTCCGGGTCCGGGATGGCGGCATAGAGCTGGTCCAGACACTGGGCGGACTTCAATACCAGCGCCCGCAGCGGGGCGTACTCCTCCGGTGTCAGCGGGGCGCGCTCGGAGGAGAAGAGGACGCTGCCGTCGGCGTCCTCCACCTGGAGCTCGGGCTGGTATACCTCCTCCAGGATTTTCACCAGGGAGGGGGCGGGGATGGGCAGGCTCGCCCAGCGGCAAAAAGAGCGCACGTCTCCGGGCAGCTTGGCCATGGCCTCCCGCCGGTCCCGCCCCCGGGCGAAGGCCCCGGGACAGTCCGCCGAAAAGAGCATGCAGCCCCTGTCGTTGTGTTCTAGCACGGCGTTCATCGTCGTCCCATCCTTTCCAAAAGGCCCGTCCCGGGGCTTTACATGACGGCGTTTCAATTACAGATGTACAAAATCAGGCAGAGCATGGCCAGAAAGGCCCGTTCCAGGTATTCCATGGTGATATAGAACTCCGAGGGCTCCGCCTGGTCCCGGCTGCGCCCATGGCCCGGCAGGCTGAGCCGGAAGAACAGCCCTGACAGACCTGCAGCTCCCTCTCGGCGCTGGGGTAGAGCAGGGTGTTTTCATCCTTCAGCCCGGGTCGGTTGACCATGACCGCCGTGGCAATGGCGAAGGCCAAAACCTCCAGGGCCAGGAGGATCAGCAGGACGCGCCGGAACCAGGAGCACTCCTGCCAGCATGTTCGAATCGTGCTCATGCCGTCTCCCCGCCCGCAGGGGCGGCGCTCTCTTGCCCGATGACGGCAGGTCACCGGCCCGTCAGCACATCCCTCACCCCCTGGCAGAGCTCCGCCATCCGCTGCAGGATCAGCTCTGCCGCCTCTTGGCTGGAGAGCGGGCGGCCGTCCGGAGCGGTGGGGTGCCAATCCAGAGCGGCGCACAGATCCCCCAGCTCCTCCTGGAAGACACCGGTGCTGGCGCACAGCCGATGGGTCACACCTGCATTGAAGGGAGTATTTTCCCGCGGGGTCAGCAGCAGCCGCAGCGGAGGCGCCCCGTCCCGGGCGGCGTGGGAGAGCAGGGCGAGCAGCTGCTCGGTGACCGGCTGGGGCAGTTCGCTTTTCACCTTCCAGCAGGGGCTTTCTGCCGGCAGCCTCTTTCCCTTGGGGGTGATGGTGAGCATCCGGGCCTGAGGCAGTTTGATGTCGCAGCGGATGCGGGTGAAGAAGGGCTCTCCCGCCTGGAGGGGCGGCGGTGTCTGTTCCAGGGCGGCCATTGCGTAGCGGCCAGCCACAGCGCCGATGAAGTGCTGCCAGCCGCTGCGCCGGTAGTCCTGGGGAATCCGATCCACAATCAGGGGTGGGTCGGAGACGGGCAGGCGGGCGGAAAAGGCTTCGGTCAGTTCGGTCCAGGTCATGTTACACGCGTCCTTCCTCTTCTCTCAGTCTCGTTTCTGCTGCCGCAGCTCCAGATCAGGAGTTTCCCCTCCGGCCTCCTCCTTTCGGCTGATTCTCGCCCCGCAGCTCGATGATCTGGTCCCGGAGGGCGGCGGCCAGCTCGAACTCCAGCATCTTGGCCGCCTCCTTCATCTGCTTCTCCAGCTTGGCGATGAGCTGCATCCGCTCCGGGCGGGTCATCTGCTTGACCGGCTTGGCGTCCCGTTTCGCCGGCTCAGCCGCCTCCAGCAGCTCGCGGATGTCCTTGCGAATGGTCTTGGGGACGATGCCGTGGGCCTTATTATAGGCGTCCTGCTTCTCCCGGCGGCGCTCGGTCTCGTCGATGGCCCGGCGCATGGAGGGGGTGATCTTGTCGGCGTAGAGGATGACCATGCCGTCGGCGTTCCGGGCGGCCCGGCCGATGGTCTGGATCAGGGAGGTCTCGCTGCGCAGGAAGCCCTCCTTGTCCGCGTCCAGGATGGCCACCAGGCTGACCTCGGGCAGGTCCAGGCCCTCCCGGAGCAGGTTGATGCCCACCAGCACGTCGAAGGAGCCCAGCCGCAGGTCCCGGATGATCTCCATGCGCTCGATGGTGTCGATGTCGTGGTGCATATAGCGCACCTTGATGCCCACCTTCTGGAGGTACTGGGTCAGATCCTCCGCCATCTTCTTGGTCAGGGTGGTGATGAGCACCCGCTCGTTGCGCCCGGTGCGCTGGTTGATCTCCCCGATCAGGTCGTCGATCTGGCCCTCGATGGGCCGCACCTCCACCCTGGGGTCCAGCAGGCCGGTGGGGCGGATGACCTGCTCCACGATCTGGCCGGAGCGGGTGCGCTCGTACTCCCCGGGGGTGGCGGAGACGTAGACGACCTGGTTGAGCCGCTGCTCAAACTCCTCGAACTTCAGCGGCCGGTTGTCAAAGGCGCAGGGCAGCCGGAAGCCGTAGTCCACCAGGGTGGTTTTCCGGGCCCGGTCGCCGTTGTACATGGCGTGGACCTGGGGCAGGGTGACGTGGGACTCGTCGATGAAGAGCAGGAAGTCCTTGGGGAAGTAGTCCAGCAGGGTATGGGGGGGCGAGCCCACCGGCCGGCCCTCGATGACCCGGGAGTAGTTCTCAATGCCGGAGCAGTAGCCGATCTCCTGCATCATCTCGATGTCGTACATGGTGCGCTGGCGGATGCGCTGGGCCTCGATGGCCTTGCCCTGGTTCTCGAAGAATTTGACCCGCTCGTCCAGTTCCTTATAAATTTCCTGGATGGCAGCGTCCATCTTCTCCTTGGGGGTGACGTAGTGGGTGGCGGGCCAGATGGGGATGTTGTTCAGCCGCCGGATCACCTCGCCGGTGACCGTGTTGATCTCGCTGAGCCGGTCGATCTCGTCCCCGAAGAACTCCACCCGGATGGCGGAGTCCTTCCAGTAGGCGGGCCAGATCTCCACCGTGTCCCCCCGGACCCGGAACATATTGCGCTCAAAGGCGATGTCGTTGCGCTCGTAGCGGATGGACACCAGCCTGTTCAGCAGCTCCCGGATGGGGATCTCCATCCCCACCCGCAGGGCGACCATCATGGCCGCGAAGTCCTCGGGCTCGCCCAGGCCGTAGATGCAGCTCACCGAGGAGACCACGATCACGTCCCGCCGCTCCAGCAGGGAGGCGGTGGCGCTGAGCCGCAGCCGGTCGATCTCCTCGTTGATGGCGGAATCCTTCTCAATAAAGGTGTCGGTGTGGGGAATATAGGCCTCGGGCTGGTAGTAGTCATAGTAGGAGACGAAATATTCCACCGCGTTGTAGGGGAAGAACTCCCGGAACTCACTGCACAGCTGGGCGGCCAGGGTCTTGTTGTGGGCCAGCACCAGGGTGGGCCGCTGCACCTTCTCGATGACCTTGGCCATGGTGTAGGTCTTGCCGGAGCCGGTGACCCCCAGCAGGGTCTGCTCGTCCAGCCCCAGCTCCACCCCCCGGGCCAGGGCCTCTATGGCCTCGGGCTGGTCGCCGGAGGGCTCATAGGGGCTGACGACTTGAAAGTCGGGCATGTTCATTCCTCCTGTTCCCGTCCATTTTACAGGAACAAATGTTCGATGTCAACGTCAGTGGGAAAAATCCTCCGCCGGCAGCAGTCCGGACTGGGCCATGGAGACAAAATCCCCGTCGGCCACCACCAGATGGTCCAGCAGATGTACGCCCAGGGAGCGCAGAAGAGGGCGCAGGGCCAGGGTGAGGGCCACGTCGGCCTCGGAGGGGGCGGCCACGCCGCTGACGTGGTTGTGGGCCAGGATGACGGCGCTGGCCCGGTCCTCCAGGGCGGTCTCCACCACCTGGCGGGAGTTGAGGCCCACCCGGTCCAAACTGCCCTCGGCCAGAAAGCGGCAGGAGAGCACTTTCCCTTTGGCGTCCAGACAGAGCAGAAAGGCGGTCTCATTCCGGGCGCCGAAGAAGTAGGGCAGCAGATATTCCCCGGCGTCGGCGGCGGAACATACCCGCTCTTCGCCGCCGGAGCGGGAGGCCATATAGCGCCGCAGCACCTGGGGAAACATGGACAGGTACAGGGCGGTGTGTTCCCCCACCCCTTTGACCCGCATGAGCTCCTCGGGTTTGGCGTCCAGCACAGCGGCAAAGGAGCCGAAATGGTTGATGAGCCGGTGGGCCAGGGGGTTCACATCTCCCTGGGGGACGGCGTAAAAGAGCATCAGCTCCAGCAGCTGGTGGTCGTCAAAGACCTGCTCGCCGTGCTCCAGAAAGCGCCGCTTCAGCCGGGCGCGGTGGCCGTCGTGGATGGACATAGCATACCCCTCCCTGCGGGAAAGCAACAGCGGGAGCGCGGTTTTTGACAGCGCCCCCGCTGGGGTTGGAAGAGAATCAGACGGCGGCGCCGTACCGGGAGAGATAGTCCTCCATCCGCGCCTTCATCTCGTCGTCGATATACACCTTGCCGTCGATGGGCCGGTTGTGCAGGAAGTCAATGACCTCCCGGACGGTGACGATGGGGCAGACCTGGATGCCGTAGTCCTCTCTCAGCTCGTCCAGGGTGGAGCACTCCCGGGTGCCCCGCTCCATCCGGTCCACGCTGACGAAGAGATAGGCCATCTTCACGTCGGCCACGGACTTGAACAGCTCGATGCTCTCCCGCACGGCGGTGCCGGCGGTGACCACGTCCTCCACAATGGCGATCACGTCGCCATCCTGGGGCTTGTAGCCCACCATGCTGCCCCCCTCGCCGTGGTCCTTGGCCTCTTTGCGGTTGAAGCAGTAGGGCAGATCCCGCCCGTAATTGCGGTACAGGGAAGAGGCGGCGGCCACCACCAGGGGGATGCCCTTATAGGCCGGACCGAAGAGGGCGGTGACCTCGCTGCCCATATGCTCCTGCATGCAGGCGGCGTAGTAATCTCCCAGTTGGGCGGCCTGGGCGCCGGTCTTATAGTTGCCGGTGTTGACGAAGTAGGGGGTCTTGCGGCCGGATTTGGTGACGAAATCCCCGAAGGTCAGCACTCCGGAGCGCACCATGAAGGCGATGAATTCCTCTTTGTAGGTCATAGGGCGTCTCTCCTTTTCTGATCTGTGTCTGTATCCCTGAAATTATACCATCTTTTCACGGTGGGACACAAGGGGAGCGGGCCCATTTTTCTGCCCTTTGGGCCGCCTTCAGCGCAGGGGGATCAGCCGGGCCAGGGCCTGGCCCAGCAGCACCCCCGCCAGGCATCCCGCCAGGCTCAGCGCCGCATAGCCGCCGCCGGCCAGATAGCGGCCCGCCTGCAGCAGGGAGATGGTTTCAAGGCTGAAGGTGGAGAAGGTGGTAAAGCCGCCGCAGAAACCGGTCTGGAGCAGCAGGCGCAGCTCCGGCGCAAGGCGGGGAATGCGGCCGGCGCAGCCGGCCAGAAAGCCGATCAAAACGGCCCCGGCCAGGTTGACCAGCAGGGTGGAACAGGGGAATTTTTCATTGACGGGCAGCAGGGAGAGGACATAGCGGCAGACGGCTCCCACGCCGCCCCCCAGCCCGACCAGCAGAATCTGTCTCATAGCAGGCTCCTTTTCTTCTCGGTATCTGTGTCTCTCATTTTAACAGGAGGTGCCCTCCGGGTCAAATGGGCGCCCTTTTTTGAGGCCCGGGGCGGGCAGCGCCCAGAGAGAGACCAGGTTGATGGCGATGAGCAGGGCGTTAAACAGGTCCGCGGCGGCCAGGGCGGGGCCGATGGACATCAGACACCCCAGGGCGGCCAACAGGGAAAATCCCAGCCGGTAGAGCTGACGCAGCCTGACGCTGGGGGTCAGGAAGGCCAGGGCCTGCTCCCCCTGAAAGGCCAGGGCGGGCAGGGTGGAGAAGGCGAAGAGCATCAGGCAGACGCCCACAATCCAGGCGCCCGGCGCCCCAAGGCCGGTGCGGAAGGCGGCCATGGTCAGCGCCACGCCCTCCAGCCCGGTGTCCATGGCCCCGGAGGCCAGAATGGCCAGCCCGGTGACCGAGCAGATCAGCCCGGTATCCCACAGGTTGGCGGTGGCGCTGATCAGCCCCTGGCGCACCGGGTCCGCGGTGGACACAGCGGCGGAGAAGGCGGCGCTTCCCGTGCCCGACTCATTGGAGAAGCAGCCCCGGGTCACCCCGATGCGCACCATGGAGGCAAAGGCGCCCGCCCCCATGCTTTTGAGATCAAAGGCCTGATGCAGCAGCTCCCCCAGAGAGGCCAGGGCCTCCGCCGGGTGGGCCAGCAGAACCGCGCTGCCGCCCAGCACATAGAGCCCCAGCATCACCGGCACCAGGGCGGCGGAGACCCTGGTGACAGATTTCACGCCGCCGGAGAGAATCATCAGAAGAAGCCCGCCCACCAGCGCCCCGGTGAGGGGGGCGGGCACGCCGGCCATCTGGGACAGGGCGGCGGAGATGGCGCTGCTCTGCACCAGATTGCTGGCGGTCAGAGTGGCGCAGATCTCCAGCAGGGCATAGAGGCAGCCCAGGGCCAGCCCCAGCCGCCTCCAGGGCAGATGGGTCAGGGTGACCATGGGGCCGCCCAGCACCCCGCCGTCGGGTTTCTTCCGCCGGTACTGCACCGCCAGGGCGCACTCGGCGTATTTGATCGCGGTGCCCACGGCGGCAGAGATCCACATCCAGACCAGGGCTCCCGGCCCGCCCAGGGTGAGGGCAAAGGCCACCCCGGCGATATTGCCGGTGCCCACGGTGCCTGCCAGGGCGGTGCACAGACAGGAGAAGGGGCTGGCCTCCCCCTCGCGCCCGCGGCCCGGCCGCAGGGAGAGGGCGATGGCCCGGCCCAGATAACGCAGGGAAAAGCCCCGGCTGGCCAGGGTGAGCCATACTCCGCTCACCAGCAGCAGCGGGAGTACAATCCCCCAGATCCATTCACTCCATTTGACCAGCATAGCCGTCGCCCCCTTTGGGACAACTGTATGGCCCGGCAGGGCAAAACATGAGCCCCGGCGCCGCATGGAATGGGCGCCGGGGCCTGGGAGAGCAGAGATGGTTCAGGAGGAAGTGGATTTTTTGGCCGCTTTTGCCGCCTTTTTCTCCTGTTGGAAGGCCTGCATGTCTTTGACCAGCGGGCCGACCAGCATCCACATGATGATGGCGTTGGGCACGATCATCAGGGCGTTTAAGATATCGGAGATGTTCCAGGCGATCTCGAAGGCGGATACGCAGCCCACGAAGGCGACGATGGAGAAGACGATGCGGTAGGCCATGGTGACCTTGGTGGAACGGGTCAGGTATTCCAGGGCCTTTTCGCCGTGGTACTCCCAGCCCAGAATGGTGGAGAAGGCGAACAGGGCCAGAGAGATGGCCACCAGCCAGGCGCCGATGGGCCCAAGGGTGGACTCAAAGGCGGCGATGGTCAGCGAGGCGCCTTGCGGGGAGGGGGTGCCGTCGGCGGCAAAGGTGATGGTGTTCATGGCTCCGGAGCTCAGCACGGCCAGACCGGTGACGGTGCACACCACAAAGGTGTCCCAGAAGGTGCCGGTGGAGCTGATATAGCCCTGGCGGATGTAGTTGTCCGTGGTGGCGGCGGAGGCGGTGATAGCGGCAGATCCCATGCCGGCCTCGTTGGAGAAGCAGCCCCGGGCCACGCCCTTGTTCATGGCCTGGGCCATGGAGGCCACCACGCTGCCGGCCACGCCGCCGCCCACTGCCTTGACCGAGAAGGCCATGCGGAACATGTCCACAAAGGCGCCGGGCACGGCGGTGATATGGGTGAGGATGACGGCCAGGGCGCCCACAAAGTAGAAGATGGCCATGGCGGGCACCACAAAAGAGGACACCTTGGAGATGGACTTCAGTCCGCCCACCACAATGACCAGGGTGGCCGCTCCCACCACGATGCCCACAATCCACATGGGCACGCCGCAGATATTGTGGAAGGCGTCGGCGATGGAGTTGCCCTGGGTCAGGTTGCCGATGCCGAAGGAGGCGGCTACGGCAAAAAAGGCGAACAGGCAGCCCAGCACCTTGCCGAACCCTTTGAATTTGGGGCCATAGACGGCGGGAATGCCTACCTCGGCGGTGACCATGGGGCCGCCCAGCATCTCCCCCTTGTCGTTGGTGACCCGGTACTTGACCGCCAGGGCGCATTCGGTGAACTTGGAGGTGATGCCGAAGGCGGCGGAGATCCACATCCAGACCAGGGCGCCGGGGCCGCCCACCGCCAGGGCGGAGGCCACGCCGGCGATGTTGCCGGTGCCGATGGTGGCGGCCAGAGCGGTGCACAGGCAGGCGAAGGGGGAGACGTCGCCGGTGCCGGGTTTGGCGGTGCGGGCCTCCTTGGACAGCGTGGTGCGGATGGAATAGCCCAGGTTGCGCCAGGGCAGGAAGCGGGTGCGCAGGGTCAAGTAGACGCCGGTGCCCACCAGGATGACCAGCATCACCGGGCCCCAGACCCAGCCGTCAATCATCTCCAGAATATTTGCAAAGGACATGACAATACCTCCCTCAAAATTGAAGCCGGGTGCAGGGCGGGGGAAACAAAAGAGGACAAAACCACCCGGCGGGGTGATTTTGTCCAAAGGAAAGGCCGGCTCGCCGGGGATACAGCGGTCTGTATGGCCCGGCGGGGGAGAGCTCTGTCCTTTGGCCTGAGAGATTCCCGGCGCGGGCTTCCGCACCGTCTTGCACCTTCGGCACCCGTCCCGGGGACGGGATTCTCCAGAGCGCTATCCCTCTGCAGTCCGTGACCCGCCATCGGGCCGCCTGAGCGTGTTGCGTCTTCGGCACGCGCCGCCGGGGCGGCGCGGTTCTCCTGCAGAGTTCGTCTAGCGATAAAATTGTATTATCAGTATAAGGATATGCGCGCAGAAATGCAAGTCCATGTGTAAAAATTTGCAATTTTCACCAAAGGAACCCATCGCCAGGGGCTAAAATTGCAGATTTATGAAAAAGTGCTTCAACCGGGTCAGAATATCTTGTCAAAAGAAAGGGAATCAGATATCATATAACCCAGGATAAAACACGGGCATTTGCCCGGCGAAGGAGTAGTACGTCACATGAGTAAAACACCATTTGTGACCCGGGACCAGCTGGAGGCCATCTGCAAGGAGTATCCGACGCCCTTTCATCTTTATGATGAGGCGGGGATTCGCACCACGGCCCGGGCGGTCAACCGGGCGTTCAGCTGGAATCCGGGCTTCCGGGAGTACTTCGCCGTCAAGGCCACGCCCACCCCGGGGATCCTGAAGATCCTGAAAGAGGAGGGCTGCGGGGTGGATTGCTCCTCCCTCACCGAGCTGATGATGAGCGACCGGTGCGGTTTTGCGGGGGAGCAGATTATGTTCTCATCCAATGACACCCCCGCTGAGGAGTTTGAGCTGGCCGCCCGGCTGGGCGCCACCATCAACCTGGATGATTTCACCCACATCGCATTTTTGGAGAAGACCATCGGCTACATCCCCGAGACCATCTCCTGCCGCTTCAACCCCGGCGGGGTGTTCCAGCTGGGAGAGAGCGAGGAGGGATTCCAGGTCATGGACAGTCCCGGGGACGCCAAGTACGGCTTCACCCGCGACCAGCTCTTTGAGGGCTTTCGGATCCTGAAGGCCAAGGGGGCCAAGCGGTTCGGCCTGCACGCATTCCTGGCCTCCAACACCATTTCCAACGATTACTATCCGGCCCTGGCCGGCCAGCTCTTCCAGCTGGCGGTGGAGCTGGAGCGGGAGACCGGGGCGGACATCTGCTTCATCAACCTGTCCGGCGGCGTGGGAGTGCCCTACCGGCCGGAGCAGCCGGAGAACGACATTGCCGCCATCGGCGAGGGGGTCCGCCGGAAGTTCGAGGAGATCCTGGTTCCCGCCGGCATGGGAGATGTGGACATCTACACCGAGATGGGCCGCTACATGCTGGCCCCCCACGGCCTGCTGGCCACCCGGGTCATTCACGAGAAGCACACCTATAAGGAGTATATCGGCGTGGACGCCTGCGCCGCCAACCTGATGCGCCCGGCCATGTACGGGGCCTATCACCATATCACCGTCATGGGCAAGGAGGATCAGCCCCTGGATCACAAGTATGACGTGGTGGGTTCCCTGTGCGAGAACAACGACAAGTTTGCGGTGGACCGGATGCTGCCCAGGATCGATATCGGCGACCTGTTGGTCATTCATGACACCGGCGCCCACGGGTTCTCCATGGGCTACAACTACAACGGCCGGCTGAGAAGCGCCGAGCTGCTGCTGAAGCAGGACGGCTCCGTGGAACTGATGCGCCGGGCCGAGACTCCCGACGACTATTTTGCCACCCTGGTCTGGTGAGTGGTGAGAGCGTGAAAAAGTGCGGGCGCCGCCCCCAAAGCGGCGGCGCCCCCCCGTTTTTGGGCCGGGGGGCGGCACCGCCCCCCCCCCCGTGGAAACCCCCCCGGCCCCGGGTTCCCCCTGGTAGACCAGTTTCAGGGAAAAGAAGGGGACCCGCCGCTCCAGCAGATCCAGGAAGATTTTGTCCCCCTCCCAGATGTTTTTGGTCAGCAGCTCCCGTTTGTCGATCCACTCCAGCACGCCCTCGTCGCACTCACGGAGGGCTCCCTCAAACCGGTCGCTCCAGAACAGGTGCATGTACTCGGTGCCCCACTGGTCGGAGACAAAGGTGACGATGCCCCGGTACTCCCAGTCCAGCATGGTAAGGCCAGTCTCCTCCCGGACCTCCCGCAGGGCGCACTCCTCGGGGCTTTCCCCGGCCTCAAACTTGCCTCCGGGGCCCACCCATTTGTCCTGATTCTCGTCGCCCTGCTTTTTGATCCGGTGCAGCATCAGGTATTTGCCCTCCCGTTCCAGATGGCACAGGGTGGTGTTGCGTGTCTCCATGTCCAACGCCTCATTTCCGCGTTTCCGCCGTCTGATCCGGATACCGCCATCCCGCTCCGGGGGCAGGGCCGGATTGGATACCGGATGAATCTCCTGCCATACTACCATGTACCCCGCAAAAACGCAAGCCGGGCCCGGGGGCGGGTCCGGCTTGTCCGGGTTGGGCTGAGCTGGTCTACTGGATGTCTACATGGCGGACATCGGGTTCCGCCTGGTGCAGCTTGGGCAGGCGGAGGGAGAGCACCCCGGAGCGGTAGCTGGCGGTGATGGCGTCGGTGTCCACCTCGGATACGTCGAAGGTGCGCTGGACGCGGCCGAAGCTGCGCTCCCGGCGGAGATAGCTGCCGGAGTCGCCGGCCTCCTCTGTCCGGGTCTCGCCCCGCTGGGCGGAGATGGTGAGATAATCGCCCGCCAGGTCCACGTGGAGATCCTCCCGGCGCATGCCGGGCAGGTCGGCCTCCAGAACAAAGGCATCGCCCTCGTCCCGCACATCCAATTCGAAGTCCAGTTTCGGCTCGTGATCCCGGCTGCGGCCCAGGCCGAACAGCCCGGAAGTGAAGTGCTCCAGATCTTCCAGGGGGTTGGCGGAACCGCACCGGCACCGGCCGGAGTTGGTCATTCCAAACATGGTATTTGCCTCCTCATAGTAGCGTTCCTGGGACAGTTTGCCCCATCTGGAGCGTCCTATGCGCGGCAGAGGCGAACACCCCGCGCCGGAGGATTCGGCGCGGGGCGTTGTAACTTTGTCATGATGTGACGTGGTCAGGCGGCGGGTCAGAGCCGAGATAGTCCATCAGCGCCTGCAGGCCGGTGCCCTCTTTGGCGCTGACATAGAAAATCTTTTCACACCCGGCCAGCCGCAGCCAGCGCGCCGCCCGCTCCGGGTCGCCCTCGGGCCGGTCGATCTGGGTGACGATGCCGATGGTCTCCCGGTTGGTGGAGGCGGTGACGCCGGGGGAGTAGGTGGAAAAGGGCTCGATGGAGGAGAGCAGCAGCCCCACCACGTCCGCCTCATAGGCGTACAGGGCCAGGGCCCGGCCCAGGTGCTTGCTCTCACAGTACTCCCCCGGGGTGTCGATGATGGCGTCCCCGTGGTGGATGTACTGGGTTTTGTCATAGTGAATGTCTTCCCCGCGCAGGGCCTGTTTCAGCGTGGTTTTGCCGCAGCCGCTGCGGCCCATGAAAATGATTTTCCGCATGGCTTGTCTTGCGCGCTCAGGTCTTGGTGATGGGGCAGACGGTGCAGCCCAGGGTGTCCCGGCAGTAGTCGCACAGGTCGGCCATGGCCTGTTCCACCTGGGCCACCAGCCCGGTGAAGATCAGCGTGCCGCTGAACCGGTCCACAAAGCTCAGATCCACTCCGGTGGACTTGATGGCGATATCGGCACAGATGATGCTGGTTTCGCTGGGGGTGACGGTGACAATGCCGATGGCGGCCCCGGTGTAGTCCAGTTTGGGATCCATGCCCAGCTTGCGGTAGATCACCGGGTCCGGGTTGGCAATGACGTGGGCCAGGGTGATCTGCTTGCCCGGCACCGTCTCCTGGATCAGGCGCATGTTGTTCTGAAAGCCGGTGGCGGTCTCATCCGTCATGGCGTGTCACCTCCTGTGGGGTCGTCTGTTGGTGTCACTCCCATTGTACTCCGCCTCGGGGGGAAAAGCAAGCACAAACGGAAAAAAGCGGACATTTTCTCTCAGGGGGCGGCCTTGCCGCAGCGAAGGCGGCGGGGCACTTTCCAAAAGGCTGAAATCTGACTATAATAGTAGTACAATTAGCAGCGCAGTCCGAAGCGCTGGGGGCGGGAGCGGAGGCCGCTGCGCCCTGAGGTGGAAAGGCGGGATTTGTATGCGGATCGCGGTGGTGACCGGGGCATCCAGCGGGCTGGGAGCGGAGTTTGTCCGCCGGCTGGCCCGGCGGGACGAGGTGGAGGAGCTCTGGCTGATCGCCCGCCGGGCGGACCGGCTGGAGCAGGTGTGCCGGTCGGTGTCCCGGGAGGGGACGTGCCGGCTGCGGGCCATTCCCCTGGACTTGACGGAGGAGCAGAGCCTCTGGGACTATCAGGCGCTGCTGGAGGCGGAGCGGCCGGATGTGCGGTGGCTGGTAAACGCCGCCGGAGTGGGCAGGATCGGCGCCAACGCCTCCCTCAGCCGGGCGGAATTGGACAACATGGTGCTGCTCAACGCCAAGGCCGCCATGGACGTCACCCAGATCAGCCTGCCCTGGCTGGGGCGGGGGAGCCGTGTGCTGGAGATCTGCTCCACCGCCGCCTTTCAGCCGCTGAGCGGCCTGGGGGTCTATGCGGCCACCAAGGCCTTCCTGCTCAGCTACAGCCGCTCCCTCCGCTTTGAGCTGCGCCCCCGGGGGATCTGCGTCACCGCCGTGTGCCCCTATTGGATCCGGGATACCGAGTTTATCCCGACTGCCCAGGGGACGGCGGACGGCGCTGCGGTGCGCCACTTCCCGATGGCCTCCCGGGCCGGCAGCGTGGCGGCCTGGGGGCTGATGGACGCTTCGCTGGGGCTGGCCGTCTCCACGCCGGGGCCGGTCTGCGCCCTGCACCGGCTGCTGGCCAAGTTCGTTCCCCACGGCATCATGCTGACGGGCTGGGAGGGGCTGAGGCGGCTTTGACCGGGGTGCCTCCGCCGGGCAGGAGAGCGCCCGGCTGCCGCAGGAGGCGGGAGCTGTGATTTCCGGTTGCAATTTTGGGCCGGGACGGTTACAATAAAGCTGGAGTTGATTGAAATGAAAATTTCCACCAAAGGCCGCTATGCGCTGCGCCTGCTGCTGGATATCGCCCAGCAGGGGGAGGGCGCGGTGGTCTCCCTCAAGGAGATCTCCAGCCGCCAGGATATCAGTGTGAAATATTTGGAACAGATTGTGCTGAAGCTGAACAGGGCGGATTTCCTCAAGAGCATCCGGGGGGTTCAGGGCGGATATATGCTCACCCGGCCCCCGAAGGAGTACCGCATCGGGGATGTGCTCCGGGCAGCGGAGGGCAGCCTGGCCCCCATTGCCTGCCTTCAGAGCGAGATCAACCAGTGCGAGCGCTGCGACCAGTGCGACACCCTCTGGTTCTGGGAGGGGATGGACCGGGCCATCAGCGACTATGTGGATCAGTATACCCTGCAGGATTTTTTGGATCGCATCCGTGCATAATTTGGGAAGCGCCCCCGTTCCGCATGCGGGAACGGGGGCGCTTTTTCCCGATTCCGCCGAGCTCCGGTGACCGTCTGCCGGGGGCCGATGGAGAACGGGCCGGGAAGGTTCCGGGGCGCTGGCGGCGGTGCCCCGGAGCAGGGTTGCCCCTCTGGGGCGCAAAACGCGTTTTTTGTGAAAAACGATGATTTGCCAAGCAAAACAAGACCTGCTATAATGCCTTACAGATGTCCCGTTACCGCGCATGATCCCAAAAGAGAGGAGCCTATGACAAATCTGACCAAGCGAGCAATGGCCGATGCCCTGAAAAAACTGCTGCAAAAACGCAAGCTGGAGCATATTACAGTTCAGGATGTGGCGGACGAGGCCAACGTCAGCCGAAAGACATTCTATTACCATTTTCACGACATTTACGATCTGGTGGAGTGGCTGCTGCTGGAGGAGTGCCGGGAATTGGCCCATGGACATGAGGCCGGGGCCTGGATTCAGGATGTGGCCATTGGGCTGAATTATGCCACGAAAAACCGGGAATGGCTGCAAAACATCTACCTGTCCATGGAACGCCCCCAGCTGGAGCGCATTCTGCGTAAGATTGTGGAGCCGAGGATCAAAGCCTCCTTTGAACAGGCCCGGGCCGGCCGGCCGGTGAACGAAGAGGACCGGCAGTTTGTAGAGGATATCTTTACCTATGGCGTCACCGGCCTCTTCCTGACCTGGATGGGAGAGGGTATGCGGGATGACGCGGTGTTTCTGCAGGACAAACTGGTCCTGTTCTTTGAGGACAGCATCAAGCTGATGGTGGACCGGTGTGTGGCAGAGGCGGACAAAAACTGAAATCTGCGACAAAATGAGACAAAAAAAGCGGAGTGTCCAAAATTGGAACACTCCGCTTTTTTTGACCATTCTCATTTTTGGAGAAGAAAACTATAATAAACGGGAAGAAAAGATGCTTTTCTCTTCCCGTTTTGCCCCACGGCTTTTGCCGCGCCGGGGCAGCAGGGAGGGAAGAATGATGGAAAGGAGCTTTTTTATGGGCATCAAAACTTCATTGCAGAGCATTGGCATCCGTCAGGCTTTGGGCTATCTGGAGCGGAATCCGGAGGAGAACCTGCCCAAGCTGATGGCCTGGGTGGACCGGTTTGCCGGAGACGGGCCGGACAGCTTTCCCCAGCAGCGGGCCGTCATCCGCAAGGTGGTCAATGACCCCACCAACAACTGGTACCGCTTTATCATAAATTTGGTGAAGAACGTGGACAACGAGGTGCTCAAGACCGTGTTCACCAACTTCATTATGAACGGCAACCTGATCGGCTGGCCCCGTCAGCAGGAGATCCGGCAGAAGTACAACTGTAACGTGCCCTGGGCCATCCTGCTGGACCCCACCTCCGCCTGCAACCTCCACTGCACCGGCTGCTGGGCGGCGGAGTACGGCAACAAGCTCAACCTGACCTTTGACGAGATCGACAACATCATCACCCAGGGCAAGGATCTGGGTGTGTATATCTACATCTATACCGGCGGCGAGCCCATGGTGCGCAAAGACGACCTGATCGCCCTGTGCAACAAGCACAACGACTGCGTCTTCCTGTGCTTCACCAACGCCACCCTGATCGACGAGGAGTTTGCCGACAACATGCTCCGGGTCAAGAACTTTATCCCGGCCATCTCCCTGGAGGGCTTTGAGGAGGCCACCGACGGCCGCCGGGGCCAGGGCGTGTATCAGCGGGTGATCCATGCCATGGAGCTGCTGAAGCAGCGCCGCCTGCCCTTCGGCATCTCCGCCTGCTACACCAGCGCCAACATGGACTCCATTGTCTCCAGCGAGTTCCTGGACAAGATCATCGAGCTGGGCGCCTACTTCATCTGGTACTTCCACTATATGCCCGTGGGCAATGACGCCAGCCCCGAACTGCTGCCCACCCCGGAGCAGCGGGAGTACATCTACCACAAGATCCGGGACGAGTACCGCCACACCAAGCCCATCTTTATGATGGACTTCCAGAACGACGGAGAGTATGTGGGCGGCTGTATCGCCGGCGGCCGGCGCTTCCTTCACATCAACGCCAACGGCGACTGCGACCCCTGCGTGTTCGTCCACTACTCCGACTCCAACATCCGGGAGAAGACCCTGCTGGAGGTGCTGACCTCGCCGCTGTTCATGGCCTATCACGACGGCCAGCCCTTCAATGACAACCACCTGCGCCCCTGTCCCATGCTGGAGAATCCGGAGAAGATCCGGGAGATCATTGAGCGCACCGGCGCCCATTCCACCGACCTCCAGTCCCCGGAGAGCGTGGAGCACCTGACGGAAAAGACCGAGCCCTATGCCCGGCGCTGGACCCCCACCGCTGAGAAGCTGTGGGCCTGCAGCCACGACTGCGCCTCCTGTGCCCAGAAGGGCCGGGACGTCCCCCAGGATCAGGTCAAGGGGGCCTGACGGAACCAATTTTGACAGAGGACCGCTTCCAATCAAGCGGGGCTGTTGCAGCATTTGCAACAGCCCCGCTTTTCGCCCTCCTGGGCGCTCTGCTTTTCGCCCTCCTGGGTGCCCCGCTTTTCGTCCTCCTGGGTGCGCCGCTTTTCGTCCTCCTGGGCGCTCTGCTTTTCGTCCTCCTGGGTGCGCCGCTTTTCGCCCTCCTGGGCGCTCTGCTTTTCGCCCTCCTGGGTGCCCCGCTTTTCGTCCTCCTGGGTGCCCCGCTTTTCGTCCTCCTGGGTGCCCCGCTTTTCGTCCTCCTGAGCGCACTTTTTTGTCATCCTGAGCGACAGCGAAGGATCTTTTACGGCATTTGTCTTTGCGGAAAAAGATGCTTCGCCCCCTTGGGGCTCAGCATGACAGGTTTACTTTGTTTTGTGGCACTCCCGTTCCACGGCCTGTCCCCCATTTGGAATTCAGATGGTTCAATGGGTGCGCAGGAAAAATCCTTTACGCCGGGAGGGCGGCCTGGATGCTTTCGATCAGCCGCTGGGCCGCCTCCTCGGTGCGCGCTGAGGGCAGCCCGGCGTAGTTGACCACAATGGTATGCCCCGGGGCGGTGCCCTCCCGGTAATACTGGGACAGACAGGAGATCCGTAAGCCCCGCGCCCGGGCGCAGCGGATCAATGTGCTGTCCTCCAGCGCGCCGTGGACCTCCAGCAGAAAATGCAGCCCTTCGTTTTCCCTATGGATGGCCAGGCTGGGGGCGATGGAGCTGCTCCTGAGCTGCTGAAGGATGCGGGCCTTTTGGGCCCTGTAGTGGTTGCGCATCCGGTTCAGATGCTTTTCAAAGTAGCCCTCCCGGATGAACCTGGCCAGGGCCAGCTGTTCAAAGGAGGACACGGTGCAGGCGTAGAAGCCCAGCTTTTCCCGGAACCGCTCCGCCAGGGGGCGGGGGAGCACCATGTAGCTGATGCGCATGGTGGATGCCAGGGTTTTGGAGAAGGTGTTGATATAGATGACCCGGTCCGAGGCGTCGATGCTCTGGAGGGTGGGAATGGGCTTTCCGCTGGTGCGGAATTCGCAGTCGTAGTCGTCCTCCAGGATATACCGCCCCGCTCCCCGGGCGCACCAGCCCAACAGCTCATAGCGGCGGCTCACCGGCATGACGATACCGGTGGGGAAGTGGTGGGAGGGGGAAATGTGGAGCACGTCCACCCCCCGGGCCTCCAGCTCCGAAAGCTGAACCCCGGCCTCGTCCATGGGAATGGGAACGGCCCGGGCCCCGCTGCTCTGGTAGATCAGAAAGGGCTTCTGATACCCCGGCTCCTCCACCCCAAAGATTTTGTCCCGCCCCAGCAGCTGGACCAACAGACCGTAGAGGTATTCAGTGCCTGCGCCGATGACGATCTGCTCCGGCTCCACCGACATCCCCCGGAAGTGGTAGAGGTGCCCGGCAATGGCCTCCTGCAGTTCCCGGCGGCCCTGGGCGGAGGGGGCGTGCATCAGCTCCTCCCCCGCCTGGCTGAGCACCTCCCGCAGCAGCTTGGCCCAGGTGGAGAAGGGGAAGTTTTCCGCCGGGATGTGGTTGGTCACCAGGTCGGCAAACCAGCGCTCCTGCGGGGGTTCCGGCTCAGGCGGGGCGGGGGTTGGCCGGAGGGCGGGCCGTGGAAGCGCGCCCTGGGCCAGCTGCTCCACAAAAAAGCCCCGCTTGGGCCGGGAGAAGAGATAGCCCTCCGCCATCAGCTGGGCATAGGCGTTTTCCACGGTGACCACGCTGACATTCAGGTGTTCGGCCAGCATCCGCTTGCTGGGCAGCTTCTCCCCGGCGGCCAGACGGCCGGAGAGGATGTCCTCCCGAATACAGCGGTAGAGCTGTTCGTACAGGCTGCACCCTCCCTGGCGGGACAGTGTGTAGGTTAACATCCGGCATCACCTCGGTCTGACCTGATTTAATAAAAGATTTTACTGCGGCTTATTATGGTCAGATCTGATTATACCCCCTTGTCCCTCCGTTGTAAAGAGACCGGAGGGGCTGTTCTGCCGGGAGGGGGAGGGCTTTGGCGGCCGCGGTACCCGCCGGGCAGAAGGGAGCTTTGGCGGGGGAAAAGGCTTGTGCTTCTCAGCGGCAATATGGTATATTTTATGAAATAGTCTGAAATGGGGTCGTTGAAAATGCGAGAACTGAAAATTGGCGGCACCTACCGCCATTTCAAAAATAAACTCTACCAAGTGCTGTTTACCGCCACCCACAGCGAGACCGGTGAGAAGCTGGTGATCTACCGGCAGCTCTACGGCGCCGGAGAGGTCTATGCCAGGCCCTATGAGATGTTTCTCAGTGAGGTGGACCGGGAGAAATATCCGGACGCCCCTCAAAACTACCGCTTTGAGCTGGTCAAAGGGGATAATCTGGTGCTGGTGGGCATGCCGGGCTGCGGCAAGAGCACCGTTGGGGTGGTGCTGGCAAAGATTCTGGGCTGGGACTTTGTGGACGTGGATTTAGTCATCCAGCGGCAGAATGGCCGGAGGCTTCAGGAGATCATCGAAGCGGAGGGCAACCAGGGCTTTTTGGAGCGGGAGGCCGACGCGGTGGAGAGCCTGGAGTGCACCCGCACAGTCATCGCCACCGGCGGCTCCGCAGTGCTCAACCCCCGGGGGCTTCAGAAGCTGCGCCAGCTGGGACGGCTGGTCTATCTGAGCCACCCCTACGAGGAGATCGCCCGCCGCATTCCCAACCTGGCCACCCGGGGCATCGCCCTGGAGGCGGGCCAGAGCCTCAGGGACCTGTATGACTATCGCACTCCGATCTATGAGCGGGTGGCCGACCTGACAGTGGACGCCTCCAGCTATACCATCGAACAGACCGCCCGGGCCATCCAGCGGGCGGCGGGGCTGTGAGCGATGGCTGAACTGCGAGAGAAGAAGAGCAAGCCCTCCGGGGGGCTGATCTTCTTTACCGTGCTCTTCAATCCGCTCTGGCTGGCCGCCGGCGGCATGGGGCTGTACCATCTGCTCCAGGTTTGCCGGTTTGGCAGCCTGTCCCGGAACCTCCGGCTGGGTGTGATCTGGGTGATTCTGTTTGCCATCCTCCGGCGCGATCTGCTGGAGGGGACAGGGCGCCGGGGCGTGTGGCGGGCTGTGCTGGCGGCAGAGGTGTTGGCCCTGGGGCTGATGGTGGGCTGGGGCAGCGCAAAATTGGTGCAGACGGCGGGGGATATGACCACCCGCCTGGGCCGCAACCTCTATGAGCGCACCCATGTGGAGACCATATACCTGAAACAGGATAATCTCTACACCGACGGGCTGGACGCCATATTTCAGGAGCTGGATGAGGCGCTGGAGATGCCGGAGGAGCTGTATGTGGCCAGCTCGGTGCAGGTGAGCTTCGACGCCTCCGGAACCCTCACCGGCCTGTACGCCTTTCTCTACGGGGCGGATGACCGGGGGGAGACCAAGAGCTACTTGTTCGACTATAACAGCGCCGACTCCGCCCACGTCACAGTCTGGCTGGACGGCACGGTCAACGCAGACTTTGCGGAGGAGACACGGCTGGAGCCGATGCTTGCCCTGATGGGCAAGCTGGATCTGGAGCAGGAGGTGGCTGGCTGGCAGTCGGAGGAGTACAGACTGCTCTACTACGGCAGCCGCAGCTTTTCCGCGGGGCAGGAAAATCTGATCGTGGTGGATGACCAGGGCGGCCAGACGGCGGTGGGAGAGGCCGTCCAGGGGTTTGAAGTCTCCCTCTATATCTCCGGCAAGGCCGACGCCATCGGGGCGGAGGCCCCCAGGCGCTACTTCTGCGGCTGGGAGGCGCTGGCCATCGGCGCCCAGGTGTCCCAGACACAGGAGGCCGAGGGGGAACATCAGATCAGCGTCAGCTTCGTGAACCAGTCCGGCAACCCGGAGTTTTACCTGACCGAGGCGTTGGGCTGGCAGTTGGAGGTTGTGGACGCGGCGGCCGGCAGCCGGTTTTATCGGCTGAACTGCACCGAGGATGGTGGACAGAGCTGGCAGGTGGTGAATGAGGACCCGTTTTTGGGGGCCATCGGCGCCAACGCGGAGCTGTACTTTGTGGATGAGCAGCTGGGTTTTCTCCTGCTGCCCAATGCGGACAGCCGTTACAGCCGCCTCTACCGCACCGGGGACGGAGGCGTGAGCTTTGAGCTGGTGGAGCTGAATGCGGGAGATGAGGATTTGGATGCTCCCAGTCTTCCCACGCTAGAGGACGGCCGACTCCGGCTGGAGGTGGGCGGCGGCACCGACGGCTCCGGCGACACCGTGGTGCTGTACTCCGACGACCTGGGGGTCACCTGGAGTCAGGGCTGATGGGACTGGAACAGAAAAAAGCGTGACCGGCTCAGCCTGGCCGGTCACGCTTTTTTTCGATGTGCCTGCGGTACTTTTTCAGAATAAATTCGCAGGCCAGGCCCAGCAGCAGGGCCAGCGCCACCTCTGCGAACAGGAGGACGGGCTGGGTCAGATAGTCGGCCAGGGAGTAAACCGGGTCACTCCAACCCCAGGGCAGGGTGGCCAGGGCCAGCCCCAGGGCCAGCGCCGCCAGCCAGAGCAGCTTTTCCCGCAGGGGAATGGGCCGCTCCAGAGGGACCGTCAGCCCCAGCAGAAGCAGCGTTCCCAGCTGGGTCACCGTGGCGAAGAGGTCCAGAGCCCCGTCGTGGAGATCCCGCATGCGGAACCGGGCTTCCACCAGCGGATCGTCTCCGGCGATCCCCGGGGGCAGATTATAGATGTGGTTTGTGGCCCACAGGAGCAGGGAGGCGGCCAGGCAGGAGGCCAGAATGGCCCCCAGCACGATCCAGGCGGCCCTGCGGGCCCGCTTTTGCCGCCGCTGGGCCGGGCTGTGTCCGTAGAGCAGCTGCTCCAGATCACAGCCCAGAATGTCCGCCAGCCGCTTCAGCGTCTCCAGATCGGGCATGGTGCGGCCCGACTCATAGCTGGAGATGGTCTGGCGGGTGACTCCAAGCCGTTGGGCCACCTCCGCCTGGGTCAGACCTCGGGCAGTGCGCAGCTGCTTCAGATTGTCACAGATTGCCGGCACAGGGATCACCTCTTTTCCTGACAACAGCATACCCGGAGGAGGGAAACGCTGTCAAGCAACAATCTGTTGCGCGCAAAAATGCCCGGACGAAGGTCCGGGCATTGCAAAGTCAGAGGACGCGCAGGTACTCCACCATTTCCTCATAGCTTCCGCCGGGGCAGGTGATGGGGCTGCCCTTCCGGTTGATGGGGTTGTCGGTGAGCAGCCAGGCGGGGATGCCTGCGGCGGCGGCGGCCTCCACATCCTCCTGCACGTCGTTGCCGATCATCAGGCACCGGGCCGGGTCCAGGTGGAATTGGTCCAGGATGTCCTGATAGTAGGCCGGGTTGGGTTTGCTGTGGCAGGAGTTGGCGTAGTCGGTCACCAGGTCAAAATCCTCCATTTTGAGGCCGATCCAGCTCAGCCGGGTGGCGTCCGCATTGGTGGGGAAGATGGGGTTGGTGGCCAGGATAACCTTCTCCGCCTTTTCCCGGGCCAGACGGACCGCTTCCCGGGCCAACGGGGCGGGGGAGGTGGCGGAGCGGGCCTGGTGGAATTGGTTGTCATAGAAGGTGGAGAACTTCGGAATGTCCTTCAGGCTGTCTTCTCCCATAATCGCGCCGAAGGTGCTCCAAAAGGCGTCATAATTGGTGCGCTCGCCCTGGTTTTTTACCATAGCCTCCACGCCGGCCCACACCGCTTTGATCAGCGTCTGGGAGTCGGTGTACCCCCATTGGGCGGCGGTGTCGGCCAGGTGGTGAAAGTACACCTGGGTGAAGTGGTCGTTGTCCATGGGAAGCAGTGTGCCGTCCAGATCAAACAGAATGGCTTGCAGCATAGGTTTGGGCTCCTTTTCCGCTTGGTTTCGGGCTGCCCGGCGGAGGGGGGATCTGCGCCTGTTTTGACAGCGTTATGGTATAGATTTTAGCAGTGAAGGTGCCAAAAGTCAAACCCGCCGGGGTTGCGTTTTGGGGCAGAAAATGGTATGCTAAACAACACGAATGATTGCGGCCCCGCCGCGGAGACGGAGGAGACTATATGGAGCTGAAAGGCAGAAATTTTCTGAAATTGCTGGATTATACCCCGGAGGAGATCACCTATCTGCTGGACCTGGCCGCCCGGCTGAAGGCTGAGAAAAGGGCGGGGATCGCCCACGACACCCTGCGGGGCAAGAATATTGTGCTGCTGTTTGAGAAGGACTCCACCCGCACCCGCTGCGCCTTTGAGGTGGCGGGCCACGACCTGGGGATGCACGTCACCTACCTGGGGCCCTCCGGCTCCCAGATGGGCAAGAAGGAGTCCATCGCCGACACCGCCCGGGTGCTGGGGCGGATGTATGACGGCATCGAATACCGGGGCTTTGACCAGAGCATTGTGGAGGAGCTGGCCCGTTATGCCGGGGTGCCGGTGTGGAACGGGCTGACCAATCAGTTTCACCCCACCCAGATCCTGGCCGATTTCCTGACCATCCGGGAGAAGTTCGGCCGGCTGAAGGACATCCGCCTGACCTATATGGGGGACGCCCGGTACAACATGGGCAACTCCCTGATGGTGGGCTGCGCCAAGCTGGGCCTCCACTTCACCGGCTGCTGCCCGGAGAAGTACCAGCCTGACCCCGCTCTGGTGGAGACCTGCCGGGCCATCGCCGCCCAGACCGGGGCCACCATCCGCTTTACCGACGACCCCATGGAGGGAGCCGGGGGGGCCAATGTGATCTATACCGACGTGTGGGTTTCCATGGGCGAGCCGGTGGAGGTCTGGGAGGAGCGCATCCGGGAGCTGGGCCCCTATCAGGTCAATGCCGACGTTATGGCCCAGGGGGCGCCGGACTGTGTGTTTATGCACTGCCTGCCCGCCTTCCACGACCGCAATACTGCCATCGGCGACGAGATGGGCCGGCGCTTCGGCCGGGAGGCCATGGAGGTCACCGACCAGGTCTTTGAGTCCGCCCAGTCCATCGTCTTTGATGAGGCGGAGAACCGGATGCACACCATCAAGGCGGTCATGGCGGCCACGCTGTGAGCCGAAATTGAAATTTCTGGAAATTCCGGACGCGCCGCCGTCCGGAATTTTTCATCTTTTTCTATTTCCGACTATTTTTTTAGGATTTAGGCTTGCGCACACTGGAAATTTTGGATATAATAGAGACGCCGCCGGGGAATTCGGCCGGCGGACCTGTGTACTGACAGACAGAATAAAAAGAAAAAGGCAGTGAACGAATATGCTGGAACTTCATGACCTATGTTTCTCTGTCCCCGGAGATGGGAAGCAGATCAATATTTTAAACCACATCAACCTCACGGTGCCTGACGGCAAGCTGGTGGTCATCACCGGGCCCAACGGCAGCGGCAAATCCACCCTGGCCCGGGTCATCATGGGCCTGGAACAGGCCACCTCTGGCACCATCACCTTCAACGGTCAGCAGGTGCAGGACCTGGGGGTCACTGAGCGGGCCCGGCTGGGCATCAGCTACGGCTTTCAGCAGCCCGCCCGGTTCAAGGGGATGAAGGTCTCCGATCTGCTGGAGTGTGCCGCGGGAAAGAAGCTCACCCGGGAGGACTCCTGCCACTATCTGGCCCAGGTGGGCCTGTGCAGCCAGGAGTATGTGGACCGGGATGTGGACGCCAGCCTCTCCGGCGGCGAGCTCAAGCGCATTGAGATCGCCACCATCCTGGCCCGCAACGCCGCCCTGATGATCTTTGACGAGCCCGAGGCGGGCATCGACCTGTGGAGCTTCGGCCGGCTGACCGAGACCTTCCAGGCCATCCACCGCCGGCACCAGGCCTCCATGATCATCATCTCCCACCAGGAGCGGATCATCCGGCTGGCCGACGAGGTGGTGCTGATCTCCGGCGGCACCGTGGCCGGCCATGGCTCCGCCGACGAGCTGCTGGGGCAGATCGCCGCCGCCAGCCAGGGCGACGGCAGCTGCACCACTTGTATGTAAAGGAGGTTGGATTTTATGAGCGAACATTACAGCCCCGTAGTCTCCGCCATGCTGGAGAAGATTGCCGGCCTGAAGAGCACCCCTGATGGGGCCTATAACTTCCGGCTGGACGGCAAGGGGGAGGAGCGGAAGTCCTCCGACCATATTAAGATCACACAGAAGACGGATAAGCCCGGCATTGATATCCATATTGCCGATGGAACGGTGAATGAAAAGACCTTTATCCCGGTGGTCATCACCAAGAGCGGCATTGAGGATTTGGTCTACAACGACTTCTTCATCGGGGAGAACTGCGACGTCACCATCATCGCCGGCTGCGGCATCCACAACTGCGGCTGCGAGGATTCCAAGCACAACGGCATTCACACCTTCTACATCGGTAAAAACTCCAAGGTGGCGTATGTGGAGGTGCATTACGGAGCCGGAGACGGCACCGGCGGCCGCATTCTGAATCCCCAGACCATTGTCTACCTGGAGGAGGGGGCCACCATTGTCATGGACACCAGCCAGATCGGCGGCGTGGACTCCACCAAGCGGTACACCAGAATTGTGGCCGAGGGGGCGGGCAGCGAGGTGATGATCACCGAGAAGCTGATGACCCACGGGGACCAGACCGCCGACTCCGACGTGGACATTGTCCTCAATGGCGCCGATTCCAAGGCCCGGGTTATCTCCCGCAGCGTGGCCAAGGGCAACTCCCGCCAGGTGTTCCATCCCAATGTGGAGGGCAACGGCCCCTGCTTCGGCCATGTGCAGTGCGACTCCATCATCATGGGCAACGGCAAAGTCCAGTCTATCCCCGCCATCACCGCCAACCATGTGGACGCCAGCCTGATCCATGAGGCCGCCATCGGCAAGATCGCCGGCGACCAGATCCTGAAGCTCCAGACCCTGGGCTTCACCGCCGAGGAGGCGGAGGAGAAGATCCTGGAGGGCTTCCTGCGGTAAAACCCCGCCCATCTGAAGATGCTGAGCGCCCCCGCGCCTGCGGGGGCGCTCAGCGTGTCGAACCAGTTCGACACGCTTCTCGAAAATGCTGCGCATTTTCTCGAGGAGAAGCAGCCTGCTGCAGCGCGCTCGCTTCGATTGCACGTTTGCAGGCTGAGCAGTCAAAATTCCAAGGCGCATGTCCTTGGAATTTTGGGAATTGCATTTTATTTTGCCGTCTGCGAACGGCAAAACTCTGCCGAGGGCTTTTCCCACGGAAGAAAATCTCCTTTTTTCCATGTCAAGATTCTTTTTCGACAGACTGTTACGCCCCCGCGACTGCGGGGGCGGTTTTTTTGCGCATTTTTCCATTAAATTATTGACAGACAATAATTCTCATGGTAGTCTTTCCTTGAAGATTATCGCAAAACAATAATTTGGAGGAATCGACATGGGACAGAGAAACTGGTATATCGCCCTGTCGCTGGAGGCGGCGGCCTGCCTGCTCCTGGTGGCGCTGCTGGGCTGGAACGGCGGTGAAGGAGAAAGCCTTGCCAGTTTGGCCGCCTTTCCCTTCGCCCAGATCGGCCTGGGGCTGCGGTGGCTGTCCCTGTCCGGGGCGGTGGGCAACGGGCTGGCCATCGGGCTCTATGTGCTGCTCAGCCTGATCCCGCTGATTGCCCTGGGGGTGCTCTGGCGGCGGAGGAGACTGCGGCGGGCCGACGCCCTGCTGGCGGTGCTCAGCGCCCTGCTCTTTTGGGTGCTCTACCTGATGGTCAACCCGGGCCTGCTGACCGCCTGGATCAACCTGGCCGCCGGCGGGATCGTGGGCCGGGCGGTGCTGGGGGGCGCGGTCTACGGGGTGCTGGCGGGCTGGCTGGTGCTCCGGGCCCTGGAGATGGCCCGGGGGGCCGGAGCCGGGCGGCTGCTGTGGGGGCTGGGCTGGCTGTTGGGACTGCTGGCGGCGGCCTTTGTGGCGGCGGCCTTCGCCGGGGGCGCCGCCGGGGCCCAGGCGGCTGTAGTCAGCCTGAGGAACGGCAACCTGGGCAGCGAGGGCACGCTGGGTCCCAGCTATGTATTCCTGATTCTGGGCCAGGGGGTGGCCGCCCTGCCCTACGCCCTGGACGCCATGGTGGCCCTCCGGGCCCGGGGGCTGGTGCTGGAGCTGGAGCGGGACCGGTATTCTGAGACCGCCGTGGCGGCAGCGGAGGGGCTGTCCCGGCTGTGTGCCCGGGCCCTGGCCGTCACCGTGGGGGCCAACCTGACCTTCCAGCTGCTCCAGCTGGCCTGCGCCCGCTGGCTGCGGTCGCTGAACACCCAGGTCTCCTTTCCGCTGCTGTCCATGGCCTTTGTGCTGGGGGCGCTGCTGCTCTCCCGGCTGATCCGGGAGGGCAAGCAGCTCAAGGACGACAACGACCTGTTTGTCTGAGGAGGAGCTATGGCCATCAAGGTACATCTGGATGAGGTGCTGCGGGCCCGGGGGATGACCGCCAAGGAGCTGTGCGCCCAGGTGGGGATCACCGAGGCCAACCTGTCCATCCTCCGTTCCGGCAAGGCCAAGGGCGTGCGCTTCGGCACCATCAACCGCATCTGCTACTATCTCCAGTGCGACGTGGGAGACATTTTGAAATTTGACGGGAATTTGGAGGACAGCCATGAAAAAGACTAGAATTTTTGCCCTGATTTCAATGGGTGTCATGGCTTTTACCTTGACAGGGTGCAGCCTGGCCCGCAGCGATCTGCCCGACCAGGGGACAGAGACGGAACGGCTCATCGGGGTGTTCCTCACCACGGAATACCTGGATCTCTTCGACATGGAGGGCTATCTGAAAGACCACCCGGGGCAGCTGCTCCAGGATGGGGAGATTGGGCCGGGGGAGGCCGCCGCCTATCAGAGGCGGCTCTATGCCGACAAAGTCACCCGGACGATCACCCGGGAGGACACCGGAGCGACGGAGGAGGTGGAGGAGTACGTCTTTGAAGGCGTCCAGGGCTGGGCCTACCTGGCCCCGGCCCTGACCGATGAGGCGGGGGAGCGGATCGGCGTGAGTTCCAGCGTGGATGACGCCCTCAGCGGCACCCAGATGAACGTTTCTTACGCCGACGAGGGGGAGAGCCTGACCCTGGAGGCCACCCTCTACCTCACCGGGGAGGACGTGCGCACCATCTATGTCAATCCGGTCTACCAGAGCGCCGACGGCAGCGTCTATGCCACCAACGGCAACGGCTATCAGATGCCCGCGCTGGAGGAGATGGCCGAAGGGGAGTACGGCTCCGCCACCCTGGACAGCTCCAGTTCCATTACAGCGGACGGAACGGCCTGGAGCGAGCAGGTCAGCGTCACCATCCACCTGGCAGTCATGCATCCCCCGGAGGAGATCCGGGTGCTCCAGATGGAGGAAGCGGGCGGCCTGATCTCCAGCACCTCCTATACCCCCGGAGAGATGCCCGGGGAGCTGACCCCGGAGCCTGGGTGCGCCTACCTGATCGTGGAGACCCACAGCCAGGACGCCGGGGGCGGGGAGCATGTGTCCCGGCAGCTGGCCGGCCCGGAGGAGGAGATGGTGCAGACCTATTACCTCCTGGAGGACGGGGTGTGTGCGGCCCGGGAGACCCGGCTGCTTTGGCCCCAGGACTGAGATCTACAGCGTCCAAAGTTCAGAGTGTGTCCATTGCCCGGCGGGGCGGCCTGGAGGGAAAAGGCCGCCCCGCCTTTTCACCCTTTTGCCCCTGTTCCTTGGCCACATTTTCCTGTTGCAATTATAGAACATATGTTCTATAATTGGGACGAAAACGCGGACAGGGAGGGGAGCGCTGTGGAGCGCAGAAGCAAAGTCTATGTGAAGGTGACGGCGGATTTTCTGCCCGACAAGACCATCCTGCCCCGGCAGATTGTGTGGGAGGACGGCCGGGTGTATACCGTTGACCGGGTACGGGACATCCGGCCCGCCGCCAGCCTGAAAGTAGGGGGCGCAGGCCTGCGGTATCTCTGCGTCATCGGCGGCCGGGAGACCTATCTCTTTTTGGAGGACGGCAGTGCCTGGTTCGTGGAGAAAAAAGAGCGGGGCGGATAAAAACTGTCCCATGGGAAGCGAGGGCGTGCTATAATAGGATGTAACCGAGCAACTGGTTCCGACGGCGCATGCCTGCCTCTGGAGCGAAGTGCAAAAGCCCGAAAAGCATTGGGAGAACTAATATGGCAAGTAAAATTGATTTACACATTCATACCACCGCATCTGATGGAACCATGTCCCCGGAGGAGTTGGTTGGGCGGGCCAAAAGGGCTGGATTGGGCGTTTTGGCAGTCACCGACCACGACACCATGGCCGGAGTGGACTCCGCCGTGTCCGCCGGTGCGGCGCTGGGGGTGGAGGTGATCCCTGGAATTGAGATCTCCACTGACTACCGGGGAGAGGACGTCCATGTGCTGGGTTACGGGTTGGATGCGGCGCACCCGGCCCTCCGGGAGGTGCTGAATTGGGTGCAGGAGGACCGCCGCCGCCGCAACGAGCGCATTGCCCGGAGGATGCAGGCCGACGGTATCCACATCTCTCTGGCGGAGCTGGAGGCAGAACATCCCGGGGCCACCATTGGCCGGCCCCATTTTGCGAGGGTGTTGGTGGAGCAGGGGCGGGCGCAATCCGTTTCCGATGCGTTTCACCGCTTTCTGGATCCCGGCAAGCCTTATTACTTGCCACGGACCTATCTGCCCATAGCCCGGGGGATCGAGATCATCCGGCGGTGCGGGGGGGCGGCGGTGCTGGCCCATCCGCTGCAATACGGCTATTCCCCGGCGGAACTGCGGCGGCTGGTGGCCGAGGCGGCGGCGTTTGGCGTAGGTGGCATGGAAATTTACTATACAGGCTATGATGCAGGCCAGAGGGGGGCCCTGTCGGATCTGGCGGCGGAATTCGGCCTGTTTGCCACCGGGGGCAGTGATTTTCACGGGGCCAACAAGCCCCAGATTGTCCTGGGAGCGCTGGATGTGCCGGAGCAATGTCTGACAGACCTGAAGGCCTGGCTGGGGAGGGATGGCGTTTGATCCGGGTGGTGCCGGAGTTCTATCCGGCTTTTCGCTGTACCGCCTCTGCCTGCCGCCACAGCTGCTGTGTGGGCTGGGAGGTGGACGTGGATGAGGACACTTTGGCGCAGTACCGCCAGGTGTCCGGACCCTTTGGCCGCCGGTTGGCCGCGGGAATTTCTGCCGGCGCATCCCCTCATTTTCGGTTGGATGCACAGGAGCGCTGTCCCTTTCTCAATGGAGACAACTTGTGCGACATTATTTTGACCCTGGGGGAGGGGGCGCTCTGCCAGATATGTGCCGACCATCCCCGGTTCCGAAACTGGTTTCCGGACCGGGTGGAGGAAGGGCTGGGGCTGTGCTGCGAGGAGGCGGCCCGGCTGCTGCTGACCTGCCGGCACCCGGTCCGTTTTTTGAGCGGAGATTGGCCTGGGGAGGAGCTGGAGGCGGGAGAGGAATACCTCAGCCTGCTCCGGCAGCGGGACAGGGTGCTGGAGTGCCTCCAAAACCGCGGGAAACCATTGCAGTCCAGAATCTGTGAGGTGTTTTCCCTTCACGGAATACAGCCCCGGAGGCAGCCCTTTGAACGGGATTTGGAGCTGCTGCTCAGCCTTGAAATTCTGGAGCCGGGCTGGCGGTCTGCCCTGGAAGGGCTGCAGAGCATCTCCCGCTCAGGCTGGGACGGGGCGATGGAACAGGACGGGGAACATCTGCTGGTCTATCTGGTCTACCGTTATTATCTGTCCTGGGGACTGGAACGGGGAGATCAGGAGTTTCCCCTGCGGTTTGGTCTGTTCTCGCTGCGGCTGCTGGCCGCCCTGCGGCAGATGACCCTGGAAGAGACGGGGGAGCTCACCTTGGCCGACCGGGTAGAATGGCTGCGGCGCTGGTCGGCGGAGCTGGAATACTCCGAGGAGAATCTGGAGCGGCTGGCGGAGTACTTTTTGTATTTATAATATGAGAAAAGCCCCTGGACGCCTGTATGCGTCCAGGGGCTTTTTTCGCAGGTCAGCGGCGGTCGCCGCTGTCAGCTGCCCGACAGTACGTTGTGAAGCCAAAGGGTAAAGCGGCCGGCGTTGGGGACAGTCAATATCACTCTGCCCATGATCTGTTCGGGCGAGACTGGCTCGGAATCCGGGCCGTTGTTGTTGTCGCCCTGGGTGATAAACGCCTGGGCCTGTCCGTCCGCTCCGTCCTGGCGTTCTACAATTCGGTGGATCACGGTGTATTCGTCCAGCCGGTAGCGGATGACGTCGCCCACTTGCAGCGTGTCGGGATCGGTTCGGCAGACCACCACAACATCTCCCACGCCAATGGCGGGTTCCATGCTCCCGGTGGCTACGGCCACCGGGGCGATGGGGAGAATGCCGAGGAAAAAGGACACAATGAGGGCCAGCACCAGGAAGAAGGCGGCCATGCCGATCCAGGAGCCGGCGGCATGCTGCCTGGGTGTTGCGTTTTGGGCTGGCGCTTCGACAGCCTTCTCGGATTGCAGTTTGTCTGTCATGATGGCTCCTTGTCGTTTGCTGGGATTGGGATGGTGGGAGGGGAAAACGGTTTAGGATTTGCGCCGCCGCTTTGACAGCAGCAGAGTGAGGGCTACCGCAGCACCGACGCAGATTACGCCGGCCAGCAGGGGGAGGGCGGTGTCCGCGGTGCGGGGCGCGTCGGTATTGCCGGAGCTGCCGGATTCAGGGCTGTTGGAAGCGCCGTTGTCGTCGGAGCCTCCGCCGCCGCTGTCAGGGGGAACGGTGGTTTCTGCGGCGTCATAGACCAGGGAGAGGTTGAAATCCCCGTCAGAGGAGATGGTCTCCGCAGTGAGCTCCGGATCAAGCTCCACCACGATGGAGACGGTGCACTGCTCGCCGGGGGCCAGCAGTTCTCCGGCGTCATGATCCGAGATGCCGAAGGAGACCAGCAGGGGATCGGCGGTTTCATCCCGCTGCACCACCTGGGAGAGAACCGCGCCCGAGGTGCCGCGGTTTTCCACGGTGAGGGAAAAACAGGCCCAGGCCCCCGGGATGGACAGCGTAGCCTGAAGGGCGGCGGAGCTGTCGTCAATGGTTTCCGCCGAGGCCTCGGCGCCGCTGGAGCTGTGCGAGGCGGAGATATGGGTAATCACCACATCGGCGTCACCGCTTACTTGTGCCGACGGCGCACCCAGGGCGCTGGGTGTACCTGATGCCAGCAGGACCGCTGCCAGCAGCCCGGCAGAGATGCGGGACAGGGTTTTTCGCAGGTTGAGAGAGAACGAAGAGAGTGTATTCACGCAAGCCACCTCATTTCTGCGGGCCGCGCCTTAGTTGTGGACACTGTGGGTGGGCGCCGGAATGGGCTCCACCGCGGGCTGGGTATAGGACAGGGAGACAGACAGCGTGCCGGTGTCGTTCAGGTCGTCGGTGATATCCGCTTTGGCCTGGACGGTGAAGGTGAAGGTGCAGGACTGGCCGGGGGCGAGCACATCGGAGGACAGGTCGGGGGTCTTCAGTTCCAGCTGGTCATTTTCGGTATCCAGCTGAACGGAATTGGAGTCCAGCACCGCGTCAACGGTGCCGTTGTTGGTCACGGTGATGGTGTATTCCGCCCAGCCGCCGGGGGAGGTGAAACTGACATCGGCAAAGTCGGCAGAGGTGGCGGTAAACGTGGTCTCAGTGTCTGTCACCGTCGTGTTGGTCTGCTGCTGGGTGACCGCATAAACCGCGTTTTGTGCGCTTTCACTGGAGAGATAGACCAGAGCATAGTGGTCGTGCAGCGCCTCGGCCGGGTTGCTGGCAGCCAGCATCTCGTAGGTATCTGTAAACAGGGCCTGGACCACCGCTGCATCGTCAGAGGAGCCGCTGGAATCGGTGCGGTAATAGCGGGGCCGGCTGGAAAGATCCAGGGCGCTGCTGCCGTCTGCCGCAACCACGCTCAGGCTGAGGGCGGCGATGTTTTCTATATCATACATGCTGGTGTCCACCACGAAGAATCCCTCGCCCAGTGTTTCGCTGTCAGAGGGAGAGCCGACGGGACCCTGGGCCGGGGCGGCCACTGCCGCTGCAACAGCCTCCTGGGTTGTCTGGCCGCTGAGCTGAAAGGCGCAGCCTGTGATTTCGGTGGACTGGCTGCCGATGGTGGCGCCGCTGAGCTGGCTGATCCGGGCGTCGGTGATGGCCACATCCCAGTGTCCGGAAGCGGATACACCGCCGTTTGCAGTGATGTTGGTGTGCCAGGCGGCGTAGCCCAGCCCCATTCCGGAAACCGCCACAGTGCCGGCCAGCGTGATGGCACAGATTTTTTTCTTTAAATTCATAGCTGTGAGGACTCCTTTGCGTTGTGATACCGGATGATATCCAAGGACGCACTAATCATAGTGGATGGATGTTAAGTCGGCGACCAGGGGAGTGTTAAGTTTAGGTAAGCGAGGGAACCGCTGTCAGTCGGCGTCAGAAAAAAGTTCCGCCGGTGAATGAAAGGCCAGGGGGGCAAAGCCGCGCGTTTGGCGGAGGGCCGGGAGACCGCTGCCCTGGCCTCCAGAAGACCAGCCCGCCAGAGCTGGTCTGGCGGGCTGGGGGAGAAACTGATTTGGCGGGTTCAGCCGTGGGTGTGGCCGGCGTCGGGAGCGGTCTCCACGGTATCCTGGCTGTAAGGCAGGGTGATGGAGAGCGCGCCGGTGGCGTTCAGGTCGCCGGATTCGATGTCGGCGGCCTTGACGACTACGTTAAAGGTGCAGCTCTCACCGGGGGCCAGGGTCTTATCCGCCAGTTCGGGCTTGGCCAACTCCAGCTGGTCGCTTTCAGAGTTCAGAGCGATCTGCACATCGGCCAGGTTGGCGTTGGCAGTGCCGTTGTTGGTGACGGTCAGGGTGTAGTTGGCCCAGGAGCCGGGCAGGGAGAGGTTCACATCGGCGAAGTCGATGCTGCTTCCATTCTCGGAGATGGCGAACATGGTGTCTTCATCAGCGGGGATGGTCTCGGTCTGCTCCGTCACGGCGGCGATGGTGTGGTTGCTCCGGGCCAGAACAGAGAGGTAGCACAGCGTGTAGTTCTGCCAGGTTTCGGGATACATGGCCTGGAGCAGCGCCTCGGAGTCCCGGATCAGGCCGTCCACCACCTTGGTGGCGGTTTCATTGCCTTTGTCAGGGGAATAATCCTCGGAGGGGTTGATGTAACGGTAATACATGTTCAGTTCGTCGGAGAGCTCCACGGTGGAAGCGTCCTCCACGATGGCGGTGCGCTCGTCGGAGGTCAGAGAGGTGATGTCGCTGAGATCAAACTTGCTGGTGTCCACGGCATAGTAGCGGGTGTACTGGCTCATGGACTCGTCGGACTGGGTGCCGATCAGCTCGTCCTGTCCCTCCTCCAGCCAGGTGGAGGAGCTAATGGTGGCGGCGATCAGGGCATCCCCTTTGACGCCGGTGCGCACCATGTCGTAGCTGGTGACCTGGTTGGAGGCCTCGGCGCCGGCGGACAGCTCCAGGGCGGCGGAGGAGATGGCCACGTCCCAGCTGCCCTGGGCGCTGGCGCTGCCGCCGGCGGTGATGTCGGTGTGCCAGGCGGCGAAGCCCAGGCTCAGGGCGGAAACCGCCACAGCTCCGGCCAGCGCAAAGGCGCAGACTTTTTTCTTCATGTTCATAAGTAAGAAACTCCTTTCTTTTGTGTGCTTTGTCCTTACTTGTATCAGAACGGCACCTATCCTAATTGCCCTGTGTTAATTCGGCAACCAGAGATATGTTAATTCTGTGGGCGGCCCGGTTCAGCCGTGGGTGTGACCGGCCTCGGGGGCGGTGCCCACATCGGCCTGGCTGTAGGGCAGGGTGATGGAAAGGGTGCCGGTGTCCTCCAGGGAGCCGGATTCGATATCTGCCGCTTTGACCACCACATTCAGGGTGCAGCTCTCGCCCGGAGCAATGACTTCGTCTGACAGATCGGGGGTGTCCAGCACCAGCTGGTCGTTCTCACTCTCCAGGGTGAAGACGGTGTCTTTCAGATGGGCGTCCACGGTGCCGTTATTGGTCACAGTGAGGGTATAGTTGGCCCAGGCGCCGGGCAGAGAGAAGTCGACGTTGGCGAAGGTGGCCCCGGTATCGGTAACAGTGACAGGGCTGGATGCGGCGGAGCCGTCGTCGGCGCCCATGGAGGCGATGACGAACTGGACATCGGACTGATCCTTGGTGGCATCGGAAGTGGAGTTGGTGGAGAAGCTGACCAGGGCATAATTCTGATAGGTGTCCGGTCTCAGCTGGCGGAGCAGTTCTTCGGCCGACTGGACCACTTCGGCGGCGATTTTCTGCTGGACCGCGCTATCGCCGTGGGTACCGTTGCTCCTGTAGTAGATCCAGGCTTTGACGGGGGAGAGTTCGGTCCCGTCCGGGGTGACATTGGTGTCCCGCAGCCGGATGATGGGGGCGTCGCTGTCAGTGCCGTCCACATAGTTCCGGTACATGGCGGCGCGGCCGTCATCGCCGTTGGTGGGAATATGGCCAAACCGGGTGATGTCGATCCGGGTGGTGTCCACCAGGCAGAGGTGGCAGTTGCTGTTCCGGTTCAGCCCTACGGTACTGCTCTGTGTCCCCAGGGTGCCGCTGGTGCCCTTAGGCGCGGCGGCGCCGATACAAAGGTTGCCCACCTGGGTGGCGGTTAGTTCATTGGCCTGGAGGTGATAGTTGGAATAGTCCTGGGCAATTTGGGCGCCGGTCTCGCTGGTGGTCAGGCTGGCGTCGGTGAGGGAGACAGCCCAGCTGCCCTGGGCGCTGACGCTGCCGCCGGCGGTGATGTCGGTGTGCCAGGCGGCAAAGCCCAGGCTCAGGGCGGAGACCGCCACGGCTCCGGCCAGCGCGGCGGCACAGATTTTTTTCTTCAGCTGCATAATCTTTTCTCCTTTATATTGGTTCTCTGTTTGGTTTGGTAATGGATCATCCACGCATCTGAGCATATCTGCCCGTTGTTAAAACGGCGACCAAAACGATGTTAATTCTAAGGATATGTGCAAGACGACGAAAATGAATGCTTTTTTAATGATAGAGTTAAGCATAAAAACATGAGGCGGTTATAATATCCAAAACTGGTTGGTATTGACCGGTATAAAATAGTAAAGTTTAACTAAAATGGCAAAGAGGGGGGAATTCTATTGACAAACGAAGTTAGTAATATTAAACTAACTTCTGTGATTAGGGAGAACTAACCAGCCGGCATACGCCGTTGGCCTGCCCCCTCTAACCGATGAGGCGAATACTGTACTGTGAGGAAGGGTGCGTTATGATGCCATTGACACTTGCGGCGGTGGGAGAAGAGAACACAATTAAGCGGGTGGGCGGAAAGCCCGAGGTGCGCAAGCATCTGGAGAACCTGGGGTTTGTGGCCGGCAGCAGTGTGACGGTCATCAGCGCCCTGGGCGGCAATGTCATTGTCCATGTCAAAGATGCCAGAATTGCAATCAGCAAAGAGATGGCACAGAAAATAATGATATAGAGAAAAGAATCAGGAGGCGACCTTTTATGAAGACATTGAAGGACACCCGGGTGGGCGAGACCGTCAGGGTGGTAAAGCTCCACGGTGAGGGCGCTATCAAACGCCGCATCATGGATATGGGGATTACCAAGGGTGTGGAGATCTACATCCGCAAGGTGGCACCCTTCGGCGACCCGGTGGAGTGCACTGTCCGGGGTTACGAGCTGTCCGTCCGCAAGGCGGAGGGAGAGATGATCGAGGTGGAATGACACCTGAGCAGAGGGCGGCGCCCCCTGCAAAACGTGGAAAGAGAAAGCGCCGGGGCGTGCCTTTGACGCTTACTTTTTGAATGATGGGTTAGCTGAAACAAACTCGGCTGACAGAAAAGAGAGGAGCCTATTATGAGTCTGCGTATTGCCTTGGCGGGCAACCCGAACAGCGGTAAGACCACCCTGTTCAATGCGTTGACCGGCGCAAACCAGTTCGTCGGCAACTGGCCCGGCGTCACCGTGGAGAAGAAGGAGGGTAAGCTGAAAAAGCACAGCGATGTCACCATCGCCGACCTGCCCGGCATCTACTCCCTGTCCCCCTACACTCTGGAAGAAGTGGTGGCCCGGAACTATCTGATCCATGAGCGCCCCGACGCCATTCTGAACATTGTGGACGGAACCAACCTGGAGCGAAACCTCTACCTGACCACTCAGCTCACTGAGCTGGGCATCCCGGTGGTGGTGGCGGTCAACATGATGGACCTGGTCCGCAAGAACGGGGATAAAATCAACATCAAAGAGCTGTCCCGCCAGTTAGGGTGCCCGGTGATGGAGATCTCCGCCCTGAAGGGCACCGGCGTCATGGAAGCCGCTGAGGCCGCCATCCAGGCCGCTCAGTCCGGCAGGACCATTCCCCAGCACACCTTCTCCGGACCGGTGGAGCACGCCATTGCCCACATTGAGGAGGCGGTGCTCCACGACCAGCCCGAGGAGCGGCAGCGCTGGTACGCCATCAAGATTTTTGAGCGGGACGAAAAAGTGCTGGAGCAGCTGAAGATTTCCGCGGATACCATGGCCCATATTGAGAAGGATATCAAGGCCGCCGAGGAGGAGCTGGATGATGACGCGGAGAGCATCATCACCAACGAGCGCTATCTGTACATCTCCGGCATCATGGGTGGCGTGATGACCCGGAAGTCCACCCAGAAGCTGACCACCTCCGACAAGATCGACAAGGTGGTCACCAACCGCTTCGCGGCTCTGCCCATCTTCGCGCTGGTAATGATCGTGGTCTACTGGGTGGCCATGGGCCCCTTCGGCAGCATGCTGACCGACTGGGCCAACGACGGCCTGTTTGGCGACGGCTGGCACCTGCTGGGCATCGGCTCCGCCGGCTACAGTCAGGACGCCGACGAGTACGGCGAGGCCTCCAATATCGTGAATGGCTACATCGAGGCCCAGGGGCTAGACGACGTGGCCGCCGCCCTGGACAGTGCGGCCGAGGACTATGATCCCTCTGCTGCGGTGGCCGCCCTGGCCGCTATGAGCGGGGAAGTGGATCCCGCCTACAGCTTCACCTACGGTGTGGAGGACGAGGAGACCCTGGAGGTCACCACGGAATCCGCCACCGGCGAAGATGTGGTGGCCGCCGCCGATGTGTTAACCTCCTATAACTGCGAGGAGCCCGACCCCGCTGCCTACGGCGTCTGGGTGCCCGGCATCCCGGTGCTGGTGGAGGGCGGACTGAACGCCCTGAACTGCGCTGACTGGCTCAGCGGCCTGGTGCTGGACGGCATCGTAGGCGGCGTGGGCGCCGTGCTGGGCTTCGTGCCCCAGATCCTGGTGCTGTTCATTTTCCTGGGCTTCCTGGAGACCTGTGGCTATATGGCCCGGATTGCCTTTATCCTGGACCGGGTCTTCCGCAAGTTCGGCCTGTCCGGCAAGTCCTTCATCCCCTTCCTGGTGGGCATGGGCTGCGGCATCCCGGGCATCATGGCCTCCCGGACCATTGAAAATGAGAAGGACCGGCGGATGACCATCATGACCACCACCTTCATCCCCTGCGGCGCCAAACAGCCTTTTATCGCCATGATCGCCGGCGCCATCTTCGGCGGCTCCCCGGTGATCGCCTGGGCGGCCTACTTCATGGGCATCGCCGCCATCATCTGCTCCGGCATCATCCTGAAGAAGACGAAGCTCTTCGCCGGCGACCCGGCCCCCTTCGTCATGGAACTGCCCGCCTACCACATGCCCACCGCCGGCACCATTCTCCACTCCATGTGGGAGCGGGGCTGGTCCTTCATCAAGAAGGCGGGCACCATTATCCTGCTCTCCACTATCGTGATCTGGTTCCTGAGCTATTTCGGCTTTGTGGACGGCGCCTTCACCATGCTCTCGGAGGATCAGCTGGACAGCTCTATCCTGGCTTCCATCGGCGGCGCGGTCGCCTGGATCTTTGCCCCCCTGGGCTTCGGCAGCTGGCAGGCCACCGTGGCCTCGGTCACCGGCCTGGTGGCCAAGGAGAACATCGTGGCCACCATGGGTATTGTCTTCGGCGGTGAGAACGTCTACGCCACCATTGCCGCCTCCTTCACCGCCCTGTCCGGCTACGCCTTCCTGACCTTCAACCTGCTGTGCGCCCCCTGCTTTGCCGCCATGGGCGCCATCAAGCGGGAGATGAACAGCGCCAAGTGGTTCTGGATTGCCATCGGCTATCAGTGCGTCTTCGCCTATCTGGTCAGCCTGTGCATCTACCAGTTCGGCATGCTGTTCACCGGCCACTTCGGCGTCGGGACCGTGGTCGCCATCATCGTCTTCATCGCCTTTGTCTACCTGCTGGTCCGCCCCGCCGACCGGAAGAAGGCCCTGAAGGGCCAGGCGGCTGCCAGGGTGTAACGGGGTATCGGACACAGCGCAGCGAAATATGACCTGAGGAGGGATTTCTGTGATCGCATGGATCGTCGCCAACATCGGCACCATTTTGGTGGCCCTGGCGGTACTGGGCGTGGTTGCGGCTGTCATCGCAGTGATGCGCCGGGACAGGAAACAGGGCAAGCCCTCCTGCGGCGGCTCCTGCGGAAGCTGCGGCGGCTGCGGCGCCTGCCACCATTCCCGCAAAGTATAATTGTTCCGGGGACGCCGCAGGCGTCCCCGGAGCAGAGCCGCCGGGCTCCGGTCCCCCACAGGGACCGGAGCGGACGGGGCAAATCCCTGTTTGGACGCTGTCACAGGCGTCTGAACTTTACAAGATTGGTTAGTCATAGCTAACCACTTGGAAAGGAGCGCAATCATGAGTGTTGTCATCTTAGGCGGAAACGAATGTATGGTCCGAAAGTACAAGGAGCTTTGCCAGCAATACCAATGTCAGGCCAAGGTGTTCGCGAAACCCATCGGCAGCTTGAAGAATAAGCTGGGTTCGCCGGATCTTCTGGTCTGCTTTACCAGCACCATGTCCCACAAGATGCTGCGCAGCGCCATGAACGAGCTCAAGGGCCAGGACACCGTCATCGCCCACTGCCCCACCAGCTCCATCTCCGCCCTGCGGGGGGTGCTGGAGACCCACGCGGGGGGCTGAGAGATGCCGGAGGAAATGGTCATCCGCCACTGTTCCCCCACACTGGCGGGGCTGAAGACAGGCAGCCTGTTCTCCTGCCGCTATGAGACGGAGGAGGCGCTGCGGGAGGATGTGCGGGCGATGAACCGCCTGCTGGTGCCCAAGGGGCTGCGGGTGCTCTCGCTGCGCTATCGGGAGGGGCTGGCGCTGATCTATCTGTACCGGCCGGACCGGCTGGACCGGGATTTGACCGCGCCGGCGGCGGCACGGCTGCTGGAGGAGCGGGGCTATCCCTGCGGAAACGCGGATCTGTGCGTGGTCAAGCTGCTCCATCAGCTCCGGGAGCGGCGGGAGTTTCCCCATGAGATCGGCCTGTTTTTGGGCTATCCGCCCGACGATGTGGAGGGATTTATCCGCTGGGGCGCCCAGTGCTACAAGTGTGTCGGGGACTGGAAGGTGTATGGGGATGAGGCGCGGGCCCGGCGCCTGTTCGCCCAGTACAAGGCGTGTACCCGGTCCTACCAGGCCCAGTGGCGCCGGGGCAAGACGGTGGAGCAGCTGGCAGTTGCCCAGCCGGCCTGACAAAACCATGCAGAGAAAGGAATGTTAGCTATGCAAATCGCAATCGTCTATTGGAGCGGAACCGGCAACACGGAGGCCATGGCCCAGGCTGTGGCGGAGGGCGCCCGGAGCAGAGGTGCCCAGGTAGAGCTGCTGCCCTGCGCCGCTTTTGACGCGGGGATGGTCTCCGGTTTTGATGCCATCGGCTTCGGCTGCCCGGCCATGGGGGCCGAGGTGTTGGAGGAGACCGAGTTCGACCCCATGTTTTCCGCCTGCCTGCCGGAATTGAGCGGCAAACGGGTGGCCCTGTTCGGCTCCTACGGATGGGGGGACGGAGAGTGGATGCGCCAGTGGGAGGACAGCTGTGCCAGGGCCGGGGTCAGCCTGGTCTCGGAGGGGCTCATCTGCTGTGGATATCCCGACGAGAGCGCCCTGGAGCAGTGCAAAACCCTGGGCGTGTCCCTGGCGGAGTGAGATATAGAGGCAAAAGAAGGCCCTTCCCCCCAGGGGAAGGGCCTTCGTCTGTCGGCGCGCCTGCGCGCTTGTGTGGATTGGCCGTCTGTCCAAAGCGGCGCCGGGCGCTGCGGGGACGGCGCCGCCCGGGCGCGGAGGGCCATGGGAGGCCGGAGTCAGGTGTGCCGCAGCATTGGCAGGGGCCGGGGCTGTTGATCGGCCCCGGCCCCCTGTTGTCAGCGATCTCTGGGCGGAATATGCCCGGGATGGAGGGACGGCCTGCCGGTTCAGTCCACGTTTTCGCTGGCCTGCATGGCCTTCAGGGTCCGTTCCATCAGTTCGCTCAGATCCCAGCCCAGCAGCTCGGCTCCCTGCTGAATGATGTCCCGGGAGCAGCCGGCGGCGAACTTCTTGTCTTTGAATTTCTTCTTCAGAGATTTCAGCTCCATGTCCTGGACGCTCTTGGAGGGGCGCATCAGAGCTGCGGCTCCGATCAGGCCGGTGAGTTCATCCACGGCGAACAGCACCTTTTCCATCTGGTGCTCCGGGGCAATATCTGAGGCAGTGGCCCCCCAGCCGTGGCTGGCGGTGGCGCGGATGATGGATTCGTCCAGCCCTTTTTCCCGCATCAGCTCCTGGCTCTTGACGCAGTGTTCCTCGGGCCAGCGCTCAAAGTCCAGGTCGTGGAGAATGCCCACCGCCTGCCAGAAGTCGGCTTCCTCCCCGTAGCCCAGTTCCTGGGCAAACCAGCGCATCACATCTCCCACGATGCGGCCGTGCTTGAGGTGGAATTCCCCCTGGTTGTATTCTTGCAGCAGCTCATAGGCCTGCCGGGGTGTTGGAATCATCTTGCAAACCTCCTGTCATGTCCGTGTCGGGGATGCCGGCATCTCCCGCGGCGGGTGTGGTCTTGGTATTGAAAATCAGTACGGCCTCCCGTTTTTCCACCGGGCCCAGAGCGTAGTCCAGCGTGCTCTCTGAGTTGAGCAGCCGCAGGGGAATGCGGCGGTTGTAGGCGTCGGGGTGGTCCCAGATCACTTCTACCGAGTTGTCGTCATAATCACCCTCCCAGTGGTAGGGGTCAAAGGCCAGCGCACAGTCCCCCTCCACGCCGGTGAGCAGAATATAGTGGCCCACGTCCAGAATGAGGCGCTGCACCACCGTGCCGCCCTGGCGCAGGGCCTCCAGGATCTGGCTGCCCTCCTCCAGGTGGACCTCCGCCCCGGAGAGGTAGCGGCAGGCCACTGGCAGCCGGCCGGTTTTGCCATAGCTGGTGAGCCAGTTGCTGAGGAACATCATGGCAGTGGCGGAGGTGCCGGTTTTGCCGCTGATGCCCTCGGCGCTGTAACCGTCCAGGCAGTACAGCGAGATATTGCGCAGCACCTCCGGAGGGATTTCCTCCCGGTCAAAAAGGTAACTGATGGCGTTTTGCAGACAGGCAGGGCCGCAGTCGTACTCGGAAAACTGGTAGCGCAGCGGAGTTTTCATCCTTCCACCTCCCCTTGGGACAGCCACCACAGGGCATAGGCGGCGTAGAGCGCGGCGCCGATGGGCAGGGTGGACTCGTCGATGTCAAAATAGCCGTTGTGGGCCGGGTTGAGGGTGCCGGGCAGTTCCGGATTGCCGGTGCCCAGGTAGGCGTAGGCCCCGGGGACCGCCCGGTTGAACTCGGCGAAGTTGTCTCCCCCCAGGGAGAAGGGCCGGTCCCGGATGATCCGCACCCCGGGGATGGCGGCCTGGGCAGCCGCGGCGGCCTCCCGGCAGACCTGATCGTCGTTGTAGAGAGCGGAGCAGATGCCCGTCCAGACCACCTCCGCCGTGCCGCCGTAGAGGGCCGCGGTCTGGGCCGCGGCCTGGTCGATCTTCTCCCTGGCCCAGTCCCGGGTGGCCTGGGTGATGGTGCGGGTGGTGCCCTCCAGCACCGCCTCCTCCGCCAGGGCATTGTAGGTGGTGCCGGCGTTCAGCTTGCCCACCCCCAGGATGACCGGCTCCACCGGGGAGGTGCACCGGGCCTCCAGGGCCTGCAGGGCCACCACCAGATGGCTGGCGATATAGATGGCGTCGGCCCCCAGCTGGGGGGTGGAGACGTGGGCGGCCTTGCCGTGGATCAGGATGCGGAACTGATCCACCGCCGCGTTGTTCAGCCCCGGGGTGAGGCTCACTGTGCCGGCGGGGATTTCGTGAGCGGTGTGCAGCCCAAAGACCCGCTCCACCCCTTCCAGGGCGCCCGCCTCAATAAAGTCAAATGCGCCAAGCCCAACCTCTTCTCCGGGCTGAAAGATCAGCCGGATCTCGCCGCCGAAGTGTTCCCGCTGCTCAGCCAGCAGCCGGGCCGCGCCCAGCAGGCAGGCGGTGTGGGCGTCGTGGCCGCAGGCGTGCATGACCCCGTCGGTTTGGGAGCGGTAGGAGACCTGGTTCAGCTCCTGGATGGGCAGTGCGTCGATATCGGCCCGCAGCCCTACTGTGTGTCCGCCGGGCCGCGTGCCGCGAAGAATGCCCAGCACCCCGGTAGCCCCCACCCGCCGGTGAGGGATCTGCCATCGGTTCAGCTGGGCCTCGATCCATTGGGCGGTGTAATGCTCCTCCATGGCCAGTTCCGGGTGGGCATGCAGCTCCCGGCGGCAGGCGGTCAGCTCTTGGCCCAGGGATTGGGCGCGGGCGTATAAATCAACCATGGCAAATCCTCCTTTTCCTTCCCTTTCCTTCCCTGAGATCGGCGCAGCCGGGCCGGATTTGGAAAAATATGAGCCTATCATATCACCCTGCCCCCCATCTGTCAACGTGTCCGCGGGGGTGGGAAAAGGTGGGAGAGAAGGAGAAAAAGGGACTTCTCAAATGGAACGGGATTGACTATAATATTACAAGAAACGCATCTATCCGAGGAGGGCAATCACTATGCGGGACCAGATCAGACAGGCGGTGCTGGCAGTCAAGCGGGAGCAGGGATTTCGCTTCCGGCCGGCGGAGGAGATCCAGGAGAGGGCCGTTCAGGAGGCAATACAGCGCTTTGCCCCGGGGGTCCGTCCGGAGGACGTGCTGCTGATGATGGACATCACCGGCGAATCCCTGGGCAGCGAGGGCTTCCTGCTGACGGAGCAGGGGCTTTACTCCAGCCTGTTTCCCCAGCAGAGCCTGCCGCTGGACGGCCTGACCCGGGCGGAGGTGGAGCCGGGTAAGCAGGGGAGGATCCTCTGCGGCTACTCCGACGGGACCTCCCGATCCCTCTACATTCCCACCCATGGCCCTTACATCGCCGCGGTGCTGACGGCGGTGATTGGAGTGCTGCAGGGGAGGGAGCGGCCGGCGGCCAAGAAGCTGTCCCCTCTGGAACAGGCCATCGCCCGGCGGCTGGCCCAGAAAAAGCAGGCCGAGCGGCGGAAGGAGGAACAGAAGGGGGCGGGGAGTGAACCCGCGCCGGAAGCCCTCCAGCACACCCGCCAGGGGCTCCAGGCCTACCGGAGCGGCGACTATGTCCAGGCGCTGGAGGCATTTCGCCAGGCCGCCCAGCAGGGGGATGCCCAGGCCCAGTTCTGGATGGGCAAACTTTGCCGGGATGGGCAGGGGGTGTTTACCGATTATGCCCAGGCCATGAAATGGTTCCGTGAGGCGGCCGGACAGGGAAATGCCGATGCGGAGAACTCCATCGGCAATCTGTACGATAAGGGCAAGGGAGTGCCCCGGGATTATGCCGAGGCCTTCCGCTGGTATGAGCGGGCCGCACAGCACGGCCATGCCCTGGCTCAGTACAACGTGGGCAACATGTATTATAATGGCGACGGTGTGGCCCGGGACGACGGAAAAGCGCTGGAGTGGTATGAGAAATCTGCCGCCCAGGGTGAGGCGAAGGCCCAGTATGGGCTGGGGCGGCTCTATGAACTGGGCCGCGGCGTCAGGAAAGACCTGGCCGAGGCCTTCCGGTGGTATCGGAAGGCGGCGGATCAGGGCCACGCCAGAGGTCAGTTTGCCGTCGGTTATATGTACGACGAGGGGGAGGGCGTCCCCCAGGACAAGGCGGCGGCGGTGGAGTGGTACCGCAAGGCCGCGGAACAGGGGATGACCAGTGCCCAGATCAATCTGGGCCTGATGTATGAAAATGGCGACGGTGTGCCGGAGGACTGCACAGAGGCCGTCAAATGGTATCGCATGGCTGCGGATCAGGGCAGCCCCAAGGGGCAGTGCCGTCTGGCCTACATGTATGATTGTGGCAAGGGCGTAGCAGCGGACAAGGCGGAGGCGGTGCGGTGGTACCGCAAATCGGCGGAACAGGGCTATGCCCGGGGACAGTTCTGCCTGGGCTATATGTATGACGAGGGCAAGGGCGTCGCCCAGGACAAGCGGGAGGCGGAACAATGGTACCGTAAGGCCGCCGAACAGAATTACGCCTCTGCGCAGTTTAACCTCGCCCTGATGTATGCCCACGGGGACGGCATCAAACAGGACAAAGCGGAGGCGGTGGAGTGGTACCGCCGGGCCGCAGAACAGGGACATGCCGGCGCCCAGCTCAACCTGGGTATCATGTACAAAATCGGCGAGGGGGTGCCGGAGGACCTGGCGGAGGCGGCCAAGTGGCTCCAAAAGGCGGCGGATCAGGGCAAGGAGAAGGCCAAGAAGCCGCTGGAACAGGTGCTCCGGCAGCTGGAACAGGCGGGCATCCCCCTCCCGTCGCCGGAGGAAGCTCCTGCTCCGGAGGCCGGGGCCAAGGAGGAGGATGAGACGCTCTCGGAGAAGGCGATGGCAGCCCGGCTGCTGGATACGGGCCTGGAGAAATACCGGGCGGCAAAGTACCCTGATGCCTTCCGCACCTTCCAAAAATCTGCCAATCTGGACAATGTGGCGGCCTGGTTTAATCTGGGCACCATGTATGATTGGGGCCGGGGCGTCAGCCGCAACCTGAAAGAGGCCTTCCGCTGGTATAAAAAAGCGGCCCATGAGGGCTTTGCCCACGCCCAGTTTAACCTGGGGCAGATGTACTATCTGGGCCAGGGCGTGGATCGGGACAAGGCGGAGGGCTTCCGCTGGTTTCAGGAGGCGGCCCGGCAGGGCCTTGCCGAGGCCCAGGCCATGGTGGGGGCCATCTACCTGGACGGCACAGTGACTGCCCGGGACCGGGATCAGGGCGTCTGGTGGCTCCGCCAGGCGGCCGGTCAGGGGCTGGAGGCGGCAGAACAGGCGCTGGTCTCTCTCGATTGAGATACATAATAGATATAAAGGAGTACAGAACTGCCCTTGCGGTGAGTGCGGGGAGACACGACCCGCCTGAACCGAGCGGGCAGAGACAGGCACCGCCCGGCGCTTTCCACGGAAAGCGCCGGGCGGTGTTTTGCAATGACAAATGGTGAAAGGGTTCCTTTGGCGGATCAGCCCAGCCGGACGGCGGCCCAGTAGCCCTCCTCAATGGCCTGGCGGGCCTTCCGGGCTTTGACGCAGTCGCCCACGGTGCAGGTGTCCAGGCACACGTCCTTCAGGGCCTCCACCGTGGCGGTGTTGGGCCGCATGCCCATGGCGTAGACGATGCCCTCGGCGGGGATGAACTCCTCCCGGCCCTCCTTGTCCAGGGCGTAGACCCCCTCTCCCGGGACGACCTTGCTCACCCGCAGGCCGGTGCGGCAGGTGATGGGGGCCTGGGCGAAGGACTGCATCATGCCCTCCTTGTGCATCCAGTTGGCCTCCGGGGCGATCTCGTCCTGCATCTCGATGATGGTGACCTCATGGCCGTGCTCGGCCAGATAGAGGCCGGTCTCGCAACCCACCAGGCCGCCGCCCAGCACGGCCACTTTTTTGCCGAAATTGGCCAGCTTGGTGTACACCGTGGTGGCGTGCTCCACGCTGGGGTCGTCCAGGCCCGGGATCGGGGGCCGGGCGGGGGAGGAGCCCACCGCCAGGATGACCGCGTCATAGCCGCCGGCCCGGATGAACTCGGGGGTGACGGTGGTGTTGAGCTTCACGTCCACGGCGCTCTTCTCCACCTGGTGGATCAGGTAGTTCTTCAGCCGCATCAGGTCCACCTTCAGCTCGTCGTAGTCGGTGAACTTCAGCAGGCCGCCCAGCTGATCGGTCTGCTCGGCCAGGGTGACAATGTGGCCCCGCTGGGCGGCGGTGGCCGCCGCCTGCATGCCGCCGGGGCCGCCGCCCACCACCAGCACCCGGCGCTGCACCTTGGCCGGAGCGGACATCCGGTCAAACCGGCACTCCTGGGCGGTGCGGGGGTTGACGGCGCAGGAGAGCTGGTTGCCGGCGTGGAGCCCGGTCAGACAGTCCAGGCAGCGCAGGCAGGGGACGATGTCCTGGCTGCGGCCGTGGCGGGCCTTCTCGGGGAAATAGGGGTCGACGATGCTCTGGCGGGCCATGGCGATCACGTCGGCCTTGCCCTCGGCCAGAACCTGCTCCGCCAGCTCCGGGGTGTTGATGCCGCCCAGGGTGACCACCGGGGTCTTGACGCCGGCGGCCTTGATGGCGGCGGCGTAGTGGACGTTCACCCCGTGGGGCAGGAACATGGTGGGGTGGGTGTGCACTGCCTGGGCCTCCTCGGTGTCCAGGCCGGCGGAGACGTGGATCAGGTCCACCTTGCCGTCCAGCAGCTTGGCGAAGGCGATGCCCTCCTCCTGGGACAGGCCGCCCTCGATCTCCTCGCAGCCGCTCATCCGGTACTCGATCAGAAAGTCCTCGCCGCAGCGCCGGCGGATGCGGTCGATGACCATCAGGGGGAATTTCGCCCGGTTTTCAATGCTGCCTCCGTATTCGTCGGTGCGGGTGTTGTAGAGGGGGGAGATGAACTGGTCCAGCAGCCAGCCGTGGCCGCCGTGGAGGAGCACCATGTCGTAGCCGGCGCCCTTCAGGATCTCGGCGCAGTCGGCGAAGTGGTCGGCCACCACATTCATGTCCTCCTCGGTCATGCCGTGGACGTGGTACTCCTCGGTGACCTCGTTGCCGTGGATGACGCTGGTGTGCACCTCGTGAATCTCCACCGGGCCCCAGGCCTCCCAGCCCTCAGGGCTTAAATCGGAGTTGGCAGCGGCAAAGGCGATCATGCCGCCGTGGTTGAGCTCCTGGCTGGCCAGGGCGCCTCCGGCGTGGATGGCCCGGGCGATCTCCGCCAGTTTGGGCTGGTTCTCCGGGGTGACGGCGAAGGAGCGGGGGTTGGTGGCGGCGTGCTCCCGGTCCACCGGGGTGTCCCCCAGGGTGACCACCGCGTAGCCGCCCCGGGCCTTCTCGGCGTAGAAGTCGATCATGGACTCGTCGGGCCGGCCGTTGAAGTCCATGTGGCTCATCATGTGGGGGGCCACGAACAGCCGGTTGCGGAAGGTGGTGTGCTTGATGGTCAGCGGTTCAAAGAGATGGGGATAGAATGGATTCATAGACATCCTCCTTGTGGAAAAAGGTCCGGCCCGCCCGGCGGCCTCTGCCGCGGGAAGGCCGGAATGGTCAGATTCAGATGCGGTTGACGGCGATCTTGTCGGCGGGGATGCTGCGCTCCTGGAGGGGATGGGCGGGATGACCCACGGCGATGGCGGACACGGTGCGGAAGCCCTCGGGCAGCTTCAGCAGCTGGGCCACTTGGTCGCGCTGGCCCTGCAGGGCCTGGCTGAGGCCAAAGAGGTAGACGCTGGCCAGGTTCAGATCGGCGGCGGCCAGCGTCATGTTCTCCATGACGCAGCTGGCGTTGGCGCCGGCAATGATCTCCTCGTCCTCCAGGGAGTTGGAGACGTAGATCAGGGTGGGGGCATGGTAGGACGGGTAGGCGTTGGGATCTCCCACCGCCTCTTGGAACAGCCGGTTCAGCTCCTCCAGCACGGCGGGGTCCTGGACCACCGTCAGGTGCAGCCGCTCAAAGCGGCCCATGCAGGTGGGGGCGGCCATGGCGGCCCGAAGCAGCTCGTTGACCTCTTTCTCTGTCAGCTGTTCCCCGGTAAATTCCCGGGTGGACTGGCGCAGGGTGAGGGCACGGGTGAATTCCATCTTGAAAACTCCTTTCCAACACTTGACTTTGCAGGTCAGTTACAGTATGTTTTTTGTACTAATACCATCATACCGATTTTTCTGCCGCCGTCAAGTACCATGAAAAAACAAACCTGGTATGAAAAAACAAACCGAGGAGGCCGTCTCATGGAGCCGTTTCAGACCGTATCCGAATACCTGGGCTATATGCAGTCCCATCCGGAGATCACCACCTGTCCCATCCGCCGCTGCCTGGGGGTGATGGGGGGCAAGTGGAAGATCTTCATCGTCCTTCAGCTCTTCTCTGCCCCGTCCCTCCGGTTCGGGGAGCTGGCCCGGCGGGTGGAGGGGATCACCAACGCCATGCTGTCCGCCAGCCTGCGGGAGCTGGAGCGGGACGGCATGGTGGAGCGGGAGCAGTTCAACGAAATCCCGCCCCATGTGGAATACCGCCTCACCCGGGAGGGCCGGAGCCTGGGCAGCGTGCTGCTGGCCCTGGCCAACTGGGGGCTGGAGCACCCGGCGGCCGGAGGGACGGAGCGGCCGGAATAGGCCGCCGGGCTCAGATGCCGGGATAGCTGTCGTAGCGCTGGGGGACGGCGGGCTCGTCCTCGGGGTAGATGGCGTCGGGGCCGTACTCCCAGAAGGGCTTCTCCAGAGGGTGGCAATAGGGGCCCATGTCGGGCATCTCGCCGTTGCCCGCCATCTTGAGGGCGGGCTCGCCCCAACTGCGGTTGTAGGGGGTCAGGAAGAGGGGGTAGAGGGTCATGTGCCAGAACTTCCACACGCCGTCCTCCTTGATGAACTCCACCTCGTACTTGCCCCAGCACCAGGCGCCCTTCTCCTTGCCGGGAGAGGGGGCGGTCTCGGTGCCCGGGGAGATCCAGATGCCCTTGGCAGTCTTGCCGTCGGCGGCCACCTCGATGACGTCGGTGCACATCTCGTGGATCATCATCAGCCCCCGCAGCTGCTCGTAGTCCTCCGGGTTGTAGCGGTCGCCGTGGAAGCCCACATAGCTCTGGTACACGCCCTCATAGCCCACGAATTTGCCGAAGGGCATGGTCTGGCTCACGTCGTCCCGCTTGGCCCACAGCTCCATGAATTCCTTGTTGCGGAATGCGGTGTGGAGATAGGAATACCGGCCCATCAGGTTGCGGCAGGCCTGGGCGGCCTCCAGACGCTCGGCCTGGAGCATCAGTTCATTCAGTTCGCTCATGGTTTCAGCCCTCCTCGTCCATAAAGGTGATGCCCACATCCTCAAACTTCTCATAGGGATAGGGGATGGCGGGCTGGTTGGCGGGGTAGACCTCGGTGGGGGAGTAGTGCCACATCCCCTTGCCCTGTTCAGCGCTGGCGAAGGTGTAGTCCTCAGGGGTGGGCTGGACGACGTCCACCCAGCTGGTGCCGTACTCGCTCTTGTTGATGGGGTAGAGGCGCATGTGCCAGATCTTCCACTCCCCGTTGTCCCGGATGAAGTCCACGGCGTAGGCCCCCCAGCACCACTCGGCGTGGGGCTCCAGCTTGGCGTCGGGGTCCTGGAAGCCGGGGACGCGGCCGTCCACATAGGTCTCGTGGCCGTCGCTGAAGAAGGCCGCCTTGGCGGTCTGGCCGTCCTCAGCCACCTCGATGAGCTCGGTGTTCATGGTGTGCATCATCACCGCTCCCCGCAGGCTGTCCAGCACGGCGGGGTCGCTGCGGTCGCCGTGGTCGTTCATATAGCAGGTCCTGACCCCCTCAAAGCCCTGATAGGAGCCCCAGGGCATGACCAGCAGGTCGTCGTCCCGCTTGGCCCACAGGTCGATGTACTCCTTGTTGCGGAATGCGGTGTGGTAGTAGCTGTATTTGCCCATCAGGTTGCGGCAGGCCTGCACGGCCTCCAGCCGCTCCAGCTTCCGGGTCAGCAGTTCCAGGGTTTCCTGTTCCGTCATGGCTGTATCCTCCTTTACTGATAGTTGGCCCACAGCGCGGGGACGGCGTCCTCGTAGTGCTCATAGGGCAGCGGGGGCTCCGGCTCGTCGGCGGGGTAGACGGCGTCCATGCTCCAGGCCCAGTTGGGCTGGGGCAGGGGCTTGTGGTTGTGGAAGGGGAAGTCCACCGGGTCCATGTCCGGGTGCTGGGTCCAGGGCACATAGAAGTCGGTCTTGTAGAGGGGCCACAGCCGCATCTTCCAGAACTTCCACTCCCCGTCGGCGTCCTTGATGAAGTCCACCTGGTACTTGCTCCAGGCCCACTCGCAGGAGGAGACCATGGGGGCGTCCGGGGGCACCGGGTCCCCCTTCTTCCAGCCGGGGATCTTGTCAAAATCCGGGATGAAGCAGCTCTCGTGGCCCGGGCTGATCCAGCAGCCCTTGGCGGTCTTGCCGTCGCCGGCCACCTCCAGCACCTCGGTGTCCACGCAGTGCATCATCATGCCCCCCTTGAGGATGGGGGAATCCTGAATCTCCGGGTCGTTCCGGTCGCCGTGGTCCTGGAGATAGCACTTGCGCACCCCCTCGATGCCCTGGTAGTAGCCCCAGGGCATCACCAGCAGGTCGTCATCCCGGTCGGCCCAGAGCTGGACATAGTCCTTGTTGCGCATTGCGGTGTGGTAGTAGCTGTACTTGCCCATCAGGTTGCGGCAGGCCTGGGCGGCCGCGATCCGCTCGAAGCCCAGCTTCAGTTCCTCGATCGTTCTTGCCATGCGTTTCATCGCTCCTTTTCCATCAATTTTTCATCTATACAAAAATAAAAAAGCGGAGTATGCCGGGCAGGAAATCCCTGCGCCGCTTTTATTCACTTTATCGCAGGAATTTGAGGATGTAAAGTAACAAAAAGGGGTATTTCCACAACGGGTTGTTACCCTTGGAGGGCGCCGGGGGGCAGGCAAAGCGCACTTGAAGGATAAAAGGCGATGTGATAAAATATAGAAAAGAAATCGGGTTTACGAAAGGCGGGAACCAAAATGGTCAACGAGACGACGGTGCGATCCTTCCTGACGCTGGTCCGGGTGGGCAGTTTTACAGAGGCGGCAAAACGCCTGTTTCTGAGCCAGCAGGCGGTCAGCAAGCAGGTGGCCAAATTGGAACAGGATCTGGACTGCACCCTCTTAAACCGGGAACGGGGCAAGCTGGTACTCACCGACGTGGGCAAAATCTACTATAAGGCCTTTGGGCAGATGGAGGAGATCTATTCCGCCGCCCGGGCGGAGGCCGGGCGGCTTGCCGCCACCCAGGACAATCAGTTGGCCATCGGCCAGCCGGAGCTGCTGGATCTGCAGCAGGTGGGCCGGTCGCTGCTGCGGGACTTCCAGGCCCAGCACCCGGGCCTGCATATGGTATACAAAAGCGCCCCCGCCTGGCAGGTGACCCAGTGGCTGGTGGACGGAAAAGTGGACGTGGCCTTCAGCTTTGCCCCGGAAATCCAGGGGATTGAGGGCATCGAATATGTGGTGGTGGAGCAGCTGCAGGAGATGCTGGTGGTCTCCGCCGACCACCCCAAGGCCACCCCGGACGCCAACTTCCTGGACTTCCGGGATGAAAGGGTGTTTTACACCCCCAGCCCGGAGAATGAGGACAACCAGCTCAAGCTCCGCCTGGAGGCCATGGGCTTTCCCACGGACAAGCTGGTGCCGGCGGACAACCTGCTCTCCTCCTGCGCATCGGTGGAGCAGATGCAGGGGGTCAACTTCCTGCTGGAGCACTGCAGCATGCTCAACAGCAAGACCTTCCGGGCCTATCCCGACTGCCATGTTGTCACCCTGGTGCTGGCCTATCGGAAGGACAACCGGAAGCGGGCGGTGCGCCACCTGGTGGACGAGGCGTCCAAGCGCTTAAAGCGCAGCGACGTGTGATCGAACGGAATATTGCATCTGGGCTGTACCTGAGGGCCGCCCGGCGGAAGCGTCTCCGCCGGGCGGCCCTTTGCCTGCCAAAAATGAGTGAGGAAATTTGTGGAATATCACAACAATTTGGAGCGCGAAGTAACGGCTGGTTGTGGATGCCCGCGATTTCGTTGCTTTACACCGGGGTGCTCTTCGGGTAGGGTAAAAGAGAAGAAGAGGGCCCTGGGGCCCTCTGGCAAGACCATTCGACTGCAACCTAGAGGAGGAAGCGACCATGCGCGAAATGATTGTAGACGGCGTTCAGCTGGTGGAGGAGACCACGGCCCTCTCCAAGCTGACCCTTAAGGAGGGGGCAAAACTGACCGCCCCCGAGGGAAAATTTGTCCAGCTCACTGTGGACGGGGTGGGCCGTCAGCAGGCTCCCGGCACCTATCAGGGTGAGGTGGTGCTCACCGTGGCGGAGTGCTACCACATGCCCCCCCACGGCCTGATGCTGATGATGGGCCGCAGCGAGGAGTTCCGCAACACTGCGGTCATTGAAAACAACCGGGTGGTGGAGGCCAAGGGCGTGCCCGCCCTGGTTCAGGCCGGCACCATCACCGGGGAGGAGGCCCGGGGCGTGGTGCTCTCCAGCGATGAGGAGGACTTCAACGGCATTCTGGTCACCGGTGACAGCCAGTACACCGTCTCGGACGCCCACATCGACCTGGACGGCCACGGCTACAACGACTTCATGGGCTGCGGCGCCGCAATCACCGCCATCGACAACGCCCACCTGACCATCCGGGACAGCGAGATCACCATGTCCGGCGTCACCCGCTGCGCGGTCCATGTGGGGGGCGACAGCGTGGTCCGTGTGGACAACTGCCGCATCGAGAACCACAGCCCCGACGATCCAGAGTGGATGGGGGATTTCAGCTGGGGCATCGGCGTCACCGGCACCAACCGGCTGGTGCAGCTGTGCGACAACGGCACCGTCTACTACACCAACTGCGATCTGAAGACCAATGGCTGGGGCGTGTTCTCCATTGACGGCTGTGACGACTCCGCCAACATCTATGTGAAGGACTGCCGGGTGGAGCTCTCCGGCCCCCGGGCCCACGGCTACGGCGCCTTCTGCATCGGCGATCGGAACATCGTCCGCTTTGACCACAGCCGGGTCCATGTGGACGGCTACCCCCTGATGGTGCGGGGCATGATCGGCGCGGCCCGGGCCGAGATCGTCAACGGCTGCGAGATCACCGGCAACCGCTTCGGCGTGTTCGTGCTGGGGGACAAGAATACTCCGGTCACCATCGCCGACTCCAGCCTGGTCACCGGCAAGTCCACCATCTGCGTCAAGGGTTCCGCCACCGACTTCCACATCAGCAACAGCGTGCTGCGCCCGGGCAACGGGGTGGTGCTCCAGCTGATGGACAACGACGAGGCGGGCATGGATGTGGACGCGGTGATGGTCCCGGTGGGCCGGCAGGACGAGCATGTGCCCGGCCGCAGCCTGACCGCCTTTGACCCGGCGTTGGACGTGTCCGTGGAGCTGAGCGGCATGAGCGTGGAGGGCGACTTCTTCAACTCCACCACCAACCTGCACCGGGAGCGGGACTGCATCAAGGGGGGCATGAACACCCAGCCCACCTTCGGCGGCATGTTCGCGCCCCCCGCCGGGGCGGAGAGCATCCTGGACGGGCCTCCCCAGGGCCAGGACCATCCCAACCCCCATGTGGACCACGACGCGGAGCTGCGGGGCCCCAAGAACCTGCTGGTGGAAATGAAGGACGCCAGAGTGGAGGGTGTCATCTCTGCGGCCGAACAGGCATATCGTGAAGGCGTGACCCGGATTGACCAGTATAACCGTCTGGAGCTGAGCAATGTCACCCAGACCGCCGCGCCCACGGTGAACAACGGCGTGCTGGTGCGCCTGGACCGGTTCAGCACCTGGCTGGTCACCGGCACCAGCTACATCACGTCCCTGGATCTGGCTCCCAACGCCATTCTGAAGGGCGCCGGCGGCCGGAAACTGGTCATGACCGTGGACGGTGTGGAGACGGCCGTGGCCCCCGGCCATTATGAGGGGAAGATTGTGCTCTCTCTGGCAGACTGACCCGCCCGGGAGCTGTCCGCCGCAGGGCGGTTCCCGAGAGAGAAACGCTGAGCCAAACAAAAAACGGCGCAAAATTTTGTGAGTTTTCACAACAATAAATTTGTAAAGTAACATTCCGTTGTGAGGCCGGTCCATTTCGTCGTTTTACAGCGATTTTGTGGTATAGTATCATTGTTTTTGTCGAATGAGCGCCGTAGAAGGGAGCTCTGCACCGCCGCCGCTGCCTTGTGGGGGAAGAGGACGGGGCGGGGACAGAGAGAAACCCCGGCACGGCCAACAGACAAAACAGAGGAAATGAGGAGGTATTTTATGTCTTCTGCCGCAGCATCCGCCGCAGCATCGTCTGCCGCAGCTGCCTCCGGAGGGATTCCCTTCCTGAGCAGCGTACCCGTTTCTGCTGTGCTCCTGATCCTGGGCATTGTGCTCTTCGTGGTCATGTGCTACAAGGGCATCCATACCGCCGTGTCGGCGCTGATCGCGTCCGCCATCGTGGCCCTGGGCAGCTCCAGCGGATTCATTGAAACCATCACCACCACCTGGTCCAACGGACTTGGCAACTTTGCCATCCAGAGCGGCCTGGCTTTCATCTCTGCCGGCATGTTCTCCTATCTGATGCGGGAGACCCGGTCCGGTGAGGCCATCGCCGAAAAGTTCATCGCCATCATCGGCGCGGATCACTCCCCCTATATCATCGCCGTGACCGCGGCTGTGCTCCAGCTGGCCGGCATCCAGAGCTACATCTTCATTGTGGCGGCCATGACCTTCTCCCTGATGAAGAAGGCCAACCTGCCCATCTACATCGGCTATGCCGCCTGCATTGCGGTGCCCCCCATCGTGACCTTCACCTTCCCCGGCGTCACCGCCATGCCCAACGTGCTGCCCACCACCTTCCTGGGCACCACCACCTGGGCGGCCCCCGGCCTGAGTCTGGCCACCGCTGCGGTGGGTATTGCTCTGATGATCATCTACATGCAGTACCTGATCAAGAAAGCCCGCAAGAACAACGAGGGCTATACCACCGACGAGGCCGATGAGTACGGCGCCAGCAAGCTCTTCGGCGATATCGAGATGCCCTCCTTCTGGAAGGCCGTGCTGCCCATCATCCTGGTCATTGTCCTGACCGCTGTATTCCAGCTGGGCATCGGCATGACCGCTATGAACGCCCTGATCTTCGGCATGTGGATTACCTCTGCGGTGGTCGTCCTGCTGAACTGGAACACCGTGATCCACCAGATCAAGATCACCCGGGCCCTCAGCCAGGGCTGCACCGAGATGTTCCCCTTCATCGTCATGTCCGGCTGCGTGTACGGCTTCGGCATGGTGACCCAGGCCTCCGCCTGCTTCCAGCCGCTGATCGACATGATCATGAACATCCACCTGAACCCCTACATTACCTGCTGGCTCTCCGTCTGCCTGATCGCCGGCCTGTGCGCCGACGGCGTCAGCGGCATGGTCATGTGGCTGTCCATCTTCGGCAGCCAGTACGGCGTGGGCAACACCCTGGGGGTCAACCCTGCGGCCATCCACCGTATCGCGGTGTCCGCCGCCACCACCTTCGACTCCCTGCCCCACTCCCCGATGCTGGCCCAGGGCATGGCCGTGTTCAAGACCAACATGAAGGAGTCCTACAAGTACAGCTTCGTGCTGACGGTCGTCTTCCCCGTGATCTTCAGCTTCGTGGCTGTGCTCGGCGCCATCATCTTCTATTGATCGCCGGACCGATTTTCCAGAACACAAGAAGCCGGGATGCGTGCATCCCGGCTTCTGTTTCCCGGCGCTGACTTGACAGACCGGCGGGAGTGCCGGTATGATGAGAGGGCGCATATCTGCCCCACGGGGCGGTGCCTCCCGCGACTTTACAGGGAAAGGAACAGCTCCCAATGAAAAAAGTTTTTTCCAAGCGCAACCTGATCATCATGTTCTTTCCCGTGGTGTTTGTGCTGGTGATCCTCACCCTGGGGATCCCGCAGCAGCTTCTCCCCGCCGTCAATATCGGCGGGGAGAAGTACACCATTGTGGACTATAACTTCTACTACTATGAGGCCTATTATAACTTTGCCAACGAGAACTACGCCAACCTGGGCGAGCTGGGGCTGAACCTGAATGCCAGCCTGAAATCCCAGGACTATGACGAGAATACCACCTGGGCCCAGCACTTCCGGGAGGTGACCCTGGCGGACATGCAGGAGTATGCCATCCTCCGTCACGAGGCGGAGGCGGCCGGATTCGACGCGTCCCAGGCTGTGGCGGAGGTACACGCCGAGAAGGAGGAACTGATCCGCACTTACTGCGTGATGAACAACGTCAACGACCCGGATCAGTATCTCTCCCAGCTCTACGACGCGGGTATGACGGAGAAGATCTACTACGAACAGCTGGATCAGCGCTCCCTGGCTGAGGCCTACCGGGCCCAGGTGCTGCAGGAACTCACCCCCACCGATCAGGAGGCGGAGGAGTATGCCAAGTCCTACACCGGCCAGGAGGACTATCAGACGGCGGATGTGGTGGTGGCCTATTTCCCGCCGGCCGAGGACCGGGTGACCGGGGAGAGCGAAGAGCGCCAGTGGGACAACGCCGAGACGCTGGCCCAGGCCGCCCTGGACCGGGCGGAGGAGAACGGCGGCGACCTGGAGGCCTATATCGCTGTGGCCGCCCAGTTCAGCCAGCTGGAGGACGAGGATCACGCGGACGGCCACTTTGCATCCCTGACCAAGGAGGACGTGGAGGAAGTGCTGGAGGAGTGGTGCTTTGACCCGAACCGCCAGAGCGGCGACTCCGCGGTGCTGCGGGATGACACCGGCTGCTACCTGGTCTATTTCAACGGGTTTGGAGAGAGCGTGCTGACGGCCCGGGCCCGGGAGGATCTGCGCCAGGAGCGCTACCAGCAGTGGCTCCAGGAGCGGCAGGGAGACTATCCGGTCCAGACCAATGGCCTGGGCATGCTGATCGCGAGATAAGGAGGGCTGCGGTATGAAAAGGAAGAAGAGCAACCTCCCTGAGGCGGTCCCCGCGGTCCAGTCCGCCCCCGCTGCAAGCCAGTCCGGCGCGCCCACGAAGAAGCGGCCCCGAGCCACCCCACGCCAGCGCCGGGCCAGAATCCTGATGCTGGTGTTGGTCATACTCATTATCCTGGGGGTCTGGGTGTTCCGATATCCGAAGAGTTATGTCAATATGTTCATCGGCCACTACGACGGCACCACCTCGGTGGTGGAGGGGATGAACGGCCTGGAGCGCAGCGAGGAGGAGCAGGCGGCGCTGCTGCCCCTCCAGCAGGCCTTTGACGACTGGAAGGAGACCCACCTGCGGGACGAGGTCTCTGTCACGGCCAGTGACGGGGTGGAGCTCCAGGGCGGACTGTATGACGCCAAAAGCGATGTTACGGTGATCCTGCTGCACACCTTTGACGGCAGCAGTGCCGACAGCGATTACCTCTTTGCCAGCTATTATGCGGAGCAGGGCTATAACATCCTGCTGCCCGACAGCAGAGACCACGGCGAAAGCGGCGGGGAGAGCGTCACTTACGGCCTTCTGGAGGGGGACGACGTGAAGTGCTGGGTGAAGCTGCTGCTGGAGCGCTATGGGGCGGACCACCAGATCATTCTTCACGGGGAGACCCTGGGGGCCAATGCCGCGCTGGCCGGAGCTGCGGCGGTGCAGGCCGATGAGGCCCTGGCCGGCAGCGTCAGGTTCGTGGTGGCGGAGAGCCCCGTCGTCAACCTCTACGCTGAGGCCCGCTATCTGATGGCCAACCAGTTTCATCTGCCCGGCTTTATGGTGGCCATCGGCGACTGGTTTGCCCGGGACAGCCTGGGGTGCAGCATGCGGGACGTGGATTTGACCCAGATGACCCAGGGGCTGGATCTCCCGCTGCTGGTGCTTCAGGGCACAGAAGATACCGTCGTGGATCCGGAGCAGGTTCAGACCTTCTGTGACGGCTATGCCGGCCCGGTGGAGCAGATCAGCGGGGAGTGTGCCCACGGGATGGTCTATGCGACCCGCCAGGAGGACTGTGAGCAGGCCTTGGATGGACTGATCGGGCGTTATATCTCGACTCATTGAAACAAACAATAGAAAATCCAGTGGACGCCACATACGCGTCCACTGGATTTTTTGTCGCAGCCGGCAGTCTGGCTGGCCTCAGATGGCCATGCAGGTGGCGTAGACGTTGCGGTTGGTGGTCTGGATGGTGCCGGGCTTTTTGCAGTCGCCCACCAGATAGAACTTGCTTGCCGGCGCCGAAGAAGCTGAGGACCTCGCCGCTCTTGGCCCGCATGCCCACGGACAGCACCACCGAATCGGCGGGGAGCTGGTGCTCGCCCTGGGCGTTGGTGTAGGTGACATGGCCGCTGGCGATCTCCTTGGCAGTGGCGTTGAGCACATAGTGGAAGTTGGGAATGGCCTCCCAGGCGGCCTGGCATGTGCCGGGAGGTGCCCTAAGGGGTCGGGCATGGAGAACTTTTCAGGCATTTTAGCTGAATTTTGGTATCTGCCCAGGCCGGGATTGAAAAGCAGCCCTGAGCAATCATGTGCCAGACTTGCACGTTTTTATGCGCATATTACAATAAATTTTTGCACAATAGCCTGATTCAGAGGAGGCGTTCGCCCCGCACACACTGTAACAAAGAGCGTGGTGTGCCCTTTGCACTGCTTTGGAGAGAAAAACGGCGGCACTCTATAGGGTGCCGCCGTTTTTGATGAAAGGAAGAGTGTAAATGAAATTTTATTTCTGCTCCAGGAAGGGGGTGTAGGTGTTGTCGTTGTCCAGGGTCTCGTAGGGCTTGGGCCAGGGCACGGAGTCCTGGGGGGCGCTGAGCACGGAATAGGGCATGTGCATCGGACCGGGGTCTGCCACCGGAGGGCACCCCAGAGTGGGGGGCATGGCCTCGCCGGGGTTGGGGGAGGTGATGCGCTCGTACTCGTCGGCGGCCCAGTTGGTGTGGTCCATATCGCCCACCAGGTCGGGGCAGACGTGCTCATGGAGATACTTCCACTCCCCGTCCTCGCACACGAAGTCGGAGCCGTAGCGCTCCCAGAGCACGTGGCAGTACTTGGGGGAGCGGTGCACTTTGCCGTCAGGGCCCTTGTCGGCGGTCAGCCGGGAGTGGATGACGCCGGGGGTGATGAAGCAGCCCCGGGCGCTCTTGCCGTCGGCGGCCACCTCGATGACGTCGGTGACCAGGGTGTGGACGGAGCACTCCATCAGGGGCCGGGGGTCCTTGCCGGTGACCTCGGGATAGACCTCATAGAGGTCCAGCCAGTTCTCCATGCACATCTTGTCGTAGTCGCCCACGCTGCCGTGGTAGACCTGGTCGAAGCCCCGCATCCGGCCGAAGGCGTGGGCCCAGGAGCAGTTTTCGCTGCGGGACCAGATCACGCTCCACTCGCCGGTGGCGTCGGCCCGGCCGTGGAGATAGGCGTGCTTGGCCTTGACGTTTTCCACCTGCTGGCTGGCGTCCGCGTTGCGGATGCGCTCGTGCAAAGTCAGCTCTCTCATCAGTAGTTCCCTCCTTCACCGGCGCCGAAGTGGTATTCCGTCTTCTCGGGATAGCCCTCGGGGCCATAGCTGATCTCGTCGCTCCAGGTGTCATAGGGGGTGGGGGGAGCGGGATAGTTGTCCCACCAGTTGAAGGTGGCGTCGTGGGTGATCATGGGGATGGTGGGGGTGCCGAACTCCACCGCCACCGGGTCGGTCTCATAGTCCAGATAGACCGGGCCGTCGCCGTAGGCGGTGCCCGCCTCGGAGACAATGTCGTTGGCCTCCACGATGTGCCAGATCTTCCAGGCGTCGCCTTCCTTGACGAAGTCGATGGCCACCTTGCCGGTGTTCCACAGGGCCTTGGCGGTGCCGTCCCCGTTGGGATAGGTGTCCTGGCCGATGGAGTACCACAGGCCCTTGGCGGTCTTGCCGTCCCCGGCCAGTTCCACCAGGCCGGTGGAGATGGGGTGGGCGTTCATGGTGCCCACGCCGTCGCCCAGGTCGGCGGCGTGCTTGGTGACATAGTAGGAGCGGATGTTGTCCATGCCCACATAGTAGCCGGTGTTCTTGCCGAAGGAAGCGGTGGCCTGATAGGCGGGATCGGTCACCCACAGGTCCTGCAGCTCCTGCTCCCGCCACTCGTTGATCATGTAATAGACCCGCTTGTTGGCCACCTTTTTGATCTCCTCGATGTCGGTGACCCGGCGGATCAGCTCGTCATCGGTGTACTCGCGCTTGATTTTCTTACTCATGGTTGTCCGCCCTCCTCTCAAATGCCGTAGCTGAAGGTCTCAGCAAAGGTGTTGTAGGGTTCGGGAATCCGGGGGCAGTCGGTGTGGGGCCGCGCCGGGGTGTAGAGCTCCCGCAGGGTCTTTTCCACCGTATAGGGGGGATAGTGGAAATCGGCCAGGGCGGCAAACTCGGGGCGATCGGGCAGGGGCTGCTTCTCCTTGCCCCAGCTCTGGCCGCAGATGCAGTCCACGTCGTTGGTGTAGCTCATGTGCCACAGCTTCCAGCCGTTCTCGGTGCGGATGAAGTCCACCGCAAAGTAGCCCCAGGTCCAGTTGGCCACCGGGCCGCAGGTCTCCACGTCGTTATAGGCGCCCTGGCAGTGCCACAGGCCCTTGGCGGTCCTGCCGTCGACGGCCACCTCAATGACCGGGGAGGACAGGGGCTTGACCTTGAAGGGGCCCACGCCGTAGATCTCCTCCTCACTTTTGCCCCCCAGCTGCTCGGGGAAGCGGGCCTGCATCAGGGAGGCCACCAGCTTGTTGCGCTGCCAGCAGGCTTTATAATAACCGGAGACAGCCTCTGCGCCCACATAGGCGCCGTCGTTGAAGCTCAGGCAGATGTCGTCCTCCCGGCTCCAGAACAGGTCGAAGATGTCCTGCTCCCGGTTGAGGATGATGCAGTTGGCGTACTTGCCCATCAGGTTCTTCAGGGCACGCTGGTCCTCCCAGCGCTGGGTCAGCTGCTCGGTCGTGAATGATACCATGAATCATGCTCCTTTCTTTCGCTGTATCTATTCAGGCATATTGTGTGTCATTAAAGGCCCATGTTGACCACGGCGTCATAGCCGTCCCGGGTGGCCTGGCCGATCTGGCGGGCCCGGGAAGCGTCGCCGCAGACGTAGAACTCGGCGCAGTACTTGCTCAGCCGCTCCACCTCGGCGGAACGGGGCCGCATGCCGGCGCACATGACCACGGTGTCGGCGGGGAATTTGGTCTCCCTGCCCTCTCCGTCCACGGCGGTCACGCCTTGGGCGTCAATGCCGGTACAGCGCAGCCCGGTGGCGGTGGTCAGCGTGTCGGCCACCTCGATCTGGTGGAGCACGTTGAGCCGGTGCATCCGGCCGCAGTCGGGACACAGCTCCTCCTGCATCTCCAGGATGGTGACCTCATGGCCCTCCCGGGCCAGGGCGATGCCCTCTTCGCAGCCAATCAGGCCGCCGCCGATGACCACCACCCGCTGGCCCACCCGGGGGTCGTTTTTCTGGAGCTCAGCGCCGAAAATCACATTCTGGCCGTCGGAGCCGGGGACCGGCAGGGCCCAGGGATCGGCGCCCACGCAGGCAAGGATGGCGTCGGGCTGGACCTCGGCCACCAGCTCGTCGGTGACCACGGTGTTCAGCCGCAGATCGATGGGCAGCGCCATCACTTTGGCGGCGGTCATATCCCGGTAGCGGCGGATGTTGTACTTGAAGTCGGCGTTGTCGGCGTACTTCAGGCCGCCCAGCCGGCCGCTCTTCTCTACCAGCGTGACCTTGTGTCCCCGCTCACAGGCGGTGATGGCGGCCTGCATGCCGGCGGGGCCGCCACCCACGATGAGCAGCTTTTTGGTCTCCCGGGTGGGAATGGGGTGGAAGTACTCCATCTCCCGGCCGATGTAGGGGTTGACGGCGCAGCGCATGGTCTTGTTGCGCATCAGCCCGCTCTGGCACTCGCCGCAGCGCAGGCAGGGGGTGATGTCCTCCACCTTGCCCCGCATGATCTTCCGGGGCAGGAAGGGGTCGGCGATCAGGGCCCGGCCCATGGCGATGCAGTCCACGCCGCTCTCCTCCAGGAAGGCCTCCATCTTGTCCGGCTCGCTGAAGGCGCCCACGGTGACCACCGGGGTCTTGACGTGCTTCTTGATCTCAGCGGCCAGGCCGGCGTTCTCGCCGTGCTTCTGGAAGGCGCCGGGGTGCATCAGCACGGCGGAATACTCGTCCTGCTGAGATCCGGCAGAGACGTGGATCAGATCCACCTTGCCGTCCAGGGCCTTGGCGATCTCAATGCCGGTGGAGATGTCATAGCCGCCGGGCATCCGCTCGGAGCCGGAGATGCGGATGTCGATGGGGAAGTTTTTGCCCACGGCGGCCCGGACCTTCTCCACCACCAGCAGCGGGAAGCGCATCCGGTTTTCGATGCTGCCCCCCCACTGGTCGGTGCGGTGGTTGGTGACCGGGGAGATGAACTGGTGGAGCAGCCAGCCGTGGCCGGCGTGGATCATCACCATGTCAAAGCCGCAGGCCTTGGCGGTGGCGGCGGCCTCGCCGAATTTCTCGGCGATGTCGTAGATCTGCTCCTCGGTCATCTCCAGCACCTCGTCGCCCCAGGCGTCCACATAGCCGGAGGGGCCGATGGCGTTTTTGCCGTCGATAAACACCGGATCGCACAGGGCGCCGCCGTGGTCAATCTCAATTTCCGCCGCAGCGCCGCCGGAGTGAATGGCGTCGGCCATCTTGACCAGGTAGGGGATGGCGGTGGGATCGTCCAGGCCCACCTGCATGGGGTGGCTGCGGCCGGTGGACAGGTCCACAATCACGTCGCCCACGCTGACCAGGGCCACCCCGCCGGCGGCCTTGAGCTTGTAGTAGTTGATGTTGTCGTCGCTGTAGTGCTCGCCGGGGCCCAGCTCTGCCAGGGAGGTGGGGGCGGAGAGCATCCGGTTTTTCAGCCGCAGGCCGGCCACCTGGAGGGGCTGGAGCAGCTTTTCATAGGAAGCCATGAGAAAGTCCCCTTTCCTTTGTCGGTATTTTTTCCTATTACAAATTATATCAGAGGTCGGATGCAAAGTGTAACAACCAAACAGGGCGGAGCAGACAACCCGGTGTGGTACAGGGGAAAAATGCGGCCAACTGCCCGTATCCGGGGCATTGGAGGGAAGCGAGCACAATCAGGCGTTGTGGCGGCACATCAAAATGGAACGGCTGTGCCGCTGGTGCGGCACAGCCGTGCAAAAACAGGGGAAAAGCCGATCAAATTGGGTGCCCAGTTCAGTAAGCGAAGGTCTCGCTGAAGGTGCGGTAGGGCACCGGCGGCTGGGGCTGCTGGGGGGCGATGGAGTCGCTGGCGTAGGCATAGTGGAAGGTGGTGGGGCCGTCGGGGATGACGGGCATGCCGTGGGGGCGCACCTCCTCCCCGGCGGCGGCGCGGGCGTTCCAGTCGTCGATCATCTCCTGGGTGGTGCCCCGATCCATGGGAGCGGCGGTGGCCACCGGATCCCGGTCAAAGTCGGTGCGCCACAGGTCGCACACATGCAGGTGCCACACCCGCCAGCCCTGCTCGGTGTTGATAAAGTCCACGGCGTACTTGCCCGAGTCCCAGGTGAAGGAGCGCCCGGTCTCGGAGCCTTCGTCGTGGAGCATCAGGATGGCCCCGGTGGACATCCACATCCCCTTGGCGGTCTGGTTGTCCCCGGCCACCTCCACCACCGGGGTGGTGATCTGGTGGATCTCCAGCAGGCCGGGGTGGCACACCCCCTGGCCGCCAGTGAACAGCTCGGTCATGGCGTCGAAGAACTCCAGGGATTTTTTTGCGCCGAACACCCCCAGCGGGCCGTATTCGCACCGGGCGTCGGGGAGCCACCAGGCGAACAGTTCCCAGCCGATCCTGTCCATCTGGCCGCCGGTGTGGTAGTACTGGTAGCGGCCCATCAGATTCATGATGTCCGCCCGGGACTGCTGGCGCTCCAGCAGATGCTGAATCTGTTCCATTTCCATAAGCATAAAATGACCTCCTCCGTATTTCATGTTGCGTCATTACAGTCAGTTTATCATATCCCGCCGCAAAAGACAATCGCGGGACCGTCGGAAAAGACGGTCCCGCGCTGTTGTTCAGAGGAAGATGAGATTTAATCCACCGGATAATCCAGGGCAATCACCTGCTCCATGTACTGGCTGGAGAAGGCCAGGAAATCCCCGTGGGCCTGGGAGAGCGGATAGGCCATGCAGTCCGCCTCAGTGGCGAAGGTGATGATCTGGATCAGGTCATAGAACTGGACTGCCCCGTCCGGGCTGGCCGAAGGCATGGGAAAGGGCTTGACGCCGATCTCACAGCCGGTGATGGTGCCCAGTTTTTGGGGCAGTGCCCTCAACTGCTCCGCAACGGAATGGATGATCTCAGGGGTGCGGCACTCCGGCCTGAGCCGGAAAACCGAGACATGGCGCATCATGAATGGCGCCTCACATCTGCATGCCGCCGCAGACGGGCAGGGCCATGCCGGTGACGTGGCCGGACATGTTGGAGCACAGATAGACCACGCTGTCGGCCACGTCCTGGGTGGTGCCCAGCTTGCCCATGGGGATGACATGGGAGACCAGGAAGTCGGTGTCCTGGCTGCCGGCGGCCACGCTGTCCGCCATCAGGTTGGTGCCGTCGGTGGGGCCGGGGCAGATGACGTTGACCCGGATGCCCGCCTTGGCATTTTCCACGGCGGCGGTCTGGGTGATGGCGATGACGCCGGCCTTGGAGGGGCCGTAAGCGCCGAACATGGGGGCCATCTTCAGCCCGCCGATGGAGGCGGTGTTGACGATGGCGCCGCCGCCCTGCTTCTGCATCTGGAGCAGCTCATACTTCAGGCAGTGGAACACGCCCTTCAGGTTGGTGTCAATGACCTTGTCCCAGTCGCCCTCGGTGACCTCGGTCAGGGGGACGAAGGGGATGTGGACGCCGTCGGCGCCGCAGCCCGCGTTGTTGAAGGCGTAGTCCAGACTGCCGAAGGTGGCCACGGTGGTGTCGATGGCGGCCTTGACGCTCTCGTCGCTGGACACGTCGCAGGAGACGAAGATGGCCTCGCCGCCGGCCTCTTTGACCAGGCGGACGGTCTCTTCACCGGCGTCCGGACGGCGGGCGGCCACAGCCACCTTGCAGCCCAGGCTGCCGAAGCGGACGGCCACGGCCCGGCCCATGCCGGAGGCGGCGCCGGTGACGAACAGGACTTTTCCCTTGAATTCTTCAAACATAATCATATCTCTCCTTCACTGTTATGTCAGTTGTCAGAATTGATTGCTGTTTTGGTAATTATGCCGTAAAACCGGATTCATACAGTTGCAGTATAGCAAGATTAATAAAAAAAGTAAAATAAATCTTGAACGCAAAGCATATAACCGGCGCAATATACTTTTTGTCCTTACAGCAGATAACCGTATCCCAGATCCCGAACCATCTGCTCCTCTTTGAGCAGCGCATCTGAGATAAACTGGATGAACTGGCTGACGGCCTGGGTCGGAGATTGGTTTTTCAGAGTACCCACCCCAATAATGACCGGGGGCAGCTCACCATCAATGGCCCGGATACAGATAGCTGTGTCCGGATGGGTGGCAATCAGATGACAGCCCATGACCACTGGCACAATGGCCACGCCCCGGTTGGCGGCCAGCAGACTGTAAACCAGATCGGTGCTCTGAATTTCATAGCCTACTTGGGGGAGAAAACCGTGTGCCTGACAGGCCTGGCGCAGGCTGTCCAAATGGAAGCGGGAGGTGTCGCAGATGAAGGTGGCGTCCCGAAGGTCCCCAAAGGAGATGGCTTTCTCTGCGGCCAGAGGGTGGTCGCCGTGGAGGGCGATGACATATTTTTTGCTGCCCATCAGGCGGAAGTTGATTCGGTCATCGGACAGGGGTTCGTTGGACAGAGCCAGGTTGATGCTCCGGTCCAGCAGATGTTCCACCAGCTGTTGGGTGGTACAGTCCAGCTGTCGGATGCCGATCTGTGGATGAGCGGTGGAAAAGTCCGGAAGCCGGTCGGCCAGATAGCCCCGGATGTTGCAGCCCAGGGAGAGCATGTACTGGGAGGCGGCGTACATGCGCTGGATGTTCTGCACCCCGGCGTTCAGCTCGGCAAAGGCGATGTCCACACTGGAGAGAAACATCCGGCCATAGTCGTTGAGTTCGATTTTGCCCTTCCGGTGGTCGAAGAGGGCGACGCCCAGCTCCTCCTCCAGCTTGGAAATGCTCTTGCTCAGGTTGGGCTGGGTGACGTACAGCTCCGATGCCGCCCGGGTGATATTGCCGGTGCGGGCCACAGCCTGAAAGTACCTCAGTTGGGTCAGATCCATAGATACATGCCTCCTTAAGTGAGATTGTTAAAAAAATGACAGTATAACTTGGGGCGTATATCGCTATTTTTGAAAAGGCATTTTGCGAAAAATGCAGCTTATGATAAGGTTTTATCCGGGAAGACGCTGCGGACAGCCGCAGCAAGAAAAGAAAGGGAGGAACTTTTATGGAATCAAAAGCAAGCACCAAAAGTAACTTTGGCTCCAAAGGCTGGTTGATGATCTTTGTGGCCGGGCTCATGTTCTATTTTTATTCCGGCATGTGCACCGACGGCCTGAACACCATTGTCACCAACTTTGCCAACGCCCACGGGGTGAATGAGGCCGCGCTCTTGAGCTGGACCACCCCGGCCAGCTGGATCGGCCTGCTGGGCTCTGTGGCCTGTTCCTGGTTTATCGCCAAGGTAAACAGCAACCGCCGGGCCATGCTCATCACCGCTGTGTTGGGCGGTATCAGCTATATGCTCTACGGCGTGGTCACCTCGCTGGTGGGCTTCACTGTGGTCACCGCTCTGGCCAACTTCTTTGGCATGGGCTATTGCTGGACCTGCGCCAACGCCCTGATGGCCAGCTGGTTCCCCACCAAGAAAGGCCTGGCTCTGGGCTGGGCCACCATGGGTCAGAATCTGTGCTCCGCCACCTTTGTCATCCTGCTGTCCCTGTTTATGAGCTGGACCAGCTTGAACGGCTCCTTCTACATCATGGGCGCCCTGCTGGTGGTGGCCGGCATCTTCTCCTTTATCGTGATGCGGGATACCCCCGAAGAGATGGGATGCGCGCCTGACAACGGCTCTGTCAGCAAGGAGGAGCTGGAGGCCAACCGGCGTGAGGCGGAGGCCTACAAGTCACCCTGGAACGCCAAGACCCTGCTGCTGAACAAAGAGGTCTGGCTCATCGGCCTGGGCTTTGGTATCTACATCATCTGCAACGTGGCCTGCATCAGCCGCCTGATTCCCCGCCTGATTATGGCCGGCTGGGCGCCCGCCAAGGCCACCGGCGCCATGACTGTGGCGGCCATCCTGGGCCTGCTGGGCAGCTATACCACCGGCTGGCTGGATCAGAAGATCGGCACCAAAAAGGCCTCCATCGCCTACGGATGCTGGTATATTGTGACTCTGATCACCTGCGCGATTCCCAGCACCAACCTGTATCTCCAGTATTTCTCCGTGTTTATGATCGGCATCGCCATCGGCGGCATCGGCAACCTGTTCCCCTCCATGACCGCCACCCTGTTCGGCCGCTATGATTTCGTCCGGGCCATGGGTGTGCTCAACCCGATCACCAACATCGTCCGCTCCTTTGCCTTCGTGATTATGGGCGCCGGCCTGAGCATGACGGGCAACTACTACCTGGCCTATGGCATGGTGGCGGTGCTCTGCGTGATCGCAATTGTCCTGGTGGCCTGCATCGACGACAAGCAAATCGGCAAATAATAATTGCTTCGTACACGCAATGCGTGTGACCAACTCCCCCAAAAAAATCCGCCTCCGCTTCGGCAGAGGCGGATTTTGCATGGGCTTCAAAAGGAAGCGCTCAAAATACGCCGGTCCGCGGACCGGCGTATTTCGGTTTAAATGAGGCAAAGCCAGATGGGGTTCAGCCGCCGGTGGTGGCGCCGCCGTCGGCGATCAAAGTGGTGCCGGTGATAAAGGCGGCGGACTCGGTGGCCAGGTAGAGCATGGCGGAGGCGATTTCCTCGGGTTTGGCCATCCGGTGGAGGGGGATCTTGTCCAGCAGGGTCTCCAGCACCTCTGGGTCGGAGGCCAGAGTCTGGTTGATGGCGGTGGCGGTGAGGCCGGGGCTCACCGCGTTGACGGTGATGCCGTAGGGGGCCCACTCCCGGGCCATGGTGCGCACCAGGGTGACCATGCCCCCCTTGGAGGCCCCATAAGGGCCGTGGAAGCCGCCGCCCTCAATGGCGGCGATGGAGGCGGTGAAGATGATCCGGCCGCCCCGGCCCTGGGCGATCATCTGCTTGGCGGCGGCCTTGCCGCACAGAAAAGCGCCCTTCAGGTTGACCGAGAGGACATGGTCGAACTCCTCCTCGCTCTGCTCCAGCAGGGGGAGCACCTCGCCCCCCACGCCGGCGTTGGACAGGAAGATGTCCAGGCCGCCGAAGCGTTCCACGGCGGTCTGCACCAGGGCATCCACCTGGCTGCTTTTGGACACGTCCACCGGTACGGCCAGGGCAGAGCCGCCGTGGGCCAGGATGGCGCTGACGGTCTCCTCCGCGGCGGCGGCGGAGATGTCCGCCACCACCACGTTGGCGCCGTAGTGGGCAAATTCCAGGGCGGCGGCCTGGCCGATGCCGCTGCCGGAGCCGGTGATCACCACGGTCTTGCCGGTAAAATCGAAAGTGGGGATTTGAATGGATTTCATGGTGCTCATCTTTCGGTCAGATCCGCATGGCGGCGTCGTAGGCCTCGTGGTTGGCCCGGTAGTAGTTGCCGCCCTTGGCGGTGCAGTCGCCCACCAGAATGACCTGATTGCTGCCGTACTTGGCCAGCAGCTCCAGGCCAAGCTTGTTGTCAGGCTTGACGCCCAAGGCGTTGACCACGCTCTCTCCGGCGAACAGACGCTGCTCACCGGTGACGGCGTCGGCGCAGGTGACCCCCTCGGGGGAGATGGAGACGATCTTCTGACTGCCATAGAGCTCCACGCCCTGCTCTTCCAGCTGGGCCAGCAGGTCGGCCTTGTTGAAAATGGGCATCTCGGAGACAAACTGCTCCCGGGGCAGCATGTCCACCACGGTGACCTTTTTGCCCTCCTGGGCCAGGGTCAGGGCGCACTCCAGACCGGTGATGCCGCCGCCGCAGACCACTACGGTCTCCTGGGGCTCCACAGTGTGGTTGTCCACGTCCCGGACGGCCAGGGCATGCTCCATGCCGGGAATCGGGGGATTCAGATAGACCGAGCCGGTGGCCACAATGACCGCGTCCGGGTTCTCCCGCTCCACCGCCTCCAGGGTGGCCTCAGTGTTGAGACAGATCTTGGCGCCGCAGTTCATGGTCTCCCGGATGTCCCATTCCAGGTACTCCCGCATCAGCTGCTTGAAGGGGACGGCGCTGGCGTCGATGAGCAGGCCGCCCAGCCGGTCGGACTTCTCCCACAGGGTGGCGGTGTGGCCCCGCTTCACCAGGGTCTGGGCCGCCATCATGCCGGCGGGGCCGCCGCCGATGACCAGCACCCGCTTGCGCTCCTGCTGGGGGACGGGCTGGATCTCGCCGTCGATGCCGCAGCGGGGGTTGATGGCGCAGCTCATGGAGGTGCCCCAGGTGTTGGCGTTGCCGCACAGGTCGCAGCGGGTGCAGGGGCGCACCTGGTCGGCCTGGCCCGCCAGGGACTTGTGGACGATATCGCCGTCAGCCATGAAGCTCTTGGCCATGGCCACGATGTCCGCCTTGCCTGAGGCGATGATCTCCTCGGCCTGCTCCAGGGTGGTGATCATGCCCACCACCGCCACCGGGATGTGCAGGTGCTTCTTGACCTCGGCGGCGTAGTCCACGTTCAGGGGCTTGTGGGGCTCCCGGAAGTAGGTGGGGATGGTGTAGCGGGCGGAGAGGTGGAAGATGGAGCCCTGGGAGACGTGCATGATGTCCACATACTCCTGGGCCAGCTCCATAAAGGCCAGGGACTCCTCAAACTCCAGGCCGCCGGGGATGCCCTCGGTGGCGGAGACCCGCAGCTCGATGACCATGTCCTCGCCCACGGCCTCCCGGACCGCCTTCAGCACCTCCAGGGGGTACTTGCGCCGGTTCTCAGGGGAGCCGCCGTACTCGTCGGTGCGGACGTTGGAGTCAGGGGAGAGCCACTGGGCCAGGAAGTTGTTGTGGGCGCAGTGGATCATCACCATGCGGAAACCGGCGTGCTTGCAGCGCAGGGCGCAGTCCACATACCGCTCCTTCATATCGTCCATGTCGGCCCGATTCATGGTGCGCACGTTGTCGCCGGGGTTCAGGGGGCGCTCGGCGGAGACGATTGCGGTGGGCTCGCCGTCGGGGTTGGCCCGGTTGCCCCGGCCGGCATAGGCCAGCTCTGCGGACAGCTCAGCGCCGTTTTTGCGGGCCTGCTCCACCAGGGCGTTCATGCCGTGGATGCAGTCGTCGTCGCACACGTTCATCTCGCACAGCCAGTGGGAGGTGTTGTCGTGGGTGACCGGGGTGTCGCCCACAGTGACCCAGCCCACGCCGGTCTTGGCCTGCCACTGCATGAAGTCCAGCATGTCCTGGCTCATGGTGCCGTCGGCGTTGCACTTGAGCACCACGGTGGGTGCGTACTCCAGCCGGTTTTTCAGGGTCAGGCCCCGGATGGTGATAGGCTGGAATACATGGGGATAGGAATTCTGTTTCATATAAATGTACCTCCAAACCGTTTGATTGTACTCGCGTTCTACCCTATCATACTATATCTGTACCGGCAGTTGAAATGAATTTTCCTCTGAACAGTATAACTCTGACGACATAACAATGCAAGAACGGCAGACAAAAAGTCCGCGTGCCTGCCCAGGCAGGCACGCGGACAGAATTCAATCCAGCGCCAGTCCAAGATATGCGCTGCGGCCCTGGGGGATTGGCTCAGACCAGCGGGCCATGCCGAAGGGAACGGCCTGCCGGGCGCCGGAAGCGGTGGTCCGGGCGGTCAGTGTACCGGTGCCCAGGCGGCGGGCCAGGGCGGCCAGGGCGGCCTCCTGCCGGCCCTCGGGGGCCAGCAGCTCCTTGGCCTGCCAGACGCCCTCCGCACTCCGCTCCACCGCGGCGCAGGCGGCAGAGCCGCCGGGCAGCTCTATCCGGAACAGGCCGCCGCCGGTGCGCCGGTACTCCTGTTCCGCATGGGTCAGAAAGGGGAGGGTATGGTCCAGATGGGGAATTTGGGCCAGCAGCTGTTCCCGAAGCGTCCGGTATGCCTCCGGGACGGCGGGGGAGACCACCCCGGCGCCCGGGGTGGGGGAGCCGCTCCAGCGCAGCTGCCGGTAGAAAAAGGCGGTCTGAAATTCCGCTTTGGCGTAGAACTGAAACAGGCCCTGATCTGCCGGCACCAGGGTCAGCCCGCGCCAGCCCTGTTCCCGGCCATAGCTGTGGGCAAAGCGCAGCAGCGCCTGGCCCAGCCCCCGGCCCTGGTATTGGGGATGGGTGGCCATGGCGTACAGGTAGGCACAGGGGGCGTCCCCCGCCGGAGCGCGCAGGGTGCAGGGCAGAAAGGCCACCATGCTGACCGGCATACCGTCCAGGGCGCAGACGGCCATGTGTTCCGGGCGGAACAGATGGGCGAAGAAGCGGTCGATAAAAGCGGGATCATCCCCAAAGCAGCGCTCCCAGAGCCGTTTCAGGCCGGGAACATCTTCGGGATGGGCGGAGCGGTATTCCATATCACATCAGCTCTTTCTGCAGCACCGCGCTGTATTTTTCCAGCAGCAGATCCGGATAGTAAGACTTTTTAGCCTGCCGCAGTCCCTCCACCCCCATGTCGTCCTCCCGGTTCAGATACCGGATCTGGGGATAGCGCATCTGCACCCAGCGGGCAAACTCCCGGTTGATCAGGGGATAGGCCCCGGGAATTTCGGCGAAGGCCTTTTCGAAGTGCACGTCATAGGTGTCGGTGGCCCCCATGGGCTCCCCCATGGTGAAGGCCAGCACCTTGCCCCCTTCGGACCGGAGCAGCAGGCCGTCCAGCCCCATCTGGTCGTAGTGGGAGATGCACTTTTTCAACGCCTCTCCGTCCTCCTCGAAGGTGAGCTCTCCCTCGTAGCCCTCGTTCTCCTGGTGCCAGAGCTCGTTCATCTTGAGGCAGTCGGTGAGGTTGGCCGGGGTGATGGGTTCCACCTCCCACACCGGGTGTTCGGAGACAAATTTGTTGATGTGGTTGCGCTTGCCGTGGAGCTTTTTGCCGGTGAGGGTGGCCAGACGCTGGATGTCGTAAAGGTAATCAAAGCCGGGCCTGTCCTCCGCAAAGACAAAGCAGCCCGGAAACCAGCCTTCCAGCTCCTCCCTGCGCTCTTTGGACAGGCAGGCCAGCCGGAAGGGCTCGCCCCGTTGGGCCGCGTCCTCCCGCAGGGCCAGCACCGCGGAACGGGAGTCCCCTCCCACCGGATAGAGGTAGCAGGGGCCAATGACTCCGGTCATGAAGGCGGTGAGACAGCCCTCCACCTCCGCCACCTGGAGCTGGTATGGGTCACTCCAGGCAAACAGATTGGTAAAGGTGTATTCGCAGCCCCGCTCCCCGCTGTTTTGAAGCAGCTGGTCAATGCGGGGCTTGTCCTCCATGGTTGCGTAGTGGAACTGTATCATATGTGATCCTTTCCTTGCTTCCATATTTCTAGTGCTAGTATGTCAAACCGGTGAAATTTTACCCTGCCGGCGGCCATCTTGTCAATTTGCCCCACCGGGGCGTCCCGGGCGGGAACGGGTGGGACACAAAGGGACGTTGTGGCGCTTTAACGGACGGTGGTGCCCCTCTTTGAGGTTCAGCACAGGCCAAAATGGGCCAGTCCCTTGGCCAGACCGTCCTGCTCAATGTCGTCGGTGACATAGCTGGCCAGAGCTTTAACCTCCTCCGGGGCGTGACCCATGGCAATGCTGTGGGGGACGCTTCGAAGCATGGGCAGGTCGTTGGTGCTGTCCCCGATGGCGTAGCAGTCCTCCGGCGCCGCCCCCAGGGCCTGGATCACCCGGTGGATGCCCCTGGCTTTGGAGCACCCCAGTTTGACCATCTCCAACAGACCGTGTTCCCGGCGGATGATCTGGAAATGCCGGGAGACCAAGCCGGTGAAGGCATTCAGATCGCTGCCCGGCCGGGGATAGACGCAGAATTTGTCGAACTGAAAGCCGGGGGCGTCGATGTCTCCGGCCACGTCGAAGCCAAGCTGGGCATAATGCTCCTTTTCCTTTAGCACATACCGGTTCTGAATGGGCCGGGATGCGTCAAAGAAGATGCCCTCCTCCGCTTCATAAACCACATCCAGATCACACCGGCGCACCAGCTCCACAATGGCCCGACAGACCTGGGGGTCCGGGCGGTCGCGGAGCAGGCACTTGTCCCGGAGCAGAATGTACTGCCCGCAGGAACAGATATAACCGTCAAAGCCGATGGCGGTGACTGCCGGCTCGATGTGGGCATAGGGGCGGCCGGTGTTCACAATACACAGGTTTCCCCTGGCCTGGGCGGCGTGGATCGCCCCGACGGCAGAGGATGGGATGTGGTGGTCTGCAGTGATGATGGTGCCGTCCACGTCAAAAAAGATCAGTTTGGGGTGGTTTTGCATGCAATCGCTCCTTCCGGCGGCAATCTGAGAGGGGTGGGTCAGCCGGTGCACAGCGGGATCACCCGCTCCAGAGCGGCCAGCAGGGCGTCAATCTCCTCCGGGGTGTTGTAACAGGCGGGGGAGACCCGCAGGGTGTACTCTGTCCCCAGAGCGCGCAGCAGGGGCTGAGCGCAGTGATGGCCGGAGCGCACCGCAATGCCCAGCTGATCCAGCAGAACCGCCAGGTCGAAGGGGGAGGCCCCCTCCACCGTAAAGGACAGGCAGCCGCTGCGCCGCCGGGGGCGGCCCAGCACCCGCACCCGATCCAGGGCGCTGAGCCCCCGCTCCAGCTGGGAGAGCAGCTGATCTTCCCAGGCCTGCCAGCCCTGGGGAAGGGAGCGGCGGAATGTGAGGGCCGCGCCCAGGCCCACCGCGCCGGAGACATTGGGGGTGCCCGCCTCCCAGCCCAGAGGCGGGGGGGCGAAGGTGGTGGTTTCATCGCCCACCTGCTCCACCATTCCGCCGCCAAAGCGGATCGGAGACAGCGGGGAGCGGGCGTAGAGGGCGCCGATGCCGAAGGGGGCCCCCAGCTTGTGGCCGGAAAAGGCATACCAGTCGCAGTCCAGGGCCCTCACGTCCACCGGCTCGTGACAGATGCCCTGGGCCCCGTCCACAAAGAGCGCACCTCCGGCGGCGTGGGTCAGTTGGGCCAGTTTTGGGATGTCGTTGACGGTGCCCAGTACGTTGGAGGAGTGGGCGGCGGCCACCAGCTTGACCCCGGGGGCGAGCAGCCGCTGGGCCGCCTCCAGGTCCAGGTCGCCCGCCTCAGTCAGGGGCAGGATGAGAAATTCTGCCCCGGTCTCCCGGCAGAGCTGCTGCCAGGGGACGAAATTGGAGTGGTGCTCCATCCGGGTGACGGCGATGCGGTCTCCGGGCTTCAGTGTCCCCCGCAGCGCATCCGCCACCCGGTTGACGGCGTCGGTGGTGCCGGAGGTGAACTGAATCTGCTCCGCCCCGGCCCGGAGAAAGTCCGCCACGGCGGCCCGGGCGGACTCATAAGCGGCGGTGCACTCCTCGCTCAGGGCGTGGATTCCCCGGTGGACGTTGCCCCGGCGCAGCTCCAGCGCCTGCACGGCTTCCGCCACACACCGGGGCATTTGGGCGGTGGCGGCATTGTCCAGGTAGATCAAAGGGCGGCCGTGCACTTGTTCCGACAGGGCGGGAAAGGCCGGGCGCAGCGCGTGAACGTCAAACTGCATAGGGGGAAAACCTCCTCGGGGTTGGGATGAAAGTTACGGGGTGTGGGAGTCCCCCAGTTTGGGCAGTTCTCCCACCAGCAGGGAGACGCAGGGGTTGGACGGCTGCTTGAGCCAGGCGGCGGAGAGGGTGATCGGGGGAAACTCCGGCAGTTCCAGCATGCGGACCCGGCCGGAACGGTAGATCATGTTCTCCTCGTTCAGGGCAAACAGCCCCCGGCCCAGCTCCAGCCAGAGCAGCAGGGTCTCAAACGTGGGGGCCTCCACCAGCTGGGGAACAAAACCGGCCTGGGCGCAGGAGTGGAGAATCAGCGGGGTGATATAGCTGGATTCCTGCTCGGACAGGGTCAGGAAGGTCTCCTGGGCGAAATCGGCCAGGCTGGGGTTCCTGGCGTCCCGCAGCTCCGGGCGCTTCAGGGGATAGGCGTCGGGAATCACCAGCAGGTTTTTCACCCGGACGATCTCCTGATGGGCCAGATCGGGCTCCTGGTCCACCTCGAAGGTGGTGGAGATGGCGATGTCAATTTCCCCGTGGCGCAGCTTGTCCATCAGGCTTTTGAAATTTTCGTACTGGATGGAGATGTGGATGTTCTGATATTTCCGCTCAAAGGCGGCGATGTGCGCGGCGCAGTCGGCGTTGATGTGTTGAATGGACAGATGCCCTACCTTCAATGTGCCGCTCAGCCCCTGGTTGGCCAGCTGGGCCTGCTGAACCCACTGGGGCATCAGATCAGAGAGCTTGTGGAGGTATTCATACAGCAGAGAGCCGCCCGGGGTGAGCCGGATGCCCCGGCGGTCCCGGAAGAAGAGCTGTACATCCAGTTCCTGTTCCAGGGCAATGATGTTTTTGCTCAGGGTGGACTGGGTGATATACAGGGTGGAGGCGGCGAAGGTGAAGTTCAAACTTCTGGCCGCCTCCAAGAAGCAGTTGATTTGCATGCTGTTCATGTGTTTCCTCCTCCCAAGCGGCAGAGTGAAGGGGTCCGCACCATAGCGCAGTTATAGTATAATATATAGCATATTTATAGAATTTTCAACTGCGGGGTGCGGAAAAATTGGGGGAATTGCTGGTGAGGCACTAGGGATTTTATTCTTGTTTTGACTGCCAACATGAAGAATTGTCGTTTTACGGTTACAGAGGAGAATGTTAAAATATAAACATACTTATTCATCCGAATAGACCGGCGCTGAACCGCCGAGCACGCAAGGAGGAAACAACCATGAGCATTCGCCCCATCAAGGACATCAAGCTGAACGTGAGACCCATTTACATCGACTTCTGTCACCGCTATGTTTATGAGGGACCGTGTCGCTTCGGCAAGGGTGACGAGCTGACCTATGAGTTTGACCAGGCCATGAACGCGGAAAACTTTAAAAAGTATGTGGCCGATCTGAAAGCCAACATGCCCGAATGGGTCAACCTGATGGATCCCATCGAGGTGCAGCGCACCGACGACTGGCGCATTCCCGACGAGATGCTGGAGACTATGGCCGCCGACTATCAGGAGGTGGACTACTACCTCTATAATGACGGCGCCCGCTGCGGCGACGTGATGCTGGAGTTCAGCCTCCGCTATCCCAAGCCCTGCACCTGCCTGTCCGACTGCCGGGGATCCACCCTGATCAACGCCTCGCTGCTCTCCCACGGGGTGGAGTGCTATCCGGTGGATGGCTGGGAGGAGCTGCGCCGGGTGCTCACCGCCGCCCGGGTGCGCAAGATGCTGCGGGAGCTGCGGGTGCTGACCACCTACCGCTTCAACGCGGTTCAGTCCGGCATCAGCGCCCCGGACTCCTTCAACAGCCTGGACAAGGTGACGGAGGTTTTCGGCACCCGGTTCCGCATGATCAACCTGCACGAGCTGATGGATATGCTCCATGTGATCCCCTGTACGGAGAACCCCACCACCCCGGGCCGCCACAGCCTGAACCTGACTGAGGAGGACATGGCGGAGATCGGCGCCATGGCCGACCAGCTGATGGCCGGGGCGAAGTACAACCCGGTGACCCGGGAGGATGTGATCAACACCCTGAAGATGTTCAAGGTGATCCGCAAGAACATGGACAGCGAGGACTGCAACGCCTTTGCCGCCCCCTGCGGCGACGCCTGCTCCACCCGCCGGCTCAATGAGGAGCGCTGCACCATGTGCATGACCCACTCCCTGAACAACGAGTGCGGCCTGCCCTCCGCCTGTGAGTACGACCTGACCGCCCTGATCTGCATGGCCATTCTGATGGGCGTGTCCGGCAAGGCCCCCTATATGAGCAACACCATCCGCTGCAAGGTGGAGGCCGACGGCTCCTTCCCCGCCTGCGGCTTCATCCCCAAGGAGGACCTGGTCCATCTGGCGGGCCGGGACGACCTGGTGCTGACCTATCACTCCGTGACCAACCGCAAGCTCCACGGCTTTGATTCCGAGCAGAGCGACTACGGCATGATGCCCTTCGCCTACAGCGGCTGGGCGGCCACCATGCGCTATGACTTCAACCAGGACCGGGGCGAATATGTCACCCAGATCCGCATTGATCCCAACTGCAAGCAGATGCTGATTGTCCGGGGCGTGGTGGAGGCCGGTTTCGGCCACAATCTGGCCAACTGCAGCAACGGCCTGGTCATCTCCCTGAAGGATCCCGACGCCATGATCCGCGCTCAGCAGCGCTTCGGCCTGCATCTGCCCCTGGTGCTGGGCGACTATGTGGAGGAGCTGAAGCAGGTGGCCGAGATGTACGGCCTGGAACCGGTGGTATGCCTCTGATTCCCGAGGCCCGGGCCATCAAGGATGTGCTCCGGGACGCGGATGCCCACGCCGCCGCTGTGGCGGAGGAGCTGCTGGGGCTGGAGGCGCCGGAACCGGAGCCGGTGGCGGCGCTGCTGTGCATTTACATCGGCTTCAAGTATCTGCTGCCCGGCCAGGTCTCCCCGGGGGACACCCTGGAAGAGCTGGGCCGGCGCAGCCTGGAGCAGGTCAAGCGCAGCGGCAACACCGTCGCCGGCATGGATGTGCTGCCCCACTGCGGCAGCGCCTCCAGCGCCACCCACAAGAAGATCCTGCTGCTGCTGGCCCTCCAGCGGGAGCTGGGGGTCAAAATAGAGCCCCGGCAGGGCGCCGACTGTGAGACGGTGGCCCAGCTGGCCGCGCTGCTGGCCCGGCTGCTGTCGGAAAAGGCGCGCCCGGCGTCCGGCGCCTGAGCATACAACACGCAACCAAAGAGAGGAGGACGGGCATGCTGGCGGAGCGGATGGAGGAGCTGAGAGAGGAGTTCGCCGATTTGGAGGAGCCCTTTCAGCGCTATTCCCTGCTGCTGGGTCTGGCGGCCTATGCGCCCCAGCTGCCCTGCCCTTTTTCCGATGAGGAGCACCTGTTCCGGGGGTGCCAGACCAAGGTCTGGCTCTCTGTCACCTGGGAAGCTCAGGTGCCCAATATTCAGGTCACCAGCGACTCCATGCTGCTGCGGGGAGTCGGCCTGGTGCTGATGCGGCTGCTGAACGGCCTGCCCCTGGAGGAATACCGGGAGTTGGACCGCTGGGATATTCCGGCGGCCATGGGGCTGAGCGAGATGTTCACCAGTCAGCGCCAACAGGGAATCACCGCGCTCCTCCGGGAGATCCAGCGGCAGATCCAAGAGAAAACAGCCCGTGAGTGACCGGCTCCGCCCGGGGCCGGGGAGGGAAGGCTGTTTTGAGTGCTTTGGAAAAGAGAGCGATCACGAAACGAAAAGGGAGGAACCTGCATGCTAAGAAACAAAAAATTTGCCAAGTATGCTGTCGCGTTTAACATTCTTGGCATTGTCTTTAACTTCATGTATTCCGGTCTGCAAAACGACCACATCAATATCATTCAGGGCTTTTCCGCCTGGACCAACGACTTCACCCTGATTCCGCTGACCATTGGTAACCTGGTCTGCATCGTGCTGACCTTTATCTATGGCACCCTGTTCATCAAGGTGGGCATCAAGAAAACCCTGATCCCCTGCATCATCCTGTCCGCGCTGGGCTGCCTGGGTATCGCGGCCGCCAACGGCGTCGCCGCCGTCAGCGGTGTGCCCATCAACACTGTGATTCCGGGCCAGGGCGGCGTCGCCGGCAACTATGTGCTGTATGCCGTGTCCATCTTTGTGGTGCGCTGCACCTGCATGTGCTTCCAGCTCTCCGGCTTCATGATGGCGGCCAACTGGTTCATCAAGAACCGGGGCAAGGTCATGGGTATCATCACCCTGGGCTCCCCGCTGTTCTCTGTGATCGGTACTTCCGTCATGACCAGCTTTATCTCCAAGAATCTGGGCGGTGACTACCGTCCCTTCTATGTGGGCATCTGCGTGCTGCTGGTCATCATCGCCGTGCTGGTGGCCCTGCTGCTGAAGGACACCCCGGAAGAGGTGGGCCTGCATCCCGACGGCACCGACCACGCCCCCAAGTCCGAGGAGAACGTGGAGGAAGAGCACCTCACCGTCCGTCAGGTGCTGTCCAAGGCCAAAGCCTGGTGGCTGATCGTCTCCTACGGCGTGTTCCAGTACATCATCAACGCCTGCATGGCCTCCATGGTGGTGTGGTTCACCTATCTGGTAGTCAGCAATGCTGACGCCGTGGCCGCCGGCGCCATGGGCGCCGCGTTTGCCGGAATGGGCGGCCTGGAGGGACAGGGCGCCATGGTGCTCTTCGTGAACCAGGCCAGCAGATGGCTGTCCGTGGGCGCCATCCTGGGCATTCCCATGTCCTTCCTGTTCGGCGTGCTGGACGACAAGATCGGTTCCGTCAAGACCTCCATCATCCTGGGCATCACGGAGCTGCTGCCCATCATCGGCCTGATGTATCAGCAGATCGCGGTGCAGAACACCGGTTCCTGCAACGTGCCCATGCTCATCCTCTGGGGCTTCGGCGTGGCCTGCATGACCGGCGGTGTGCCCACCATGCACCCCTGCATCACCGCAGCCGCCTATGGCCGCCGGGAGTATCAGTCTGCCAACCGGATCATCATGTCCATCCAGCTGATCCCCATGGCCTTCGCCGCCACCATCTCTGCCTTCTTCATCAACCGCGGTATGGGCTTCCAGTACTGGATCGCCATGATTATCCTGGTCCTGATCGGCATCGCCGCCTGCCTGCCGCTGCTGAAGATGAAGGACGCCAACGCGGCCGACCGCGCTTAATTTTCCTGCCTCCTTCCCTGGGCGGGACGCCGCTCCCTCCTCACTCATTCTGCGGCGTCTTGCCAGACTCTTCAAAGTGGCCCCCGGCCGTCTTCGGACGGCCGGGGGTTGCTTTTTGTCTGCCCTTGGGGAGGGCGGAGGGAATCGCCGCCGGAGCGCCATGCGGGCGGCATCGCTTCGCCGGGGGCATTGCCCGGGCGGGCAGATGTCACAGAGTGTGGGCGGAGGGATGAGGACAAAGCGCAAGGGCGCGCCGCAAGGGAAGCGGCGCGCCCTTATCCATAGCGTCAAGATGTCAAAAAGGGGATTGGGAATCGGTTTGAGACAACTGCCGGCGGATTTCCGGCAGGAGACCGGCCACTCCGGCGGTGCGGGTGGAGGAGAAATGTTCCGAAAGCCCCAGCTCCTGCAGCAGGTTGAAGTCGCTCCGGAGTACCTCCTCCACCGGCTGCCCCTCCAGCAGCTCCCGAAACAGCGCCAGCACCCCGCGGATGATCAGGGTATCGCTGTCCGCCGCCAGGCGGCACACGCCGGCATCCGCCCGGGCGCACAGCCAGACCTGGGACTGGCAGCCCCGGTAGCTGTACTCCGCCCGGCGCACCTCCGGAGGAGGGGCCAGCAGCGCGGACAGCTCGGTCAGATAGGCATAGCGGGCAAAGCCGTCGGGCAGAGAGGCAAACTCTTCTTTCAGGGTCTGAAGGGTCTCAGCGATGGTTGTCATGTCAAGTCTTCCTCTGTTCCAGGATGGCCGCCGTCAAGTCCTCCAGCGTCTGGATGGAGGCGGACTGGGCGGGGGAGAGGGCGATGCGGAAGTCCTCCTGGGCCGCCTTCATCAGCAGCACCTTTTTGGTGATGACCGAGGAGGCGCCGCTGCAGCCCCGGGAGATGTCCCCCAGCAGCTTGCCCTCCTTTTTGAGCCGCAGGATCTTCCTCAGGCTCAGGTCGGCCAGATCCATCAGCCCGCCCGCCTCCCCGTCCCCGTCGCTGAGCAGGAACTTGTCCCGCACATAGCGGCGGATCAGCGGCAGGGCGTCCTCCATGCAGGGGCGCTCCAGCGCGTCAAAGGCGTCCACCCACCGGCGGGAATCCCAGGCGGCGGTGCTGACCCGCTGGAAGATCGCCTTTCGGTCGGCCATGGCTCAGGCGGTGATGACTTCCAGGCCCAGCAGCTTGCCCAGGGCCACCACCTGGTCGAAGCAGTCGCCGTAGACCAGCGGCACATGGTTGCCCACTTCCAGCTGCTTCTGGAAGAAGTCGTTGCCGTCCTTGACCCGGAAGAACACGCCCTCAGAGCAGGAGTAGTCGCCGTAGCCCACGCCGCCCACGATCTCGCCCTTGGCCACAAACAGCTTGTCGCAGGCCGGGGAGATGCGGCACATGGTGATGGGGGTGCCGGCGTCCTGGGAGAAGTCATAGCGCAGGGTAGCGCCGAAGCCGCTGGCGGCGAAGGGGCGGATGGCGTAGGGGGCCTTGGGGGCGTCCCAGCCCCGCATATTGCGCCGGGGCACCGCGTGCCAGGTCAGAATCACGTTGTCCGGATCGGCCTTCACCACGTCCAGGCACTTGTCGTCAATGTCGGTGTGGAAGAAGGGAGACAGGCCGTAGCGGCCGGTGGTCATGGCCTTGGCGTCGTGGGTGGTGTTGCCCATGTAGGCCGGGGCGTCGGCAAAGGTGGACAGGATGGCGATGGACAGGGCGGCGGGGATGTCGTACTCGCAGGCGGAGGGCACGCCCATCTCACCCAGCAGGGAGTGGGTCAGGCAGAAGGTCATGTGCTCCTGGTTGAGCCGGCGGGTGGCGCAGGCGTCGGGACAGGGGGCGGCAAAGGCGTTGCAGCCGTAGTAGTCCAGCATCTTCTTCACAGTGATGTAGAACCGCTCGGAGTTGATGACTTCGGCGCGCTCCATGTCGCACTCCTGGGCGTTGCCGATCAGGTCGTCGGCCAGCGCCTCCATCTCCGCCACGTCCTCCTCGGTGGGGTTCAGGGCGGCCCGGCCGGGCAGGGTGTAGTTTTCGCCGGACTTGCCCACATGGGTCTGATCCAGCAGCTCGTGGATGTTCACAAAGGTGAACTGGGTGCCCAGCACATCGGTCACATGCTCCAGGTTGACAAAGTTGCCCATGTCGCTGATGGAGCGGGTGGTGCCGAACCGGGCGGCGCAGAGCACCCGGGTCTCCCGGAGCATCTTCTGCACCCGCAGCACCTCCAGGAAGTCCACGGTCTCCTTCCAGGTCCGGTAGGCATAGGTCTTCAGGCCCCGGGCCCGGGTGGAGGCGGCCATGATGGTCTGCATGCACTGGGGGCCGGGGATGAGCACCATGGGCTTGCCCGCCTTCTGGCCGAAGTCAATCATCAGGTCGCTGAGCCGGCCCATGGGGCCCACCAGGTAGACATCCACCTGATCCCGGTCCGCCAGCATCTCCTCCAGCATGGCGGGAGTGACCAGGAACTCCTCGTTCCGGTCCATCCACAGCGGCTCCATCACGTTGAAGTGGGGGCTGGTCAGCTGTTCGGCCAGCTCCTCGTCGGCGCCTTTGATGAGCTCCTGGTTGGCCATGTCGTCGAACTCCTTGGTGAGCTCGAAGCCCTTGCCCATCCGACAGGGGCCCTCAAAGACGTAGTCGTGGTGCAGGGTGACGTAGATGGGTTTAATGTTCAGCTTAGTGTCTTTTCCCAGATGCAGCATGTTTTTTCCTCCTTGATGCATGGCGTGGGTGGTGTGTTTCTGGGGCCATTGTACCCCCGCCTGCGGGAGAAGGGAAACAACTGTTTCTCCAATTATTCCAAATTGGTTGTTAATTATTGTGCAAATTGTGTAAAAACACACCGAATCAGTAGGAAAAGAAGGGGGATACAGGCTGAAATCGGACAACGTCGACGCGATTATTGCCGCTGGGTTGTCAATTGACTGGGATGGATTGGGAGCGGATCAACATTCCACGGCCACCTTTAGGACGTTGTCCCTGCGGTGTTCAAACAGGTCGTATGCCGCGTCGATTTCCCCCAGAGGGAAGGTGTGGGTGAGCAGCCCCTCCGTGTCCAGCCTGCCCTGGGCGATGAGGTCCAGGATCTCCCTGCAGTGGCAGCCGTCCACCCCACCGGTTTTGAAGGTCAGGTTTTTGCCGTACATCTGGGGCAGCGGAAGGATTTGGTCCCGGTCATACAGCGCCACCACGGTGACCACCGCGTTGGGCCTGGCGCAGGCCCAGGCCAGCTGGAAGCTGTCGCCCCCTCCGGCCACCTCCAGCACCGCGTCGGCCCCGCCGTGATCGCTGTGTCTTTGCACAAATTCGGCCAGCCCCTCCGGAGGGGCGGTCAGTACCCCGGGCGCCAGGGCCCGGGCGAAGGCCAGCCGCTGGGGGTCCCGGTCGCAGACGATGATGCGCCGGGGGCTGAGCAGCCGGACACACTGGAGGGTGCAGATGCCGGTGGGGCCGGCGCCCAGAATGAGCACGGTGTCCTCCGGGCCGATTTCGGAGATCTGGGCCGCCCAGTAACCGGTGGAGAGCAGATCCCCCACCAGCAGCGCCTGGCGGTCGGAGACGTTGTCCGGGATCCGGTCCAGTCCCTGGTCGGCATAGGGGACCCGGACGTACTCTGCCTGGCCGCCGTCGATGCGGCAGCCCAGGGCCCAGCCCCCGTTGGGGTCGGTGCAGTTGTTGACCCAGCCCCTTTGGCAGAAAAAGCACTGGCCGCAGAAGGTCTCCACATTGACGGTCACCCGGTCTCCCGGGCGCACCGAGCGGACGGCATCGCCCACCTGTTCCACCACCCCCACCATCTCGTGGCCCACGGTGACACCGGGGACGGCCCGGGGGACGTGGCCGTGCTTGATGTGCAGGTCGCTGGTGCAGATGCTGCTCAGGGTGACTTTGACAATGGCGTCCCGGTCATCCAGCAGGACGGGCTTGGGTTTGTTTTGCAGAGCGAAAGTTCCGGAGGAGACATAGGTATAGGCGAGCATGTAAAAAACTCCTTTCGACGGCAGGTTTCGGGGCAGGGGGAGAGCGGCGTTATGGGGAGGACGCAGAGGCGCCGCTGTGAAAGAAGGCCGCCACGTCGCGGCGGAAGATATGGGTCAATTCCCCTCGGGCGTGTTCCTTCCAGACAATGGAGAGAAAGATAGGATTGGTTGTCTCGATCCACCGAAAATCCTGGCTTCTCACATACCAGCTCCAGGGATGGAAGAGCCCGAATCCCCGGCCGGAGCAGATCGCTTGTAGAATAGAATCCCCATTGGGCATGGGAACTAGGATGGGTGAAAACCCTAGGGAGTTGCAGTATTGAATATCCGCCTGGCGGGTCACGCCGCCGTCCGTGTCCAGCACATAGAAGGGATCATGCTGAAAGTCTTTAGGGCAGAGGTGAGGGCGGCGGGCCAGCGGGTTTTTTGCGGAGTAGAGAAATATGCCGTTTTCCCGGACGATGACTTCCGAGCGCAGGCCCGGTGTGACATCGGCCAAGATCTGCAATTGAATGCACAGGTCATAGGCCCCGGCCAACAGGTCGTGATTCAGCTTTTCCAGGGGCTGGCGCTCAAAGATCATCTGGACATAGGGGTGTTCCACCTGCCAGCGGTCAATCAAGGGCTGTATTTTTTGGATAAAGTCCAGCCCTTCAATGACGCCGATGCGCAGCGTCCCCGACAGCGTGCCGTTCTCCTCCTGGGCTTTTTGCAGAGCCTGGGTGAAGTCATCCCGGCTGCGGGCAAAAAAGTCCCGCATGGTGATACCCGCCGGCGTCAGCCGGAGCTGGGTCTTGACGGAGCGGTCGAACAGCCGGACCCCCAGCTCTGTCTCCAGATTGGAGATCTGTTTGCTCAGGGAGGGCTGGGTGATATACAGCTCCGCCGCGGCTTTGGTGAAGCTCATGTGCTTGACGACACACAGAAAATAGTTGATTTGCAGGGAAGTCACAGAAGACACCTTCCTTATCCGCGCCAGCGGGGGCATTGGCAAAAGAGGCCGTCGGAATTGATCCAGGGCAGAAATTTGTGCAATATCTATAGCTGATTGGCTATAATATAGCCTCTTAAATAGCAATTTGTCAATTGGAAATGGACATGATATGCTGACTTTGCCGGCAAAGAAACGTGAATGCGACAGAAAGACAGATAGAAAGAAGGAGGGAACCTTCATGCAAATCATCGGCCTGCTATCCATCCTCATCGCCTTCTTCGCCCTTGTATTTTTCTCCTTTAAGGGCTATTCCCTGCTGTACATAGCGCCCCTGTGCGCACTGTTTGTGGCCATCTGCAACCAGCTGCCGCTGCTCACCGCCTTTACAGAGATCTTCATGGGCGGTTTCTCCGGCATCGTCAAGGACCTGTTTTTGATTTTCTTGAGCGCCATCCTGATGGGCCGGCTCTATATGGACTCCGGTGCGGCGCTGTCCATTGCCAAGTTTCTGATGAACCTGTTCGGCCGCAAATCCACCGGCAAGCGCAAGCAGACCATCGCCATTGCCATCTGTGGCCTTACCGGGTTTGCCCTTGCCTATGGGGGCATCGACACCTTCTGCGTGCTGTTCACCCTGTTCCCCGTGGTGCTGACGGTCTGTAAAGAGGCAGACATTCCCCGCAAGTACATGCTTGGCATCCTGAACATCGGTGTGGCCACGGCGGCGGTGAGCCCCGGCGCGCCGCTGGTGCCCAACTACATCCCCATGGAGATTCTGGGGACCTCCGCCTACGCGGGGCTGATCCCCGGCATTGTGGCGGCGCTGATCGTGTTCTGCGGCGGCATTTTCTATTGCTCCCGGGCGGTGCACCTGGCCAGTGACCGGGGAATGCACTTTGAGTACGGGCCGGTCAAGGTGGCGCCGGAGCGGGAGGGGCGGAAGTACCCCAACATCATTCTGGCCATCCTGCCCATTGTGGCGGTGATCCTGGTGTTCAACCTGACCGGAGCGCTGGTGGCCGCCCTCTTCGCCGGAGACGTGGTGGCCCTGCTGGCTCTGGGCTGGTTCTACGATCCCCAGGAGGGACAGAGTAAGCTGCGGACCATTGTGGGTTCGCTGAATGAGGGCTGCAAGACTGCGGCGGAGTCCATCTGTCTGATGGCCATTTTGGTGGGCTTTGCCGCCGTGGTCCAGGCCACCCCTGTGTTTGACAATATCGTCAATGTGCTGATGGGCCTGCCCATCCCGGCCATGTTGCTGGTGGTGCTGTCGGTGGCCATCATTGTGGCCTTTACCGGGTCGCCTCCCGCCGGCCTTCAGATCATCCTCCCCATTCTCAGCACTGTGCTGGTAGGGGTGGCGCCGGAGGCCATCCACCGGGTGGCCACCATCTCCACCCAGACCTTCGACACCCTGCCCTTCCAGGGGGCGGTGATCGTCACTCTGGGCCTGTGCGGACTGACCCATAAAGAGGGCTACTTCCCGGTCATGATGACCACCGTCATCTGGACGGGGGCGGCGGCCGTGGTGGCGGCGCTGATGCTGACCTTCTTCCCCGGCCTGGCCTGAGATCAATGATGGCAAGGAGGAATTGCATATGAACCGATCGGAACGGGTGGAGCGGCTGCGTCTGCGGGCGATCACAACCCCGGCGGTCTGCCTGGAGCGGGCCAAATACTATACAGAGTCATACAAAACGACTGAGGCGCTGCCCACCGTGCTGCGCCGGGCCATGGCGGTGAGCCATGTGCTGGACCACATGACGGCGCACATCGGCGAGGACGAGCTGATTGTGGGCTGTCACACGGGCAAGGTGCGGGGCGGCATGTGGCTGCCGGAGGTCAACGGCGGCTGGCTGCTGGAGGAGCTGGACACGGTCCAGGACCGGACCTGGGAGAAATATCAGCCCCTCAGCCGGGAGGAGAAAGAGCTGGCCAAAGAGATCTATGCCTACTGGCAGGGGCGCACTCTGGCCGATCAGTGGAGGGCGTTGGTGCCCGGGGAGTTCCTGGCGGTGGAGAATATTGTCCAGTCCGGCGGCTATGCTGAAAACTGCCACTATCCGGGCCACTTCTGCCTGGACTACCGCCGGTTGGTGGAGCAGGGGCTGGAGGCGTCCATCGCCGATCTGGACCGGCGCATCGCCCGGCTGGATCCCTCCAGTGCGGACAATATGGAGCAGCTACACTTCTACCAGGCGGCCCGGCTGGTGCAGCAGGCGGTCATCCGCTTCGCGGGCCGGTACGCCGATCTGGCGGAGCGCCTGGCCGATACCGCCGCCCCGGAGCGCCGGGCAGAGCTGCTGGAGATCGCCAGGATCTGCCGCCGGGTGCCTGCCAAGCCCGCCCGGAGCTTCCGGGAGGGGATTCAGGGCTGCTGGCTGATGAGCATTGCCGCCATGATCGAGTGCTGCGGCGCCGGGGTCTCCCTGGGCCGCTGTGACCAGTATCTCTACCCCCTCTACCGGCATGATCTGGAGACGGGGAGATTAAACCAGGCGCAGGCCAGAGAGCTGATGAGCATGCTGCTCATCAAGATGAACGACGTGACCATGCTCCAGGCCGGATTCCTCCAGGTGGGTTTCTCCGGTTACCCGGTGATGCAGGGACTGACCGTCGGAGGGGTGACGCCGGAGGGAGAGGACGCGGTCAACGAACTGTCCTATCTGATCCTGGACGCGGAAGAGGAGGTGGGGCTGACCGCGGAAGAGCTGGTGATCCGCATCAGCGCCCAGAACCCCGACCGGTATGTGGAGCGGGCCTGCGAGGTGGCCCGCAACCTGAGCGGCAAGCTGAAGTTTGTCAGCGACGAGTCCACCGTGGCCGCTCTGGTTCAGTTCGGCCTGCCGGAACACTTGGCCCGGGACTATATCTCCTGCGGCTGCCACTGCCCCATGGTGCCGGCGGTGAACCAGATCAGCTCCGGGGTCATCTTCAACTATCCCCTGATGCTGGAGCTGGCGCTGAACAACGGCGTGCACCGTCAAACCGGCCGCCAGCTGGGCCCGCAGACCGGAGATCCCGCCGGGTTCACCAGCCTGTCGGAGATCGAGGACGCCTTTGAGGCCCAGTTCGAGGCGCTGTACCAGGCCGCCATGGCCTTCAAAAACGCGGATATGTACCTCTATGGCACCCAGATGCCCTGCCCGCTGATCTCCTCTTTTTACGGCAGCTGCCTGGAGCGGGGGGACGACCTCTTCCGCCATGGGACCGACCCCTATGCCGGCCACGCCACCGGGATCTGCGGCCTGCCCAACATCGCCGATTCCCTGGCCGCCATCCAGAAGGTGGTCTTTGAGGACAGGCAGGCCAGCATGAGCGAGCTGCTCCAGGCCCTGTCGGACAACTTTGCCGGGCACGATGAGCTGCTCCGCCGGTTGAAGGCCGCCCCGAAGTTTGGAAACGACCTGGACGAGGTGGACCTGATTGCCCGCCGGGTGCTGCGCCGCTCCAGCGAGTTTGTCTGCCGGCACCACACCTGGAACGGCCGCCGCTGCGCCATGGGGTGCATCGGCATGACGGTGAACATCCCCTACGGCGAGCTGCTGGGAGCGATGCCCGACGGGCGGCTGGCCGGGGAACCCCTCTCTGAGGGCGGCATCTCCCCCTATCCCGGGCGCAATGTCAGCGGCATCACCGCGGTGCTCAACTCGGTGGCCAAGATCGACCATGACTGGCTGGAAAACGGCAGCATTCTCAATGTGCGCATTGCCGCGGGCGCCTGCTCCACGCCGGACAAAGTGGCCAAGCTGGCCAAGCTGGTCCGGGTGTTCTGCCAGAAAAAGGGCAGCCTGATCCAGTTCAACTTCACCGGCACGGAAACCCTGCTGGACGCCCAGAAGCATCCGGAGCGGTATAAGGACCTGCTGGTCCGGGTGGCCACCTACAGCTCCTACTTTGTGGAGCTGAGCACCGCCCTGCAGGACAATATCATCAGCCGCACCGCTATGGATCTCTGACGGGAGGTGTGTCTATGAGCAGACAGGAATGGATCTTTAATCTGGTGCGGGGCTCCTTTGTGGACGGCTGGGGAATACGCACAACGATCTTTCTGAAGGGCTGTCCGCTGCGCTGCAAGTGGTGCTGCAACCCGGAGGGGCAGCGCTTTGCGCCGGAGCTGCGTCTGTTTCACGACCGGTGCAGCCGGTGCGGCGCCTGCCTGGAGCGCTGCCCCAGGGGAGCCCTCACCCTGACCGAGACGGGAATCCGCTGTGACCGCCGGCGGTGTGACGGCTGCGGCGCCTGTCTGGAGGCCTGCCCGGAGGGGGCGCTGGAGCTGTTCGGCCGGCCCATGACCGCCCAGGAGGTCTTTGCGCTGGTGCGCCGGGACCGGGATTACTATCTGGCCTCCGGCGGCGGGCTGACCATCGGCGGCGGCGAGGCCTCCCAGTTTCCGGAGTTCTGCCTGGAGCTGATGGAGCTGTGTCACCGGGATGGCATCTCGGTGGCGGTGGACACCTGCGGATACGCCCCGGGAGAGGATCAGCTGGAGGTGCTGAAGCGGGCGGATCTGCTGCTCTATGACATCAAAGGGGTTGACCCGGAGCGGCACCGCCGCAACACCGGGGTGGACAATGCCCTGATTTGGAGCAATCTGGAGCTGCTGGACCGGATGGGAAAGGAGATCATCATTCGGATCCCGGTGATCCCCGGCTGCAATGACAGCGAGGAGGAGCTGAGGGAGATGGCCACCCGGCTGTCCAGACTCCCGAACGTGAAGCGGGTGGATCTGATCTGCTACCATCAGTTCGGCATGGTCAAATACCAGCAGCTGGACCGGCCTTATCCCATGCCCGATTCGGTGCAGCCCATCCCGGAGCCCCGGCAGCGCTGGCTGCAGGAGCTGTTCCGGGCATACGGGCTCAACGTCCAGCTGGGGGGATAGCATTTCATCAGATCAGTGCATCAAACGCCCCTCCCGGATTTCTACGAAATCCGGGAGGGGCGTTTCAGTTCATTGCGGCTGGGGAAGGATCACAGACAGTTTTGTCCCGTTTGCACAGGGGCAGCGCGCTGCTGTGATCGGGAGGCTACAGCGACGGATCTGTTTTCGGACGGGGATAGGCACATTCCATGCAGATCCCATAAATCAGGCCGTAGGCCCGCGGAGAAATCCGCCCAGCTTGGTAATCCGCCAGAACCTGGCGGTACAGCTGTCTCAGCGCGCTGCAGTCGCCGTGCTTCAACCCGATCTCCACCGCCTTTTGATAGAGGGCGGCCTCTTCCTCTGTCAGCTCGTCCAAATATCCCATACAGCCTCACCTGCCTTCCCTGGGTTCGCTTGTCCCTATTTTACCACAGCTCCGTTCGGGCTGCCAGAGTGGATGGAATAGCGGTTTTGATACTATAACCAGAGATAAAAATGCAGAAGCCAGGATGCCGCGGCGGACAGTGGCCTTATGGGGATATGTAGCGGCAGATTGTCTTTCGGCATCTGCCGTGTTATTATAGCCGCAGAGCGGCTGGGCAATCTGAGCTTCAGCTTCTTTTCGCGCCTGTGTCTGCAGGCAGGCGAAGAAGCTGGCCCTGCGACCATGTTGGCTTTGCCGTTTGGCTATTATGCCCCGGCATTTGCGATGGGCGCAAAGAGCGCCCGCCAGTCATGCCTGGGAAGGGAGCGCGAGTGGCGTATGAGCAGAAGAATGAGCCGGTATAAGATCTGGGCCGGTATCTGGGGCGAATATGAGTGACCTTTCTGTCCTGTGTCAGATGAAAATAGAACAGAAAGGAAGAAAAGAAATGCAATATCTGTTTTTGGGGGCCGCCATTGTGCTGGAGATTATAGCCACTACATTGCTGAAGGCCTCAGCCGGATTTACCAAGCTGCTGCCCGGGCTGGGCTGTGTGATCTTCTATGCCCTCTGCTTTTACTTGTTTTCCAGGGCGCTGCTGAACATAGATCTGGGGGTGGCCTACGCCACCTGGTGTGCCGGGGGCATTGTGGCCACCACGATTATCTCCGCGTTGGTATTCGGCCAGAAAATCAATCTGATCGGCATTGTCTCCATTATTTTGATCGTCGTGGGCTGTGTGCTGCTGAACCTGTTCGGGTCGGCGGGGCACTGAGGCGAGTTAAAGATACACGGCCGGGGGCGGCCCAGCATTTACGGCCCCCCCCGCACAAAAATTTAATGCAAAAATTATAAACATTATAAAACCACATCACACCGGCGCAGC
>CAUGSS010000006.1 GCA_959602365.1 uncultured Eubacteriales bacterium
CTCAGGATGACAAAAGAGGGGAATGCTCAGGATGACAAAAGAGGGGAATGCTCAGGATGACAAAAGAGGGGAATGCTCAGTATGACAAGAAAGAAAATGCTCCTCAGTATGACAGGGGTGGAAGTGCTCAGTATGACAGGAGAAGGAGTGCTTCAGGATAACATGGGTGGGGAAGAGCCCCCGGTGACGAATGGAAGGGCGTTTGAACGATAGAAATAGGATGGGGTTTCGCAAAACGCGATCAAGAAAAATGATATATGAGGTAATCACTATGTCCGACCACAATTTTTACGATTCCCTGAGGAAATTTGCCGCCGACCAGCCGCTGCGGCTTCACATGCCCGGCCACAAGGGAAAGGGGCTGCCCATGGAGGAGTGGGACGCGCTGGCCCCTCTGGACTTCACCGAACTGACCCCCACCGGCGACCTGTACGGGGACGGGGACGACTGGCTGGAGGAGTCGGAGCGGCTGTGGGCCTGGGACTGGGGGATGGATGCGGCCTTCTACTCCACCGGCGGCTCCACCCAGGGCATTTTTACGCTGTTTGCCCTGTTCACCCGGCCCGGGGACACGGTGCTGGTGGACCGGGTGTGCCACAAGAGCGTGCACAACGCCCTGGCCCTCTTTGATCTGAAGCCGGTCTGGCTGCTGCGCCCCTGGGAGCCGGAGTGCGCCGTCACCGGGCCGATGACGGCAGAGGTGCTGGAGGCGGCGTTTCAGGCCCATCCCGAGGCAAAGGCCGCCCTGGTGACCAGCCCCACCTATTACGGGGTGCTCAGCGATGTGGACGAGCTGGGGAAAATCTGCCGCAGCCACGGGGCCAGGCTGCTGGTGGACGGCGCCCACGGGGCCCATCTGCCCCTGGTACTGCCCCGGGAGCCCAACTGCCTGTTGGGCCACAATCCCTATCAGGGGGCGGACGGCGTGGCGGTCTCCGCCCACAAGACCCTGCCCGCCCCGGGGCAGACCGGTCTGGTTTTCGCCAATGGGGCGGGCATCCGGGGGCTGCGCCGGGCGGCGGAGCTCACCGGCACCAGCTCCCCCTCCTTTGTGATGATGGCCGCCCTGGACAGGCTGCGGCCCTGGCTCCACCAGGAGGGCCGGGGCTCCCTCCGGCGGGTGGCCGCCTGGTGCGCCGACCTGCGGGAGAGCTACCCCAGCCTGCCCCTGTCCGGGGCGGGCCTGGACCCCTGCCGGCTGGTGCTCCAGGTGGAGGACGGCCGGAAGCTGGCCGGACGGCTGGAGGAGATGGGCATCTATGTGGAGATGGCGGACAGCTTCCACCTGGTGTGCATTCTGACCGCCGCCGACAGGGAGCGGGATATCCTGCGGTTCAAGCGGGCGCTGAATTTCCTGGGGTTAAAGGGCCGAGCGCCCTTTCTCCCCGACCTGGAGGCCCCGCCTCTGCCCCGCTCTGTTCTGACCCCACGGCAGGCCAGGTTTGCCCCGGCGGCGCGGGGACGGCTGGCCCTGGCGGAGGGAAAGGTGGCCGCCCAGGCCATCGCCCCCTATCCCCCCGGGGTGCCGGTGGCCGCCCCGGGCGAAGTGCTGGACGAAAAAATCCTCGCTTATTTGTACAAACTGTGTTATGATAAAAATAGCGCAGTTTTGACGGTGGAACCGTCTTGAATTGGCCCGGGACGTTTTCCGCACTCTGTCGTTCTTAGGCATTTCCCCTCTTGTCATCCTTAGGAGCATTTCCCCTCTTGTCATCCTTAGGAGCATTCTCTCTTTTGTCATCCTGAGGAGCACTTCCCTTTTTGTTATCCTGAGGAGTGCTTTCCCTTTTGTCATCCTGAGGAGTGCTTTCCCTTTTGTCATCCTGAGGAGTGCTTTCCCTTTTGTCATCCTGAGGAGCGGCAGCGACGAAGGATCGTTCCCCCGCAGCCGGCGGACGCAAAAAGAAGATCCTTCGCTGCGCTCAGGATGACAGAGAAAAGGACTCAGGATGACAGAGAAAAGGACTCAGGATGACAGAGGAAAGGGCTCAGGATGACAGAGGAAAGGGCTCAGGATGACAGAGGAAAGGGCTCAGGATGACAGAGAAAAAGGCTCAGGATGACAGAGGAAAGGGCTTAGGATGACAGAGGAAAGAACTCTGACAGAGAAAAGCGCTCAGGATGACGGCGCACAGCATTACTGGAATTGAACCGTGTGGAACAGGAGGCGGCGCAATGGAACAGCATCATATTCCCTTTCACGCCACCATTCTGACCGGTGCGCCCCAGGCCAGACGCCAGCGGGGGCTGGAGATGGCCCGGGCGCTGGTGTGCTCCGCCCCGGAGGGACCGGACGGAAAGCCCTGCGGGGTGTGCCGGGACTGCCGCAAGGTGAGCGAGGGCATCCACCCGGATGTGATCCCGGTGGAACGCTTTATGGAGGAGAAGGACATCGGCGGTGAGATCAAGATCGGCCCCATCCGCGCCCTGCGCTCTGACGCCTTCATCCGGCCCAATGAGGCCGCCCGGAAGGTGTACCTCATCGACAATGCCCAGAATCTGAATCTGAATGCCCAGAACGCCCTGCTCAAGCTGCTGGAGGAGGGGCCGGAGTACACCGCCTTCCTGCTGATGTGCGACCAAAGCGGCGCTCTGCTGGAGACCATCCGCTCCCGCTGCGCGCTGCTCCATGTCCAGGAGGGGGCGGTCCCCGAGGACGCCGACGCCGCGGCCTTTGCCCGGGCCCTATGCGCCGGCAGCGAGCTGGAGCGGTGCGCCTTCCTGGTACAGCTGGAGCGGGATAAGCCCGACCGCCAGAAGCTGGAGGGATTTCTCGCCGCCCTGGAGGCCATCTTTGACGATGCCGCCCTGGGGGGGGTCACCGGCCGGTTTCAGAGCCGGGAGGCCCGGGAGTTGGCCGGCCGCCAGAGCCGCGGAACGCTGCTGGAGTGGTCGGAGCGCTGCCGCCGGGCCCGGGGGATGCTCACCTTCCACCTGGGGACGGGCCATCTGCTGGGCTGGCTGGGGGCCGGACTTTGACCGGCCATTGTTTGCAAGGAGAACATGAGCTATGACAGAAATCATCAGCGTCCGCTTTAAAGAGGGCGGAAAAGCATACTATTTCAACCCCAACGGCCTCACCGTGGCCCCCGGCGAGCGGGTCATCATTGAGACCAGCCGGGGGGTGGAGTTCGGCGAGTGCGTGGAGGGCAACCGGCTCATCGACGAGATGGAGCTGGTCTCCCCCCTGCGGCCGGTGGTGCGCAAGGCCACCGAGGCCGACCGCAGGACCGTGGAGGAAAACCGGGAGAAGGAGAAGCGGGCCTTCCAGATCTGTCAGCAGAAGATCCAGGACCACGGGCTGGAGATGAAGCTGGTGGAGGTGGAGTACAACTTCGACGGCAGCAAGATCCTCTTTTTCTTCACCTCTGAGGGCCGGGTGGACTTCCGGGCCCTGGTGCGGGATCTGGCCGGCGTGTTCCACACCCGCATCGAGCTGCGCCAGATCGGCGTCCGGGATGAGGCCAAGATGCTGGGCGGCCTGGGCGTGTGCGGCAGACCCTACTGCTGCAACGCCTTTTTGAATGACTTCCATCCGGTGTCCATCAAGATGGCCAAAACCCAGAACCTCTCACTGAATCCCACGAAGATTTCCGGGGCCTGCGGGCGGCTGATGTGCTGCCTGAAGTACGAGCAGGAGGCCTATGAGGACGTGCTCAAGCGCACCCCCAAGCTGGAGAGTTTGGTGGAGACCCCGGACGGGGTGGGTACGGTGAACTCGGTGCAGCTGCTGCGGGAGAAGGTAAAGGTGCGGCTGGATGACGACCCGGAGAACCCTCAGGTGTACTCCAACGCCGATATCACCGTCATCCGCTCGGGCAAGGGCAAGCGGCCCGAGGGGTATGAGCTGCCCGACCCGGCGGAGCGGGCCCAGCGCCAGGCGGCCCATCTCCGGGACGCCCGGGTCAAGACTCCGGCCCCCGCCGCCCCGGCAGCTCCCGCGCAGGAACCCAGGGGCGGGCAGGCCGCTTCCGGGGAGGGAAAGGCCGGAGGCGGGGAGAAGGAGAAGTCTGCCCGCCGCCGCCATCGCTCCCACCGGCGCGGCTCCTCCGGGCCGAGACCCGCCGGGGAGGCCCAGGCGCCCCAGCAGCAGCCCAAGGCGGCTGCCCCCCAGGGCGCGGGACAGGCCCAGCAGGGCCAGGGCGAGGGGACCGGCAAGTCCAGGCCCCGCCGCCACCGCTCCCGCCGCCGCAGCGGCGGAAACAAGGGGGAGGGCGGCAGCGCCTCCAAGCCCCAGGAGTAAAACATCATTTTACGGTCACATCTGACAGGCCGCCCCGACACAAGCGGGGCGGCCTGTTTTTTTGGACCATTTTAGCGGGAAGCGGCAAAAGACCGGTTTTTGGGACAGCACCTCCCCTATACTGAGGAAAGAAATGGGAGGTGTTTTTCATGATGATCGCCAGCAAAAACAGCAAAAAGAGGCTGCTTCATATGCCTGGGTGCGGCTATGCCCGGCGGATCAGACCGGAACATCAGCTGCGCTTTGACTCCTTTGCGTCCGGAGTCCGGGCGGGATGGCATATGTGTCCCCACTGTTCCTCCGCTGTCGCCGCTTTCCGGCGGGAGCGCACCCTGTTGGGCGGAAGGTGTAAACAGTATGGATTCAAACTGTGGACGGAGGACGGGACCATCCGGATTTGCTCCAAGATGGATCAGTGGATGGTGGTACCCGCCTGGGGAAAGGCATCGCTGAAGCTGCTCCACAAAAATACCCGCTCGGACGAGAGCAAAAGCGTCATCCCTGGCTATCATCTCCAGCACATCGGGGCGGATTCCATCGCCGGATATCTGGACTATATTCAGGACCATGACGGCTTTCGATATGCCCAGGCTGTGCGGACTCACCCGCTGCGGGGCACCAAGCGCTGGCGCAGGCAGCAGAAGGCGGAACAGAGGGCGGAATGGCGGAGGCAGACCCGCCGGCCGGTGGAGCTTTTTGAACATTAACCCCTCACCGGAGAACACCCCGGACCCATAGCCGCGCGGCCGGCCTGTATGAGAGGGCCGTCCGCGCGTCTTTTGATGGCTTCAGGAATAGAGCCAGGGATAGTGATCCAGCGCTTCGATGAACTGCTCTGATCCCGCCATCATCATGGCAAAGATCATCATGATGATGAGCAGCACCACCGAGCCGGCGCTGAAGGTGAACTGGAAGCGCTTGGTGGGGATGGCGCTGAGCAGCACCTCCACCCCCAGCAGCAGGAACACCACCGGCCAGAGCCGGAAGATGAACTGGAAGCTCATGAACCCGGTGAACAGGTGCACCAGGAACAGCACCCCAAAGAGGATGAGCATGCATCCCAGGGTGAGGGTACCCACTTTATGCGTCCGCATGGCCGTCACCTTCCTGTCCGCCCTGTCCGCTCTCGCCGGCGGTTTCACCGGAGGCGGCCGGGCCGTTCTGGGCGGGAGCCTGAGGGGTCTGGCCGCTCACCTGCCAGGGATCGCCGCCCTGCCGGGGCTGGGCACCCTGGGGCGCGGCAGGGTTGGCTGCCGGGCCGTTGGGGGCGGCGTTGGAGCTGCCCTGCTCCGGGGCGGCGCGGAACACCGGGGCGGCAGGGGGCTGGTTGCCCCAGGGGTCCCGGGGGCCGCCGGAATAGGGCGGGGTCTGCCGGGGGCCGGCATCCCGGTAGTTGGGCTCATCCTCTTCCTGGTTCATCTCCCGCTTCTTGCCGGTGATGAGCCAGACGCCCAGCAGCAGCACCAGCACGCCCAGGGCAATCCGGGGCAGCCGGTAGACCAGGTTGGACAGCGGGCCGGAGAGGTACCAGCCCAGCCAGGAGAACAGGTTCTCCCACAGCAGGAAGCAGCCCAGCACGATGAGCACCACTGCCGCGATGCGCTGGTATTTCTGGTTCCAGCGGAAGTTCATGGACAGGTTTTCCCAGATATAGCAGTCCTCCAGCTGGCAGAACTCCTCCAGGGGCATGGAGCGCAGGTTGTGGGTGTGCAGAAAGCTGTAGAACCACAGCACCAGGGCCAGCAGGGACAGCGCGGAAATCTGCAGCAGCAAGGGAAGGATGAACAGGGCCCAGAAGCAGAGCATCAGGCTGACGCCCTGGCGGTAGAGGCCGAAGTACATCTCCCCGGCCCCGGGCACCAGGGAGAGGACGAAGGTCCAGAAGCGGTTTTTCTGGTTATTCATGGCGGTTTCCTCCAAAGTCAAAATTGATGAAGAATTGGGAGAGCTTTTGGTTGATGTCCTGGTACCCCTCCTCCAGCTGGTCGGTGAAGGCACTGAACCGCTGGGCGGTGGAGGACAGGGCGGGGTTTTGCTGGGCGGACTGGGAGAATTGGCCCACGCTCTTGCCGCCGGCGAAGAGCATGACCAGGCAGGCGGCGGTGGCCATGGCCACCCGAAGGCAGTAGGCGATGAACTGTTTTTGCTGAGAGGGCTTTTGTTCCGGGGGTTGGGCCGTCTGGGCCTGGGCCAGAATCTCGGCTTTCATGGTCCGGGGGGCGGAGAGCAGGCCCTGCTCTTCAGAACAGGCGATCAGCTCTTCCAGGGCCTGGTCGCTGAGATAGTCGAATTGCATATTCACAGTACCTGCTCCTTTCTGATGAGTTTCTTGAGCTGGGCCTTGGCCCGGTAGACCCGGGTCTGTACGGTTTTGAGGTTCTGTCCGGTGTTGTCGGCGATCTCCTGGAAGCTGCGCTCCTCCACAAAGTAGAGCAGCGCCGTGGAGCGGTAGGGCTCTTTCAGTGTTTCGCAGGCACACCGAAGCTCCTCCTGAACCTCCTGTTCCAGCACCTGCCGCTCCGGATCCGGGGCGGCGTCTGGGACCCAGGGCAGGGCCTCCTCTCCGTCGGGCACCAGCTGCAGCCGCCGGCGGCGGAGAAAGTCGGTGCACTTATTGGCGGCGATGCGGCACAGCCAGGCCTTTTCATGCTGTCCGTCGAACCGGTCCAGGGCGCTCCAGGCCGAGAGGAAGGTCTCCTGGGTCAGATCCTGGGCTTCAAAATAGTTGCCCACCATCCGGTAGCACAGGGTGAACACCAGGTCCTGGTAGCGGTCGACCAGCTGTTCTAATGTGATGGGTTCTATGTCGGCCGCCTCCTCTCGTGAGATGCATCTTCTATCAAGTATAACGCAGCCGGACTGGAATTGTATTCAGTTTCTAAAGGATTTGTTTATTTTTTTTGAGGGTTTTCTGATCTCTTCCCGTCATCTTGGGGAGCGGCAGCGACGAAGGATCTTTTTGCCCCAAGACCGCCGGGCGGCGAAAAAGGATCCTTCGCTGCGCTCAGGATGACAGAGGGGAGAGCGCCCAGGATGACAATGGGGGGGATGTACTCAGGAAGACAGAAGGAAGCGCTCAAGATGACATCTTCCACATTCCCGTCATCCTGAGGAGCGGCAGCGACGAAGGATCTTTTTGCCCCAAGACCGCCGGGCGGCGAAAGAAGATCCTTCGCTGCGCTCAGGATGACAGAGGGGAAAGCGCCCAGGATGACAATGGGGGATGTACTCAGGAAGACAGAGGGAAGCGCTCAAGATGACATCTTCCACATTCCCGTCATCCTGAGGAGCGGCAGCGACGAAGGATCTTTTTGCCCCAAGACCGCCGGGCGGCGAAAGAAGATCCTTCGCTGCGCTCAGGATGACAGAGGGGAAAGCGCCCAGGATGACAATGGGGGATGTACTCAGGAAGACAGAGGGAAGCGCTCAAGATGACATCTTCCACATTCCCGTCATCCTGAGGAGCGGCAGCGACGAAGGATCTTTTTGCCCCAAGACCGCCGGGCGGCGAAAGAAGATCCTTCGCTGCGCTCAGGATGACAGAGGGGAAAGCGCCCAGGATGACAATGGGGGATGTACTCAGGATGACAGAAGGGGAAAATTCAGGAGGACAGGGGGAAAGCCCGGAATAACAGGAGGGCGAGACCGGAATGGCGGGAGGACTATGCTTTTATAATAAGTACATATAACAAAATATTTTTCTATTTTTGTGGAAAAACACCTTTGAAAAGTTCTGAAAAACGGAATAGAATAAAAATTGTACCGGGGCTGGGCGGCCCTCCGCCGCCCCGGCTGATCTTTCAGAAACGGAGGAACATGGAATATGAAACGGGTAAAAGCCGCCTGTATCTGTCAGACGCTGCATTTTATGACAAAGGAAGAGGAGCAGCCGGAGAGCGCTATCCGCTGGGTCCGCCAGGAGGTGGAACAATATAAGAAGGGGTTGGAGCGCAGCCACACCAAGTATCGGATTCTGGAGGAGACGGAGCAGCCTGACGGCTCCATGATAGTCAAGGTCATCAAGCAGTACAATACCAGCCCGGTGGGAGACTATCTGGATTGATCCCGCCCCGGCGGGGAAGATCGCGTAAAATGGAATTCCGCCCTGGAGACGGCCCCACGCGGCCGCTCCGGAGCGGAGCTTTGTTTTCCTCATATGGATAGAAGGCCCTGCTGTACGGTTGGAGTGCCCTTTTTCTGCCGTCCGGACTTTTTCCATTGGCTTTCTTTCAGGACGCTTTCCGTCTAGGCCTGCTGAGTGTGTTCCTTCGTTGACCTCTTGAGCGCTTCCCTTCTGTCCTCCTGAGCACTTTCACTCTATGTCATCCTGAGCGGAGCGAAGGATCTTCTTTTGCCGCCCGGCGGTCATGGGGTAAAAAGATCCTTCGTCGCTGGCGCTCCTCAGGATGACAGGGGCGGGGGGAAATGTCATCCTGAGCACACCACCCATTGTCATCCTGAGCACATCCCCCATTGTCATCCTGGGCGCTTTCCCCTCTGTCATCCTGAGCGGAGCGAAGGATCTTTTTTTGCCGCCCAGCGGTTGGGGGAAGAAGATCCTTCGTCGCTGGCGCTCCTCAGGATGACAGGGGCGGGGGAAATGGCATCCTGAGCACATCCCCCCATTGTCATCCTGGGCGCTTTCCCCTCTGTCATCCTGAGCGGAGCGAAGGATTTTCTTTCGCCGTCTGCGGCTGTAGGAAGAAGATCCTTCGTCGCAGGCGCTCCTCAGGATGACAGGGGCGGGGGAAATGTCATCCTGAGCACTTTCACTCTATGTCATCCTGGGCGCTTTCCCCTCTGTCATCCTGAGCGGAGCGAAGGATCTTTTTTTGCCGTCCAGCGGTTGGGGAGAAGAAGATTCTTCGTCGGCTTCGCCTCCTCAGGATGACAGGAAGGGAGGCGGGGCTGGCTGGGATGACAGGAGGGAAAAATGTGGTTTCTCAGGATAACAGGGGCGGCGCAGGAAGAGAGACCTCTCCGCCCCTGCGGGGCACCTCCCCTTTCATGGGAGACAAGGGGAAGTGCTGTGGAAAACTTATTCCTCCACGTCGCCTACGATGGCGATATGCACTTCCTCCAGCTGCTTGGGCTCCACGGCGGAGGGGGAGCCCATCATCACGTCCTGGGCGTTTTTGTTCATGGGGAAGGGGATGACCTCCCGGATGGAGTCCTCGCCGGAGAGCAGCATGACCATCCGGTCCACCCCGGGGGCGATGCCCGCGTGGGGGGGCGCGCCGTAGGTGAAGGCGTTGTACATGGCGGGGAACTTCGCCTTCACGTCCTCCTCGCCCAGCCGCACCAGCTCGAAGGCCTTGACCATGATCTCCGGGTCATGGTTCCGCACCGCGCCGGAGGACAGCTCCACGCCGTTGCACACCAGATCGTACTGGTCGGCGGTGATCTCTAGGGGGTCGATCTCCCCCCGCTCCGCCTTCAGCAGCACATCCAAGCCGCCGGAGGGCATGGAAAACGGGTTGTGGCAGAACTCCAGCTCTCCCGACTCCTCCCCGATCTCGTACATGGGGAAGTCCACGATCCAGCAGAACTCATAGCGCTCGGTGTCCATGTGGCCCTCGCAGGCCTGGCCCAGCTTGCTGCGCAGCACCCCGGCGGTCTTCTGGGCGGCGGAGCGCTTGCCGGCGGTGAAGCCCACAAAATCCCCGGCCTTCAGGCCCAGGGCCGCCGTCAGAGCCTCTTTCTTGTCCTGGAGGAACTTGCTGACGCCGCCGGTCAGGGCGCCGGAGTCGTCCACCTTGCACCAGTAGGCCTTCTCCCCGGCCTGGACCTCCACTTCGGCGCACAGCTTGTCGATAGCCTTCCGGGCCAGCTTGCAGCCGGAGACCACGACGGCCTTCACGCACTCGGCCTGGAAGGGGCCGAACTCGGTCTCAGCGCAGATGCCGGTCACGTCCTGGAGGGTCAGGTCGATGCGCAGGTCGGGCTTGTCGGTGCCGTAGACCTCCATGGCCTCCCGGTAGGGGATGCGGCGGAAGGGGGCGGCGGAGGCGATGTCATACTTGCCGTACTTGGCGAAGATGGGGGGCAGCACGTCCTCCAGCACCGCGAACACGTCGTCCTGGGTGGCGAAGGCCATCTCCATGTCCAGCTGGTAGAACTCGCCGGGGGAGCGGTCGCCCCGGGCGTCCTCGTCCCGGAAGCAGGGGGCGATCTGGAAATAGCGGTCGAAGCCGGCGGTCATCAGCAGCTGCTTGAACTGCTGGGGGGCCTGGGGCAGGGCGTAGAACTTGCCCGGGTGCTTCCGGGAGGGCACCAGGTAGTCTCTGGCCCCCTCCGGGGAGGAGGCGGTCAGGATCGGGGTGGTGATCTCCAGAAAGCCGTGCTCGGTCATGGCCTGGCGCAGGGCGGAGACCACATTGCACCGCAGCACGATGTTGTCCCGCACCGCCGGGTTGCGCAGGTCCAGATAGCGGTACTTGAGCCGGGCGGACTCGTCCGCCTCCCGGCTGCGGTTGATCTCAAAGGGCAGCTCGTTGTGGCGGCAGCGGCCCAGCACCTTGATCTCGCTGGGGACGATCTCCACCTCGCCGGTGGCCATCTTGGGGTTCTTGCTGGCCCGCTCCCGCACCGTGCCGGTGACCTGGATGGTGGACTCCTTGTTCAGGGGCTTGACGACGGACATCATCTCCTCGTCCTCGATGACCACCTGGGTGGTGCCGTAGAAGTCCCGGACGATGACGAAGGCGAAATTCTGGCCCACCTCCCGGACGTTTTCCATCCATCCGGCGATGGTGACGGTCTTGCCCGCGTCGCTCAGCCGCAGCTGGCCGCAGGTGTGGGTTCTGGATTGAAACATGGTTGACACCTCATTACAATTTGTGTTTACTGGTCCTGGCTGAAAAAGTCGGAGTTCAGCTGTTTGATGGTATAGGTCTGCACCGGGGAGACGCCGATGTTGTACTCGATCATCAGCCGGGTCAGGGTATCCCCGTCCACCAGCACGATGTGCTGCCGCTGGGCGGTCTCGATGGCGTTGGGGGAGAATTTGCAGGTGGTGATGAACAGCCCCTTGGAGCCGCCCCGGTCCTGGAGGGCGCCGCAGAATTTATGGATCTCCGGCCGGGAGACGACGGTGTCCGGCGCCCAGCGCTTGGCCTGGAGGTAGATCTGGCTGAAGCCCAGCTTGTCCTCCTTGATGACCCCGTCAATGCCCCCGTCGCCGGTGCGGCCGGTGACAATCCCCGCGTCCTCAAAGGGGCCGCCATAGCCCATCTTCAGCAGCAGCTGGACCACCAGATGCTCGAAAAATTCCGGGGACTGGGCCATGATCTCCTCCATCAGCTCCTGGGCCAGGGCGGCGTTGAGTTGCCCCATGGCCGCCTCAATGGTGTCCTGGGGGGTCTCCCGGGCCTGGAGGGGCTCCGGCGCCTGCCCGGGCTGCCCTGCCGGTGCGGCGGGCTGGGTGGTGCCGTACTGGCCTCCGTTACGAGACTGGAAAAATTCCACGAAGGAGGGGAAGCGCATCAGGTACCGGTTGTCGATCTCCAGCCCCGGGGTGTTCAGCGCCCGCCGGCCCTCCTCCGTCAGCTGATAGCAGCCCCGGGCCGGCCGGCGCACCAGCCCGGCTTTCAGCAGGTAGGTGCCTGCCCAACTCACCCGGCTGGAAAAGGTGGTCTGGCTGCTGTTGGGCAGCAGCTGGGCCTGTTCCTCCTGGGTCACCGAGAGTTGCCGGGCCACGCTGTCCCGGATCTCCCGGACCCGGTGCACCTGCCCGTCGGCCAGGGCGGTCAGAACGGGCCGGTAGCATTGATCGTATTTCGGAATTGCCAAGTCAATCACCTCGTGCTTTTGTCCATTCGGCCCGGCCTCACAGCCCCAGAAATTCCGGCACTTTGGCCCCGTCCCGGAGGCCTTTCTCATAGAGCATGTCCATGTCCTCTTTGGTCCGCTTCAGGGTGGACATATGGCCGATGGAGTCCGGGGAGAGCAGCAGCAGCTTTCCCGCCGCCTCATACTCTTTGGCCAGGGCAACCCCGTCGTTGTATTTTTTCCAGCGCAGGGAGAGCTGCTCCGCCGCCTGAGGATAGGTTCGGCGCAGAATCCGGGCGAATGTGGCGTCGTCTTTTGGGGTGCGCAGGGTGTCCCTCGGCTTGGTCAGGATGAGCACCACCTTGTCGCAGCCGTCGGCAAAGGCCTTGGCCACCGGCACCGGATCGGCCATCCCCCCGTCAAAGAACAGCCGCTCCCCGATGCGCTGGGGCTGGCAGGCCACCGGCAGGGCGCTGGAGGCCTTGCACACGGCGAAATTGTCCCGGGAGACATAGCTGCGGTCCAGATAGACGGTCTCTCCGGTGCGGGCGTCACAGGCCACCGCGTAAAATTCCGCCGGGTTGGCCGCGAAGGCGTCGTAGTCCAGGGGATTTTCCCCGTCGGAGTTGGACAGGGTGGAGTACACATAGTCCAGGTCCACATAGTTGTGTTTGCGGATAAAGTTGCCGAAGCTGGCGTATTGCCTGCGGAAGCCGTAGACTGTGTAGAAGGTGTAGTTGCGCCCCCGCTGGCCTGCCAGATAGGAGGCCAGGTTGGCGCTGCCGGCGGAGACGCCGATGGCGTAGTTGAAGTGTATCCCTCTGTCCAGACAGGTGTCCAACACCCCGCAGCCATAGACGCCTCGGAAGCCGCCTCCGGCGTCCAGCACACCGATTTTCATCCCTTGTTCTACCTCCATTGCTTGTCTCACCTGAGTTGATGCCGTGGGTCACAGTTTGCCGGGCAGAGGCGGGGCGGAAAAGGGCCCGGGCGGGCCGCCGCCCTCCTTTGCCTGCCGCCGTTTCTTTGCCCGCCCCGGAAGGCCGGGAGGGTTACTCCCGGATGGGCTTGCCTCCCTGCCGGGCGGCGATGGCGGCGGCGATGGCGGCGATGGCCTCCTGCTCCGGGGCAGTGTACTGCTCGCCCGAAGAGAGATCCTTCCACTTCACCGCCCCGGCGGAGATTTCGTCCTCCCCCAAAAAGACCACAAAGGGGATGGCCAGCTTGTCGGCATAGCTCATCTTGGCCTTGAACTTCTTCTTCTCGGTGTAGAGCTGGGTGCGCACCCCCGCCTCCCGCAGGGAGGTGGCCAGGGAGATGGCCGGGGACAGGTCCCCGGTCATGGGGAGCACCAGCACGTCGGCGGGGGCGGTGGGCAGGTCGGGATTCAGCATCCCCTGCTCCCCCAGCACATAGAACAGCCGGGTCAGGCCGATGGAGATGCCCACCCCGGGCAGGGCCTTGTTGGTGTAGTATTCGGCCAGGTTGTCGTACCGGCCGCCGGAGCAGATGCTGCCCACCTCCGGGTGGTCCAGCAGGGTGGTCTCGTAGACGGTGCCGGTGTAGTAGTCCAGCCCCCGGGCGATGGTCAGGTCCACCGCAAAGTTCTCCTCGGGCACCCCGAAGGCGGCCAGGCAGCCGGTCACGGTGGCCAGCTCCTCCAGACCGGCGTCAAAGACCTCATTGCGGCCCCGGTAGCCCTCCAGGGCGGCCAGGACCTGGGCGTTGGTGCCCCGGATGGCGATGAACTTCAGGATCTCCTCCGCCGCGGCGGGGGAGACGCCGCACTCCTCCACCAGCAGCTGACCCACCTTGTCGGCGCCGATCTTGTCCAGCTTGTCCACGGTGCGCATCACCGCCTGGCTCTGGGACTCCAGGCCCTGCATGGCGTAGAAGCCGTTGAGGATTTTGCGGTTGTTCACCCGGATGACGAAGCGCTTCAGCCCCAGTTCGGAGAAGGTGCGGTAGATGATGGAGGGGATCTCCGCCTCGTTGACGATGTCCAGGGCGCCGTCCCCGATGATGTCGATGTCCGCCTGATAAAACTCCCGGAACCGGCCCCGCTGGGCCCGCTCCCCCCGGTACACCTTGCCGATCTGGTAGCGGCGGAAGGGAAAGGTGAGCTGGCCGTAGTTCAGGGCCACATACTTGGCCAGGGGGACCGTCAGGTCAAAGCGCAGGGCCAGGTCGCTGTCCCCCTTGGTGAAGCGGTAGATCTGCTTTTCGGTCTCGCCGCCCCCCTTGGCCAGCAAAATCTGGGCGTCCTCGATGAGGGGGGTGTCCAGGGGGGTGAAGCCGTAGAGGGAGTAGGTGCGTCTCAGGGTCTCCATGATGCGCTCCATCTGCTGCTGGGGGGCGGGGAGCAGCTCCATAAAGCCCGAGAGGGTGCGGGGTTTGATCATAAAAATAAACAGTCCTTTCCCGGGCCGGTTCCGGCCCGTGCGGTTGATTTGAAACGATTTTATCTGTCCTCCTGAGGGGCGCGCTGGTTTCCCCTCTTGTTATTCTGAGGAAGGCACGGGTTCCCCATGTCATCCGGAGGAGTGTGCTGTTTCCCCTTGTGTCGTCCTGATAGATATGCTGTTTTCCCTGTATCATCCGGAGGAGTATGCTGTTTTCCCCCATGTCATCCCGAGGGACGTGCTGTTTCCCTCCACGTCATCCCGAGGAGCTTGCTGTTTCCCTCCACGTCATCCTGAGGAGCTTGCTGTTTCTCTCTGCGTCATCCGGAGGAGCTTGCTGTTTCTCTCTGCGTCATCCGGAGGAGCTTGCCGTTTCTCTCTGCGTCATCCTGAGGAGGCGAAGCCGACGAAGGATCTTTTTTCTGGGTCCGGCGAGTTTGGGGAAGAAGATCCTTCGCTGCGCTCAGGATGACAGAGGAAAGAGAATCAGGATAACAGGGGAAAGAGAATCAGGGTGACGGGGGAAAGAGAATCAGGATAACGGGGGAAAGAATCTCAGGATGGCGGGAAACGGTGCAGGATGGCAGAGAAACAGAGGCGCTTCCACTTTCCTTGTGATCCGGAGGGGCTTTGTTTCCCTCTTGTCATTCGGAGGAGCGCACAGTTTTCCCATGTCATCCTGAGGAGCTTGCCGTTTCTCTCTGCGTCATCCTGAGGAGGCGAAGCCGACGAAGGATCTTTTTTCTGGGTCCGGCGAGTTTGGGGAAGAAGATCCTTCGCTGCGCTCAGGATGACAGAGAAAAGAGAATCAGGATAACAGGGGAAAGAGAATCAGGGTGATGGGGAAAGAGGCTCAAAATGGAAGGGCAAGAGGCTCAGAATGAGGGGAAAAGGGGGCACAGAATGACAGTGGAAAAAGGCACAGGATGACAGGGAGAAGCACTCAGTATGACAGGGGAATGGCAGTGCGGCGGAGGGATAGGAAAGAGACCGCCCAAAAAGACGAAAAAAAGGCAAAGCCCTGCTCTCGTCCCCCGGTATTGACCGCTTTGGGACGCAAGCAGGCTCTGCTTTGCGTGGTGCCACCCAAATTCAACGCCGCTGGCTCCCTGTAGCGCAGTGCAGGGGGTCAGGGCGTCCTCTTGTCCTTCTGGGGCGCGGGAAGGGGACCGCGGCCGTCTCCGGCCCCGCTCCGCCGCTGTCTTCCGCCCCTCTTTTCGTGGCAGGGCTTCCAGCCTGTGGCCCTGTTCTCTGGCCGAAGGGGCTGGGGCGTACTCGTGCGGCTTCATTGCGGATTGTACCTGTCTGGTTGTGTTCTCTCTTCTGTGCGCTGTCCTTCCGGCGCCCTCACAGGGGCCGCTGCTTGTTTCTGGGATGGGCGATCTCCCGCCAGTCCAGGTCGCCCCGGGCCAGTCCCTGGATCAGCATCTCGGCAGTGGCCAGGTTGGTGGCGATGGGCACGTTGTGCTCGTCGCAGAGCTTGCGGATATAGGTCAGGCTGGCCTCGTCCTCCTCGTCCTTGGGGTAGGAGAAGTAGAGCACCATGTCGATCTCATCATAGGTGATGCGGGCGCCGATCTGCTGGACGCCGCCGTGAGCCCGGCTCATGAACAGCTTGACGTCCATGCCGGTGGCGTCGGCCACCACCCGGCCTGTGGTGCCGGTGGCACAGATGGTATGTTTGGAGAGAATCCCACAGTAGGCAATGCAGAACTGGATCATCAACTCTTTTCGGTTGTCGTGGGCGATGAGCGCAATGTTCATGGGGGTCACACTTCCTTTCTCTGTTATGGTTTCGGGTTCTGTCAGACGTCAGAAGCGCATCAGAGGAACCCGCTCTCCGGTGATGCGCCGGGCGATGTTGTAATAGGCTTGCGCCGCCCCTTTGCGGGCCACGGTGATGATGCTGGTTCCCCGGGCGGCGGCCAGGGGGACGGTCTCGTCCTCGGGCACCATGCCCAGCAGGGGAAGGCCGGTCTGGTCCATGGCGTCGTCAATGTTCATGCGCAGTTTGCGCAGCAGCCGGGGCTTTACCCGGTTGACCACCAGGTGAAGGGGGATATTCAGCCGGCGCAGCCGCTGGACGGCGGCCTGACCGTCCCGCAGGGCGGCATAGTCGGTGCTGCTGACCAAAAGGGCCCGGTCGGCGGCACAGGTGGCCAGCTGAAAGCCGGCCCCCACTCCCGCGGGGGAGTCGATGATGCAGAAGTCAAATTGCTCCCGCACCTGGCGCATCAGGCGGCGCATGCCGTCCTCATCTACCCCGGCGGGGAGGGTCACCGGCGCGGTGAGCAGAAAGAGGTTTTTCAATTCCCTGTGCTCCACGGCGGCCCGCTCCAGGCTGCACCGGTGCTCGATCACGTCGGTGAAGTCCATCAGGGCCTGATCGGTCATGCCCAGCACCAGATCCAGGTTGCGCAGGCCGATGTCCCCGTCCAGGCACAGCGTCCGGTGCCCCATGGCGGCCAGGCAGGCGGCCACGCCGGCGGCGGTGGAGGTCTTTCCTGTGCCTCCCTTGCCGGAGGTGATGACGATGGCGGTGCCGATGCTCATGGGGATCCCTACTTTCCTAAAGCTACCTTATCACAGAATGCTCTGCTTTTCAATGTTTTTCCCGGGAAATCAGGGGCAGACCGCCGGGTTTTTTTGCCGCGGCCGCCCGGTTTATGCCTCAGAGCGGGGCTTTTTGGATCCGGGCAAAGCGGCGGGGATACTTCTCCGCCGTGGGAGCAATTTTTTCCACCCGGATCACCCGGCGGGTCAGATCCGTGCCGGGCACCTGATAGGTGTAGCTCTTCAGCAGCCGTCCCCCCAGCAGGGAGATGCAGCGCCCCGCGGCGTCCACCTCGTCCCGGCAGTCCTCCGCCTTCATGGCCAGGAACACGCCCCCCACCTTGACCAGGGGGAGGCAGAGCTCGCAGAGGATGCGCAGGTCAGCCACCGCCCGGGCGGTGGCGATGTCGAACTGCTCCCGCAGTTCCGGGGTTTTCCCCAGCTCCTCGGCCCGGCCGTGGAGCGCGGTCACGGAGACCCCCAGGGCCTGGGCCGCCTCCTCCAGCCAGTCCACCCGCTTTTGCAGGCTGTCCAGCAGCGTCAGGTCAATGCTCCCCTCGCAGAGCTTGAGCACCAGCCCCGGGAAGCCCGCGCCGCTGCCCACATCAATGACCGACTTGCCCTGGAACCGGGCCGCCCCCAGCAGGGCGGCGCAGTCCAGCATATGTTTTTGGGCCACTTCCACCGGGTCGGTGATGGCGGTCAGGTTCATGACCTGATTCTTTTCTGCCAGCAGCTGGCCGTAACGCTCCAGCTGCGGCGCGGTGTCCGGGGAGAGCCCCAGCTGGGTGAGGCCGGCCCGCAGCAGCGCCTGGATGTCCGGCATGGCTCACACCCCCCAGGCGCCCAGGAGCTGGAAGATGCCCAGGGCCAGGGTGGCCAGGGCCAGCAGCCCCATCAGGGCGGCGGTGAGGGAGAGCAGGGCAAAGCTGCCCCCCCGCTCACCCCGGCGGCACAGCCGGGCGTTGTTGATTCCCTGGGCGCACAGGGCCCCCAGCAGGGGGAAGAGCATGATGCCGGTGATGCCCTGCAGCAGGGACGCGGTGGCGATCCAGTAGGTCATCAGCGCGATGATCAGCAGCATGTAGGCCACCCCCATCCAGGCCCAGATCCGCCGGGATACCGGGGAGGGGACAAAGGGGGGCTGTTCCGTCGGGGTCTCTTCACCCCGGGATTCCGGGTGCAGTTTTTCCGGTTCGGTCATGGAAACGAACTCTCCTCTCTGGCGCCGGAGCGCCGGTCAGTGGTGGTGCGTCAGAGCCGGTTGGCGGAGCGGTTCCGCGCCCCGGCCCGCCCCCTCTGTCCGGTACCCCGTCCGCCGGTGGGGAGGACAGGGTGCGGGATCACTTTTTCGGGGGATTGTCTTTTTTCTGCCGCTCCAGCATGGCCTGGACCTGGGCGCGCAGCTGGGCGTCCTGATCCATCTTGCCGGCGCCCTGGGCGCCCTTGCCGGCGGGGGCGGAGCCGCCGGAGGAGGTGCCGCTGGAGGAGGCGCCGGAAGCGGCGCCCTGGCCTGCGGGGGCCTGGCCGGGTCTCAGGGGATAGAAGCTGTCCCCCCGCAGCTCCACGGTGCCCAGATGGAGCAGGTAGTCCCGGATCAGCCCGAACAGCTGGTTCTGGGCCGGCTCGGCCAGGGGATAGACCGAGGCGTTTTCGGGGCTGAGCTTGGAGAACTCGGTGTCGCTGACCAGGGGGATTTCATCCCCCTCCAGCCACACCGACTCCACCAGCTTGTCCGCCCGGACCTGGATTGTGAAGCAGCGGATGGGCATATTGTCCAGCTCGGTGTACAGACTGCCGTTCTCCCGGTTCCAGAGATTGTGGTAATACCCCAAGATGTCGGTGACAAAGCGCTTGTGGCTGTCGTCATCAGACGCAGCAGGCTTGGGCGCTTCCGGCTGGGGGGCCTCCGGCTTGGCGGGGGCGTGCTTGGGGGGCTCCGGCTGGGCGGTCTGGGGGGCCTTGGGCGGGGTGGCGCCGCCGCTCATATGGGCGAAGGCCCTGGCGAAGGCGTCCTGGTCGATGGCGTCCCCGGCTTTCGGGGGTGCGCTGCCCTTGGGGGGCTGGGATTTGGGCGGCTCCGGCTTGGCGGGGGCACGTTTGGGGGCCTCCGGCTGGGCGGCCTGGGGGGCCTTGGGCGGGGTGTCGCCGCCGCCGCTCATGTGGGCGAAGGCCCTGGCGAAGGCGTCCTGGTCCAGCTTGTCCCCGGCTTTTGGGGGCGCGCCGGTCTTGGACGCACCGGAGGTCTTGGCGGAGGCGGTGGCGCTGGCCTTGGAGGCGGGGCGTTTTCCCGCGGCGCCGGCACTCACGCCGGGCACCACCGTCAGACGGCCCTGGGTTCCGTTCAGGGTGGGCAGCTTGCTCAGCCCGTCAAAGAGATACCGCTCCAGGGCGGCCCGCTTCTCCGGGGTGTCCAGGAGGAAGGGGTGGTTTCCCCCCATGGAGGGGAACTGGCTCACATTGCTGTCAAAGGAAGTGCCGTCCTTCAGGTACACCGTCTCATAGGTGCCGTCCTGGCCGGCGTGGATGACGAAGGAGGCGATGGGGGGCTCTCCCTGCTGGGAGGCCTGATAGAGTTTGCCCTCGGGGCTCCACAGGCCGGCGTAGAACTCCAGCACCTGAGGGGTGAAGGGATGGTGGGTCAGCCATTCCATCCCCTGGCGCAGGCCGGCCTGGTTTGGAGCCTGGCCGCCCGGCTGACCGCTCTGCCGGGCCTTTTTCTTTTTGCTGCTGCTGTATGCGATGACGACGATCACAAGGATAATCACCACAAGCCAAAACATAGACAAAACCTCTCTTTCTCTCGGCGCTCCAGCCGGGCGCGGAGCTCAGTTCTGGGGCGGGATATAAGTGGAAACTTTTTCCAGCTTCGCCTTGCCGCCCATATAGGGGCGCAGGGCCTCGGGGATGACCACGCTGCCGTCGGCCTGGAGGTTGTTCTCCAGGAAGGCGATCAGCATCCGGGGGGGCGCCACGCAGGTGTTGTTCAGGGTGTGGGCCAGCACGGTGCGGGTCTTGGTGACGGTCTTGCCCTTTTTGTCGGTGACCTCGTAGCTCTCCTTATAGCGGATGCCCAGCCGTCTGGCCTGAGCGTCCCCCAGATTGGAGCAGGAGCACACCTCGAAGTACTTCTGCTGCCGGGGGGACCAGGCCTCGATGTCGCAGCTCTTGACCTTCAGGTCGGCCAGGTCGCCGGAGCAGCACTCCAGCTGGCGCACCGGGATGTCCAGGGAGCGGAACAGCTCCACCGAGTTCTGCCACAGCTTTTCATACCAGGCCATGCTGTCCTCGGGCTTGCAGATGACGATCATCTCCTGCTTTTCGAACTGGTGGATGCGGTAGACGCCCCGCTCCTCCAGGCCGTGGGAGCCCTTCTCCTTGCGGAAGCAGGGGGAGTAGGAGGTCAGGGTCAGGGGCAGCTGGTCCTCGGGGATGATCTGGCCGTTGAACCGGGCGATCATGGAGTGCTCGCTGGTGCCGATCAGGTAGAGGCTGTTCCGGGGGTCCTTGTTGTCCGGGTCCTCGATCTTGTACATCATGGCGTCCATCTCGGGGAAGGACATGACCCCCTCCACCATCTCCCCCCGAATCATATAGGGGGGAATCACATAGGTGAAGCCCTTGTCGATCATAAAGTCCCGGGCGTAGGCCAGCACCGCCTCGTGGAGCCGGGCGATGTCCCCCAGCAGGTAGTAGAAGCCGGTGCCGCTGACCCGCCGGGCGCTGGTCAGGTCCAGGCCGTTGAAGGCGGCCATGATGTCGGCGTGATAGGGGATTTCAAAGTCGGGCACCTTGGCCTCCCCGAAGCGCTGAACCTCCACGTTGTGGGAGTCGTCGGGGCCGATGGGGACGCTGGGGTCGATGATGTTGGGGATTTTCAGCAAAATCTCCCGGACCTGGGCGGCCAGTTCCGAGGCCTGCTGCTCCAGCCGCTCCCGCTCTTCCGCCTCCCGGACCACCTGCTCCTGGAGGGCGGCGGCCTGGGCGTCGTATTCGGCGGCCTTTTCCGGCTCCTTCTTGGCCCTGCCCTTCAGGGCGCCGATCTGCTTGGACAGGGCGTTGCGGTTGGCCTGGAGGGCCTCGGCCCCCTGCTTGGCCTCCAGCTGCCGGGCGTACAGGTCGATGACCTGGTCCACCAGGGGCAGCTTTTCGTCCTGGAATTTGTTGCGGATGTTTTGCTTGACCACTTCCGGGTTGTCCCGGATAAACTTGATATCCAACATAAGGGTGTTTCTCTCCTCACTGTGTGAAATACGGTTTGTGTCCTTCCGGGTTCAGCCCTGGCGGCGGTTGAGCCGGGAGAGCTCCTCCAGCAGGCCGTTCAAATCGTCTACGCCGTAGTATTCCAGCTCCAGTCGGCCTTTGCGGCGGCCGGTGACGATTTTGACCCGGCGGCCCAGCTTGTCCCCCAGCTCCTTGGCGGCCACGGCGGCGTAATCCACCCCCAGGGGATCGGGCTTCTGGGGCTTTGGCTCCTTGGCGGGCCGGGTGAGCTGCTTGACCAGCTGCTCGGTCTGGCGGACGGAGAGCTCGTCCCCGGCCACTTTTTCAGCGATTTTCTGCTGCAGGGCCGGGTCGGCCACGGGGACCAGGCACCGGGCGTGGCCGGCGGAAAGCCGTCCGTCCTCCACCATGGCCTGAATGGGCTCCGGCAGGTGCAGAAGCCGCAGGGCGTTGGCCACCGCGGGGCGGGATTTGCCCACCCGCTGGGCGCACTCCTCCTGGGTCAGGCCGAAGTCCTCCATCAGCTTGTGGTAGCCCGCCGCCTCCTCCATGGGGTTCAGGTCCTCCCGCTGCAGGTTTTCAATCAGGGAGAGCTCCATCACCTTCCGGTCGTCGGCCTCGATGATCAGCACCGGCACTTCGTTCAGACCGGCCTGCCGGGCGGCCCGCCAGCGGCGCTCGCCGGAGATGATCTGGTAGTAGCCCGAGTCCAGCCGCCGCACGGTGATGGGCTGTAAAATGCCGTGGGTGGCGATGCTGTCGGCCAGGGCGTCGATGCCCTCGGCGTCAAACTGCTTTCGGGGCTGGGCGGCGTTGGCCTCCACCTTGGCGATGGGCAGCATGGTGACGCCGCCCCCCTCGCTGTCCTCCAGCAGAGAGGCGGGACCCACGCCCATCAGGGCGTCCAGCCCCCGGCCCAGGCCGGATTCACGTTTCTTTGCCATAGATGCTTCCTTTCTTGGGTGTTTTTTCGATGTATTCGGCCCCGCGAGGGGGAATGTTTCACATGAAACAAAGGGAATCAAAAGCCCTTCCGCTTGGCCCCGGAGCACTTGGCCTTCAGGTAGTCCGGCAGGTCCGGATACCGCTCCAGGTCCGCCGGGGTCAGAAGGGTCATCTGCTTGGCGGCGGTGATCAGGATCAGGTAGCCCTTGTAGCGGACCAGCCGCCGGACGGCCTCATAGCGCAGGTCCACATGGCCGCCGGAGGTCAGGTTGTGGAGCACCAGCCCCTGGGGCCAGAACACCAGCCGGCAGGGGACGCTGTCGCCCCCGTAGCTCTCCCGGAACACCCGGAGCTGCCGCTCCACCAGCCGCCCGGGGAGCAGCCACCGCAGGAGAAAGATGGCGAGGGCCATGGCCAGGTACACCCCGACGAACAGGGTGAACCTGCCCTCCAAAAGGGCCAGAAACAGGGCCACGGCCAGGCAAATGATCCCCAGCACCGGGTAGCCCACCTTGATCAGGGGGGAGAGGAGCTTTGGGGTCACGGTGCGGATGGACTGGCCGTCCAGGACGGTGTCCACCACCCAGTCCGGCCTGTCCTCCGCCGGGGCGGCGGGGCCGGGGGTCTGTTGCAGTTCGCTCATGAAGATCAGATTCCTTTCATGGCCTGGGGACACTTGGCGCGCAGATAGTCCAAAAAGAGCTCAGGAGCGCCGTCCAGGTCGTCCAGGTTCAGAATGACCGCCTGTTTCTCCCGGCTGCGGAGGATCAGATAGTTCCCCCGGCGGAGAGTGCGGCCGATGACATCATAGCGCAGGTTGAGCTGGCCGCCGGTGCGCTGATTGCGTATCGCCACCCCCTGGGGCCAGAACACCAGCTCTATGGGGATCCGGTCGGTGCCGTAGCTCTCCCGGAGCCGGGCGAGCTGTTTATCGGCCATCCGCCGGGGCTTGTACCAGCGCACCAGGAAGATGAGACCGGTGAGCAGCAGGAGCAGCAGGTTGGTGTAGTCCAGCCCGAAGAGCCCCACCATGCTCAAGTCCACAGCCAGCATCACGCACCCCACGACGGGATAGCCCAGGGTAAACCACCGGGGCAGCAGAGCGGGCATGGCGGCCCGGACGGCCGCCTCGTCGGTGTAGGTGTTCAGAATATAGTCCGGGCCCGTTCCCCCTCTGCCGCCGGATGGCGGTTCCTGTGCCGCCTGCTCCGGCGGAGCGACGGGGACCACCTCCTCTTTCAGATGGGGCTGGTCAGTGTAATAATCTTCTCGCGTCAAGGGGAAGTTACCTCTTTTCTGTCCGCTCCAGCAGCTCGGCGGCCAGGGCCTGGTAGGCCTCGGCCCCCTTGCTCCATTTGTCGTAGGCCATCACCGGCTTGCCGTGGCTGGGGGCCTCCGCCAGCCGGGTGTTCCGGGGAATCACCGTGGCGTAGACCTGGCCTTTGAAGTGGCGCTTGACCTCCTCGGCCACCTGGATGGACAGGTTGGTTCTGCCGTTGTACATGGTGAGCAGCACTCCCTCCACCCCGATCTCCGGGTTGAGCCGCCGCTTGACCAGCCGCAGGGTGCTCATCAGGTCGCTGAGCCCCTCCAGGGCGTAGTATTCGCACTGCACCGGGATTAGCACACTCTGGGCGGCCACAATGCCGTTCAGGGTGAGCAGCTCCAGGGAGGGAGGGCAGTCAATCAGCATGAAGTCATACCGTTCCGCCACCGTGTCCAGGGCGTGGGAGAGCAGGAATTCCCGGCGCTCCATGTCCACCAGCTCAATGGCGGCCCCGGCCAGGGCCTTGTTGGAGGGGAGCAGATCGCCGTAGGGGGTGGTCACAATGGCCTTTTCACAGGGGGAGTCCCCAATGATGACGTCATAGACGCTGGGAGCGGCGTTTTTGTCCGCACCAAACCCGGAAGTGGCGTTGCCTTGGGGATCAAAGTCCACCAGCAGTACCCGCTTGCCTGCGTCATGCAGGGCGGCGGCCAGATTCACGGCGGTGGTGGTCTTGCCCACGCCGCCCTTTTGATTTGCCACTACAATGCGTCTTGCTGCCATGCCGGGACCCCTCCTGAATGGGAAAAAGTGAGCGCCCCGGGACGGGAGAAATCCCAGTCCCGCGCGCACTTTCTATTATAATGTAGCGTCCGGTAGAATGCAAGGAAAAAGGGGGTGTTTCACGTGAAACAAAAAAGTTTTTCCAGGGGAAAGGGGAGAGAAAAGGCGGGGGATTGTTTCACGTGAAACAAGGTGATTGCTCCGGAAGAGAGGGGAAGAAAAGAAATGCTGCGAACAGACGGACCCGTGTCATCCTGAGGAGCGGTTTTCCTCGCCTGTCATCCTGAGGAGGCGGAGCCGACGAAGGATCTTTCCCCCGAAGCTGTCCGGGAGGCAGGAGAGGATCCTTCGCTGCGCTCAGGATGACAGAGGGGGAAGCGCTCAGGATGACAGGGAGAAGTGCCCAGGATGACAGGGGGAAGCGCCCAGGGGAGACCAGTCGGGGGTGCTCAGGGCGGCGTTCCCCTCGCCTGTCATCCTGAGGAGGCGGAGCCGACGAAGGATCTTTCCCCCGAAGCTGTCCGGGAGGCAGGAGAGGATCCTTCGCTGCGCTCAGGATGACAGGGAGAAGAGCTCAGGATGACAGGGGGAAGTGCTCAGGATGGCAGGGGAAAACGCTCAGGATGGCAGGGGAAAACGCTCAGGATGACAGAGAGGAATCACTTAGGATACAGGGGAACGTGCTCAGGATACAGCGCTGGGGCGCTGAGGATGACAAAAAGCGGGGCTGCTGCAAATGATTGCAGCAGCCCCGGTGAATCTGTTACGGGAGAGACATCCCCGTGGGGGAGAAGTCAGCCCTCCGGCGCATCGGCCAGCTGGGCGCGGATCACCTCGGTGTCCAGCCACTCGCTGCTGGGGCGGCAGAGCAGGCGGGCGTCAATGTAGGCCATGCTCATGGTGAGCACGGTCCGGCCCAGGTAGACGCCGTTTTTCTGACGTTCCGCCACCAGGGCCATGCAGGGCGCGCCGTTTTTTCGCCGGGAGAAGGAGATGGGCAGCAGCATGCTCATGGTGTTCCGGGTGGGGAAATAGCAGGGAATGGCCAGCTTGAAGTTGCGGCGGCACTGATCCAGGGTGCGGTTCACCGCGCTCTCGAACAGGTCCTTCATGTCCATCAGCAGGTCGCACATGGCCTCGTCGCTCTCATCGGTGATGGCCTCTCCCAGGGAGAGGAAGAGCTGCTTGGCCCGCTGGTGGTGTTCGGCCGCCCCGTCCCCGCCGCCCTGGGCCCCCAGGGAATTGCTCTGAGCCAGCTCCGCTTCAATCTGGGCCAGCAGCTCGCGGGTGCGCCGATGGTCGTCGCACTGCTTGTGCAGCCAGCTTCTGGGGAACCGGTCCAGGTTGTCCCGGACGATGTGCATGAAGTTGCTCTCCAGTTTGGAGTTGGGGTCAAACATGGTGTCGTAGAGGCTGGAGAAGTACCGGGGCAGCTCCAGATTCAGCGGCGCCAGCAGGGTGACCGCCCGGCGCTCCGCGGCGCCCACGGCCTCGTTGGTGGAGGAGCAGAAGCAGACAAATTTCCACTTGGCCTCCCCGGGGCCGGAGTAGGGCTCAAAGTAGGCCAGCAGGTCCTCGCCGAAGCGGCGGCTGAGCAGGCCGGTGTTGAAGGCGGCGAACTCCCCGTGGGGGTCGATGTACACCTTGCCCTCATAGTCCAGCCGGTAGAAGGTGTAGGCGATGTAATTCCACAGGACGGAGTAGTCCTGGCTGCTGCGGTCAAAGCCCCAGGGCTCGGGTTCGGCGTGCTGGGCCAGGCTGGCCAGGAATTCCTGCTCCGGCCCCAGATAGGCAAACTGTTTCAGCTTGTCGCTGGGCTTCACCCCCCGGCCGCTGCGCAGCTCAATAAAGCTGACATACCAGGCCGGCGGCATGGGCCGGTCGGAGCGCTTGATGGTGGCCCCCAGGGCCCGGCCGTCCCAGGCCACCAGGGACAGGGGGAAGCGGTAGCAGTGGTAGACCGGGTCGTAGACGAGCTGGCCCGCGGCCATGGCGGCGGCGTAGCTGGTCTGGAATTCGCTGACCTGCTCCTCTGTCAGCGCCTCATCCCCGCCGGGGCCGTTGAGATAGCGGGCCAGATAGCCCTGCTGGGAGAGGGGGAAGGCGATGGTGCGCTCCGTCATGGCGAAGGGGGGCTGGTCCCCCGCCGCCTGGTCCTCCATGGGCTGATCGTCGCCCCCGTCCCCGGGCAGGGGGAGCAGGGTGAGGGAGTAGACCAGGGGGGCCCCGGGCTGGGGCTGCACGGAGGTAATGCGGAAATACTCCGGCATATCGCTGACCAGCTGAAGCACCCGGGCATAGCCATAGCGCTGAGGGGTGATGCCGTGGTTGGCCAGGGTGGAGCTGGCCACGCTGAGCAGCACCGGCACCCCCACCGGGTTCAGGGGGAGCAGAATGTTATAAATTTCCAATTTATCCCGGTCGGAAAGCCGGTTGAAGGCGGGGGCGGTGATCTCTTCGGCGCTGGCCTCGGCGCCGGAGGGCGCCTCAGGGGGCTCCGGAGCCGGGGCGGGGGAGCCGGCGGGGGCCTGGGGGGTCAGGGAATCCCTGGCCTGCTCCTCCGGCTCAGGGCGGCGGAAGCCCACGAAGTTGACCCGCCAGGGGGGGCCGCCGGGGAAGTCGTTGACCTTGATGGAGAGCAGGGTGTAGCGCCCCTCTTTGGAGCGCAGGGACAGGGGGACGGAATAGCAGTGCTTGCCCGGCAGCCACTGCACCCGCCCGGCCTGCCGGGCCGCGTCGTAATCCCGGGCGATCTGGGCCAGCTCATCCTGGCTCAGCTGGGCTTCCCCCAGGAAGCCCGCCAGAATGGCCTGGGTTTTAAAGTGGAAGAACACGCTGCCCTGCCAGCGCTCCGGGGGCGGCGGGACAGCGGTCTCCTCCGAGGGGGCCGCCGGGGCGGCGGGCTGGGGCTGACTGGGGGCGGGAGCGGCGGGCCGCTCCGGGTGTCCAGCGTCCGGGGCGGGGATGGTGATCTCGTAGTCATAGTTGTTCGGGTGGTCGGGATGCTCCACCCGGCGGCAGGTCAGGCCCAGCTGCTCCAGCATCTCCGTGCCCTTGAGGCCGTAGCGCTTGGGGCCAAACCCCTCCTGATTCAGCAGAAGAAAGACGGCGGCCATGGGCTGGACGCTTCCCGGGGTAAAGCGGCGGCTGAGCAGCGCCCGGATGGCGCTGCGGTCCTCCCGGGTCAGCGCCGAAGGCTGGGGCTGAGGTACGGGCCGGGCCTGGGCGCCCTCGGGCAGGTAGCGCAGAATGGAGGGTTCCAGCCGGATGTAGGCCTGATCGGCCTCAGCCCCCTCGGGGGGACGGGTGGGGGAGATATCCCCCAGCAGGCAGGGCAGCAGCCGGGCGGTGCGGGAGAAGCCCATGGCGCGCAGGTCCACCTGGCTGTCCGCCAGGGTGGCGCCCAGGGACATCAGCGAGACCGGCTGGCCCACCGGGTAAGCCGAGGCCAGGCAGCGGCAGATGGCCGCCCGGTCCTCCTCCCGCAGCCCCGCCCGTTTGCCGGTGAAGGAGGAGGTGCCCTCCAGCGCCTCGGGCACATCGTTCAGGGACAGATAGTACACGCCGTTCTCGGTGGAGTGGAGCTCCACCCAGTCCCCCAGGGCCTGGAACAGCATCAGGGCCTTGGGCTTCTCGTCCCCCACATAGAACCGGGCCGGGGCATACCCCAGGTGGGTCACCGCCGGGGCGGCGTCGGTGAGGGGAATGCGGAAGTTCAGCGGGAAGTGTTCCCAGAGGATGCGGTAGACCGCCTTGCGGTCCTGCTCTGAGAGCACACAGCGGCCGGGATCGGAGGGGGGCTGACTCTGGGGATTGGCGCACCCCTCCGCCGGCGGAGCCGGAGGGGCGGTTTGCTCCTGATCCAGGCTGTTGTCCCGCTCCGGGCCGCCCGCCGCCGGGCGGGCGTTGACCGCCGGGGCGGCGGCCTCCAGCAGCACCAGCTCCCACAGCAGGGGGGCGTCAGGCCGCTGGCGCAGCTCCACCAGCCCGGCCATGTCGGCAAACAGGTCCCGGAGGGTGGGGTAGCCCAGGGCCAGGCAGGATATGCCGTTTTCCTCCAGCGCCTGCTGGACCTGGCTCAGGGGGATGGGAACGCCGGGGGGAAAGGCGTGTCGAAGCAGGTCGAAAATCCGTTGTTTTTCAGGGGGAGTCATCCAAAATCATCCTCTCTCGCCGCTGTGGCCGCCGGAAGAAGGAGAAAAGCCCGCCCTCCGCCGTCGGTCAGCCGTACTTGTCATGTGTCCTGTCCGGCGGCGGCCAACCGGTTCCCCGCCCGCCGGGGCGGACAAAGCCGGCAAACCCTGCATCCTGGGGCGCAAGGGGCGGCCGGCCTTGTCTGCCTGCACATAATTGGTAGCTTTACGATAGCACAGCCCGGGTGAAAAAGCAATGAAACCCGGCTTAAAAGGGCATGAAAAAAGGCCTGCTCCGGCCGCCCCGGGGACGGGGGAGCCGGCGTCGGTTCACGGGTTGTTCTCGCCCACCGGAATGCGCACCGTCAGCGTGAGCACCCCGTCCTTTTTGTCCTGCTGGCTGGTGGCCTGGACGCCGGCGGACTGCATCAGCCGCACCGAGCGGTCGATGGTGTTCAGGAAAAAGCGCACATCCCGTATGTGGTACACCGGGGCCTTTTTCACCGGCTGAGGCTGGGGCGGTGGGGGCGGGGAGACCAGCTTGTCCACATAGGCCTCCGCCTTGGCCACCGTCAGCTGATTTTGGACCATGTACCGGGCGGCCTCCAGCCGCTGCTCCGCCGGCAGCCGCAGCAGGCTGCGGGCGTGGCGCTCGGAGAGCCCCCCCTCCTTGACCACCTCCAGCACCTCCGGGGCCAGCTTCAGCAGCCGCAGCTTGTTGGCCACGGCGGACTGGCTTTTGCCCACCTTGCGGGCGGCCTCCTCCTGGCTCAGCCCGTGCTGGACGATGAGCCGGCGCAGGGCCACCGCCTCCTCCATGAAATCCAGGTCCCGGCGCTGCAGGTTCTCCACCAGGGCCAGCAGGGCGGACTCCGTGTCGTCGGCCTCCACCAGGATGCAGGGCACTGTGGCCAGCCCCACCATCCGGGCCGCCCGGAGCCGCCGCTCCCCGGAGATCAGTTGATAGCGCCCCCGGACCTGGCGCACCGACAGGGGCTGGAGGATGCCGTGCTCCGCGATGGAGTCCGCCAGCTCTTCCAGGCCCTCCCGGACGAACATGGTCCGGGGCTGGTTGGGGTTGGGGACGATGAGATCCGCCGGCAGGTAGAGCACCCGCTGGCTGTCGAACAGGCCGCTGCGTTTTTTTGCGGTCATACGCATCACCTCTTTCTTTCCATAAATTACCAAATATTGGAAATTATGAAAAGGGGAAAACCGTCGGGTAACGATAAAAAAACCGCCGGTTTTTTGAAAAACCGGCGGCAAGGGCGGGAAATAGTTTTCAAAAATGAAATGTCGAAATTCGCATAAATTTGGGCCTATTTCCCGGGAAAACCGGTGAAATAGCCCAAAAAGCGGACAAAGGAGAGATCTTTGGGGAGACTGGCGGGCCGGGGCGGGGAATCGGCCCGGTCCGGAGCGGCCTCTGGGCGGCGGAAAAGGCCGCGCCTGGATCGCGGCTTCGCCGTCCCCGGCCCGGGGCGCGGCGGGAGCGGCCGCCGGGGGCCCAGACAGTCTCCGGCGGGCCCAGGGGAGCAGGGAGCAGGGGGCAGCGGCGGCAGAACAGGGCGGCAGAGGACAAAGAGAGGGCGCGCCAAGTGGATTCGGCGCGCCCTTGGGCGATGGCAGAAAAGGGGCAGGGATACGGGGGTCAGAGGGTGACCGGGCCGTTCTCCGCCACATACTCCGGCCGGCCGTCCTTCCAAACCACGGTCAGGTCGCAGGCCACGTTCTGGCTGGGGTCGGGATGGCCCTTCCAGAGCTGGAAGAGGGCGGGCAGGAAGGCGGGCCAGCGGCTGGCCTCGTACTCGGCGTGGATGGCCCGCTCCCCGTCGGTGGGATTGGCCTCGGGGCACTCCAGCACGAAGGCCGGGGGCATGGAGCACCGGCTGTTCAGCACCGAGGCGGTGAGATGGTTGACGCCCCCGGGCACGTCCTCCCACATGTGGACGGTGCAGTCGCAGAACTCCTCCTTCTCGTTAAAGACCCCCTCCACAATGACGTGGGAGAGGCTCCGGGTGAAGGGAAACCAGCTCAGATCCAGCCGGCGGATGACCACCCCGTCCCCGCCAAATACCGGCTTATCCGCCACCATGGCCTCGGAGATGCAGTGGGCGCTTTGGAGGAAGCCCACCTGGGAGGGGGCCTTGACCCAGCTGAACCGCTTGTGGGCCCCCGGGGCCCAGAGGTAGTAGCCCTTCTCCATGTTGGCCCACCACCAGTCCATCATCTCCGCGGTGACTCCGGCCAGGAAGTGCTGGCTCCAGGCCCCCAGTACGAAGCCCTTTTCCGCAAAGGCGGGGGCGATCACCGGGGCGGGCAGTTCGGGGTCGGGCCGGGGGGCCGGGGTGAAATCGGGCAGGGGGACGTGGATGTTGTCCCGGATGGGCAGGCCGGTCTGGCCGGCGTTGGGGATGTAGTCTGTCATGGAATGAAAACCTCCTTCAGTCAGATGGTGGGTATGCTCTTTTTTTGCGGCCCACGCCCCCTTGTCTCCCAAACAGGTCCGCAGGCGCGCTGGGCTGCAGGTTTGCGCTTGACGATGGGCTGGGGACGGTGTACTATTTTATCCATAAGGTCGGGACGGCGACGCAACTCCGAAGCAAGCGTAGCTTCGCAAGTGCGTTGGGTTCCCGGCCTTTTTTATTTCATTGCATTGACCGGAACATGCGGCCGTATGGCCCGGGGCGCCTTATGGCCCGCCCGGGCGCTGCCGGTGGTCCGGCGCCGGGGAGACGAACCCGGCCAGGATCCGCCTGATCTTTTGCAGGGCGCGCTGATATCGCTCCATCTCCGCCCAGGAGCAGGGAAAGCCGCCCAGCTGCTCCAGCGCCCGGCCCAGCTCCGGGGCCAGGCCGCTGCGGGTACAGACCAGCCACACCCCGCCGTCGTGCCCGTCCCCCTCCCGGCCCGCCATCAGCTCCAGCACCCGGAGCTTCTGGGCCTCCTCCAGCCCCTCTGCGGCGGAGAGCAGCCGGATCAGGCGGCGGCAGTGGGTCTGGACGGGAGCGGTGCTCTGGGCGAGCACTTCCAGCAGGCGGAGGAGGGCCAGCGAAAAGGAGTTCCGGCCCGCCGGGGCCTCCAGATGGGCGAAGTGCTCCGCGATGAGCTGCTGCCGCCATTCCTCCAGGGTGGCCTGGGGAATGGACAGGGCCTGGAAGGCCCGGTACCGCCGGGGGTCGTCGTGGAACATGTGAAATTCCAGGCCGTTGTACTGCAGAAAAAAGGCCTGGGCCTCTTGCAGGTCCATCGCTTTCGCCTCCATTTCCCAAAGGGGTATGGGCGCCGCCGGGCGCAGTCTGGTTCCAAGGGGGGACGCCGCGGAATGCCGGGGGGGGGAGGGCGCTCATCAGCCCCGCCTGGCGGGGGATGCGCTGGGTTATTCCCGGCCGGGTTTCCCGCCGGAGGCCGGCGGGGCGGCCTTGGAGCGCTTCTCCAGGGCGATCATCAGGGCGGCCACGTCCGCCGGGCTCACCCCGGAGATCCGGCTGGCCTGGCCCAGGTTCAGGGGCCGGATTTGGTCCAGCTTCTCCCGGGCCTCCAGCCGCAGCCCCTCCAGATGGGCGTAGTCCAGATCCGGCGGCAGGGCGCGGCCCTCCAGCCGCCGGAATTCCTCCACCTGGCGCATCTGGCGGGCGATGTAGCCCTCGTACTTCAGGCGGATCTCCACCTGCTCCCGCACCAGCTTGTCCAGCTCCGGGCGCTGGGGGTCAAAGGGGGCCAGGTCGTCATAGCTCACCCGGGGCCGGCGCAGCAGGGCGGCCAGCTTGGCGCCCCCCGCCTTGGGGGGCTGCTCCCCCCGGCGCTCCAGCATGGCCGCCAGGGCCGGGGTGGCCGCTGTGCCGGTGTGCTCCAGCCGGTCCACCTCCCGCTCCACCGCCGCGTACTTGGCCTGCACCGCCTGATAGGTCGCGTCGTCCACCAGCCCGATCCGGTGGCCGATGGAGGTCAGGCGCTGGTCGGCGTTGTCCTGGCGGTGGATGAGCCGGTACTCGGTGCGGGAGGTCATCATCCGGTAGGGCTCCTGGGTGCCCTTGGTCACCAGGTCGTCGATGAGCACCCCGATGTAGCCGTCGCTGCGGCGGAGGATCAGCGGCTCCCGCCCCAGCAGCTTCAGGGCGGCGTTGACCCCGGCCACAAAGCCCTGGGCCGCCGCCTCCTCATAGCCCGAGGAGCCGTTGAACTGGCCCGCCCCGTAGAGGCCGGGCACCGCCTTGCACTCCAGGGTGGGCAGCAGCTGGGTGGGGTCCACGCAGTCGTACTCGATGGCGTAGGCGCACCGGGTCATCTCGGAGTGCTCCAGCCCGGGCACCGAGTGGAGCATCTCGATCTGCACGTCCTCGGGCAGGGAGGAGGAGAAGCCCTGGATGTAGAGCTCCTCGGTCTCCAGCCCCATGGGCTCGATGAAGAGCTGGTGGCGCTCCTTGTCCGGGAAGCGGACAATCTTGGTCTCGATGGAGGGGCAGTACCGGGGGCCGGTGGAGGCAATGGTGCCGTCGTAGAGGGGGCTGCGGTCCAGGTTGGAGCGGATGATCTCATGGGTGCGCTCCGTCGTGTAAGTCAGGTAGCACACCGCCCGGTTCTCCGGGGCCTGCTCTGTGGAGAAGGAGAAGGGCACCGGATCCGCGTCCCCCTCCTGGAGCTCCATTTTCGTGAAGTCCACGCTGCGCCGGTTGACCCGGGGCGGGGTGCCGGTCTTGAACCGGCGCAGGGAGAGGCCCAGCCGCTCCAGGCACTGGGTCAGCGCTCCGGCGGCCTGGAGCCCGTCGGGCCCCGAGTCCCGGACCACCTCTCCCACAATGGTGCGGCCCCCCAGATAGGTGCCGGTGGCGATGACGCAGGCGCGCACCCGGAACACCGCCCCGGTGGCGGTGGCCACGGCGGCCACATGGCCGTCCTCGGTCAGGATGTCCACCACCTCGGCCTGGCGCAGGAACAGGTTTTCCTGGGTCTCCAGGGTGTGCTTCATGACCTCCTGGTACCGCCGCCGGTCGGCCTGGGCCCGCAGGGAGTGGACGGCGGGGCCCTTGCCCCGGTTCAGCAGCCGGTACTGGATGCAGGCCTTGTCGGCGGCGCGGGCCATCTCGCCCCCCAGGGCGTCCAGCTCCCGGACCAGGTGGCCCTTGCCGGTGCCCCCGATGGCCGGGTTGCAGGGCATGTTGCCCACCGCGTCCAGGTTGACGGTGAAGCACAGGGTCTTCAGGCCCAGCCGGGCCCCGGCCAGGGCCGCCTCGATGCCGGCGTGTCCGGCGCCGATCACGGCGATGTCGTATGTTCCCGCGTCATATCGCATAGAAGAAAGACCTCACAAATCAGAGTGGAAAGCCGGGGCCGAAGGCCGCCCGGCGAAGGACGGCGCCGCCTTTGCCGCCCCGGCACCGGGGCAGGCACCTCTGCCTGCTTCCGCCGGGAAGGGTACCGGAGCATGCGGCGCCCTTATTTCGCTTATTATAGCATACATCTCCCACAAAAATCCACCTGCCCGGACCGGGCCAGGGCGGACAGGAACAGATAAAAAGGGACAAAAAGAGATGAAACTGTTTCGAAATGGAAGCTGTTGCCACTTTTCTTCGTTTTTTAATCGAATCTCAACCGATGTGTCATTGCCTGCCGCTGGCTTTTATGGTAAAGTAAACTGCGAGAGAACAATGAGGTGATCTGACATGAAGCGAGTGCTGAGCCTTTTTCTGATTTTATGCCTGGTGTTTGCCCTGACCGGCTGTATGTCGGACGAGGAACGACAGAGCCGCAAGGAGGCCCTGAATGCCCTGAACGGGGGCGAGACCGAATACAGCCTGTCCACCGGCACCACCCTGGAGAATCAGGAGCTGTTTGACGGCAGGAATGTCATTGTTCAGCTGGCCGGCATCACCGGCACCCCGGAGTACCCGGAGCTGAAGCTGGCCGTCCGCAACGGCACCCGGGAGAACCTCAATTTCTCCATCAACAGCCTGGTCATCAACGGCTGGGAAGTGGACGGCTGGCTGGATCTCTATGACGTGTCCCCCCGCACCGTCACTATGGGCACCATCCAGTGCGGCAGCGACCTGAGCCTGTGCGGTGTCACCGACATCAGCTCGGTAGAGCTGTCCTTTGAGATCTATGACGGGGATTACGACACCCTGGCCTCTGTGAGCTGCTCCATGGAGACGTCTTATACAGGACAGGATCAGGAGGAGTATGTGCCGGAGGGCATTACCCTGCTGGAAGCGGACGGAATTGTGGTCCAGGCGGCGGGCCTGGACACCAGCGACAGCGGCACCATCCTGTCCCTCTATGTGGAGAACGGCACCGGGCGCACCATCTCCCTGGAGGCCCTTCAGGCCCGGTGGAACGGGGAACCGGTGGAACTGTCGTTCTATGACCGGGTCAGTCCCGGCTGCCGGAGGATGGTCAGCCAGTGGATTTATACCGAGGACGACTATGAAGATGTGCTCATGCTGGACGGGGATTTGCTGGCCTTCCAGCTGAAGGTGATGGACTGGGATACCGGCATCGCATTGAATGAGGCCCAGGTCTCTCTGGACCCGGCCCAGTTCTGAGACAGGTTTGCCTGCGCGCCCCCCTGGGCGTGCGCAGGCCGCAGATGTGAAGAAAGGAAGAATGCACCATGTTTTGCCCCCACTGTGGCACCAACCTTCCGGAGGGCGCCGCCTTCTGCCCCGGCTGCGGCGCCGCCGTGGACAATTCGCCTCCCGATCCCGAGGCCAATCCCGGCGGCTGGTGGAGGGAGCAGCAGGCCCAGCCCGGCGGCCAGGCCTATGGGCAGGCCCAGCCCGGCGGTCCCGGCCAGTATCAGGGACAGAACCAGTACAACGCGCCGCCCCAGTACAGCCAGTACGGCCCGGGTCAGCGGCCCCCGGCCTCGTCCATCCGGCGGGAGCGGATTGTGGCCATCATCCTGTGCTGCGTGGGGTTTGTGGGCATCAGCGGCCTGCACCGGTTTTACACCGGCAAGGTGGGCACCGGTGTGCTCTGGCTGCTCACCGGCGGATGCTTCCTGGTGGGCACCATCATCGACCTGGTTCACCTGATCGACGGCAGCTTTTTGGACTATTACGGACACACTCTGGTGTGAGCAAAGGAGCGTTCTTGCGAATATGAGTCCCTATTATACCCCGGTCAGCCATAAGAGCCGGCTGGTGGCCATTGTGCTGTGCTGTCTGGGCTTTGGGGGATTGGGAGGCCTGCACCGGCTTTATGTGGGCAAGCTGTTCACCGGTGTGATCTGGCTGCTCACGGCGGGCTTTTTCGGCATCGGCACCGTGGTGGATCTGATCCGGCTGGCCCTGGGCACCTTCACCGATGGGGCTGGTTTTCCCCTGGTGCGCTGACCTGACAATTTCATCGGAGACAGAACGGACGGCCGCCCCCAGAGAAAGGGGCGGCCGTCTTTGCGTGCCGGCAGGTGCTCCGGCGGGGAGGGTGGGAAGCGCGCAGCCTGTGCAGAAGGGACAGGGGCCCGCCGGCTGAAGCCGGCGGGCCCCTGTGATTGTGCAGACAGGCCACCGGCTGGGCCGGTGGATGGGATAGGCTGCAAAGGCGGTGTTCCGGCGGCGGGTCAGGTGGCCGCGTTTTTCCGCAGCACCCGGATGTCCTGGCCTACAAAGCTCAGCTCCCGGTACTCTCCCTCCAGCCGGGAGGCGATCATGGGCTGGTAGCGCCGCCGCACGTCGTCCAGGGACAGGTTGGAGGAGATCACGGTGTGGCGGTCCGCCATGAGCCGGGAATTGATCAGGGTGTACAGGGCGGACTGGCTCATGGTGGAGGTCAGCTCGCTGCCCAGATCGTCCAGGATGAGCAGGTCGCAGGAGAGGTAGCGCTCCACCGCCGCATCGGCCTCCTCGCCCCGGCCGAATTTGGCGTCCTCGAAGTTGGTGAAGATGGCCACGGCGGTGTCGTAGACCACGCTGAACCCCTTTTCGCTGACCACCCGGGCGATGCAGGCGGACAGGAAGGTCTTGCCCAGCCCCGGCGCCCCGGTGAGAAAGAGGTTGCGCACCTGGTATTTGCCGAATTTCTCCGCGTAACTGCGGCAGATCTGTTCCACCATCCGCATGTTCTCCCGGTGGGACATGCCCAGCTCGTCGTCGTACTCGGTGGAATACCAGTCCAGAGAGAAGGTCTCAAAGCGCTGGTCCCCCAGCTCCAGCAGGGAGGACAGGCTCTTGATCTGTTCCCGGGCGCACAGCTGCCGCAGGCAGTCGCACATCTCGCTGCCCCGCCAGCCCCGGTCGCCGCACTTGGGGCACAGGGGGGCGTCGTCCAGGCAGTCCGGGGCAAATCCGCCCTGGGAGAGCACCTGGCGGCGCCGCTGCTGGAGGGCCTGGTTCTGCTGCCGGATCTCCGCCACCCGGGGGGCGGGATCGGTGCCGTGGTCAAAGGCGGCGGCAGTCAGCGCCAGCATGCCCGCCCGGAGCCGGGCGTCAATCTGTTTTACCTCGGGCAGGGCCTCGTAGACCTGGGCGCGCACCCGGCGCTGCTGGGCCTGATGGGCGGCCCTGCGGCGGTCTAAAAGGGCAGTGGCCTGCTGAATAATCTGGGATGAATATGCCATGGGTTCTGCCTCCTCTCAGGCGGGAGATAGGGGGGATTGAGGGCTGGAGCGGCAGGGGCGGGTCAGCCCTCGCCGCCTTCTTCCTCCAGCATCCGGCGCATCCACTCGGCGTTTTTCCGGGCGTTTTTGGGCACCTGGGGCGTTTGCGCGCCCTGGGGTGCTCCGGCGGCCGGGGCCGGCGCCGGGGACTGGGGCCGCTTGGGGCGGCTCGGGCGCTCTGCGGCCCCGATCTCCTCCGGGGTGTGGGCGCCCTTGTCGTGCCAGCGGCGCAGGATGCCGTTGCAGTAGGGCCATTTCATGCTGCCGGTGCGCAGCAGGGTGCGCTCATAGGCCATATGGACCGCCTCGGGCCCGAAGCCCCACTCGGTCCACTGGTGGAGGAAGCGCTGTTCTCCCTCCACGGCTGTCCGGCCGGTGATCCCCACGGCCTGGAGCAGCGCCCCCTCCTGGGAGCGGAGGTAGTCCTGCTTTTTCAGCCAGGCCTCGGCCTCCTCCAGGGTGTCGATGCCGTTGCGCTTCCACTGGTAGGCCCGGGCTTTGATCTCCCCCATCCGGGGCCTTCCGCCGGGGCCGTATTTGGCCCGGGCGTCTTCCAGCATCCGGGCGGTCAGCAACAGCAGCACCTCTGCGGGCATGGCCAGATGGTCGTAGAGCTCCAGCAGGATGCGCAGCTCTGTGACGGAGCACTTTTTGCCCAGCAGCCGCTCCATCTCCTCCAGCAGCCCCCGGAAGTCGGAGGCGGGGGCGGAGAGCTCGGCGGTGATGTCCTCGGTGGTGTAGGCCGGGCAGTCCTCGGGCTTGGGGGCGTTCTTCCGCTCCGGGGGGAGGTCGTCCTGGGCCAGCCCCAGCTCACACAGCCGGGCGAAGGCCCCCATCACCTGGGCGGCGTTCCAGCCCAGGGCCTTCTGGGTGGCGGCGGTGGAGTACTCGCCCCCCCGGCGCAGCAGGTATAAGTACAGCAGGGCGGCGTCGCCGCTGCCCTGGCCGATCAGTTTGTCCACCGTCTCCTGGCTCAGGGCGATGGGTTCGGGATGCAGTTCCACGCGGGCCATGGGCGCGACGCCTCCTCTGGGTTCTGGTTTCGTTTCGCGGGGGCGCACCCTCCGCGCCGGGCGGATGGGCCCGGGGTGTGTACTATTCTACAACATTTCCCTTTTTTCGTAAACAGGAAATCCGGCCCGGCTTTCCCGCCCCCTGGCCCGCCCCGCCCCGGGCCCACCCGCCCCCTGGCCCGCCTGGACCCCGGACAGGCCCGCGGCCGGGGCGGGCCCGCAGCTTGGGCGGTCCCGCAGCTTGGGCGGTCAGCCGTCTCCCCCCCCTGTCATCCTGAGGAGGCGTCAGCCGACGAAGGATCTTTTCTGCCGCTTTCAGACCGGGCGGGGAGGGGAAGAGAAGATCCTTCGCTGCGCTCAGGATGACACGGAGAGACAGCGCACGGAATGACATGAGGGAATGCGCAGGGAACATGGGGGATGGTGCTCAGGATGACGTGGGGGAATGCGCAGGAGACGGGGGACCGTGTTCAGGATGACAGAGGGAATGCGCGGGAGACGGGGGACCGTGTTCAGGGTGACAGAGGGAATGCGCAGGAGACGGGGGACAGCGCTCAGGATGACAGAGGGAATGCGCGGGAGACATAGGGGGCAGCGCTCGGAAAGACACAGAGCGCATTCAAGGTGACGCGGAGAGAGCGCCCAAGATGGCCTGGGGGAGCGGGGCGGTCCGCCGTCTCCCCCCTGTCATCCTGAGGAGGCGTCAGCCGACGAAGGATCTTCTCTGCCGCTTCCAGGCCGGGCGGGGAGGGGAAGAGAAGATCCTTCGCTGCGCTCAGGATGACAGGGCGGGGAAAACGCTCAGGGCACCCCGGGGGCGGGGGTGTGGGCGGCGTACATCCGCTCCGGCCCCCCATCTGTGTCGTGGACCCATCCCACAAACTGCCAGCCGCAGCGCTCATAAAATTCTGTGTGGTCGGTGACCAGATAGAGGGTCTCCACCCCCAGCCCCGCCAGGTCGGCCCGGACGGCGTCCAGCAGGGCCCGGGCCAGCCCCCGGCCCCGGAAGGCCGGCTCCACAAACAGGGCGCACAGGTTGGGGGCCAGGTCGGGCCGGTCGTGGAAGTCGTTTTCAATGACCCCGGCCCCGCCCGCGATGGTCTCCCCGTCCAGCAGCAGATACCACTGGGGGACCGGGTGTCCCGGGGCCATGGCGGCCATGCTCTCCCGGTAGGCCTCCAGGGGCACCCCCCACTTGGCGCAAAACCAGGCGCAGGCCCGCTCGTGCAGCTCCGGGCGCTCCCGCAGCCGGTACAGCTTTACATTTTCGTTCACGGCCGCACCTCCAGCAGGATGCGCTCCAGCTCCGGGACGGTGGCGGCGATTTTCGCGGCCCCGGCCGCCTCCAGCTCGGCGCGGCTGCCGTAGCCGAAGAGCACCCCCACGCAGTCCAGCCCCGCCTCCCGGGCCCCCAGCACGTCGTGTTCCCGGTCCCCCACCATGACCAGCTCCGGCCCGGGGGTGAGCCCCTCGTGCGCCAGGGCCCGGGCGATCACGTCGGCCTTGCGCACCCGCCGGGAGTCCATGCTGGCCCCGGAGACGAAGTCGAAATAGGGGGAGAGGTGGAAGTGCTCCAGGATCTGGTGGGCGAACTCCTCGGGCTTGGAGGTGGCCACCAGCAGTTTTCTGCCCGCCGAGCGCAGCTGGGCCAGCAGCTCCGGGATGCCCGCATAGACCTGGTTCTCCCAGATGCCCTTCTCCCGGTAGTACTCCCGGTAGAGCTCCACCGCCCGGAGGCCGCCGGGGCGGTCCAGGCCGCAGAAGTCCATAAAGGACTCGCAGAGGGGCGGGCCGATGAAGCGGTAGAGCGCCTGGCGGGGCGGCACCGGGCGGCCCAGCCGTTCCAGGGCGTGGGCCACCGAGTTGGTGATGCCCTCCCCCGGGTCGGTCAGGGTGCCGTCCAGGTCGAACAGGATGACCTCATACATGGGTATCTTCTCCTCTCAATTCCAGCCGGTAGCGGTGGCCCCGGGGGGTGGCTTCACAGGCCGCAAATCCCTGGGCGGCAAAGCAGCGGCGGGAGCCCTCGTTAAAGTCGTAGATTTCCCCGACCTCCAGCCGGTCATAGCCCAGCGCCCGGCCCCGCCGGATGAGCCGGGAAACCACCCGCCCCCCGATGCCCCGGCCCCGGAGGGATTTTTCGCCCAACACGATGGGCATGTCCGAGGGGGAGAAGGTCACGTCTCCGATCTTGCGCCAGCCCCCGTCCGGGGCTCGCAGCTCGATCCAGTAGAGCTCGCCGTGGGCATTTAAATAGGTATACATCCCCTCCAGCCGCCCCAGGTCGTAGGGGTCGGTCTTGCCGTCCACCAGCAGCAGGGTTTCCCTGTCCTGGTACCAGGCCAGGGCGTCAGCAAATTGGCCGTCGTAGCGGCGCAGCCGCAGGGTGTCGTCGATGTCCAGCACTTCGGGCTGGGGTATGCCGGGGATGGGCATAGCGGGGGCCTCCTCTCGCCGGGCCGGGGCGGGTCCGGTCGTCTGTTTCGGCCCCCATTATAACATGAAATCGAACCTTGTAAAATCTCCTGTATCCCGGTATAATGATTTTGATTGCACCGATTCGGAAAAAGAGAGGTTTTTACCATGAATTATGCGGAAGAATCCCTGAAAAAACACTATGAGTGGCACGGCAAGCTGTCCATCGTGCCCAAGATGAGCGTCAAGACCAAGGAGGACCTGTCCCTGGCCTACACCCCCGGGGTGGCCCAGCCCTGCCTGGAGATCCAGAAGGATCCGGCCAAGAGCTTTGAGCTCACCGGCCGGTGGAACACGGTGGCGGTGGTCACCGACGGCACCGCCGTGCTGGGCCTGGGGGACATCGGCCCCGAGGCGGGCATGCCGGTGATGGAGGGCAAGTGCGTCCTCTTCAAGGCCTTCGGCGGGGTGGACGCCATCCCCCTGTGCGTCAAGAGCCGCGACGTGGACGAGATCGTGCGCACCTGCTACCTGCTCTCCGGCTCCTTCGGGGGCATCAACCTGGAGGACATCTCCGCCCCCCGGTGCTTTGAGATCGAGCAGAAGCTGAAGGAGATTTGCGACATTCCGATTTTCCACGACGACCAGCACGGCACCGCCGTGGTGGTGCTGGCCGCTCTGACCAACGCCCTGAAGGTGGTGGGCAAGCGCATCGAGGACATCACCCTGGTCACCAGCGGCGCCGGCGCCGCCGGGGTGGCCATCGTCAAGCTGCTGATGGCCAAGGGCCTGAAAAACGTCATCCTGTGCAACAGCAAGGGGGCGGTCTACGAGGGCAAGAGCGGCCTCAGCCCCGCCCTGGAGGAGATGGCCAGGGTGACCAACCGGGGCATGTGCAGGGGCAGCCTGGCCGACGCCCTGGTGGGAGCCGACGTGTTCCTGGGGGTGAGCGCCCCGGGGCTGGTCACTGGAGACATGGTGCGCACCATGGCCAAGGACCCCATCCTGTTCCCCATGGCCAACCCCACCCCGGAGATCATGCCCGACGAGGCCAAGGCCGCCGGGGCCGCCGTGGTGGGCACCGGACGCAGCGACTTCGCCAACCAGATCAACAACGTGGCCGCCTTCCCGGGCATCTTCCGGGGGGCGCTGGACGTGCGGGCCCGGGACATCAACGACGAGATGAAGATCGCCGCCGCCGAGGCCCTGGCGGGCCTGGTCAGCCCCGAGGAGCTGTCCCCGGAGTACATCCTGCCCTACGCCTTCGACGAGCGGATCTGCCCGGCGGTGGCCGCCGCGGTGGCCGAGGCCGCCCGGCGCAGCGGTGTGGCCCGGATCTGATCCACCCTCTGGCCGGATCAGACGGGCATCGCCCGGGGCGCTGCCCGTTGGGGAGAAAAGGGCGGGGGCCGCAAAAGGCGTCTCGTCCGGCCCTGACGCGCCTTTCGGCGCTGGGCCATCCTCCTGGGTGAGCGGCGGGCGCAAAGGCTTTGAGGGCGTCTGCACCCGCCCTGGCAGGATGAGGCAGGGATTTTTAATCTGTTTTAAAGGACGTCCCCGGCAGGCTGTGGTAGACTGGTAGGCGGAACAAACTGCGGCCATGGGAAGGGGGCGGCATCGGTGGAAGTGACACTGGAACTGGTGGAACAGCTGAGACAGCACGCCGACGTGAGCTATGAGGAGGCCAGGGCGGCCCTGGAGCACAGCGGGGGCGACCTGCTGGAGGCGCTGATCTGGCTGGAGCGGATGGGCAAGATCGGCGGAGGAGACGCCAGGGTGGGGGAATACCACACCGGCCCCGACGCCCCGGACCCCCGGCAGCCCGGGCCGGAAGCCGGGGGCGCCCAGGCGCAGCCCCAGGCGGGGCAGGACCAGCCGGAGCGCTGGTGGAGCCGGATTTGGCAGGTGCTGACTGAAAACCGGCTGGAGTGCAGCCGGGGGGACACCCGCTTTGAGGTGCCCCTGGCGGTGCTGATTGCCATGGTGCTCTTTGCCTTCTATGTGGTGGCGGTGGCCCTGGTGCTGGGGTTCTGTTTCGGCTGGCGGTTTCACTTTGCCGGCCCGGAGCTGGGCAGCCGGCAGGTCAACGACGTGATGGACCAGATAGACGACGCGGCGGAGGACATCCGGGAGCGGGTGCGCCGCAGCTGGCGCGACAGGAAGAAATAATCTCGTCCCCGCCGGGGCGGAGGATGGACGGAGGGTGCGGACCATGTCCGAAAAAGAACAAGATAAAATCCTGATCGTGGAGGATGAGGAAAAACTCAACCGCATGATCGAACTGGAGCTGAAATATGAGGGCTATGAGACCGGAAAGGCCTTTGACGGCCGGACCGGGCTGGAGATGGCCCTGTCCGGGGAGTACCAGCTGGTGCTGCTGGACATCATGCTGCCCGGGCTCAACGGGCTGGAGGTGCTGCGGCGCATCCGCCGGGAGGACGAGGCCCTGCCGGTGATCCTGCTCACCGCCCGGGACACCACCATGGACAAGGTGTCCGGCCTGGATTTGGGGGCGGACGACTATATCACCAAGCCCTTCGCCATCGAGGAGCTGCTGGCCCGGATCCGCTCCGCCCTGCGCAAGCGCACCCAGCGCCAGGCCCCGGGCGGGGAGGGGGCCCTCACCGTCCAGGGCGTCCGGCTGGAGCCGGACAGCCGCCGGGTGACCGTGAACGGGGAAGAGGTGGAGCTGACCCGGAAGGAGTTCGACCTGCTCCACTGCCTGATGGCCCACCAGGGCAAGGTGATGAATCGCTCGGAGCTGCTTAACACGGTGTGGGGCTACGACTTCGCCGGGGAGACCAACACCGTGGACGTGTACATCCGCTTCCTGCGCAGCAAGATTGACGAGCAGTATTCCCTCAAGCTGATCGAGACGGTGCGGGGCGTGGGCTATGTCATCCGCTGAGCTGCCCCTGACCAAGGACGCGGCGGCGGCGGCGGGGCCCTATGTGGCCCGGGTGTTCTTCCGCTCTCTGCTGAGCTTTCTGGCGGTGGACGTGGTGGTCATGCTCTGCTTTGACGGGGCGCTGTGGCAGTGGGCGGTGCTCACCGGGGTGGAGGCCCTGTTTCTGATCTTCAACGTCTGGCGCAGCAACCTGGCGGTGCGCCAGGTGCTCGCCCCCCTGGGCGCCCTGGCGGAGGCGGCGGAGGCGCTGAAGGACTCCTCCCTGGACGCCAATGAGCTGCGCCGGCTGGCCCGGAAGCTGGAGCGGGTGGACGAGCGCACCCTGGCCCAGCGGATTGCGGTCACCGGGGGCGGCAAAGAGCTGTCCGCCCTGGGGGAGGCCATCAACGGCATGCTGGAGCGCATTGACCGGCGCTATCAGGCCCAGGTGCGCTTCACCTCTGACGCCAGCCACGAGCTGCGCACCCCGATATCCGTGATCCAGGGCTATGCCAACCTGCTGGACCGGTGGGGGAAGGACGACCCCCAGATCCGCCAGGAGGCCATCGACGCCATCCGCCAGGAGGCCGACGCCATGGCCAGGCTGGTGGAGCAGCTGCTCTTCCTGGTCCGGGGGGACAACGAGACCCAGAAGGTCACCCTGGAAGAGCTGGATCTCACCGCCCTGGTCACCGCCGTGGCCAGGGAGACCGACCTGGTGGACGACACCCACCGGGTGGAGGCGCAGGTGGAGGATGGGGTGCGCGCCATCGCCGACGGGGGCATGATCAAGGAGTGCCTGCGGGTGCTGTGCGACAACGCCCTGAAGTATACCCCTGAGGGGGGCAGCGTCACCATCGCTCTGAGGACGGAGGAGGGGCAGGCCTGTATCTCCGTCACCGACACCGGGGTGGGCATCCCCGAGGAGGATCTGCCCCGGATTTTTGACCGGTTTTACCGGGCCGAGCAGTCCCGCTCCCGCTCCACCGGGGGCACCGGGCTGGGTCTGGCCATCGCCGCCTGGATTGCCGCCCGCCACGCCGGACGCATCGACGTGTCCAGCCGTCCGGGGCTGGGCAGCCGGTTCACCCTGGTCTTTCCCCTGGCCCCGCCGGAGCCGGAGGAGGAAGAGGAGGAGCCGGCATGAAAATTGTCACCATCTGCGGCAGTATGCGCTTTGCCCCCGAGATGCGGCGGGCGGCCTTTCGTCTGGAGAGCCGGCAGGGCTGCAACGTGCTGCAATGCACCTACCCGGAACCCGGGGAGACCGTCACGGCGGAGATGCGGCAGCGGCTGGAGGAGGCCCACCTGGAGAAAATTCGCATGAGCGATTTCATCTATGTGGTGGACGTGGGGGGCTACATCGGCCAGTCCGTGGGTCAGGAGATCGCCTATGCCCGACAGCTGGGGAAGTCGGTGGTTTTTGACAGCCAGACCCCGGCGGATACGCCCCTATGAGGTCGCCGGACTCATAAAAACAGAACAGAGCCCCCGGGCACCCTGGAACAACAGGATGCCCGGGGGCTTTTGCATCCCTTCTGTCGCCCTGAGGAGGGCCCAGCCCACCCCCCCTTGTCATCCTGAGGCGGGCCCAGCCCGACGAAGGATCTTCTCCTCGGGGCCCGGGGATGGCGGAGAAGGATTCTTCGCTGCGCTCAGAATGACAGGGGGGAGTGCCTTCAAAATGACAGGGGGAAGCGCAGCCGATACCATGGCGGCGGGGGCAAGCCCCCGCCCTACGTTCTCTCCGGGGCGGAGATTTTTCGGATCTTTTGCCCCTTTCGCTCCCTTTGCCACGAGGGGTGGAACTTTTTCTCCCACCGGGGGGAGCGACTCCGATCCAAAAGGCTAAATTGTCCTTTTTGTCATACTCAGAGGAAAAACGCCCGGGTTTTTCCTGGAAAATCAGCACTTTTTGTCCCGTTTATTTTCCGACCCCTTCCGCAGAAAACTTCTCCTATACTGGGGAAAACTCACTGCTCCAAGGGGGACAAGCATATGAAGACAAAGGGCCGCAGGCGGGCGCCCGCCCGCCCAATACGGGAAAAAGGGAAACAGCTGGTGCTGGGGGCGCCCTGGGTGGCGCTGGCCTCGGAGTGCGCCACCCGCTTTTTTCTCGCCGCTGTGCTGGCGGCGGGACAGATTTTGGGAGGGTATTCCCCCTTCGCCCTGGGGTTTGTGGCCGCCTCCGGCCCCGGGGCCGGGGGCTTTTTTGCCCTGTTGGGGGCGGGGATGGGTTATCTGCTGGCCCAGAGCCTGGCCAACGCCTTCCGATATGTGGCCACCGCCATTCTGATTTACGCCGTGGCCTTCGCCTTTTACGACCTGAAGCTCTACTCCACCCGGTTTTTTATGCCCTTGAGCGCCGCGTTCCTGGCCGGGCTGACCGGATTTGTGTACTTAGCGGAGGAGGGGTGGCAGCCCTCCAGTGTGGTCTGCTTTGCCACGGAACTGCTGCTGGTGGGGCTGTCCGCCCGGTTCTTCGCCCTGTCTGCCCGCCAGGATGCCACGGCAGACCAGCAGCGGCTGGCCATCCTGCTCACTATGGGGGCGCTGGCCATCTCCCTCCAGGCGGTGCCGCTGCCCTTCTCGCTGAGCCTGGGGGGCATGCTCGCCACGGCGGCGGCCCTCTGGTGCGCCCGCTATGCCGGGCCCTTCTCCGGCGCGGCGGCGGCCCTGGGACTGGGGCTGTGCCTGGATCTGGCCGGAGGCGGGGGCAGCAGCTGGGCGGCGGCCCTGGGCCTGGGCGGACTGCTCAGCGCCGCCGGGGCCCGGTGGGGGCGGCACATGCAGGTGGCCGCCCTGCTGGCGGGGATGCTGTCCGTCACCCTCTGGGATTACTCGGTTTCGGGCAGTTTTCTGCCCTTCTGGGACGGGGTGCTGGGCTGCTGCCTCTATCTGGCCCTGCCCCTGGCCTGGCTGGACAAGCTGGCGGGACTGCTGCCCCAGGAGCCGGGGCTTCCGCCTGCGGCGCTCCCCCGGCGGGAGGCGCTCGCCCAGCCCGCAGCGGCGGTTCAGACCGCCGCCGCTGCCCGGCCCGTGGCCCTGGAGGCGGTGCAGCAGCGGCTGCGCCGTCAGGGGACGGCCTTCCGCACCCTGTATGAGCAGCTCTCCGCCGATCTGGACCAGGCGCCGGAGCCCAGGCTGGACGCGCTGGAGCTGTTTGAGCGGGCCGCCCAGCGGGTGTGCCAGGGCTGTGTCTTTCACTCCACCTGCTGGAAGCGGGAGCGCTCCGCCACCCGGAAGGCCCTGCGCCCGGCGGCGGATGGGATGGAAAAGCGGGGCCGGGCCGACCCGGCGGACTTTCCGGTGGGGTTTGCCGCCCGGTGCTCCCGGCTCAACGAGCTGGTGAACGGGGTCAACCAGGAGTACGCCGGGGAGCTGACCCGGCGGCGCTACCGCCTGAAGCTCCAGGAGGCCCGGCGGGCGCTGTGCCGCCAGTATGAGCGCATGGCCCGGCTGCTGGGGGAGAGCGCCCTCTCCCTGGAGGAGCCGGCGGTGCCCGCCATGGGAGCCACAACCATGTCCGCGCTGGCCGGGGTGGCGGCGGGCCGGCGGCCGGGCCAGGAGGTCAGCGGCGACGCCGGGGGCTGGTTCCGGGATGAGGGCGGGGTGCTCTGGGTGGTGCTCTGCGACGGCATGGGCTCCGGCCCCGAGGCCGCCCGGGACAGCCGCTTTGCCTATCGGCTGCTGGAGCAGTTTTTGTCTGCCGGCATCGGCCCCGAGGTGGCGCTGGCCACGGTGAGCGGCGCCCTGGGGCTGCGCTGGGAGTGCACCGGGGGCTTCACCACCATCGATCTGCTCCAGCTGGACCTAAAGACCGGCGAGGGGGCGGTGTACAAGCTGGGGGCCGGCCCCACCTATCTGCGCCGGGACGGGGTGATCAGCCGGGTCACCTCCTCCACACTGCCCGCAGGACTGCAGCAGGGCGCCGCCCCGGACGTGAGCCGCTTCCGGCTGCGCCCCGGGGACCTGGCGGTGCTGGTCAGCGACGGCGTCACCGATGGCAGCGAAGACGAATGGGTGCGCCAGCAGATCCGCGCCTTCCAGGGGGACAGCCCCAAAGACCTGGCCGGAGCGCTGCTGCAGCACGACCAGATGGTCTCCGACGACCGCACCGCCATCGTGCTGCTGATGGAGGGAACCCAGGTGTGACCGGGGCCGCGCTGCCCCCTCCCTGTTGTTCCAAGGCGTATTTGCGCTCCTGTTAGCGTGAGAAGCGCCGTTTTCCATTCTGTCATCCTGAGGAGTATTTCCTTCCTCGTTATCTTGAGAAGCGCCTGTTCCCGTTGTCATCCTGAGGAGCGCAGCGACGAAGGATCTGCTTCCGCAGACCTGCGGGCATCGTGGAATGGAGGAAAAGATCCTTCGCTGCGCTCAGGATGACACAGGGAGAATGCTCAGGATGACATAGGGAGAATGCTCAGGATGGCACAGGGGGGAAAGGCTCAGGATGGCATAGAAGGGACAGCTCAGGATGATATAGGAGGAAATGCTCAGGAGGGCGGGGAGATGCGTTCAGGATGACACGGGAAAAGTGCTCAGAATCACAGGGGCGGCGCGCGCCCGGAATGACGAGGGGCAGGGTGCGTTCCATGACAGGGGGCGGAGGCGCGCGGGATGGCCGGGGCCGGGGCGATGAGGCGGATAAGGTGTTATATTTTTCCTGGGATGGGGCCATACTGCCAGTGAAAGGAAGTGGTTTCCAATGGTCAAGGGAATTTCCCGCCGGGTCATCGTGGTGCGGGCGCCGGATCCCAGATTTTTTGAGCAGGCGGTGTTTTTCCTCCGGGAGGACGCCCTCCACCAGGATGGGGTCACCGCCGAGCAGGTGGTGTCTGAGGCAAAGCGGGTGGCGGCGGGCTATATCCGCCGCAGCAAGGATCATCCGGCCCAGCGCCGGCTGCCCGCCGGGGCCAGGTGGTGTGCCCTGGGCGCGGCGGCGGCCAGCGTCATCTGGGCGCTGATCTGCTTTTTGTGAGCCCCCGGGCCTGTCCGGTGTCTGTGAGCCGCCCAGCCGGGAAGATTGGCTGGGCGGCCTGTCATTTTGCACAAAAAAGGGCGGCGTTTTTCTCTATCCTCCAGACGAAAATATCGCAACTGAACGGCCGCCAAACGTGCCGGTGCCACTTGCATCCGGCCCAAATGTGTGCTAAACTGAACACAGTGGTTAATGGGGAGAAAGATTTTTTTCTTCTCCCAAATAACAACGTTTTTGGAAAGGAAGTCATTTTTATGGCACAGTATCTGATTCAGCGGGCCGAAGGCACCGAGGGCAGCAGCGTCTACACCTACACTGCGCCCGGCCACAACAACTGCACCCCCACCCGTCTGTTTGACCCCGAGGGAGGCCCCAACGGCGTGGACGGCACCAAGATGATCATGGGCATCACCCATTTTGAGCCCGGCGGAGGCTGCGACTACGGCGCCAACCCCCTGGAGTCCATCTACTACATCCTGAAGGGCGAGATGACCCTGAAGACCGAGACCGAGGAGACCGTTCTCCACGCCGGCGACTGCTTCAAGTGCTGCGGCGGCTGCCCCAAGAGCGTGACCAACACCGGCGACACCGTCACCGACATGCTGGTCTGCCTGCTGCCCCCCCAGGCCTGATTGTGTTTCATCTGCCGCTCCGGCCCGGAGCGGCACTGAATAAAAATTTGAAAAGGAGTCTTACTTATGCCTAAAGTGTATTCTGGCGATCTGACCAAGATGTTTGACATCGCCGGCAAGAAGGCGATGATCTTTGGCGGCGCCGGCGGTTTCGGCGAAGCCATTGCCGAGGGCTATGCCGCCAACGGCTGCTCCGTGTGCATCTCCTCCCGCAGCGAGGACAAGCTGAAGGCCGCCGTGGAGCGGATTCAGGCCAAGGCCGCCCCTGGCGTCAAGGTCATGTACCTGGCCGGCGACGCGGGCGACGAGGAGTTCGTCAAGAAGTGCGTCGAGATCGTCACCGGCGCTGAGGGCCTGGGCGGCTGCGACATTCTGGTCAATGCCCAGGGCATCAACAAGAAGATGTGGTCCTATGAGATCGACACCGATTTCTTTGAGAAGATGCTGCACACCAACATCACCTCTCTGATGCTGACCTGCAAGTACTTCGGCAACTGGATGAAGGATCACAACCTGGAGGACGGCGACACCTACACCGCTCCTGAGGCTGGCCAGCCCAACACCAACAAGGGCTATGGCAAGATCATCAACTTCGGTTCCGTCCGCGGCATCCGCGCCGTGGCCAACGGCGGCGGCGGCAACGTGCCCTACAACACCACCAAGGGCGCCGTGGAGATGCTGACCAAGGCCTTCGCCGCTGACCTGCGTCCCAACATCCAGGTCAACGCCATCGGCCCCACCATCACCTACACCCCGATGATGGTCGGCATCCTGCCCCCCGATGAGAACGTCCGCAACGGCATCGCCGGCTCCCTGCCCGCCATGCGTATCGGCTATGAGATCGACGTGGTCGGCCCGGCCATCTTCCTGGCCTCCGCCGCCTCCGACATGGTCACCGCTACCACCATCTATCCCGATGGCGGCCTGGTGGCTACCTCCTGATTTTCGGATCAGAACGCCATATGTTCAACGGCGCACCGCATTTGCGGTGCGCCGTTTTTTTGATACGCAACAGGGCGCAGCGCGCCGCAGTGATTCAGTAAAACTGCGGCGCGCTGCTTTTTTGACCCAGGAAGCCCTGGGCGGAGACAGAGCACCCCCAGGGGAGAGCCCAATCTCCGGGTTTTATGAGCGTCAGATCTGGGAGGCGGCGGCGAAGGCGTCCCGCATGGCGGACTGGACGGTGCCGGGCTTTTTGCAGTCGCCGATCAGATAGAAGCGGCCGGCGGAGCCGTAGAAGTCCAGGGCCTGCTCCCGGAGGGGGGTCATGCCGGTGGACACCACCACCGTGTCGGCGGGGAGGAACTGCTCCGCCCCGGCGGCGTCCCGATAGCGGACCCCCTCGGGGGTGACGCCGGTGACGGTGACCGAGCACAGGCCGCGGAAGGTGGGCACGCCCTCCCAGTAGGCCTTGAACATGGAGCGGAAGTGCATGATGGTGGAGTCCGCCGCCAGCTTGTCCCGCATCTCCAGCACGGTGACCTGCCGGCCGGTCTTGGCCAGGTGGATGCCGGCCTCCACGCCCACCTCGCCGCCGCCGATGACCACCACCCGGTCCCCGGCCTGCCGGCAGTCCAGCATGGCGGAGAGGCCGGAGATGATGTTGGGGCCGTCGATGCCCGGGATCGGGGGCTTGGCGGGGACGCTGCCCAGGGCGGCGATGACCCGGTCAAAGCCCAGGGCGGCGATCATGGCCGGGGTGGCCCTGGTGTTCAGGCGCACGTCGATGTCCCGCTTGCCCACCTGGCGGATCAGGTAGTCCTTGAAGTCCTTCAGGGTCCACTTGAAGTCCACGAAGTCCGCATGGCGGATCAGGCCGCCCAGCTCTCCCTGCTGCTCAAAGAGGGTGACCTGGTGGCCCCGGTCGCACAGGTCGATGGCCGCCTTCATGCCGGCGGGGCCGCCGCCGACCACGGCGATGCGCTGGCTGGGTCCGGGGGCGCGGGTGAGCACCTCCAGCCGGTGCTCGATGCCCAGCTTGGGGTTGACGGAGCACACCGAGACGAAGGGGTCGTTGGGGCCCCGGCCGTGGCACTTGTTGCACCGCAGGCAGGGCACGATGTCCTCCGCCCGGTCCTCGTAGATCAGCTGGCCATAGTCCGGGTTGGAGATCCAGGCCCGGGCCATGCTGACCAGGTCCAGCTTGCCCTCGGCGATGGCCCGCTCGGCGGTGTCCGGGTTGTGCCAGCCGCCCACGGTGGTGATGAGCACCCCGGGGTTCTTGGACTTGATGTAGGCGGCCACGTCCAGAGTGGGCACCTCCTCCGGGGTGTAGTTGGTGGGGTGGTTGCCGTCGGCGTCGCTGGCCCGGATCTGGGCGATGTCCACATAGGGGGCGGCCATGCGCAGGAATTCCACGGTGTCGTCCCTGGTGTAGCCGCCGTACTTGTCCTCCTCGCCGGAGATCAGGATCTCCACGATAAAGTGTTTGCCCACCGCCTCCCGGATCTTCTTCAGGATCATCAGCGGGAAGCGGGCCCGGTTTTCCAGGCTGCCGCCGTACTGGTCGGTGCGGTGGTTGGTGACCGGGGAGAGGAATTTGGTGGGCATCTGGCTGCGGTAGCACAGATGGATGGAGGCCATGTCAAAGCCCAGGAATTTCAGGATCTGGCACTGCTGGGCATAGCTCTCGGCCACCTGCTCCATGGTCTCCTCATCCAGAGCGGCCACCGCCTCCCGGGCGGCCTGGTGATAGGCCTCAAAGTCCTCCGGGGTGGGGTCGAAGAGGGGCTCCATGGGGTTGTGGAGCTGGACGAACTCCAGGGTGCCCTCGTCCATGGGGCCATTGCGCCGGAGGATGGGGTACTTGTTGCTGGCCACGAAGAAGCCCATGCAGGCGATGGAGTCGTGGAAGTGGATGGCGTCGGAGAGCTGGAGCAGGTAGTTCTGGCACTGGGCGTCGTAGAGGTGGAAGTCGGGGAAGTGGGGGCCGTCGGTCTCCATGGGCATGTGCTTGTCCTGGTTGAAGTCGTTGATGCCCATGGTGGTGACGATGGCGGCCCCGGACTGGGCCCGGTTGGCGTAATGGGTGATGATGGGGTCGGCGGGATAGCCCTCGGGGCCCTGGAGGAAGTGGGGCAGGGAGTTGGCGGAGATCATCCGGTTCTTCAGGGTGAAGCCCCGGACCACCAGGGGTTTGAGCAGGTTGGGGTAGCGGTTCATGGGAAAAAACTCCTTTCAGTTCAGTGGGTGGAAAGTTGATGCTTCAGCTGCCGCAGCAGTGCCGGTCCGGCCTGGGCCTCGCCCCGCTCCACGGCGTGGACCGCCGCCAGCAGGGCGGTGTTGGCCGGGGTGGGCACCCCGTATTGCCGTCCCAGCCGAACCACTGCGCCGTTGGTGTAGTCGATCTCCAGGGGCTGGCCCCGGCGTATGTCGGCGGTGTAGGCGTCCACGATGCCCGGGGGCCAGGGCTTGAACTCCCCGGCCCGCTCCAGGCCGGTCCTTGTCCCCTCCAGGATCTCCCGCCACTCGGCCCGGGTCTTTTCCTCCACCGTGTCCCGGGGGCAGCCGTCGGCGGCGGAGACATCGAACAGCTCCAGGGCCAGCCGGGCGAACAGGGTCTGGGTCTCCGGGTGGAGGAACACGTCCCCCAGGAACAGGCCGGAGACGCAGGCGGTGGGCACCGACAGGCACACCCGGGCCAGCTTGTCCCACTGGAAGCTGCGGATCCGATCGGTGGCGGTGGTGGGCCGCACCGCCGAGGCGATGGCGGCCAACTCCCTGACCTGGGGGGTGATCCGGCCGTCCCGCCGCCCCACGAAAAAGGCCCCGTCGTGGTTCATGAACCGGCCCGGCTCCAGCTGGGCCCCGCCGGCAAAGGTGACGCAGGTGATCACCCGCTCCGGGGGGACAAAGCGGCAGAGCAGCTCGTCGTTGATGCCGTTTTCCATGGGCACCAGGATCCCCTCAGGGGCCAAGTGGGCCACAAGACCGGGCAGGGCCCCCTCCAGCTGGTTGGATTTCATGCTCAGGAAGATCCAGTCGAATTGCTCCGCCGGGGCCAGCTCGGGCCGGAAGGCCGCTTTCACCGGGGTGTGGAAGGCGGGGCCGTACCCCTCCAGGCTCAGCCCCCGGCGGTTCAGCAGTTCGGCCTGGGAGCGGCGGGCCGCCGAGAGCAGGGTGACGTCCTGGCCGGCCCGGGTGAGCCAGCCCCCCATCATGGCGCCGATGGCGCCGGTGCCGGCGACGGCAATGTGTGGACGTGGACGCATGGGATCAGTCCCCTTTCTGTCAGATATGTGGGTTGGGGCGTTTTGCTGGGAATAGGCGGTATGCCTTCGGTCCCCAAGGGGACCGAAGGCATGCGCGCTGGTATAGAGAAATGGGAGGAAGCTGTGCTCAGACCGCGGCCAGGCCGGGGAACAGGATGCACATCAGGATGACCGCCAGCATGCCGTAGAAGATGTACAGCACGGTGGTGCGGAAGATGGGGCCGTAGCCCTCCTTGTGGGTCAGCCCGCAGGTCATCAGGCCGGAGATGACGGCGGCGTTGATGGGGATGGTGTCCAGGATGGAGATGGCGAAGCAGCCGATCCGGTGCATGGCGGCGGGGGTGATGGAGATCTGGCCCAGCAGCGGCATGAAGATGCCGGCGGAGAGCTGGATGCCGGCCACCGCGTTGCCGGCCAGGAAGCCGGAGAAGGTGGCGGAGATGGCATAGCTCAGATAGGGGGAGGTGTTCATGGCCAGGTCGGTGAGCAGCTGGCTCAGGTAGGCAAAGCCGTTGGTGCCCTGGATGACGGTGGCCAGGCCCTGCTGGAAGGCCATGGGGATGAAGATCATGCCGCCGGCGGAGATGCCCTGGCCCACGATGTCCACATAGGGCTTGATCCGGGCGGTGGGGGTGACGATGTGGTTGCACAGGGTGACGGCGGCCACCAGGGCGCCGCACATCAGGGCGATGACCACGTCCACGCCCAGGATCATATTCATGACGGCCACGACCAGCAGCGGAATGATGGACAGGACGAAGTTGGGCAGTTTTTCATCGCTGGCGCCGTCGTTGAGCTGGATGTTGCCCCCGGGGGTGAAATGCTCGTCCCGCTTCTCCGCCTTCTTCAGGGCGGAATAGATATAGATGCAGTCGCAGGCCAGGATGACCACCACGCCCACCATGCCGGGGACAAAGGCGGCGGTGGTGGCGGTGCCGAAGAACATGGAGGCCAGGATATTGCCGTTGGTCAGCGGGGTGCCGGGGCAGCAGACGGCGGTGGTAACGCCGGCGAACAGCACGCCGGGCAGCAGGCGGCGGGGCATGTCGTTCTGGCGGAAGATCTCCATGCCGATGGGCATCAGGGTGAAGATACACACAAAGGCGTCCAGGCCGCCGAAGCCGAAGATAATGGCGATCAGCATGAACACATAGGCGGCCAGCAGTTTCCGGGTGAAGCCGTGGCCCCGGTCCACGATGACCCGGGTCAGGGTCCGGGAGATGGAACGGGCGGCGCCGGTCTGCACCAGGATCTGGCCGAACAGGTTGGCGGCCAGGAATTTCAGCAGGAACATGGACACGGCGGACTGGACGCCGCTGAGCAGCAGCGAGGGCTCCGCCGTGGGACCGACGCCGGTGCCCAGGATGGTGGCGGCCACGTCCATCCGGGAGACCAGGGCCACCAGAATGGCGGCCAGGATCATGCTGAAGGTGGGGTTCAGGCCCTTATAGACCACAAAAATGACAAAGGCCAGGGGGATCAGCAAAAGCAACAAATCTACCATGTAGTGACACGCTCCTATTCTTTCTCTTTCTCCGATGGGTCTGCCCGCCGGCCGGACAGCCGGTCCGGGGTGTCCTCAATGACAACGACGCCGGACAGCGCGCCGTTCTCCACCTGGCCGGTCAGCTGGAGCTGACCCGGCCCAACGGACAGGCTGATCTGGAAAAACTGCCGGTTCCAGCGGGCATGGGTGAAGGGAACCGGGGGATTGCCGTCCAGAGTGTCCAGGCAGCCGCCCAATTCGCCTCCCTCCAGGGGCTCCAGGGTGAGCAGGTTTTCCACGGTCCAGGCGGGCAGGACCATGGTAATGCGGTAGGTTCCTCTCATCATTCACCTCGTGCGCAGACGCGGCGGCAAACCTGTGGTTTTGCCGGGGCCATCCGCGGGTTGTCTTATTCTGAGGTTTCAGTGGACCGGTCACTGTTTAAACATAGTTTAATTTTTCACAAGCCACAAGTCAAATGCAAAAAATTCGGTAATTGCATGAGTTTTATGAATAGGTTATAATGGAGAAAAGCCTTTGATAGAGAGGAGCCGGAACGGAATGGAAATCACCCAGCTGCACTATTTCAAGACTGTGGCCAAGTTTGAGAGCTTCACCCGGGCGGCGGAGGAGCTGCACATCACCCAATCTGCCCTGAGCCGCTCCATCGCCCAGCTGGAGAACGACATCGGCATTCAGCTCTTTGAGCGGAGAAAAGGGGGGAAGATCACCCTGAACCGGGACGGCCGTTTTTTCCTCCGCTATGTGGTTCAGGTGCTCAACACCCTGGAGAATACCGTCTCCGCCGTCAAGGAGATGGCCGGGCTGGAGCGGGGGGTGGTGAACATTGCCATTTCCGAGTTTGTCTTTATCAAGAACGTGATCTTTGACTTCCTGCGGGAGCACCCGGACGTCCGCCTGAACTGCCGCCTCCAGTCCCAGGATCAGATGCGGGCCAGCCTGGATGACGGCACCATCAATTTTGCCCTGTGCAAAGCCCCGATCCCAGGCCCCGACCTGCTCTGGCAGCCTCTGTTCACCGACCGGATGGCGGTGGTGCTGCCCCCGGGACACCCGTTGTCCGGCCGGAAGAGCATCCACCTGGACGAGCTGCGGGAGGAGCACTTCATCGTCAGCAACCTGGGCTTCGACATGTCCAGCGAGATGATCCGCATGTGCCATCTGGCCGGTTTTGAGCCCTACATTGTCTATGAGGGCAGCGGGGAGGACCTGTGCGGGAAACTGGTCAGCGCCGGGGTGGGGGTCATGCTGGCCCCCTACTCCATCACCCTGGGGGTGGAACAGCTGGGGGTGGACATGGTGCCCATTCCCTCCATCCCCCTGGCCGACAGTTTTGCCGAGAGCCAGATCGGGGCGGTGATGAAGTGGGGCCAGTTTCAGTCGGAGGCCGCCCTGGCCCTGTTTGAGCGCATCTCGGCATTTTATGCCGGACTGCCCCCCTTCTCCCTGGAATAGGCTGAAGTTATGAATAAAAGTCATTGCCTAAAGAAAAAAGTCGAATTTGACGCATGACCCTGGCGGCCGTATACTTTCAGTGAACAAAACCAAATTGTAAAATCTGGAGGTATTGATGATGGCAACTGTCATGAAGGCCCGCCGGGCGCTGATCCTGTATGCGTCTATGACCAAAAACACCGAAAAGGTGGCGGGGTGGTTTCAGGAGACCCTGGACCAGTACGGCTGGGACACCTTTTCTGTCCGCATGGCCGCCAACACAGACTGGGCGGCGCTGCAGGACAAGCTCTATTTTGATGACTATGACCTGATCTGCCTGGGCTCTCCCATCGTGGGCGGCTCCCCGCTGCAGCCGGTCATCAAGGCCCTGAGTTTTGGCGGCGGCGGTGCGCTGGAGAAGTCGGTGCAGGACAATCTGGACGCCAACAAGCAGGATGCGGCGGCGCCGGCGGCCAAGCCCGGCGGCGCCATGTGGCGCCGGACCCATGCCCCTTCCCCGGGCATGCCCAACCACTCCGGCCCCCGGCCCTACGGCATCGTGTTTTCCACCTATGGCGGCGGTTTTTACGGCCCTGACGAGGCCACCGCTACGCTGGAAACCCTGAAGCAGTATCTGAAGCTGAACAATGTGGATGTGATCGGCCGCTTCTCCTGTGCGGGGAAGGAGACCGGCCCCGCCGGCTACCCGGTGGGGGTCAAGCCCAAGGCGAACTTCGTGCCGGGCAAGCGCAATGACGGACCGGATGCCGATGTCTGCGACGCAGTGATGTACCGAATGGCCGACGGCAGCCTGCGTCCCGGCTCCTACTTCTTCCACTACGACTGCGACAGCAAGCCCGGCCCCCGGGAGGAGGCCAAGGCCCGGGCCTTTATGGCCGACGTGATCGAGGACTACTTCATGACCTATGACGGGGTGCCCAATCCTCCCCTCTCCGAGATCTTGTCCCTGAGCTGAGACCTGCGAAGCCCGCTGCAGCCTGGTTTTGCGCCGGGGAAAAGCAGATATCAAAACGCCCTGGAGTCCCAACGGGGACACCAGGGCGTTCTTTCTTGGGCGCGGGGAAGCTGTGCCTGGCGCTTGAAATGGGGCAAAAGAGAGGCCGGCGCGTCAGGTGCGGCATGGGCGGCCCTGGGGCGCAAAACACCCCAAGGCCCTGCCGGGCGGTCAGAGGGCAAAAAAGAAACCTCTGAAACCCTAAGGCTTCAGAGGTTTTATGCTGGTGGACGATACAGGATTCGAACCGGAATCGCTTTATTTTGTCGTGTTCATTGTTGTGCTGTAACTGCTGGTATTCCTGTACTTTCAGCTGGTTATAGGCTGTTTTCCTTCGCCTCTGTCTGTCCCGCTCCGCCACCGTAATGACCAAATAATGACCACGAATTAGGCCCGCTTAAACTTCACCGGCAGCAGATCGGCCAGGGCGTCAGAGGCCCGGGCCTGGGCGGCTTCAAAAGTATGGGAGTAGATATTCAGCGTGGTGGAGGTCTGGGAGTGGCCCAGGGCGGCGGAGACGGTCCGCACGTCCTCACCGGTGTAGATCAGCATGGAGGCGTTCAGGTGGCGAAACTGGTGGATTCCATAGAAGGGAAGCCCATGATCCTCACAGAACGCCTTGAGCCATTGATAAGGCTGCTGGAGGCCGATGGGGGACCCGTCCAGCTTGGTGAAGAGCCGCCCGGATTCGTGCCACTGATCCCCCAGGGCCAGCCGCTGGCGGGTCTGATCCACCTGAAGCCGTTTCACCAGATCAAAGATCCAGGCCGGCAGCTTCAGTGTCCGGCGGCTTTTGGCCGTTTTTGTGGGGGCGGTGAAGATCCCATCCTTTGGTGTGTAAAGCGACGCCCGGCGGACAGATACGGTCTGATGGTCAAAGTCGAAGTCGGTAAACTCGAAGCCGCACAGCTCCTCCCGGCGGAAGCCTCCGAACATGGCCAGAGAGAAAAACACCTGCCAGCGGAGCGGGGCAGCTGCCAGAGCGTCCAGGAATGCCTGGGCTTCCTCCAGAGTATAGCAGACCTTTTCTTTTCCGGTGTCTTGGTGGGGCAGGGTGACCGCCTGGCAGGGGTTGCGCTGAATCATCCCCATTTTGACTGCATAAGCGAATACAGCGGAGATCATGGCCAAGTGGTTCTTGATCGTCTTGGGTGCCAGGCCCTGCTCCGGTTTCTTCTGGTTTGTCCCGGGCTGGCCAAGGCTGTTGATAAACTTCTGAATCTGGCGGGGAGTGATTTTGTCTAGGTACAGGTGGCCGATTGCTGCATAGATCCGGGGGGCCATCTGCCTGTAATTCTCCTGTGTGCGTTTCCCCAGTGCTTTCTCCACATATTCGCTGAACCACTGTTTGGCGAAGGTTTCAAACTTGATATGCCCATCTGTCAGCGAAGATCCCCGGCAAGCCTCTTCAAACAGTACCATTTGCCGGTTCAGCTCTTTTTCAATCTGGCGTTCGGTCATGCCTGGATCAGGCGTCCAGGTTTTAGATTTCATAATCTGCTTGCCCTCTGGGGTATATCCCACCGAGACCCGTAGCCGGTACGAATTGCCCCGTTTGGTGTACGTTGCCATAGCATACTCCTTCCTTGCACCACTGCACCCGCTGTGGTACAATAAGGGCGCAATGATGCCATGATTTGACGGTTGTGGTCGTTGCACTTTTGCCGCTCAGAGGTTGCCGCCTCTGGGCGGTTTTTATTTCATTAGTTGATTTGACCAGTCATCTGGAAAGGCTATATGATAAAGATTTATATCTGTTGAGTATTCTTCAACTAGAGCACTTAAAGCGGAAAGAATTTCAGTATTCCACTTTACTTTGTCAGGAAAAAGAGATTTTAGAACAAGAATAGCACCCCAAAGACGTGTCTTTTCTCGGTCGGAAATATTAAGACCTGCAGGATTTGCCGCAAAGATTCTATAATACAAACGTCCATAGTGTGCACAGATATTGCGTAGATCGGTACAGCATCGAAGCCAACTTATAAGGTTTTTATTACTGGTCTGGTATAGGCTTCTTGCCAATTCTTTTTGATCGCTTGTTGTTAAGTCAGCGTAGAATTTAGATAAAATACCAAAGGTAAGAAGCTCTGTTATAGCCCAAATCGGAAATATTCCTTCATAAACTGCTTTGTGGTGCTTGACAATTAAAGTGTTTTTATTGTTTTCAATCTCCCTATTAATTTGAACCATAAATTTTTCATGATTATGGTTAGGAGAGAAATTTGCTGAATTCAGATAGCCAGTAGCACCATATTTGTGGGCGTGAAAGTATGCAAAGCGAGCTCGTAAAAAAATTTCTATTTCTTCAATGGCGGCAAACACAATGTTTCTTAATTTGCGGTCAAATTCATAGATTCTGTATGCCCGAAGAAAGCTTGTACCAGATTTGTAAGTTCCATTTTTTAATTTAAAAGGAAGAAAGTATGCACTCAAACGATAGTAATTAACCGACGACAAAATTTGTTTACAACGTTCTTGATCAAGAACAATAATACCTCTACTTTGAAGAATCGCAAGTTGTTCATCGTAAGTTTTGGGTTCTTTAATCTCCATGTTGCTTTCTCCGTATAAAAAATGCCCTCCCTGGGACACATCCACCGTTAGGTGGAGAGGTGCGGGAGGTCCTGTTACTGTCATTATATGTGGGCCCCACGCAAATGTCAATTAGCAAATCTAGCTATATTTCGTTAAATTAAGATATATATCGTTAAAATACGTTGTTTTGTATGAGCTAATGCCAACAATCACTATCTTTTATAATTTTGCCCTGGGCCTAGTCCTGGGGCTTTTATTTGTCAGTTAGTAAAGGATCCTTCTTGTATCTAGAAATTTCGGCTAGTTCTCCAACACGCTCCAATGCTTTTTTTTGCCCTTCAGCATTAAGTAACCTGAACATGGCCAATATCGCAACTTCGTCTTCAGAAAATAGGGGTGAACCACTAAGAGCGCTGTTTGCCTGAAAAATGACCTGCTGCGCCTTTGTAATCGTTCCAGAGCTGTAGCCTACATAACTGTTTTCGTCGTCACCAAACAAAGCAGCAATATCTACTTCTAAGGCCTCTGATAGCTTGGCCAATGTTTGTATTTTAGGCTTTCTTATATTTCGCTCCCATTGGCTAATGCTTTGATACGGAACACCAAGCTTGCGGGCAAGTTCTGCCTGGGTAAGATGAGCCTTTTCTCTAGCTTGGCGTATACATTCGCCTGTGGTCATCAAGACACCTCCTCTTCAACAGTGAGCATAACATATTTCAAAAAAAGACACAAGCAAAAGATTGTGAAAAAGGTTGACTAACTCTTAAGAGTGTGATATGTTCGTTATACAATCTTTTGAGTTAGAAAGGAGAAAACATGCGAATTGACAGAGTGAAGTTTGTGGCGGCTATGGCCAGGGCTGACCTGAATGGGCGTGAGCTGGCAAAAAAAACTGGCGTTTCCAGGGGAACTATTACCAGTATTAGAGGTGGAAAGAGCTGTTCGCCGGAGACTGCTCGAAAGCTGGCCGCCGTGCTGGGGCCTGACATTATCGACGAAAAGGAGGCCTGATTCCATGATTCCAAGAATGAGGACAGCACCGGGGGCCTTAGAGATCATCAAGGCGTTGGATCCGGAAACAGCAGTAACAGAGCATTACATCCGGCAACTGATCCGCTCCGGCACAATCCCCCATGTGGATGTGGGCCGAAAGAAGCTGGTCAACGTGGATCAGCTGCTCAGATACCTGGAAAAAGACCAGTTCCAGGCAAAGCAGGATATGGAGCGGGAGGTGGCTCCATGAGTTCCAGAAAAACTGACGGTATGGCCCGGCTGATCGGAGGGGCGGAGCGTGACAATCACTGATTTCCTCCGGCATTTCAATGGGGTCAAGGGCGCCGGTGGCCGCTATATGGCTAAGTGTCCGGCCCACAGCGACGCAGCCCCTAGCCTGTCCATTGGCCTGGGCCGGGATGGGCGTATCCTGCTCCACTGCTTTGCCGGGTGCAGCACTGAGGATATCCTGGACGCCGTGGGGCTGAAAAAGCGGGACCTGTTCGCAAATGATGGAATGGGCGTCCCGCTCCCGGAGTTTGACCCCATCAAGCCCGAGGTTCAAGAATGGACAGAGGCGGAGTACATCTATCCCGGAGGCAATCTGAAGAAGGTGAAGAAGCGCAATTCCAACGGAAAGAAGCGGATGTACTGGATGCGCCGGGAGGGCAGCGGCTGGACCCCGGCCCATGGAGATGTGGAAAAACTGCTGTATTCCAGGGGGCCACTGGATAGCCCGGTGTTTCTGGTGGAGGGGGAGAAGGACGTGGACACGCTGGACTCCCTGGGTTTTGCCGCCGCATCTCTCCCGGACGGAGCCAACAGCAAGTGGTATGACCACTATGGGGCCTCTTTCTCCGGAAAAGATGTGTTCATTGTCCAGGACAACGACAAGCCCGGCAAGGCGTTCGCCGCCCGGATCGCCGGGGAGCTGCTGCAAGAGGCCCGGAGCGTCCGGGTGCTGGACCTCACCGGAGCATGGCCGGAACTGCCGGAGCATGGGGACACCACCGACCTGGTGGACTACCTGGGCAGGGATGCCGGCTGTGAAGCCCTGGCAAGGCTGATGAGCGCCGCTCAGCCCTGGACGGCGGAGACCGTAACGGAGCGGGACAATTTCCTTTCCCTGTTCTCCCCACTGTCTGAGTTCCGGGAAGAGGAAGCCACATGGTTGGTCCCGGGCTGGATTCCAGAGGGCCAGATCACCTTGATCGCCGCCGATGGAGGCACCGGCAAAACCACCCTGTGGGTCAACATCGTGGCAGCCTTGAGCAGCGGGAAGCCCTGCATCCTGGACCCGCCGGGCTTTGTCCGGGAGCCGGTCAAGGTGGCATTCTGCACCACCGAGGACAGCATCCGGAAAAAGCTGCTGAAGAAGCTGCGCCAGGCCGGGGCCAACCTGGCCAACATTACCGCCATGGACATGGCAGCGGACAAGAGCGGGGCGCTGCGGCTCTTTAAGTTCGGCTCCTCTGAGATGGAGCGCTTTGTGAAGCACTTCAAGCCGGTGGCCTGCGTCTTTGACCCGGTGCAGGGATTCATACCGCCGGAGATCAACATGGGCAGCCGGAACGCCATGCGGGACTGTATGGCCCCTCTGATCACCCTGGGGGAGGAAAACGGCACCACCTTCCTGGTGATCTGTCACACCAACAAGCGAAAAGGTGCCTATGGCCGGGACCGGATCGCAGACAGCGCCGACCTTTGGGACATCTCCCGCTCCGTCATTATGGCGGGGTACACCGGGGAGGAGGGGGTTCGCTACCTGTCCAACGAGAAGAACAACTATGCCCAGCTCCAGGAGACGGTGCTGTTCTCCATTGATGACCGGGGCCAGATCATCAAGGAGGGGACAAGCTGGAAGCGGGACCGGGATTTCATCCAGGATGCAGCCCGGGCGTCCTCCGTGCCCCAGCGGGAGGACTGCAAGGAGTTCCTGATTCAGACCATCGAGGAGGCGGGCGGCGGAATGCCCACCACCGACCTGGAGGCGAAGGCCAAACAGGCGGGCTACAGCTTCACCGCCGTCAAGCGGGCAAAGGGGGATTTGAAGAAGGCGGGCCGGGTGTCGTACTTCCAGACTGGCAGCACACGCACAAAAGATAACGTCTGGCATATCAAGCTGGAGGCCGGTTTTGAGCCGGTGGAGCTGCCGGACAACACCCCGGTTCCTTTTGCTTCCCCGTCAGAGATCTGAAAGTGGTCTAGAGTAAGCTCAAACCATTGATATATAAGGGTTATTTACTTTTTACCAGGTGGTACAGAGTAAACAGAGTAAGCGCTTACTCTCGACCAGGGGGGCAAGAGTAAAACCCATTGGGGCCGTAAGGAAAATTTTACTCTAGACCACCTACTGGCTTTCTGACGGTGGAGGTGGTCAAGTACACAAGTTAAACCAGAGTCAGGAGGTTATGGACATGGACAAGGAAGCGGCGCCGGAGCGGGGGCTGATCTGCCCGCTGGACGGGCGGCCATGTGACCCGAATTGCCCGGATCGCTACCAGGATGATCCGGCCGGTGGCTGTCTGACCGCCACGCTGATGGAACATTCCGATGCGGCATTCATCATCAAAAAGACCGCCCCCAGTGCTGGCACACCGGGGACGGCAAAGGGTGGAACTGGTTCGACCCGCTCCACCTCCAGTTTATACGATAACAAGGAGGAACACAAGGGATGAAATTCAGTCATGATTACAGGAAAGACCGGCACATCGTGGAGGCGTTCGGAGGCCGGGACAAGATCGTGGAAGTGGGGAGGCTGGCGGCAGACCATCAGGCCGCCCCCTGCCCCTTCTGCGGCGGGGAAGCGGTGCTGGGGCTTGCGCAGCTGCTCGGCGCTCCCTCCCTCCATATAGAGTGCAGCAAGTGCCATGTGGCGACGGTTTGGACGGGCGAAGGGTGGGACTACCTGGATGCCAAACAGTTCACGATTGTGGACGCCTTCCATCGGTCCCTCCAGCGATGGAACAAGAGACAGGCCGCCGTATGAGATGCCGGATTGAGATTCACAGCGAGGCGGGGCGGCTGTTCGCCCGGCTGACCCTGTCCATTGCCCGGGGGATCGCCCGCTTCTATGGGCGGCAAGTGCGGGTTTGGTACAAGGGTCCGCCCTGCCCGGCGCTGATCTTCGAGATCGGGTCATAGGGGGGCGGGGACTATTGCGGGGGACTCTCCCTCCCCTCTCCCCCCTCCGGGCTTCACTCCGTCACTACAAATATTTTCTCACGAAAAAGGCCGGGCCAGAGCTGCACACCCTGACCCGGCCCCGGGCATTCCTGCTCCGTGATCCATAAGCCTATCTTACCACTGAAGGGAGCGGGACACAATGAACGGACGGGAACTTCTCCAGCAATACCGGGACACTGAGGCGCAGATCAGGCGTCTGGAGCAGGAGCTGGAGGAAGCCAGGAGCCAGGCGGAGCGGGTCACCCACTCATACAGCCCGGCCCCTGGCGGCGGCGGTGACGGCCGGCAACTGGAGCACGCAGCAATCCGGCTGGAGGACCTGGAGCGTGAGTGGCGCAGGCTGGTGGGGCAGCAAGCGGCCAGGTATATCCAGATGGAGCGGGTACTGGATCAGCTGCCCAATGCACGGGATCGGCTCCTGTTACGGCTGCGCTATGTGAGCCGGATGAGCTGGCCCCAAGTGGGGGATGAGCTGGGCGTTACCCTGAGATATGTGCATAGGCTCCATGGGAAGCTGCTGGCCCTGCTGGATGACCAGGGCTGACCGGTGGAGGGGACCCCCTGCCCCGCCCCCTGGCACTCCCTGGCCGTCCAGCGCCGATTTACACACAGGGGAAACCGGCGGCCCCTATCCGCAGATTTTGCAGACCCTAAAAATAGTGCTATCCTGAGATTTCTGAGGCCCTAAAAAAGGGGCGCTATCCGGACATTTCGGACGCCCTAAAAAAGGCGGCTATGGTGAGATTTGTGAGGCCCTAAAAAAGGGTGCAAAAAGGCCAGGCTACCCACTGCGGGCGGCCTGGCCATCGCTGTTCATGACTCTGCTGGGCCATCTGTGGGGCCTGTGGCGGCGTTGTCCCGCTCCATGGCTTCCTCTATGGCCCGGTTGATAAAGGCGTTCACGCTTTCCCCCTGGGCAGCTGCGTGGGCCTTAATCGCCTCTTTGCGGCCCTTTGGGACCCTGGCCCGGAGTTCCTCAAACTTCTCCAGATATTTGTCTGTTGCTTTGCGTTGAGCTGCGCTTACTTTTTTCCCTTCCATGTTGGCACCTCCTTGAAGGCCGGAAAGTTCCGGCACCTCTTCCATTGTAGCCTCATTGTACCACAACAATCTATATGCGTCCATATACAAAATAAACATATATGAGCACATATATTTGTGCTTTCCGTCAATTGATATATGGTCACATATATGCTAATATATAATCACAGCAAGGGACAAGGCCCAGGCGGACGGAGTACCGGGAGGGAAACAAGAACGCCAGACAAGAGCGGAGCGGGATAAGGGAGAATGAGATGGCCGGAAGCGCCTAGATGCTTAAAGCCCACCGCCGCCAGGCCCCACCAATCGAAAGGAGTGCAAACCATGAGTATCAACGAACTGGAAGCAAAGGCCCGGGAGCTGCGACAGCTCCAAGCCCTGATTGACGAGGCCCAGGCGGAGGCCGAGGCCCTGAAGGACCAGATCAAGGCGGCCATGGGGGACGCTGAGAGCGTGCAGGCTGGTGAGTATAAGATCACCTGGAAGCCCGTCAAGTCCTCCAGAATCGACACAGCGGCCCTGAAAAAGGCCCTGCCTGATGTGGCCCAGGCGTTCACCCGGGAGACCATCACCCGCCGCTTCTGCGTGGCATGAGAAAGGCCCCTTGCATCACCCACCACGACGATTGCAAGAGGCCCAGTACCAACCACAAGGGCCGGTGAGCTGATTATATCACCGGCCCTCCATCAATGCAAGGAGGAACTATGAACAGCACTTTCAACCTGAAGCTGGCGGGTTATACCGTCGAATATGTGGACCTGCGGGCGCCCCGGCCCCGGGAGCACCACACGGAGACAGCGGTGGTCACCATGGACACGGTGAAGGCCGCTCAGATCGTGGGGGAGGACTTGCCCGACGTTATCCGCCGCCGGTATGAATCCCGGGGCTATCATGTGCTGGGCGTCCAGAAGGCCGGGCGCTGCACTGTCCCGGTCAGCCTGTCCGCACTGTATGAGGCTGCCCAGGTCATGGCTACCGGGGAGGAACGGCAATGACCAACCCAAAGGCCGAGGTCAGCCTGGCCGTTACTGTGGATGAAATTAGCTTCCGATTTGAATGCGGGGTCAGGGCCTTGGAGGCTGTCCGTATCGCCATAGAGTCCGGCCCCTATGAGGCAAAGCAGTTCGTGGGCGCTCTGTTCTGCATTGAGGACTACCTGGCGAACCTGCAGAAGGAGCTGGCCCAGGAGGTTGACGCAGCGCTTGCCAGAGGAAGGAAGGAGGCGGCACAATGCCAGGAGCAGCCATGATTGCCCTGTTGCTGGGCCTGACCCTGGCGGCGGTGGTGCTGGCCGGGGTGTGCTACGGGGTCAAGGAGGGCGTGGCCCGGTTGACCGAGGAGATCGGAAAATTATATACAGGTCAATGATTAAAGGCCCACCCTCACCCGGGGGTGGGTCAAATTCTGCGCCTGAACAGGAAGATAACGGACACAGAAGGAGGGCAGCGTGGCAAAAACTCCCCACGGGAGCGGGACCCCTGAACCATCCAAAAGTATTTGCGTATAACATACTACGCAATTTGATGTGGTTCTGTCAGCATGATACTGGTGGCCCAGTCGCTGCCTGATCCGTCCCGCTCCAGGGGCTTCTATATGGGGCAGCGGCCACAATAATGACCAAACAATGACCAAACAGCGGTCACAGGACAAAACAGAAAACCCGCAATCCCTGAAATACCAAAGGATTGCGGGTTTTATTCATCTGGTGGACGATACAGGATTCGAACCTGTGACCTTCCGCACGTCAAGCGGATGCTCTAGCCAGCTGAGCTAATCGTCCAAGTCAACGCTAATTATTATAGCCGGAAGTGCCTGCCGTGTCAAGAATTTTTTTGAAAATATCCTGTTTTTCGTCCTGCCTGTTTTTGTCCTGCCGTTCACGCTCAAACAAGGCTCTGGCCGGGGCGGCAGGGGGCAGGGGGCGCCATTGGCCGCAGCCGTTTCCCGGGGTGAAAAGCGGGCAGGTTGAGGTGGACGGCGAAATGCCGCTGGCCTGAGCCTATGGCCGGCGGGCGGGAAAAGGCCGCCTTTTGACGCGAAAGCGCCGCCCCGGCAGGGGCGGCGCTTTGTACTTGGGGGGATGGCCTCAGGACTGAGCGTCCGTTCCCGCGGAAGAGGCGTCGGCCCCGGAGGTGGCGCCGTCGCTGGAGGTGCTTCCGGCGGAGGTGGTTCCGTCTCCGGAGGAGGTGTCCGCAGTGGGCAGGGTGTCCGCGTCGGACAGCGTCTGCTGCAGCTCCGACAGCTTGGTATAGAATGCGTCGGCATCCAGCTCCAGTCCGGCCACATCGGACACGCCGTATTCCTCCGTCCACTGGGAGATCAGGGAGTCATAGGTGGTGACAATATAGGACTCCTGTGCATTGGCGGATATGTCGTCGGTCTGGTCCGCCTCCCGCAGCAGAATGAAGTAGCCGTAATCGGTCTGCTCGGTCATGCCCACCTGGCCGGGCTCCAGGGCCTGGATGCCCTCGTAGAAGCCGTCCACCAGGCTGTCGGTATTGGTATAATACTGCACTTCGCCGGCGGTGTAGCCGCTGGTGTCGTACTGGCTCTGGCGCTCGGTGAAGGCGGCGGAGAGCTCTTCCCCGCTCAGCGCGGAGAGCTCGTCATAGACCGCCTGGGCCTGGGCCTGGACCTCGGCCACGGCGGCGTCATCGGCGCAGTCCATGGTGGAGAAGAGGATGCACCGGGCCCAGCAGATGCCGTTGTCCTCGATGTAGGTGGGGAGATAGTCGGCCATGGTCTCCTCCGTGGGGGCGTATTCCCCGCCCTCACCGAAGAGGTTATCCCGCAGGGTGTTGAAATAGTAGATGTTGGTAAAGGTGTCCTGATAGGCCTGGGGGGTGGTGGCATAGTACATCAGGGAGTGCTGATAGAAGGACTCTCCCTCGGTCTGAATCCACTCGGCCCGCTGCTCCACGGTGTAGTCGGACTCGTTGATCAGCCCGGCGTCCACATAGGCCTGCCAGCGGTCCTCGCCGTAGCTGGTCACGTTGTCGGAGTAGAGGGTTTCCAGGGCGGCGGCGTTTTCCTCACTGAGGGACACCCCGTTGTCCTGGGCCCGCTGGGCGGCCACGGCATAGGCCACGGCGGTGTCCACGCCAAAGTCCAGCAGGGACTGCCCCACGGTGGTGCCGTCCTCCATCTGGTCCGACATCTGGAAGGTCATGCCGTAGTTGCTGTAATAGTAATAGGTCATATAGTACTGCTGGTAGGCGGTCCAATACAGCGCCTGGGCGGCGGTGACGGCGGTATCTCCCACCGTGGCCACCACGTCGTCGGCGGCATAGGCCCCGTCTGTGAGGTAGCTCACCACGTCATCCAGCGCCTCCTGGGGGATGGCGGCGTCTCCCTGGGCCTGGGAGGTGGAGCCGGAGGAAGCACCGGAGGAGGCGGGGGCGGAACCGCAGCCGGCCAGGCACAGGGCCAGGGCCAGCAGCAGCGCCAGGATGCGAATATGCTTCATGATTCAGATCTCCTTTTGCCGCGGCCGGTCTCGGGGCCGCGTAAATAAATACAGAGGGCACGATAAATCATTATAGCAGAGCCGGCGGCATATGGCAATTGCAAATCCGCCGGGCGGAAAAGATCCTTGTTGCCGTTGACAGGCTGAAATGAGATGGATTTGTCCACAGTTTCATCCCATACTTCTCATATATCTAATAACTAAACCTTTGACGGCAACTGCTGGTTGACATGTAGTTGGTGGACAGCAACCGGGCTTTATGGTACAATACGGATACAGAAAAAGACGCGGGGAGGTGCTTTCAATGGCGTTGGGCGAACATATCAAAAACAGACGCAGGGAATTGAAGCTGTCGCAGGAATATCTGGCGGAACAGCTCGGCGTAAGCAGACAGGCCATATCAAAATGGGAGACAGGCCAGTCCGAGCCGACGGCAAGCAATCTCATTCGGTTGGCAGAAGTGTTAGAACTCGACTTGTCTGAATTGGTTGACCCGCATAAGCATCACGAGGAACCTTCCACCCCTGAAAACCAGCGGCATAAAAAAGAACCTAACCTGATTCTGCGCGCCAACTTAACAAAAATTGCGATTATCGCACAGGCGGCATTTCTCTTCAACTGCACCTCGGTCATTTACCAGCTCCGTCATCCTGACTACCCGAACAAAGCGCTTTACCAGGGGGCGCTTATCTTTTCGCTTGTACTGTTGGCGCTCAGTTCCATATGGATGGCGGCAAACCACCGCTATGAAGCGGATCAAAACCGGCGCCGGAAAAATGCGAAAATTGAGTTGGGTTATTGCTGCGTTCAACTTTTCGTGGGCTTATTGACCATACAATTTGGTCTGGGCCTTGTGGGCGCTGCCATGGTGATCGCAGTTGCTGCGGTTTATATCCTGTACGTCAATCCCAAGTTTATGGCCCGTAAGCTGACCAAGTGAAACGCTGTGATACTGTTCTAAGCATGACAACGGAATATATCGACCGGGAGCAGCTGTTTTCCACCCCGAAAACGGCTGCTCTTTTTCTATGCCTACAGGCGGAGAGGAGCGGCCGGTTGTGACGAAATCAGGAGAGAAGACCCGCGCGTCCCGAAGGGTGGGGCGGGAAAAGATCCTTCGCTGCGCTCAGGATGACAGGGGAGGGCGCTCAGGATGACATTTCCCTCTCCGTCATCCTGAGGAGCGCCAGCGACGAAGGATCCTTTCGCCGGGAGGCGTACCGGCAGGGGAAGAAGATCCTTCGCTGCGCTCAGGATGACGGGTGAGGCAGAAGTGGCCTCAGGAGGGCGTCTCCGGGGCGGGGGCCGGTGGATCACCGGCGGTCTCCTGGGCCGGGGCGGAGAACTGCTCCAGCTGCTGCCGGTAGGCCTCCACCAGCTTCCGGCCCATGGCCAGCACGTCCTCCCCGGGCTTGAGGCGCAGGGAGAGGGCGCTCTTCTCCCCGGGGGAGAAGAGGATGCGCCCCTTGAACCGGGCGGCCCCGGAGAGGGCGGCGATGCGTTTCAGGTCAAAGTCCTTCATGGTGAAGGTGAGCACCAGCCCCTTCTGGCTGATGTCCTCGAAGCCGCACTGGGCGGCCTGGGCGCGGAGCAGGGCAATGGAGATCAGGTTGTTCACCGCCCTGGGGGGATCGCCGTAGCGGTCCACCAGCTCGTCCACCAGGTCGTCGGCGTCCTCCTCGGTGCGGATGCGGGCGATGCGGCGGTACAGGTCCATCCGCTGCTCCGGGGAGGAGACATAGCCCTCGGGCAGGTTGGCGGACACGGCCAGGTCGGCGGACACCGACTCCACCCGGGGGGCCTTCTCCCCCCGCTCCTCCAGCACCGCCTCCTCCAGCAGCTTCAGATAGAGGTCGTAGCCCACGCTCATCAAAAAGCCGGACTGCTCCGGGCCCAGAATATTTCCGGCGCCCCGGATCTCCAGGTCCCGCATGGCGATCTTGAAGCCGGAGCCGAACTCGGCGTACTCCCGGATGGCGGACAGCCGCTTTTCCGCCGTCTCATTGAGCACCTTGCCCCGGCGGTAGGTCAGGTAGGCATAGGCCCGGCGGCTGGAGCGGCCCACCCGGCCCCGAATCTGGTGGAGCTGGGCCAGGCCCATCCGGTCGGCGTCCTCGATGATCAGGGTGTTGACATTGGCGATGTCGATGCCGGTCTCGATGATGGTGGTGCACACCAGCACCTGGATTTCCCCCTCCACCATCCGCTCCATGACCCGGGCCAGCTCCTCCTGGGTCATCTTGCCGTGGCCCACCGCCACGGTGACCTCCTCCCCCAGCATGCCCTGGATGTAGGCGGCGGTCTTTTCAATGGTGTCCACCCGGTTGTGGAGGTAGTAGACCTGTCCGCCCCGGCCGATCTCCCGGCGCATGGCGTCCCCCAGCACCGACCAGTCGTGCTCCAGCACATAGGTCTGGACCGGCAGCCGGTCCTGGGGGGGCTCCTCGATGGTGGACATGTCCCGGATGCCGGACAGAGCCATGTTCAGGGTGCGGGGGATCGGGGTGGCGGACAGGGTGAGCACGTCCACCTGGCGGGAGATCTCCTTGAGCCGCTCCTTGTGGGTGACCCCGAAGCGCTGCTCCTCGTCCACCACCAGCAGCCCCAGGTCCTTGAACACCACGTCCTTCTGGAGCAGCCGGTGGGTGCCGATGAGCACGTCGATGAGCCCGGCGGACAGGTCGGAGAGAATCTGCTTGAGCTCCCGGCCGGTCTGGAAGCGGCTGACCACGGCGATGCGCACCGGGTAGCCCTCGAACCGCCGCAGGGCGGTCTGGTAGTGCTGGTTGGCCAGCACCGTGGTGGGCACCAGGATGGCGGCCTGCTTGCCCTCCAGCACGCACTTCATCACCGCCCGGAGGGCCACCTCGGTCTTGCCGTAGCCCACGTCGCCGCAGAGCAGCCGGTCCATGGGCACCGGCCGCTCCATGTCCGACTTGATCTCGGCGATGCAGCGCAGCTGGTCGCTGGTCTCCTGGTACTCGAATTTGTCCTCGAACTCCCGCTGCCAGGGGTCGTCGGGGTGGAAGGCGTAGCCGGGCTGGCGCTGGCGCTGGGCGTAGAGCTGAATCAGGCCCTTTGCCAGCTCCTGGGTGGCCTTTTTGGCCCGGGACTTGGCCCGGGCCCAGTCGGTGCCCCCCAGCTTGCTCAGCTTGGTGCGCTCCTGGGTGTCCTCGCCGCCGCCGATGTACTTGCTGATCAGATCCAGCTGGGTGGCGGGGACGTAGAGGGTGTCCGCCCCGGCGTAGGCGATCTTGATGTAGTCCTTGACCACCCCGTCCATCTTCATGGTGGTCATCTCCACAAACCGGCCCACCCCGTACTGCTCGTGGACCACCAGGTCCCCGGGGGACAGGTCGGTGAAGGACTGGAGCTTCTGGCGGCCCGTGGCCTTCTGCTGCTTCCGGGAGCGGGGCTGTTTCGCCCTGGCCCCGGAGAGGGGGGCGGAGCCCTCGGTCAGGATGGCGATGCCCCCCCACTCCATGCCGGCGGAGAGGCCGCCCACGGTGAGGGTGGTCTCCCCGGGCTGGGGCAGCTCCTTCAGGTCGAAGTCCAGGGCGGAGGCCACCCCCTGGTCCCGGAGCATGTCGCTCAGGGCCTTGGCCTGGCCCTGGGTGGAGCACAGCACGATGGAGGCCGCCCCGTTTTTCTGGTAGTGGCGCAGGTCCGCCGCCGCCGCCTCCAGGCTGGTGCCGAAGGAGGGCAGCTGCTTGCAGGTGAAGCTCAGGGTGGCCCGGGGCATGGCGGGGTACTGGCCCACCAGGAAGCTGTCCAGGTAGACCACCGGGAACTCCCGGGCCAGATGTTTGCACAGGGACCCGTACTCCGCGGAGAAATTGGCCGTCTCACCCCAGAGCAGCCCGCTCTCCAGCAGGGCGGTGATGTCCTCCCCCTGGCGCCAGCGGTAGTTCTTGGCCGACTCCCCCACCCGGGGGGAGTCGCAGAAGAGCAGGATGGCGTCGGCGGGCAGGTAGTCGGCCCCGCAGGCGAAGTCGGGGTAGATCAGGTCCATGTACCGGTCGGCGGCGGGGAAGCTGCCCAGCTCGGCAAAGGTCCGGGCGTCGGACTCCAGGGTCTGGGTCAGGGCGGCGTAGTGGTCCAGCTTGCGGCGCTGGTTGGCCTTGGCCACCTGCTCCCGGCGGTGGTCGATGTCCCCGGCCAGCCCCAGCAGCCCGCCGGGGGCCAGCCGGGGCAGGGTCTCGGCGGCGGGCAGGACCTCTGTGGACTGCACATTCTCCACCCGGCGCTGGGTGGACGGGTCAAAAACCCCCATGCTGTCCAGTTCGTCCCCCCAGAACTCCGCCCGGACCGGCTGGGGCGAGGCGGGGGAGTAAAAGTCCAGAATGCCCCCCCGGAGGGCGAACTGGCCCGGGCCCTCCACCTGCTCGCAGCGCACATAGCCCGCGGCGGTGAGCTGGTCGCACAGCCCGTTCAGGTCATAGCTCTCCCCCACCTTCAGCGAGAAACAGGCCTGTTCCAGCGTGGCAGGGGGCAGGGTGCGCTGGAGAAAGCCCTCCACCGTGGCCACGGTCACTGCCGCTTTGCCCTGTTTCAGGGCGTGGAGGGCGGCCAGCCGCCGGTGCTCCCACTGGCGGGAGACGGTGGCGGCGGCGTGGAAGATAAACTCCCGGGCGGGCAGCTGCAGCGGGGCCTCCTCCAGCAGGGCGGCCAGATCCCGGGACAGCTTGGCACTCTCGGCCTCATCGGCGCAGAGCACCACCACCGGCCGCTCCAGCCGCCGGGCAATGCCGGCGGCCACAAAGGCCCGGTGCACCGGGGAGAGCCCCGAGGCGGCCACAGGACAGCGCCCCGCGTCAATGCGCAGCAGCAGATCTTCAAATTCGGGCACCCGCTTCAGGGTGTTCAGCAGAGAGCGCATAGGACAATCTCCTTCTATGGACAGCAGAATAGGGCAGGAAGCGGAGCTTCCCGCCGGGAAAGGGATAAACTGGAAGCAGTTTTAACGGAGCAAATCCCGCCATGCACCTACTATTTACAAAATATAGAAATAAAAGGGAAAATATGAGAGCGAATTTTTGGCGATGGAAATAAAACCCATTTTGCAAAAGGCGGCAGGCTCAGCCGTTGTAGCGGCTCATGGCCTGGTCGATCCCCTGGGAGAGGGCGCACTGGAGGGCGTCCAGCGAGCGTTCCACCGCGGCGTCGATGGCCTTGCGGTCCTCCTTGGAGAACTTGCCCAGCACCCAGTCGGCCAGATCGTAGTCCGGGTGGGGCTTCTGGCCCACCCCGATCTTGAGCCGGGGGAACTGGTCGGAGTGGAGCTGGCCGATGATGCTGCGCAGGCCGTTGTGGCCCCCGGCGGAGCCGGAGCGGCGCAGCCGGAGCCTGCCCACCGGCAGGGACACGTCGTCGCACACCACCAGCACCCGCTCCGGGGGGAGCTTGTAGAACTGGACGGCCTGCCGCACCGCCTCGCCGGAGAGGTTCATATAGGTCACAGGCTTCATGAGCAGCACCCGGCAGCCGCCGTATTCCACCACGTTGGTCAGGGCCTTGAACTTCAGGCGCTGGATGGGCTTGTTCAGCCGCTCCCCCAGGGCGTCGGCGGCCAGGAAGCCCACGTTGTGGCGGGTGTTTTCGTACTGGTCGCCGGGGTTGCCCAGAAAGACCAGGATCCAGTCCAGGGAGGAGCCGGACTTGGCCGGCTGGCCGCCCCGGCGGCCGAAGAGATTGACGATCATAGGGAAAACCTCCGGGAATAGCACCGAAAGGGGTACTGCGCCGCAGTACCCCTGGGTGATCTGATGTTGTGAATGTCTGTAGGGGATGCCTGCCGGAATCGCGCTCCCGGCGGGAGTGCGGGCCCCTTGGGCGCCGCCATTCAGCGGCGGCGGGCGGGGGCCTTCGTCTCTCTGTCATCCTGAGGCGGCGAAGCCGCTGAAGGATCTTTCCCTCAGAGGCGCTCCGGCCGCCGAAAGAAGATCCTTCGCTGCGCTCAGGATGACAGGGGGTAGGCGGCCGCGGTGTCGAGCGGGACCTCTGTCTCTCTGCCATCCTGAGGCGGTGAAGCCGCCGAAGGATCTTTTCCTCAGGGGCGCTCCGGCGGTCGAAAGAAGATCCTTCGCTGCGCTCAGGATGACAGGAGTAGGCGGCTGCAGTGTCGAACGGGGCCTCTGTCTCTCTGCCATCCGGTGGAGTGGAAGGAGGCTTCTGCACCCCTGTCGTCCGGAGCGTGCGGGCCTTCGCCTCTCTGTCATCCTGAGGCGGCGAAGCCGCCGAAGGATCTTTCCCTCAGAGGCGCTCCGGCCGCCGAAAGAAGATCCTTCGCTGCGCTCAGGATGACAGGAGTGGCGGCTGCGGCGCGCCCGGGATGACAGGGGTAGACGGCCGCAGTGTGCTCGGCATGACAGGGGCCGGCGGCTGTGGCGCGCTCAGGATGGCAAGACAGGCGGCTGCGTTATGCGCGAGATAACTGAGCAGGTGTCCATATTGTGTTAGGAAGATAAGCGGGCGACCGAGATATGCTCAGGAGGACAGGCCATAGGCCGGATCCGGGAGGACGGGCGGGTTCAGGGACCGCCGGGCGGCCCGGGTCTTCCAGGGCGTCTGACCGCCCCGGGGCCAGATCACTGGAACAGCGGGGAGACAGAGGTCTCGTTGAAGATGCGGCTGATGGCCTCGGCAAAGACGTCGGCCACGTTGACATACTTGATCTTCTCGCACTTCCGGGCGGCCTCGCTGGCGGGGATGGTGTTCAGGAAGAACAGCTCCTTGATGCAGCTCTTCTCAATCAGCTCCACCGCGGAGCCGGAGAGCACCCCGTGGGAGGCGGCGGCCACCACGTCCCGGGCACCGCCGATGGTGACCAGCGCCTCGGCGGCGTGGCACAGGGATCCGCCGGTGTCCACCATGTCGTCCAGCAGGATGACGTGCTTGTCCCGCACGTCGCCGATGATGTTCATGACCTCGGAGGAGTTGGCCCGCTGGCGGCGCTTGTCCACGATGGCCATGGGCATGTTCATCTTCTGGGCGAAGGAGCGCACCCGGGCCACGCTGCCCACGTCGGGGGATACCACCATGGTGTCCTCATGTACTTCGGCGTACTTCTGGTTGAAGTAGTCCACGAACAGCGGCGCGCCCAGCAGGTTGTCCACAGGGATGTCGAAGAAGCCCTGGATCTGATTGGCGTGCAGGTCCATGGTCAGCACCCGGTCGGCCCCGGCCCGGGTGATCAGGTTGGCCACCAGCTTGGCGGAGATGGGGTCTCTGGGCTTGGTCTTGCGGTCCTGGCGGGCATAGCCGAAATAGGGGAGCACCGCGGTGACCCGGCCGGCGGAGGCCCGCTTCAGGGCGTCGATCATGATGAGCAGGTCCATCAGGTTGTCGTTGACGGGCATGCAGGTGGACTGGATGACGAACACGTCACTGCCCCGGACGGTCTCATAAATGGAGATGGCGCTCTCCCCGTCGGAGAAGGTTTTGACCTCCGAGCTGCCCAGGGGCAGCTGGAGCTTGGCGCAGATGGCCTTGGCCAGTTCTGGATTGGAGTTGCCGCTGAAGATCTTGATGTCCTTGCCGTGAGAGATCATAAGATTCCATCCTTCTTTCTAATTGTCTGTGGTTGTCTCAGCACTGTGTCCTGTTTTTCTGAGATAAGCGGCGGCGCCGCATGGAGTGTTTCGTCAGGGTTCCTCCCGGTGGCGTTTGGCCCAGCCCGGCTTGTGAACCTGCCGGGCGCGGGCCACAGCCAGGGCGTCGGCGGGGACTGTGGAGGTGATGGTGCTGCCGGCGGCGGTGAAGGCGCCGTCCTCCACCGTGACCGGGGCCACCAGGTTGGTGTTGCAGCCGATGAACACGTTGTCCCCCACGGTGGTGCGGTACTTGTGGTTGCCGTCATAGTTGCAGGTGATGGAGCCGCAGCCGAAGTTGCAGTGGGCCCCCACGTCGCTGTCCCCCACATAGATCAGGTGGGGCAGCTTGGTGCCCTCTCCGATGACGGCGTTTTTGACCTCCACAAAGTCGCCCACCTTGCAGCCGTCGGACACCCGGGTGCCGGGCCGGACGTAGGCGAAGGGGCCGATGTTGACATTCCGGCCGAAGACGGCCTCGTTGAGCTGGCTGGCGTTGGCCACACAGCCCTCGCCCAGGGTGCAGTCCCGGATCATGGTGTCGGGGCCCAGCTCGCAGCTTTCCCCGATGTGGGTGTCCCCCCGGAGAATGACGTTGGGCAGCAGGGTGGTGCCAGGGGCGACGGTGACGGTGGGGTCGATATAGACGGTGGCGGGGGAGAGCATCCGCACCCCCCGGCGGATCAGGAAGCGGTTGAAGTCCATCCGGGCCAGCTCCTGCACCCGGGCCAGCTCCTCCGGATCGCCGGACAGGACGGCCGCTTCGGGCAGGGGAGCGGCCTCTGCCTCTGCCGGGCCCGGCTCGGGCAGCGCCCCGGTCCGGGCCAGCGCTCCGGCGGAGAGCCGGACCACTCCGGCGGGGCAGGGGCAGTCTTCCCCGGCCGTCAGAGCGGCGGCGGCGGAAAAGCTCAGCCAGACCGGAGCGAGCACGGCCAGGACGTCCCCCGCCTGCCCGGCGGCAAAGGCGCGCACCGCCTCGGCCCGGGCGGGGCCTTGCTGGGTGCATACCTGGGTGCGCTCCGGCGGGAAGCAGGCGGCGGCATCGTCGGCAGACGCGCCGTCAGTGAGAAGCAAAAACCGCTCGACGCCGGCCTCCTGGAGTGCTCGGGCCAGCCAGACGGCGGCGGGGGAGAAGAGCAGGGGGCGCAGCATGAGCGGGAGGGAATCGGAGGACTGGGGACAGCGGCCGATAGAGATAATGGCACTGCTGGAGACCACTTGAGATCACGCCTTTCCTGGGATCAGATAATACTGTGTTCATTATATCAAACAATAGCAGGATTTGCATTAAATATACGCAAAATTTTTGCACTTTGGAGGAGTTGACGAAGTTTGACGCCCCATCTGGGGGCAAATTCTCTCCAACACCCAAGGAAGGGGGCGGAGGGGAGAAAATCCCCCCGGGACCCTCCCGGGGGGATTGACAGAATGGCTTGAGGTCACTCCAGGCCCATCACCCGGTCCACGGGCAGGGAGAGGACGATGCCGTGGGCCTCGCTGCGCAGGCCGCAGTGCTCGGAGATGGCCTGCATGATGGCCACCTTGTTTTCGGTGTCGGCGATGATGGCCACGATCTCCCGCTCCTGCTGGACGCTCATGCCCCAGAACTTCATGGTCTCCTCGTTGACCAGCCGGCGGCTGTTGAACACGGTGCCTCCGGTGGCCCCGGCGGAGCGGGCGGCGCTCATGACGTCCTCGCTGAAGCCCTGGTCCACCACGGTCAAAATCATCACATAGGCATATTCAGACATGATCAAATGGCTCCTCTCGGTCGGCATAGAGGGGATTCCCTCGGCAATCTGGCCCTCCAACATCTTGATGAGTTTCCCGGACCCCCCGGAGAGGGGGACGGTGACGGCGATGCCGGTGTTGGAGGCGCCCAGCCGCAGCTCGCGGCGCAGTTTCAGCAGCATCTCGTCGGCCAGGATCCGGGGCAGCACGCACATCAGAATGGTCTTTTCAATGCTGCCCAGGCCCAGGGTCTCCATGATCTCGCTGGAGGCGGTGCCCAGGCCGTGGAACTGGTACTGAAAGGGGACCCGGGCCGTGTCAAACATGGCGGCGGCCTTCCGGGCCAGCTTGGGGTTGGCGATGAGCAGCAGTACCCGCGGTTCGGTTTTTTTCTTTTCACATGTCATGAGAAGACTCCTCCTCAGGCGCACTGGCCTCGGCGCGTTGGACGGATTCCGGCTCGTCGTCCTCCAGCAGGATGATGTCGTCGCCGTCCTCGGATTCGGCTTCCGCCGGGGCCTGGCCGGCCAGCTGTTCCAGCATCTTCTTTTCCTTGATGCGGTAGACCAGGCCCATGAGCTGAATGGCGATCAGGGGGGTCAGGGCAACCAGGGCCACCACGCCGAAGGCGTCGGCCATCACGTTGCCCCCGACGGCTTCACAGATGCCCAGGCTCAGGGGCAGCAGGAAGGTGGTGGTCATGGGGCCGCTGGCCACGCCGCCGGAGTCGAAGGCGATGCCCACGAACAGCGGGGGGACCAGCCGGGAGAGCACCAGGGCCAGAAGATAGCCCGGGATCAGGATGAATTGGATGGGCAGCCCGGTCAGCACCCGGAGGGTGGCCAGGCCCACGCTGACGGCCACGCCCAGGGACAGGGCCCGGTTCATGGCCTTGGCGGAGATGGAGCCGTTGGTCACGTCCTGGACCTGGTGGTTGAGCACCTGGATGGCGGGCTCCGCCTTGACGATATAGTAGCCGATCAGCATGCCGATGGGCACCAGCAGCCACCGCCAGGGGGAGGCGGCCAGCTGGCTGCCCAGGGACATGCCCACCGGGGAGAAGCCCACGTTGACGCCGCACAGGAAGAGCACCAGGCCGAAGAAGGTGTACAGAAAGCCCACGATGACCTGGCCCAGCTGGCGGCGGCGGTAGCGCCGGGTGATGAGCTGAAAGAGCAGGAACACCCCGGCGATGGGCAGCAGGGAGGTCATGACCTCCAGGGCGTACTGGGGCAGCTCCACCACAAAGACCCGGGCCACGTCCCGGGTGGTGGCCACGTCGGCCATGGTGGGCATGGAGTAGGCGGCCTCGCCGGTGTTGTAGAAACAGCCCAGCAGCAGCACCGCCAGAATGGGGCCCACACTGGACAGGGCCACCAGGCCGAAGCTGTCGTCGGCGGCATTTTTGTCGCCCCGGACGCTGGCAATGCCCACGCCCATGGCCATGATAAAGGGCACGGTAATGGGGCCGGTGGTGACGCCGCCGGAGTCGAAGGCCACCGCCAGGAAATCCCGGGGGACAAAGAAGGACAGCACCAGCAGGGCCAGATAGAGCACCATCAGCAGGGTGGACAGCTTGATTTTTAGCACAATGCGCAGCACGGCCAGGGCCAGGAAGATGCCCACCCCCACCGCCACGGTGATGATGAGCACCCGGTTGGGGATGGCGGGCACCTGGTTGGCCAGCACCTGGAGGTCCGGCTCGGCCATGGTGATGATGGCGCCCATCAAAAAGGCGATGGTCAGGATGATGGGCAGGTTCCGGGTTTTGGCCACCTCGCTGCCGATGCCCCGGCCCATGGGGGTCATGGAGGTCTCCGCGCCCAGCTGGAACAATCCCATACCGATGATCAGCATCAGCGCGCCCACGAAGAACATGGCGATGGTGCCCAGATCGATGGGGACCAGCAGCACGCTGATGCCCAGCACGATCAGGGTGATGGGGAGGACGGCGGAGAGTGACTCCTGGAGTTTTTCAATCAGTTTGGGATTTAAATTCAAATAAGACCTGCCTTTCTTGTCGGGGAGGCGGACAGATCCCCACCCGATGCTTCCATTACTTTCTAACCTTAATTATACGGGAGGATCGGGGGGCAAGTCAATGCTGCGGCCGAAATAAGACAGATTTTTTGGATTTTCAGACTAAAATGCCGTTGCAGTGGTCGATTTCGTGCTGAACTGCCTGGGCGGCATATCCGGTGAAGGTCTGGGTGCGCCAGGTGAACGTGCGGTCCTGGTAGCGCACGGTGATGGTCTGGTACCGGCGGGTTTTGCGCACGCCGGGCAGGGAGAGGCAGCCCTCTTCCGCCTCGTAGGCGCCCTCCCCTTTGGTCATTTCCGGATTGAACATCACCAGGAACAGAAAGCCGGTGTTGACGGCGATGATGCGGCGGCTGACGCCGATCATGTTGGCGGCCAGCCCGACGCATTCGGCGGCGTGGGCGCGCAGGGTGTCCAGCAGGTCGTCGGCCACCGGCAGATCCGACGGCACCGCGTCGGCACAGGGGCGGGACAGCAGCAGGGTGTCCCGGGTAATGGGGCGGATCATGGCTCAGGCATCCTCCTTTGCAGGGCCCTGGGCCCGCAGTGAATCAATCTCCGCCGGCAGGGGCATGACGGAGAAGGAGCCCTTCCGGGTGGTGGCCAGGGCACCGGCGGCGTTGGCGAAGTCCACAATCTCCTCCAGCGCGGAAGGGGAGAGCCCCTCCAGCTGGGCGCGGTTCAGCCCCCGCAGCTGCCACAGCGCCGCCCCCAGGAAGGCGTCCCCGGCGCCGGTGGTGTCCACGGTGGCCACCCGGTAGCCTTTTCTGCGGCCGGTCATCGTCCCCAGCCGCCAGAAGGCGCCTTGGGCGCCCAGCGAGACCAGCACCAGGGCGGGCCCCTGTTCACACAGCCGCCGGGAGCCCTCTGCCAGGTCGTCGGTGCCGGAGAGCAGGGGGAGCTCCTCCTGGCTCACCTTCAGCACGTCCACCTGGGGCAGCGGCCGGCGCATCACCTCCAGGGCCTCGGCCTGGCCGGCCCAGAGCGAGGGGCGCCAGTTGGGGTCATAGCTCACCAGACACCCGGCCCGGCGGGCCAGATCCAGGGCGTGGAAGGTGGCAGCCCGGGCGGGGGCTCCGGTCATGGAGACGGAACCGAAGTGGAAGATGCGGGCCTGGGGGAAGAGCTGGGCGGGGATATGCTCCGGAGCCAGGGCCAGGTCGGCCCCGGGGTTGCGGTAAAAGCTGAAGGACCGATCCCCGGTCTCATCCAGGTGGACGAAGGCCAGGGTGGTATGGATGTCCCGGTCCCGGGAGATGTGGGCGGTGTCGATGCCCTGGGCCGCGGCGGCGGAGATCAGGAATTGGCCGAAGGCGTCGTCGCCCACCCGGCTGACCAGGGCGGTGCGGGCCCCCAGAGCGGCGGCGGCGGCGAGCACGTTCCCGGGCGCGCCGCCGGGATTTTGGGAGTAGAGCGGTTTGGGAGCGCCTGGGGCGCTCTCCGGGGTGAAGTCGATGAGCAGTTCGCCCACCGCAATCAGGTCAAACATCGGCAGGGCCTCCTTTGTCAGCGCCGGTGGGGCGCGGAAATCAATCTTGAGGGAAGCGGGGGTCGCACATGCGGAAGAGAAAACGCCGGACGGGCCTGGGGCCGGGTGCGGCGGTTTTCTGTTCCGGGTGTGCGGGGCGGGATTCGACCCTCCGCGCGCCTCTGTAAATCCTATTATAATGCGCGGGGAACCGGGCCGCAAGCCCGGAAAATAGATTGCCCCGGGTCCGGGCTGGGAGCATCCAGGCCGGCGGCGGCCGCCGCCTGGGGAGACAGCGGGGCGAAAAAGCCTGCGGCAGTGGCGCAGCGGGCCGGAATGTGCTACACTGGAGCGGAGAAGAGGAGGGATTTGAGATGGAACTGCGGGAATACAGAAGCGAGGACTGCCCGGCGCTGGGGCGGCTGTTTTACGAGACGGTGCACCGGGTCAACGCCCGGGACTACACCGGGCCGCAGCTGGATGCCTGGGCGCCGGAGGCGCCCGATCTGCGGGCCTGGGACGCGTCCTTCCTGGCCCACCGCACGCTGGTGGCCTGGGAGGACGGGGAGATCCTGGGGTTTGGAGACCTGGATCTGGAGGGGCGGTATCTGGACCGGCTCTATGTCCGCTGGGACGCCCAGGGGCGGGGGGTGGCCACCGCCCTGTGCGATGCGCTGGAGGCGCTGGCCGGACCGGGGGCCATCCATACCGACGCCTCTGTCACCGCCCGGCCCTTTTTTGAGGGCCGGGGGTACCGGGTGATCCGGGAACAGCGGGTGGAGCGCCGGGGGGTAAAGCTCACCAACTTCAGAATGGAGAAAAGGTGCGCCGGGAGGGCGGAGCCCGGTCCGGGGCGGTGAGCCGGGGGGCTTGAGGCGGCCCGGCCCCGGCAGAGCGCCCGGAGCAGGGGCGCGGAGGAAAGGAGACATTACGCTGTATGGACGATTGGGAGGAATTGTACCGCGCCGCGGCGGAGGTGCAGCGGCCCAGGGCCCTCTCTCCGCTGGTTGAGGCGGGGGGCGTGGCGGCGGCGCTGCGCACCAAGGGCGGACGGATCTATGTGGGCGTGTGCATCGACACCGCCTGCGGCCTGGGCATGTGCGCAGAGCGGGCCGCCGCTGCCAGCATGATTACCCACGGAGAGCACCAGATCGACAAGATTCTTGCCCTCATGCCCGACGGCCGGGTGGGCCCGCCCTGCGGCGCCTGCCGGGAATTTCTGATGCAGCTGGGCCCGGAGAGCGGGGAGATGGAAATTCTGCTGGACCTGGAGGGGCGGAAGACCGTCCGGCTGAAAGAGCTGATGCCGGACTGGTGGGGGGCGCAGCCCCAAGCCTAGGGGTCCGGCCGCACCGGAGAGCGGGGAGAACCGCATGGCGCGCCCCAGGGGCCGCCGCCCCCGGAGGGGCGGGGCGGAGGGCGCAAGACAGGACAAGACCACCGGCCGGAGCCGGTGGTCTTGTTTGCTTTGATATGCGGATACTTGGCGTCAGCCGCAGTGATGGGTCTTGGCGGCCTGGATGAAACTGCGGAACAGGGGATGGGCCTTGTTGGGGCGGCTCTTGAACTCGGGGTGGAACTGGACGCCCACAAACCAGGGGTGGTCCAGCAGCTCCACAATCTCCACCAGCCGCTCGTTGGGGCTCAGGCCGGCCAGCACCAGCCCCGCCTCCTGGAGCCGGTCCCGGTAGAGGTTGTTGAACTCATAGCGGTGGCGGTGGCGCTCGTAGATGACCTCGTCCTGATAGGCCTCATAGCTCTTGGTGTCGGTGCGCATCAGCTTGCAGGGATAGGCCCCCAGCCGCATGGTGCCCCCCTTGTCGGTGATGTCCCGCTGTTCGGGCATCAGGTCGATGACCGGGTTGGCCCCGTCCTTGACGAATTCGCCGGAGTGGGCGTCGGCCAGGCCCAGCACATGGCGGGCGTACTCCACCACCGCCATCTGCATGCCCAGGCAGATGCCGAACAGGGGCACCCGGTTGGTCCGGGCCCACTGGATGGAGGAGATCATGCCCTCGATGCCCCGGTCGCCGAAGCCGCCGGGGACGATGACCCCGTCCACGCCCCGGAGGTACTCCCCGGCGTTGGCGTCGTTCACCAGCTCGGAGTCCACCCAGCGCATTTTGACCTTGACATCGTTCTCGATGCCGCCGTGGGTCAGGGCCTCCACCACGGACAGGTAGGCGTCGTGGAGGGCCACATACTTGCCCACCAGGGCGATCTCCACCGTGTCGCTGGCGGCCTTGGCCCGCTGGACCATGTTGGCCCACTCGGTCAGGTCGGGCTTGGGGCAGTCCAGCCCCAGGCGCTTGACCACCGCGTCGGCCAGGCCCTCCTCCTCCAGCATCAGGGGGACCTCATAGAGGATGGGGGCGGTCAGGTTGGGGATGGCGTTCTCCGGGGGGATGTTGCAGAACATGGAGATTTTGCGGCGGATGTCCTCGGTCAGGGGCTGGTCGGCCCGGCAGACGATGACGTCGGGCTGGATGCCGATGCTCAGCAGCTCCTTGCAGGAGTGCTGGGTGGGCTTGCTCTTCAGCTCGCCGGAGCCGGGGATGGACACCACCAGGGAGACGTGGACGTACATCACGTCCTCCCGGGGCAGCTCCCGGCCCACTTGGCGGATGGCCTCCAGGAAGGGCTGGGACTCGATGTCGCCCACGGTGCCGCCCACCTCGGTGATGCAGATGTCCACCTTGCTGGTCTTGCCCATGCGGTAGATGCGCTCTTTGATCTCGTTGGTGATGTGGGGGATGACCTGGATGGTGCCCCCCAGGTATTCGCCCTGGCGCTCCCGGTTGAGCACGTTCCAGTACACCTTGCCCGAGGTGACGGAGGAGTTGACGGTCAGGCTCTCGTCGGTGAAGCGCTCGTAGTGGCCCAGATCCAGGTCGGTCTCGGCGCCGTCGTCGGTGACGAAGACCTCGCCGTGCTGGTAGGGGCTCATGGTGCCCGGGTCCACGTTGAGATAGGGGTCCAGCTTCTGGTTGGTGACCTTGAAGCCCCGCTCTTTGAGCAGGCGGCCCAGGGAGGCGGCGGTGATGCCCTTTCCAAGGCCGGAGACCACGCCGCCGGTGACGAAAATGTATTTCACAGACATGGGGAAAGCCTCCTTCTCATTTCTCGTTCTGAATCAAACCAATAGATAATCCCATTATACCGTTTCGCGCTGTTTTCGTCAATGAATTTCGCAGGGGAAAGGGATTGCCGGGGCGGGAAATGGAAGTTTGCGGGAGAAGCAGACGGTTGGCCGGGGTGCGCTTCCCAGGGATGGGAACGGAGCGGGCTGTTTGCCCGTTTGGAAGATTCCGCTTCCCCGACCTGCCGGGCAAAGCTGCAATCATCAGCTGCCAGTTGCCAAAAGCAGCCGGGCATTGTATCATGGAGCCGGCAATCCGTTTTGGGGAGTGTAGAAGGCGTGAAAGGAATGTTTGACAGGCATAAGAACAAGATCATAACGGTTCTTTTGGGCGGATGTTTGCTTGCCGCCGTGCTTTCCATATTTGCGCTGTTAAGCGGGGCTGTGATGAAGCTGTTTGGCTTTGAATACCAATCGCCGGCAAGTGTGATTTTATTTTTCATTGCCGGGGCAATGCTCTCCTACCCGCTGGGTTTGATTGCCGGTGCATTGCCAAAAGCGCTGCTCTCGCTCAAGCGATTATCTGAGCGGGCGGCGAAACTCCTCTATGTATTCTTGGATACATTTGCAACTTTTTTGGGATTCAGGATCACAGATTGTTTTATGCCGTCTGTTTCTGCGGAGAATCGTTCTATCATAGTCGTATCCTTGCTCATTGCATTGCTGGGCATGGGTGAGATTGGAAAACAATCGGACCAGGATGAATGACAGATCTTAGGCTGTGTGTCATCCTGAGGAGCGCCAGCGACGAAGGATCTGTGTTCCCGGCCCGGGCCGGGGGCGCACAAAAAAGCCGGGCCGCCGTTTTTACGCAAAACGGCGGCCCGGCCTGGTTTTCTCTTGGCCTATTTACGGCCCCCGCAGCGCGTTTTTCACCGGGCGCAGTCGCCGGCGCAGCCGGAGCAGCCGCCGCCGCGGTGGCGGATCAGATATCCCACCGCCAGGGCGGCGCACAGCAGCACCAGGGCCAGGATCAGGGCGCTGGGCAGGTCCAGGGGCATAGGTGTGAAACCTCCCCTCAGACCAGCCCCAGGGCCAGGCCCAGGGCGTGGAAGAGGAAGGCGCACAGCCAGGCCACGCAGCACTGGAGCACCACCACCACCGGGGCCCAGCGCCGGCCCATCTCCCGCCGGACGGCGGCGATGGCGGCCACGCAGGGGGTGTAAAGCAGGGTGAACACCAGGAAGGTGTAGGCCGCCCAGGGGGTGGCGAAGAGACCGGCCACCCCGGCGCCTCCGGTGAGGACGGTCAGGGTGCTGACCACGCTCTCCTTGGCGGTGAAGCCGGTGATCAGGGCGGTGCTCAGCCGCCAGTCCCCGAAGCCCAGGGGGGCGAAGATGGGGGCGATCAGCCCGCCCAGCAGGCACAGCAGGCTGTTCTCCGGGTCGGAGACCACGTTGAGGCGGGCGTCAAAGGTCTGCAAAAACCAGATGATGATGGTGGCCACAAAGATGATGGTGAAGGCCCGCACCAGGAAATCCTTGGCCTTCTCCCAGATCAGCTGGCCCACGCTCCGGGGGGAGGGCAGGCGGTAGTTGGGCAGCTCCATGACGAAGGGGACGGGCTCCCCCTTGAAGCCGGTGTGCTTGAGCACCAGGGCGAAGAGCACCCCCACCAGCATCCCCAGCAGGTACAGGGAGATCATCACCAGGGCCCGGTGGCGGGGGAAGAAGGCCATGGTGAACACCGCGTAGATGGGCAGCTTGGCCGAGCAGCTCATGAAGGGGGTGAGCAGGATGGTCATCCGCCGGTCCCGCTCCGAGGACAGGGTGCGGCTGGCCATGATGGCCGGGACGCTGCACCCAAAGCCGATGAGCATGGGCACGAAGGAGCGCCCCGACAGGCCGATGCGCCGCAGCAGCTTGTCCATGACGAAGGCCACCCGGGCCATGTAGCCCGAGTCCTCCAGAATGGACAGGAAGAAGAACAGCACCACAATGGTGGGCAAAAAGCTGAGCACGCTGCCCACCCCGGCGAAGACCCCGTCGATGACCAGGCTGTGGACCACCGGGTTGATGCCGTAGGCGGTCAGGGCCCAGTCGCACAGGCCGGTCAGCGCCCCGATGCCCAGCTCCAGGGCGTCGGACAGGAAAGCGCCGATGAGGCCGAAGGTCAGGTAGAACACCGCCGCCATGATGAGAATAAACATGGGGATGGCGGTGTACTTGCCGGTGAGCACCCGGTCGATGGCCTGGCTGCGCAGGTACTCCCGGGAGGCGTGGGGCTTGACCACCGTGCGCTCGCACAGCCGCTGGATGAAGCGGAAGGCGGTGTCCGCCAGGGCGGCCTCCCGGTCCAGCCCCGCGTCCCGTTCCATTTCCAGCACCGCGTGGCCCATCAGCTTCTGTTCGTTTTCGTCCAGGGCCAGGGCCTTTTCCATGGGGGGGTCCCCCTCCACCAGCTTCAGGGCGGCGAAGCGGACGGGCAGGCCGGCGGCGTGGGCGTGGTCCTCGATCAGGTGGCGCACCGCGTGGAGGCACCGGTGGACCGCCGCCTCCCCCGGGGAGGCCTCCGCGTCGCAGAAGTCCACGGGCTCCGGGGCCTCCCGGTAGCGGGCCACATGGAGGGCGTGCTCGATCAGCTCGTCAATGCCCTGGTTCTTGGCCGCCGAGATGGGCACCACCGGGATGCCCAGGGCCCGCTCCAGCTGGTTGACCAGAATGGTGCCCCCGTTGCCGGTGACCTCGTCCATCATGTTCAGGGCCAGCACCATGGGGATCTCCAGCTCCATCAGCTGCATGGTCAGGTAGAGGTTGCGCTCGATGTTGGTGGCGTCCACGATGTTGATGATGCCCGAGGGGTGGGACTGGATCAAAAAGTCCCGGGTGACGATCTCCTCACTGGAGTAGGGGGAGAGGGAGTAGATGCCGGGCAGGTCGGTGACGGTGGCCTCGCTGTGGCCCCGGATGGTGCCGTCCTTCCGGTCCACCGTCACCCCGGGGAAGTTGCCCACATGCTGGTTGGAGCCGGTGAGCTGGTTGAACAGGGTGGTCTTGCCGCAGTTCTGGTTGCCCGCCAGGGCAAAGGTCAGGGGCGTTCCCTCGGGGATGGGGGGCTTCCGCTCCCCGGTGGCGTAGCTGCGGATGTGCTCCACCCCCATCTCGCCCCGGCCCGGGTGGGCGATGTCCGGAGTGCGCTGGGGGCTGGTGTGGGTGTGGTCGTTGGGGTGGGCGTTCTCCACCTCGATCTGCCGGGCGTCGGAGAGCCGCAGGGTGAGCTCATAGCCCCGCACCTCGATCTCGATGGGGTCCCCCATGGGGGCCCGCTTGCGCAGGGTGACCTCCGCCCCGGGGGTGAGGCCCATGTCCAGCAGATGGCGGCGCAGGCCGCCCCGCCCCCCCACTGCGCGGATGACCGCGTCCTGATTCAGTTCCAATTCGGAGAGATTCATATAAATCACCTGGTCTTTGCCATGGGATAGGTGTGGGATTTTTTGTCTGATCCCGCAGGTTCAGGTCCATTTTAGCACATGCGCCCTTCCCCATCAAGGACGCCGGGGTGGAAAAGCTGTCCGGCCCGGGGCGGGAAATGGTCATTTTGACCAGAGGGGCGGGGGAGCGAATCAAGCCACAGGGAACGAGTGCGCATTTCTGGATATGCCACGGTTCGAGAAAAGACGAAAGGGCCGCCGGACAATGTCCGGCGGCCCGGTTTGATTCAGTGCAGCGCTGAGTAGACCAGCACATAGAGGACAAAGCCCGCCACCGCCAGGGCCAGCGCCCCGTACACCACGGTGACCGCGGACACCTTTCCGGCCCTCCTGTCCCGGCGGATCAGCCGGAAGAGCAGGTAGAGCCAGAACAGCAGGGCGAACAGCAGCGCCCACGAAAAGACCTGGCTGAGCAGCAGCGCCGCCACAAAGATCAGGTTGTTGGCCCGGGTCAGCCGCTGAATGGCCTGCGCCTCCCGCTTTGCCGGGTCATCGCTGTTGAAGCCCATGGACATCCCTCCTTTTCCTTGCCGGATAAAACCGGCATAACAGGATTTCCGCCGCCGGCGCCAGAGAGGCGCGGCCCTGAGGCTGTCCTGTTGATGCTGTGTCAGTGGAGTTGGGAGCAGACCGGCAGAAGGAGGAACAGCACGGCCAAAGCCAGGGCGACCACGCCGTAGGCAACGGTGGCCATGGATACCTTTTGGCTGGCGGCCCTGTCCCGGCGGCGCGTTCTTTTTCCTTATTATAACAGTGAAACTCCGGCCTGTAAAGCGCGCGCCCCAGGGAACTGCCCGGTTTGCCCTGGAAATGCGACCCAACGGCGGGGAGGGCAGAGGAGAAAACCCGGTTCAAACAGTTTCCTTTGGAAAAAAACTGTGGTACAATCATTCTGGCTATTTCTGTATTTGACTTTTTGACCTGTAACGGGAGGTACCCCATGTCCTGCAAAGAGGAATTTATTGAGCTGTTCAAAACCCACATCACCCGGCCCGGCTCCGAGGCCCTGCTGGACTACCTGACCAACAAGTGCGACTTCTTCACCGCCCCGGCCTCCGCCCGGTACCACGGCGCCCACGAGGGCGGGCTGTGCGAGCACTCGCTGAACGTGTACCACTGCCTGAAGGACTATCTGGAGCGGGAGCGGGTGCAGGAGCTGTACGGCCTGCACTACAGCGAGGAGACGGTGGCCATTGTGGCCCTGCTCCACGACGTGTGCAAGATCGGCTGCTACCAGAGCGGGGTGCGCAACGTCAAGGGCCCCGACGGCAAGTGGACCCAGGTGCCCACCTACAACTTCCACGACCCGATGCCCTACGGCCACGGGGAGAAGAGCGTCTATGTGGTCAACGGCTTTTTGCGGCTGACGAGGGAGGAGGCCTTCGCCATCCGGTACCACATGGGCTTTTCCGGCTCGGAGGACGCCCGTCAGGTGGGCAGCGCCTTTCAGATGTACCCCCTGGCCTTCTGCCTCAGCGTGGCGGACATGGAGGCCACCTACTTCCTGGAGGGGGAGGAGGGATGACCGCACAGCAGTACCGCGCCCTCTCGGCCCCCTTCCGGGGCGGACGCCGGGAGCGGGCGCTGCTGGCGGTCAACAAGGCCCTGACCTGGCTGTGCTACGCCGTCTATCCCGTGCTGCTGATTGTCCTGGCCCTGGGGCGGGACGGCCGCTTCTGGCCGGCCCTTGGGGTGCCGGCGGTCTCCTTCGCGCTGGTGAGCCTGGTGCGCCGGGGGATCAACGCCCCGCGGCCCTATGAGGCCCTGGACATCCAGCCCATCATTCAAAAAGACACCCAGGGCAAGAGCATGCCCTCCCGGCATGTGTTCTCCATCTTCATGATCGCCATGACTTTGCTGTGGGTGCTGCCCTGGGCGGGGGGCGTGCTGCTGGTCCTGGGTGCGGCGCTGGGCTGCATCCGGGTGATCGGCGGGGTCCACTTTCCCCGGGATGTGGCGGTTGGAGCCGCCGCCGGGGTGTTCTGCGGTGTGGCGGGCTTCTGGGTCCTCCCGGCTCTGTTTTAAAAAGAGAGGTCGTTTGCTATGGTTTTAAAGGAAGAACAGCTCTCCGCCCAGAAGAAATTCCGGGGCCATGTGGTCTCCCTCCGGGTGGACCAGGCCCGGATCGGGGACGGCTCGGTCCGGGAGCGGGAAGTGGTGGAGCACCCCGGCGGCGTGTCGGTGGTGGCCCTGACGCCGGAGGACCAGGTGCTCATGGTGCGCCAGTTCCGCTATGCCCAGGGGGAGGTGCTGCTGGAGCTGCCCGCCGGAAAGCTGGAGCGGGGGGAGGACCCCTTTGCGGCCATGCGCCGGGAGCAGATGGAGGAGACGGGCACCGCCTGTGAGCGGTATGTGTCTCTGGGGGTGTGCTATCCCACCCCGGCCTATGACACCGAGCGGATTTACCTCTGGGCGGGCCGGGTGTCCGGCCGGGGAGAGCAGCGCCTGGACGACGGGGAGCTGCTGGAGGTGGAGCCGGTGTCCCTTTGGGAGGCGGAACAGATGGTGCTCCGCAATGAGATCTCCGACGCCAAGACCCAGATCGGTATTTTAAAGGCCGCCGCTCTGGTGCGGCAGGGCGGCCTCTGATGGCCCCCGGAGAACGGATGCCCGATTTTGTGGGCATCGGCTTTCAGAAGTGCGGCACCACCACCCTGTTTGACCTGCTGGCCGCCCATCCGGACATCGCCCTGGCCCGGGATGTGAAGGAGCCCATGTTCTACCGGGTGCCCGCCTATTACGGCCTGTACTGGCCCTGGCGGCGGAAGTTCTACGCCTGGCGCTACTTTGGCCACCTGGAGCCGGAGGACCCCCGGCTGGTGGGGGAGGTCAACGCCGGGCTGGGCTTCAACGGCTGCGCGGAGATGCTCACCCGGGATTTCGACCACAGCACGAAGCTGTTTTTCATGATGCGCAACCCGGTGGACCGGGCCTGGTCCGCCTTTAAATTTTTCTGTGCCCTGGGCTTTCTGCCCAATGATGTGATCCGGGATGATATTGCTCACGACCATGCCCATGCCTTCCACCGCTACTGCCAGGGGGTGCTGGAGGACGGGCGGCGCCGGGAGCGGATCGGCCGGCGACGTCTCAAATACCTGTGTTTCTCTCAGGGCAACTATGCCGACCTGATCGGGGAGTATGAAGCCTTCCCCAACCAGTACTATATCCTCTTTGAGGAATTTGTCCGGGACCAGCGGGGGGCGTGCGAGGGGCTCTATGACTTCCTGGGGGTGTCTGCCCCGGAGGAGGGCATCCCCTACGGCATGAAAGCCAACGAGACCAACCGCCGGGCGGTGTCCCCGGGGAAGGCCAAGTGGCGCATGGTGGTCAAAGGGGTGGACTACACCCTGGACGAGTTTTTCGCCGTGAGCCGCTGGTGGCCCTGGGCCTACCAGAAGCACAAAGCCTATACCCGCCGGTGCTTCCGCACCTGCACCGCCCCGGACGAGGACAAGGGCAAAATGCTCCCGGAGACCAGGGCGCTGCTGGAGGACTATTACCGCCCCCAGAAGGACCGGATGGCCGCCCTGCTGGGCCGCAGCCTGGACGAGCTCTGGTTCGCCTGAGGCGGCGGGGAAGGCGGGCGCAGCCCGGGCGTTTTGCGGGCCATGAGGCCCGTGGACCGGCCGGATCAAAGGAGCGGAAGCTATGATTACGATCTTCAACCGCAGACGGCTGTGGCTGGACGCGTCCGCCGAGGCGGCGGCCCGGGTGTGGAGCGCCCTGGAGGCGGCGGGCATCCCCTATGAGGTCAAGACCCTGCGCAGCCACAGCACCTTCGGCCGGAATTTCCACGCCGGCATGGGGTATGAGGGTTTTCAGGGGGGCGTCCGCCACTCGGACATGGCCGATCGGATGAGCTATGTATACATTGTCTATGTGCGCCGCCGGGACTATGCGCGGGCCCGGGCGCTGCTGGGATAAGGAGAGGCAGTTTTATGGACGAAAATGTGATCTGGCAGGACAACAAGGTGTCCTATGCCGACCGGTGCGCCGGCCTGGGCCAGAAGGGCTGTGTGTTCTGGCTCACCGGCCTCAGCGGCAGCGGCAAGTCCACCCTGGCGGTGGAGGCGGAGCGGCGGCTGCACGATATGGGCCGGCATGTCTACCTGCTGGACGGGGACAATGTGCGCCACGGCCTGAACGCCGACCTGGGCTTTTCCGACGCCGACCGGACGGAGAACATCCGCCGCATCACCGAGGTGGCCGCCCTGTTCGCCGACGCGGGGCTCATCACCCTGGTCAGCTTCATCACCCCCTTTGAGGAGATGCGCAGAAGGGCCCGGGCCAAGCTGGGAGAGCGCTATCACGAGGTCTATGTGAAGGCGGATCTGGCCACCTGCACCGCCCGGGACCCCAAGGGGCTGTATGCCAAGGGGCTGAAGAACTTCACCGGCACCGGCTCCGCCTATGAGGAGCCCCGGCAGCCCGACCTGGTGCTGGACACCGGGGAGGAGACGGTGGAGCAGAGCGTGGAGCGGCTGATGGCCGCCATCCTGGCGGCCATCTGAACCGATGGGAAGGATTACAACCGGCCGCCCTCAGCCTGTGGCCGGGCGGGGAGGAGGCCGGCGGATGCGCCGCTGGAGGCGCCGGGCCGCCGTCCTGGCGGCGCTGGGGCTGTGCCTGGCCCTGGGGGGCTGCGGCGGCGGCCACGTCCACGACTGGGTGGAGGCCACCTGTACCGAGCCGCTGCGCTGCCTGGACTGCGGCGCCGTCCAGGGAGAACCCCTGGGCCACGACTGGATGCCGGCGGACTGTACTCAGGGGGAGCACTGCGCCCGGTGCACCGCGGTCCAGGGGAAGGCCCTGGGCCACTGGGTGGAGGAGTGGACGCAGGTGCGCCCGGCGGACTGCGCCACCCCCGGCCGGCAGGCGGGGACCTGCCTGCGCTGCGGGGCCGAGGTGACCCAGGAGACCTGCACTGTGGACCACACCCCGGACGGGACGGGGACGGTGTGCACCGTCTGCGGGGCCGATCTGGCCGCCCTGGAGGCCGGGGCGGAGGAGCGGCAGCGCTATGAGGAGAACTGCCGCCTGTACACTTATGAGGAGCTCACCGGGCAGACCGAGCGGCTCTACGGCGCCCAGGTCTATGTCTCCGGCCGGGTGGCCCAGACCGTCCCCGGGGAGGACCGGGACGCGGTGCTGCTGGAGGCCGACCTGGAGGATGTCCAGCCCGATGGAGACAGCCAGGGCTGGCTCTATGTGGAGTGGCCCGAAGGGGAGGCGCTGCCCCAGGAGGGGGCGTCGGTGTCCGCCTGGGGGGAGCTGCTCTCCCCCTACCGCTGGCAGGGGCTGGACGGCAGCTGGAATGAGGCGCCCCATGTCCGGGCCCGCTACGCCGAATGAAACCGCGTTTGATGGGAAGGAACAGCAAGAGGCCACAGAAGAGAGAGGATACTATGTCACAGTTTGACCAGATCTATGACCGCCGGGGCACCGGCAGCGTGAAATACGACCTGCTGGAGGCCGAGGGCTGGAGCGAGGACACCCTGCCCCTGTGGGTGGCGGATATGGACTTTCCCGCCCCCGCCTGTGCCGGGGAGGCGCTGCGGGAGCTGTCCCGGCCCGGCATCTTCGGCTACAGCTTTCCGGATGAGCGATACCAGGCGGCGGTGACGGGCTGGTTTGCCCGCCGCTTTGGATGGAAGCCCCAGGGGGAGTGGCTGGTGGAGACACCCGGGGTGGTCTTTGCCCTGTGCACCGCCGTGCGGGCCTTTACCCGGCCCGGGGATGCGGTGGCCTGCCTGCCTCCGGTCTACCCGCACTTCTTTGAGGCCGCCTCCGACAACGGCCGCCGGCCGGTGTACAGCCCCCTGAAGCAGGTGGAGGGGCGGTATGAGATCGACTTTGACGGCCTGGCGGCGCTGCTGGAGCGGGAAAAGCCCAAACTGCTCATCCTCTGCTCCCCCCACAACCCGGCGGGCCGGGTGTGGACCCGGGCGGAGCTGGAGCGGCTGGGCCGGCTGTGCCTGGAGCACGGCGTCATCGTGGCGGCGGACGAGATCCACTGTGACTTCACCTATCCCGGCCACCCCCACACCCCCTATCTGAGCCTGGGGGAGGACTTTGCCGCCCGGGCCATCGCCTGCACCGCCCCCAGCAAGACCTTTAATCTGGCCGGGCTCCAGTGCTCCAATGTCTGGATTCCCGACCAGGGGCTGCGCCGCGCCTTCCGCCGGGAGCTCACCGCCCAGGGGGTCTCCGGGGTCAATGCCGCCGGCCGGGCCGCCGGCCGGGCGGTGTATGAACAGGGGGAGGGCTGGCTGGAAGAGCTGCTGGTCTATCTCCGGGGCAACTATGAGTTTCTGAAGGCGTTTCTGGAGCGGGAGCTGCCCGAGCTGAAGGTCAGCCCCCTGGAGGGCACCTACCTGGCCTGGGTGGACGCCCGGGGGCTGGGGCTGGATCAGCAGGGTCTGGACAGCCTGCTGCGCCGCGCCCGGGTGTGGTTCAACGACGGGGCGGGATTCGGCCCCGGGGGCGAGGGCTTCTGGCGGGTGAATCTGGCCTGCCCCAGGAGTGTCCTGACCCAGGCGCTGGAGCGGATTCGGGACGCGGCGGCGATGCGTTGATGCCGCTGCGATTGCAAGTGTGGACACACCAAGGCCGCGGGCCGTCCGATCATCGGACGGCCCCCGGCAATTTTACAACCAAGGGGGCGATCTGCGGCGAATTCATTAGAAAAAAAGGAAAAAAAGTTTTAATGAAAGGAGTCTTTGCTAAAATGACAGTATTGCACGGATTTCATCCGGATTTAAATTGTTTTTTACACAATAAGGATTCGAAACGGGACGCGGGCGTTGATCTGGGGGCATGAAGGACAATGGGAAAGAAGCGGCTGATTGGGATTTTTCTGTCACTGGCCGTGCTGCTTTTGGCGGCGGCGGCTGTTGCCGCAGGCGTCATGATGGAGCGCTACCCCCAGAGAGTCATCCTTCCGGAGGAGCTGTATGGGGCGGAACAGGAGAACCTGAAGGATTTTGCCCTGGATGAGCAGGGCAGCCTGACCGCCCGGAGCAGCGATCCCTGGATTCTGTTTGATCTGGGCGAAGAGATCAGTCTGAGACAGATTACGGTGTATGTCTCCGGCGTGGAGACGGAGGGGCAAATGACGCAGTTTTTCATTGCGCCCAGCTATCAGTATGTGACCACCACCCTGAAAAATGGGGCGGTCACGGCGACGATTCCCAGCGCTGTGGACCGGCATCATATTTCCGGCGTCCGGTTTGACATGACCTCCCAGGTCGAAAGCAGCTTTCGGATCGAGCGGGTGGTGCTGAACAGCCGGGCCGGCCTGGCGGCGGTCTGTGCCAAGCTGGCGCTGTGCGGACTGGCGATGCTGGCAATGCTGTCGGCGGAGGCCTGTCTCTGGGTCTCGCTGATGCGGCGGGAGCGGGCAGAGGCCGCCGGTTCCCGGCGGTGGATGTTCCGGCGGCTCATCCCAGTGGCGGCACAGACGGCGCTGAAGCTGGCGCTGGCGGCGGTGCTGCTGGGGGATTTGGTGGGAGACGACGGCGGCGATCACAGCAGGCTGCTGTGCTGGCTGCTGGTGCTGGGCATGGAGTGCACCAGCCTGGGGGCCGTCGCCATCCGGTATCTGGGCCGGCAGAAAAACCAGCTCTGGGTGATGGGGCTGCTTCCGTTCTGGTCGGTGACCATGTTCTCCGCGATGGAGCTGCTGAATTTGGCCAATTTCGACTTTCAGAGCCCGAAGTTTTTGGCGCTGAACCTGCTGTGCTGCTGTGTCGCTGCGGGCGTGCTGATGCTGTTGCTGCGCTGGGGCGCGCTGGCCCTCACCCTGTCCACCGCGCTGTTTACCGTCTGGGGTTTGGCCAACCATTACTTTGGCAGCCTGCGGGACAACCCGCTGGAATGGTCCGATCTGGCCCAGGCGGGCACGGCGGCCAACGTGGTGACCAACTACAATTTCCGGCCGGAGGCCGTCACGGTGGCGGCGGTGCTGGCCGGAGCGGCGCTGTCGGTGGGGTTTTTCGCCGCGCTGGGCAGATGCTGCTGGGCGTGGGAGTGGAAGCGGGAGGGGTGCGGCCTGGCTGCGGTCGCCGCCGCTGCGCTGGCGTTTGGCCTCTTCCTGCCCAGCTACGACATCAACCAGGCCTGGGATATCTCCTCTGTGACGGGGAGATATGGCTACCTGCTCTCGTTTGCCTCCTATGCCAAGGCGGGGGCCGGCGATGGGAAGCCGGAGGGGTACAGCGCGGAGCTGGCCGACGCAGTGCTGGCCGACGCAGTGCTGGCCGACGCCCAGGCGGTGAATGCTGTGCTGACCGATGAGGAGCAGACGGCCGCGGAACTGGAATATCAGGAGGATGACGGCGGGGAGGCCGCCGGCCCCAATGTGATTGCCATTATGGATGAGGCCTTTGCCGATCTGCCGGAGATCTACGACTTTGAGACCGATGGGGATGTGCTGCCCAATCTCCATGCCATGCAGGAGGACACCATCACCGGCTCCCTGCTGGTGTCCGTCTTTGGGGGCGGCACATCCAATACGGAATACGAGTTCCTCACCGGCAACAGCTTGTATGCGCTTCCGTTGGGCAGCTGCCCGTATGTCCAGTACATGTCCGCCAGCCAGCAGTCCATCGCCTGGCATATGCAGCATCTGGGATACAGCACGGCGGCCTATCATCCCTTTGATCCCAGCGGATACCGCCGGACGGCGAACTACCCGCTGCTGGGGCTGGACCCCTTTTACAGCATCTCTGCGGATCTGCCCGCCCAGGACACGCTGCGGGGATTTTTGAGCGACAGCAGTGACTTTCAGAATATCATTACGCTGTATGAACAGCGGGATGAGGACCAGCCCTTCTTCCTGTTTAATGTGACCATGCAGAACCACGGCGGATACAGCGCCGACGCGCCGGCGGTGGAGGTCACGGTGCAGCCGGAGTCCGAGGAGCTGTGTACGCCCCAGCTGCTGGAGTACCTGTCGCTGATCCATGAGACCGACGCGGCATTCGGGGCGCTGGTGGACTACTTTTCCCAGGTGGAGGAGGACACCATCATCCTGATGTTCGGCGACCATCAGCCCGGCCTGGGAGATGAGACCATGAGTGCCCTGGAGGGGCAGTACACCGGGGACAGCGCCCTGGTGGAGACGGGCAATCTGAAGTATCTGTCCAGCTTTGTCCTCTGGGCCAACTTTGATATTGAGGAGGCGTCCGATGTACTGACCTCTCCCAACTATCTGCGGGCCATGCTGCTGGAGCAGGCGGGGGTGCCGCTGACGGCCTATGAACAGTTTTTGCTGCAGCTGCAGCAGGAGTATCCCGCGCTGAACTGTTACAGCTGCCTGGACAGCCAGGGCCAGTGGCACACCAGGGGAGAAGCCGACAGCCAGGCTTTGGAGGAATACGCCTGCCTGGTTTACAACAATGTGTTCGACAAGAAGCATATGACGGAGGAATACTATTCCTGACGCCCGCTGTGATGCAGGGGCCGCCCGCTGGGGCGGCCCCTTTGTTCTGCCTGGCCCCGCCTGCTTCCCCGGCCGCCTCCCGAGGCGCTGTCTGGCGGAAGAGACCGCATGCCGCCCCCCTCAGGGCGGGGCGGTGGAGGGACCGCGTTCCGGGGAGGGCGGACTGCGCCGGCGGTTATTTAAAGAAAAGGTGCAGGACAGATTAAACTTGGATGAAATCTGCACATCCGCTCTTGACGGCGGCCGCCGGGGCTGATATAACGAAATCAGAAATAACCGTCCCCGGAAAAGAATGGAATGGAGACAGGAGAGGAGTGGGTTCCCATGGCAAAGCTGGAACAGCCTCTGTCCGGCGGTTTTGACGAAAATCTGCGGCGGATTGAGGATGGAGTCCTCCGCGGCAGTATGTCCGCCAGCCTGGAGGGGGCCAGCGACTTCTACAGCCCCAGCGCCCGCTGCGCCGTGCGGGTCTTTGAGCGCTACAGTTGGGCCGGAGGCAACCGGCTGAGTATGACCGTCACCCTGTTCCAGGCCGACGGCGGGCCGGTGCAGCTCAGCGCCATCACCGCCGGAGGCAGCCAGGCCATGTTCTGGAAGGTGAACACCTTCGGGGAGGAGGCATTTCTGGACAAGCTGCGGGAGCTGCTGTAAAGGGGCTCTGCGGCCGTGGCGCCGTCCGTTTCTGCTGTCCCGCGGTCCGCGGTTTCTCCCTGCCATCCTGAGCCGGGCACGGCCGGCGAAGGGAGCCTCCCTCCGATACCGGCAGCAGACGGAAGAAGATCCTTCGCTGCGCTCAGGATGACATTTCCCGCTTCTCTGTCATCCTGAGGCGGCGCGGCCGCCGAAGGATCTTCCGTCCACAACCGGCGGCCGACGGGAAGACGGGAAAAGCTCCTTCGCTGCGCTCAGGATGAGATTTTCCGCGCCTCTGTCATCCTGAGGCGGCGCGGCCGCCGAAGGATCTTCCGTCCACAACCGGCGGCCGACGGGAAGACGGGAAAAGCTCCTTCGCCGCGCTCAGGATGACATTTCCCGCTTCTCTGTCATCCTGAGGCGGCGCAGCCGCCGAAGGATCTTCCGTCCACAACCGGCGGCCAATGGGAAGATGGGAAAAGCTCCTTCGCCGCGCTCAGGATGACAGAGAAAGGGCGCTTAGGATGACAGAGAAAGGGCGCTCAGGATGACAGAGAGTGGGCGCTCAGGATGACAGGCAAATCACCGGATCAGACTTTCCCGTACATAAACAAATCGCACTTGAGCATACCATTGTAGAGCTTGCGCTTTTTGACCGCCCTGCGGCCAAACCACTGCTCAAACTCGGTGTGGCTGGACAGGATGCTGACCCGCCAGTCCGGGGGCATTTGGGCCACCACCTGGCCGAACTGCCGGTAGAGCTGGCCGGCCTGCTGTTTCTCCAGCAGCCGCTCCCCGTAGGGCGGGTTGGTGACCAGCCGGCCGTATTGGCCCTCGGCCCGGAAGGCCATGGCGTCCGCCGTCTCAAAGCGCACCACGTCCTCCACCTCCGCTTTCACGGCGTTGGCGCGGGCAATCTCCACCGCGTGGGGGTCGATGTCCCCGCCCCAGATGTCGTAATTGCCGTGGAACTCCTTGTCCATGGCCTCCTCCACCGCGTCCATCCAGGCGGCGGCGGGGATGACCGGCCACTTCTGGGCGGCAAAGGAGCGGTTCAGCCCCGGGGCCCGGTTCTTGGCGATCAGGGCGGCCTCGATGGGGATGGTGCCGCTGCCGCAGAAGGGGTCCCGGAAGGGGTCCAGCCCCTTGTAGCGGGACAGCAGCACCAGCGCCGCCGCCAGGGTCTCCCGCAGGGGGGCCTCCACCCCTACCGCCCGGTAGCCCCGCTTGTACAGCCCCTCCCCGGAGGTGTCCAGGGCCAGGACGGCCTGATCCTTCAGGATGGAGAACTGGATTTGGAAGCGGTGGCCCGTCTCGGGCAGCCACTCCAGGCCATAGCGCTCGCTGAGACGCCGGGAGACCGCCTTCTTCACAATGGACTGGCAGGCGGGCACGCTGTGGAGCTGGGAGGAGATGGAGTAGCCCTTGACCGGGAATTCCCCGTCCCGGGGGATCAGCTCCTCCCAGGGGAGGGCATACACCCCCTGAAACAGCGCCTCAAAGCTGCGGGCGGGGAACTCCCCCAGCACCAGCAGCACCCGGGCCCCGCAGCGCAGCCACAGGTTGAGCCGGGGGATGTCCTCCAGGCCGCCCCGGCAGAACACCCGGCCGTTTTCCGCCCGGACGTCCCCCATTCCGAGACGCTTGAGTTCGTCGGCGACCAATTTTTCCAGCCCCATCAGGCAGGGGATCAGAAAGACCTGTTCATCCATTGATATATCCATCCACTTTCTTCAGAGTGCTTTTACGCTGGCACCAGTATACCGAATTTGTGGGGAAAGCGCAATTGCCAATGGACTTTCCCGGAGAATACTGGTAAAATTGAAATGGAAACTAGAAATAATTTCCCGTTTTGGAGGTGGGAGTATGTTGTTTGGAATACCGCCCGTGTTCTTTTGGCTGGGGGCGATGGTTGTCTTCGCCCTGGTGGAGGCGCTGACCCCCAGCGCCCTGATCTCCATCTGGTTTTCCGCCGGTTCCCTGGGGGCGCTGATTGCCGCCTGCCTGACCGGGAACATCTGGATTCAGGTGGCGGTCTTTCTGGTGGTGAGCTGCGCCGCCTTCGCCCTGCTGCGGCCGCTGGCCCGGAAGTATTTTACCCCGGGCACCCACCGCACCAACGCTGACCGGCTGGTGGGACAGGAGGCGGTGGTCACCGAGACCATCGACAATCTGGCCGGAGCGGGCCAGGCCTCCATCGGCGGCCAGATCTGGACGGCCCGGGGGGAGGACAACACCCCCATTGAGGCGGGCGCCCGGGTCCAGGTGCTGCGGATAGAGGGAGTCAAGCTCATCGTCCGGGCAGAGTGAGTCTGAACGGCCGGAGAGAGTCAACAAAATGCGCCCTGCGGAAGCAGATGCGGGCGCCGGGCGGGGCCAGGCCCCGCAGAGAAAGGAGAGAATCTCATGATTGCCGGAATCGTGATCGCTGTCATTGTCATTTTTCTGCTCATCATTCTGATTAAGAATGTGGTCATTGTCCGCCAGAGCCGGGCCTATGTCATCGAGCGGCTGGGCGCCTTCCACGCGGTGTGGGGCGTGGGCATCCACTTCAAAATCCCCTTCATCGAGCGGGTGGCCAAGGTGGTCTCCCTGAAGGAGCAGGTGGTGGACTTCGCCCCCCAGCCCGTCATCACCAAGGACAACGTCACCATGCAGATCGACACGGTGGTGTTTTTTGAGATCACCGACCCCAAACTGTACACCTACGGCGTAGAGCACCCCATGCCCGCCATCGAGAACCTGACCGCCACCACCCTGCGGAACATCATCGGCGAGCTGGAGCTGGACCAGTCCCTGACCAGCCGGGACGTCATCAACACCAAGATGCGGGCCATTCTGGACGAGGCCACCGACCCCTGGGGCATCCGGGTCAACCGGGTGGAGCTGAAGAACATCATCCCGCCCAGAGAGATCCAGGACGCCATGGAGCGCCAGATGAAGGCGGAGCGGGAGCGCCGGGAGACCCTGCTCCAGGCCGAGGGCCAGAAGCAGAGCAAGATCCTGGTGGCCGAGGGCGAGCGCCAGTCGGTGATCCTCCGGGCCCAGGCCGCCAAGGAGGCCAAGATCATGGAGGCCGAGGCCCAGGCCGCCGCCATCCTGAAGGTGAAGGAGGCCGAGGCCGAGGGGCTGCGGCTGCTGACCGCCGCCGCGCCCAGCCACGAGGTCATCCAGCTCAAGAGCCTGGAGGCCTTTGCCGCCGCCGCCGACGGCAAGGCCACCAAGATCATCATTCCCAGCGAGATTCAGGGCCTGGCCGGTCTGGCCGAGGGGGTGCTGCAGGCGGTGAAGCCAGCGGACACCACCGCCCCCGAGGCCCCCAAGGCCCCCGCCAAGCGGTAATCGTCCCGCCACAAGTCCACACAGCCAGAATGCGCCCCGGGCCTGAAAAACGGCCCGGGACGCTGTTTTTTTGCCCTGCCCCCTTGGTTCGAGGGAAAAAGCGTTGACGAAAAGGTGAGCATATAGTACAATTTTATATGGAGAAGTATCTGCCTGGTTGTAGAATGTGACATAAAACAAAAATCAGGGGGCCCATTGGCTCCAAAGGAGGGAAAAACCATGAAAACCAGAACCATCAAGGGGTTCTTCGGGGCCCTGTTTTGCTGCCTGCTGCTGGGGGCGCTGCTGCCGGGGACGGCGATGGCTGCCGGCTGCCAAAACCTGTACATTGACGGCGTGGATTTGCTGACCGCCCAGGACTACACCATTTCCTGCGGCCAGGGTACTGCGGCCTATGACCCGGCAAGCAATACCCTGACGCTGACCGATGCCGAGATCAACGCCACTGAAAATCAAGCGATTCGTGTTGTTAACCTCACGGGCCAAATGAATATTGTGCTGGAGGGGACCAACACCATTACAGGACCGGATCGTGGCATTTTGATTAGTGGCACCGGGGATGACCAGGTGACCGTCCAAGGGAACGGATCTCTGAATATTGAGGTAAACGGAGATGCGTTTCAGGCGGACGGGGCGGCTGTGATCATCGACGGCTGCACGCTCAGCCTGACCTCTCAAAGTTTCAGCAGCATTGTGGCTTGGGGTGGAACAGTAACCATCCAGAATCAGGCCGATGTAACCTGTGCCTGCGCCGGGGTGGGTATAACGGGCAATCCGGCGGTCCGCATTGTGGACAGCACGGTGAAGGTCACCGCCTCGGCGGCGGAAGTCAATGCCATTTATGCTGTAAGCGGAGCCGTCACCCTTGAAAATGCCCAGGTGACTGCCGTAACAACCGATGCCGGGGCCTATCCTGCAATCTACGGAGCTGCCGGGGTCAGCGTTATCGGCGGAACTGTCTATGCGGAATCTGCGGGCGATGCGGCTGTTTATAGCCCTGAAACCGTTGAGATCAGCGGAAATGCCGATGTTACGGCCACTGCCAAATGGGCCGGATTGCAGGGTGATGTGGCCACGGTGGTTTCCCAAAGCACTGTAAATGCGACCTCCACCGACGGTCATGCCATTTTCTCCTGGGGATCCGTCCGTTTTGAAAACGCTGCGGTGACGGCCACCGGCAACAACGACGCCATCTGGGGCAATGAAAACGTTGAAATTATCGACAGTAAGGTGGATGTCACCAGCTTGAACGGAGGCACGGCCATTTTCGCCAATTTGGGGGACACCACCATTGAAGGCAGTATTGTCAAGGTGGACGCCCCTGATGACTTTACCATTCTGGCCAACCAAGGTTATCTGTATCTCCGGGACAGCTGGGTGGAGAGTTTTAACGGAGAAGTGAACCACATGACCAACTGGACGGTCTGGGAGAATGTGGTGTCCTTCCAGGATAACGTGGGCACCGTGGAAGGCAACGTAGTCCTTCCCGGCAACGCAACCATTACGGAGGACATGAGACTGACCATTCCTGAAGGCGCTTCCCTGACGGTCCCGGAGGGAATCACCTTTACCAACCATGGCAGCATCACGCTGGAAGGTATATTCTGCAGTCAGAACGGCATGGTGAACTGTGACAGCCATACCGGCGGTACCGCTACCTGCACCGCCCAGGCGGCCTGCGATATTTGCGGTCAGCCCTATGGCGCATTGCTGCCCCATGACTTGACCGCTGTGGCGGCCAAGGAGGCCACCTGCACGGTGGACGGCAACACCGCCTACTGGCACTGCTCCGTCTGCGACAAGTATTTCAGCGACGAGGCCTGCACCAAGGAGATTGCCCCGGCGGATACCGTGATCCCCGCCGCCGGCCATCAGCTTACCAAGACCGAGGCCAAGGAGGCCACCTGCACGGTGGACGGCAACATCGCCTACTGGCACTGCTCCGTCTGCGACAAGTATTTCAGCGATGAGGTTTGCACCAAGGAGGTTGCCTTGGCGGATACCGTGATCCCCGCCGCCGGCCATCAACTCATCCAGACCGAGGACCGGGAGGCCACCTGCACGGTGGACGGCAACACCGCCTACTGGCGCTGCTCCGTCTGCGGCAGGTATTTCAGCGACGAGGCCTGCGCTGAGGAAATTACCCTGGCGGATACCGTGATCCCCGCCCCCGGCCATACCCCGGCCCGGGTGGAGCCCCAGTCCCCCACCACCGAGGCGGTGGGCAACACCGGGTATTGGTACTGCCCCGACTGCGGCAAGTATTTCAGCAACCAGGAGTGCACCCAGGAGGTGGCCCTGGCGGACACCGTGATCCCCAAGCTCCCGAAGATCATCGCCGGAGCGGAGCAGACCTGGACCCGGGGCGGCAAGGACGGCCTTGCCGTCACCTCCGACGCCCCCTTCGACGGATTCCGGACGGTCCAGGTGGACGGCACAGATCTGGACGAGGCCAACTATGAGGTGAAGGAGGGCAGCACCCAGGTCACCCTGAAGCCGGCCTATCTGGAGACCCTGAGCCTGGGCGGCCACAGCCTGAGCATCGTCTCCGACACCGGCACCGCCACCACCACCTTTGCCATTGAGGCCAAGGCCGCCGCCAACCATACCGACACCACGGACACCAGTAATACCGACAGCTCCCCCAAGACCGGGGACAGCAGCCTGGTGGCGGTGGGCGTGGTCTCCCTGGTGGTGGCCTGCGGCGGACTGCTGGCCATCCTGCTCTGGAACAGAAGAAAAAACCGGGGCAAGTGATTCCTTGAACCCCAGCGAACCGACACAATCATTACATGACACCGGGGGCCGCCAGAAACTGGCGGCCCCCGGACTGCGTCAAGGCCCGGAGAAAACCGGGCAAAAGCAAGCGGGGGGGGGGGGGGCGGGGGGGGGGGCCCCCCCCCGGGGGGGGGTTTTTTTAGA
>CAUGSS010000007.1 GCA_959602365.1 uncultured Eubacteriales bacterium
AGGGCGTCTGCCCCCACTTCGTGGTCACCGGCGACGGCCGGCAGGCCCGCACCGTCAAGGAGGCCACCTACGAGGGCTTCTGCGCCGCCATGGATATTCTGTGATTGGTACCCATCACATACAGACAAAAGAAAGGACGAACATGATGAAAGTGAAAAAGATGATTGCAACGTTACTCTGTCTTGCACTCTCCATCTCGCTGCTGGCCGGCTGCGGCGGAAGCGGCAATGGCGAGACAAACTCTGGCGGCGGAAATGGCAGCGGAAACACCAATGCCGGTGCCGATGGAGGAACCTCTGTCACAATCGGCTATGTAGGCACGGATTATGCCTGCTACCCCTCCTCGCCCACCTCTTCCGACTTTATCAAGCAAAGTATGGTCTACGATAAACTGTTTGAGGTGGACGATACCACCGGTGAGTTCACCTCCCGGGTGTTGGAGTCCTATGACTGGACGGATGACCGAACTTTGGTGATGACGCTGAAAGATGGGATTACCTTTTCCGATGGTACCGAGATGACTATGGATGATGTGTTGTTCTCCCTGGAGAATTATATTACCCAGGGCAGCACCACTGATAAGTATACCTATTATCAGTACATCGATTTTGACGCCACTACAGTATCTGAAGATGGCATGACCTTGACTCTGGTGTGGCAGAACACCTATGGTGCAGCGCTGCGGGTATTGAACTGTTCGATCATGCAGCGGGAGTTTACCGAGGCGCACGACAGCACTGACGAGATTTGGTATACCGCTCCGGTGGGATCTGGACCTTATGAGATTACAGAGGCAGTTCAGGACTCCTATGTCACATTTGCGCTGCGGGAGGACTATTGGAACACGGACTATACCTACGATGCCACCGAGATTACCCTGCAGTTCTACACCGATGAGAACGCCATGTATATGGATTATCAGGCGGGCAACCTGGATGTGATGTACGGTGTGGGGACCACTGTGGCTTCGGAAGTGGAGTCGGCCGGCAACCTGGGCACGGTTCAATATGTCTCCAATAATGATGTCTCTTATATCATTCTGAATGAGGACAATGAGTATCTCTCCGACCCTGCCGTACGAGAAGCCATTGCCTATGCTCTGGATATGGACTATATCACAGAGGTGGCCTACGGTGTGCTGGGTACTGATGCAAACAGCCACTATGCTGCAAACTTTGACTGCTATGTGGAGCACGAAGGATACACCTATGATATCGAGCATGCAAAACAGATCCTGGAAAATGCGGGTTACGCTGACGGTGAAATTACCTTGACCTGGCTGTCCCCGGACACCACGCCGCAACCCGAAGTGGGCGAGTCTGTCCAGGCGCTGCTTCAGCAGATTGGCATCAATGTCAATGTGGAGACCTATGAACTGGTCACTACCTTGGATATGTATATCCAAGGCCAGGGCGACATTATGATGATGACCGTCACCGGCGGCAACCCGACGAGTGAGCCTTACCTGGCCTTGTCCTCTTTTATGGGTGGCGCGGTTTTCTCCAGCTTCTCTATTGAGGACGAGACTTATAACTCCTATCTGGATGCCAGCTTGAATACTGTAGACGAAGCAGAACGCTGGGAAGCATTCAAAGCTGCGGATGACTGGCTGTACGAGAATTACAATGCCCTGCCCATCTGCGAGACTGTATCCGCAATTGTATACAACAGCCGTATCAGCTCTTTTGACCAGTCCGCCGTGGGCAAGAGTTGCCTGGGGTCGCTGACTTTGGCTTAAGCACAGGTGAGATAGAACAACAGGCAGGAAAATACTCCAGTCTCCCGCTGAAATACAGCGGGAGACTGGAATGACTGAATGGAGGTGCACACCTGTGCTGCGATACATCCTAAAACGGCTGCTCATTATGATCCCAACATTATTGGGTGTGCTGTTGATTATTTTTACCATTACATACTTTATCCCCGGAGACCCGGCGCAGATGGCACTGGGCTCCAATTATACAGAAGAGGCCTATCAGGCCAAGCGGGAGGAGATGGGGCTGGACCAGCCTTTTGTTGTCCGCTATGTAAACTATGTTGTGGACGTAGTGACAAGGCTGGATTTCGGCACCTCGTATGATACCGGCCGCAGTGTTTCCAGCATGATTTTCACTTCCAGGCTTGGAATTACAGTAAAACTGGGATTGCTCTCAAGTTTGATTACGATTTTGGCTGGAGTAGGAATAGGCATATTATCGGCAGTCAAGAAATACACCCCCATTGACTATGCAGCCACCACCTTCTCCGTCATTTTCTCCGCTGCGCCTCCTTTCTGGGTGGCCCTGATTTTTATGATGTTCTTCTGCCTTCAGCTGAAGATTCTTCCGGCTTCCTGGAGTGGAGGAAGTGCGGAAGCGCTGATTTTGCCGGTCATCTGCCTGGCGCTCAGCCCGATTTCACTGGTGGCACGGATGACCCGCACCAGTATGTTGGATGTCATTAATCAGGATTATATCCGCACCGCACGGGCAAAAGGAGTCAGCGAAAAGAAAGTTATCTTCAGTCATGCCCTGCGCAACGCACTGATTCCAGTGGTGACGATCATTGGTGCCCAGCTGACCATGGTCATCGGCGGCTCCTTTATCATCGAATCTGTTTTCTCGATCCCTGGAATTGGAATGCTGCTGCTGAATGCAATTAACACCCGGGATTTCCCAGTGATTGAAGGCACTGTTTTGGTGCTCAGCTTTTTTGTGTGTATCATCAACCTGTTGACGGATGTGGCTTATGCCTATGTGGATCCCCGGATCAAGTCTCAGTATTCCGGAAGAAAGACCCGCAGGATCAGACAGAGAAAGGAGGGGCAGGATGTCAAGGCGTAAACAGACGGCGGAAACCGGCGAAAACTTGGTCCGCCACAGCCAGATGTATGATATATGGCGCCGGTTTAGGCGCAACAAGCTGGCGGTGTTCGGTATGTGTGTAGCGATTTTCTTGGTTTTGGTGGCGATTTTTGCTAATTTTCTCGCTCCATATGATCCGACAGCGATTTCCACCGATCGGCTTTCCATGCCCAGCCTGGCCCATTTAATGGGAACCGACAACTTTGGCCGGGATCTGTTGAGCCGCGTCATCTATGGCGCCCGGGTCAGCCTGCTGATCTCCCTCATGAGCCTGGTTTTTTCCCTGATTATTGGTATTGGACTGGGAGCTACCGCCGGTTACTTCGGGGGCTGGTATGAAAACCTGATTATGCGCTTCTGTGATATTATGATGTGCATTCCCGGCATGCTTTTGGCTGTTTGCATTTCTTCGGTATTGGGCATCGGCGTGATCAATACAGCCATTGCGATTGCGGTCAGCGGCGTAGCCCCGTGCATCCGGATGATCCGGGCAACTGTGCTCCAGATTCGTTCCCAGGAATATATCGAAGCGGCCCGAGCCACTGGATGCGGTCACGGAAAGATCATTTTCCATGAGATATTACCCAATATTTTGTCTCCGTTAATCGTTGACAGCACCATGCGAATCGGAGGAAATATTCTTCAGATCTCCGGCTTGTCCTTCATCGGTTTGGGCGTCCAGCCGCCAGCATCGGAGTGGGGCTCCATCATGAGCGCCGGACAGGAGTTTATTACCAGTTTCTGGCCCATGATAACGTTCCCCGGCATTGCTATTCTTCTGACGGTCTTTGCCTTTAATGTTATGGGCGATGGCCTCCGGGATGCACTGGATCCCCGGCTGAAACAATGAGGAGGATGGGAGAATGAGCGAACATCTGCTTGAGATAAAAGATCTGTCAGTTGCCTATCACACTATGGACAACACAGTGTTTGCCGTCAATGGGATTTCTCTTGCCATTGATTCTGGCGAAACGCTTGGGCTTGTGGGAGAAACTGGAGCCGGAAAGACAACAACTGCGCTGAGTATCCTGAATCTGATTCAAAGCCCCCCTGGGAAGATTGAGCATGGCGAAATACTGTTTCAGGGCGAGAATGTTTTAGAGATGTCGGAGGAACAGTTACATGCGATTCGCGGATCAGCCATCTCAATGATTTTCCAGGATCCTATGACTGCTTTAAATCCGATTTTTAAGGTGGAGGATCAGATCGCCGAAGTGATTAAAATTCATGAAAAGAGTTCCAGGGCGGAAGCGGTGGAAAAAGCCCGGAAAATGCTGGAGTATGTGGGCATCCCCGCAGAACGGGGCGGAGATTATCCGCACCAGTTTTCCGGCGGTATGAAGCAGCGGGTAGTAATTGCTATGGCCCTGGCCTGTTCGCCCAAGCTATTGATTGCGGACGAACCGACGACTGCGCTTGACGTCACCATCCAGGCCCAGGTGCTGGATATGATGGGAGAACTCAAAAAACAGTTTAACTCCGCTATGCTGTTGATCACTCACGATCTGGGCGTCGTGGCAGAAACCTGTGATAAGGTCGCCATCATGTACGCTGGAGAAATTGCAGAATATGGTACACTGGAGGACATTTTTGACCACACCGCCCATCCCTACACAGAGGGGCTGTTCAATTCTCTGCCATCCCTGGATGAGGATGTAGAACGGCTGAAGCCCATCCGGGGGCTGATGCCCGACCCGGCCAATCTCCCCAAGGGGTGTAAATTTCATCCCAGATGTCCTTATGCTGATGCCCAGTGTGCTGAACAAGAGCCTGAACTGAAGGAAATCGCTCCGGGACACCTTTGCCGCTGCCATCATTGTGACAAGGGCTTGCCCCTGTATTTCCCCGATGAGGCAGCCAATGAAGCGGCCTATAACCGCGGAGACCCGGTATCAAATCCTGGGAATGATTTTTTGGGAAAGGAGGGCGGCAGAAAATGAGCGAGACGCTGATTCGTGTGGAGCATTTAAAAAAATATTTTGATACGCCCAGGGGGAAACTGCATGCGGTAGACAATGTGGGCTTTACTCTGGATACAGGCAAAACTTTGGGCGTTGTGGGGGAATCCGGCTGCGGCAAATCCACCCTGGGCCGGACCGTATTGGGTCTGCTGAATGCTACTGATGGAAAAATCTACTTTGAAGGGCGGGATATCACGCAGGTCAAAGGGCGGGAGCGCCGGGAACTTCAAAAAGAGATGCAGATCATCTTTCAAGACCCCTTTTCCTCGCTGAATCCCAGATATACGGTGTTTGAGTTAATTGCCAGTCCCCTTCGTACCTTTCGGCTCTGTCGCGGCAAGGCCGAGCTGGAACAGAGAACTTTTGAATTGATGGATACCGTGGGGTTGGCCCGCCGCTTTGCTTACTCTTATCCTCACGAACTGGACGGCGGCCGGCGCCAGCGAATTGGCATTGCCCGGGCACTGTCGGTAAACCCGAAGTTTATTGTTTGTGACGAACCTGTGTCCGCGTTAGATGTGTCGATTCAAGCTCAGGTCCTAAACCTGCTTCAGGATCTTCAGTCTGAGAAAGGGATCAGCTATATCTTTGTCACCCATGATATGTCGGTGGTAAAACATATTTCTGATGATATCTTGGTTATGTATGTGGGAAGTATGGCGGAAAAAGCACCGGCAAAGAAGCTGTTTCAAATGCCGCTGCACCCATATACAAAGGGGCTGTTATCGGCGATTCCCGTCCCCTCCATCCATCGGGAGAAAAAGCGGATTCTGATGCAGGGAGAGCTGACAAGTCCTATCGATCCAAAGCCGGGCTGCCGATTTGCCAACCGCTGTCCCTACGCCAAGGAACGGTGTCATCAGGAGCTGCCAGAGTATGAAGAGGTGTTGCCGGAGCACTTCGTAGCCTGCCATTATGTCCGTGAAATCAATGCGCTGTAAATACCGGATCATCCGGCTGGCTCTGCTGTTGTTCTGCCTGGTCTTGCTTGCCGTTCCAGCTCGGGCGGCTGAGTCAGAGCTGGAGGCATCTGATTCTGTCTATGCCTCGGAGGCAGATGAGTTGGCGGCTATTCAGGCGGAGCTGGATGCGGAAAATGCTGACCATTCCACGCCGTCCATTCCGGCCTATGCGGGCGCGTTGGGTTTGGTTGTGCTTCTGGTGTTTGGGATGCTTACATCCAGACATAGCCGCCGCGGGGAGGAACAGGGGTACGACTCGTTGTTCGATCATCGGCGAATCGGCACGCCCTATGATCGGCTGAGGCCCCAGAGGCGAAAGCGTCGCTCGCGACACAGTTAATAGAGGATTTATTGGTAAGTCCTTTAAGACCACCAGTCCTGTTCGGAACAGGACTGGTGGTTTCTTTTGGTTTCTTGACTGGACGGCAGTAGCTGAAATTCCAGCCGCACCCTGCAATGACAGTCAGGAGCTGCGCCCTTATATCGGCGGATATTTTCGGTTTCAGGTCGATTGTTTGAGACTCTCGTTTACGGAAAAGAGATAGAGAAAAGCAGAACTCAGTTCCGCTTTTCTCTCCCCTGTTGAGGGCCTGGGATCAGTCCGATACCTGGAAAGGAGAAAGCATCGGATCATCCTCCGGAGGATAACCGTCGTGGTTTTCCTGCCAGGCTTCAGCAGCGGATCGGGCGGGCGAGGTTTCCCGACTGGGGATGGTCTGCTCCACGGTCAGAGCGTAGATCTCTTCCCGGGGGAGCTGTAAAAGCTCTGCCAATGCCTTGATCTCTCCAGCCCGCCAGTCGCTGCGGCCCGCCAGGCGCTGGTGCAGGGTTGGGTAGGTCATGTGCAGCAGGCCGGCCAGCTGGGTCATAGAAAGCCCCATTTGTTTGGCCCAACCCAGTATATAGCTGCCGGGAGTCATGATTTTCAGCACGTCCTTTCTTAAAAAGCGGAACTCAGTTCCGCTTTTTTGGTTTTTGACAGTTTGATTGCATAAACAATATGGGAGATTTCTATAAAACAAAATAAATTTTTTGTCAAAGTACGCAGCCGGGCACGAAAATACAGTTTTGTGTCCGGCTGCTTTTTTCAGACTCAAAAAATGCCATATTATGAATAAGCAAAAGTTTTTTGCGTACAGGAAGCTTTTGTAATGTAATCAGTACAGGGAAGTGAGTTAATGAGCGAATACGCCTATGTGCGGGTTAGCACCCGGGATCAAAACGAGGACCGGCAATTGGCCGCGCTGCGGGAATTTTGTCTCCCGGCGAGCCATATCTATGTGGACAAGCAGTCGGGCAAAGATTTCAACCGGCCACAGTACAAAAAAATGCTGAAAAAAGTAAAGCCGGGCGATCTGCTCTATGTTTTGAGCATCGACCGGCTTGGACGGGACTATCAGGAAATACAAAATCAATGGAGAATATTGACCAAAGAGAAGGGAGTGGACATCTGCGTGCTGGACATGCCTCTGCTGGACACCCGGCAGGGCAAGGATCTGATGGGCACCGTTATCGCCGACCTGGTGCTGCAGATCTTGTCCTTTGTCGCGGAGAGCGAGCGGCGCAACATCCGCCAGCGCCAGGCGGAGGGCATCGCGGCGGCCAAGGCCCGGGTCGTCCGGTTCGGGCGGCCGCAAAAGCCATTGCCTGAGGAATTTGAGGAGGCCTTTGTCCGGTGGCAGAATAAAGAGCTGACGGTGCAGCAGGCGGCGCAGTGGTGCGGGATGCCTGCAAGCACCTTTTACGGGCGGGCAAAGGAGAAGATAAAAACGGTTTAAATCTGACTTGATTTTCGAAAAAGTGTAATTTTTCGAAAGAAAATCGCTATAAATTATTTTATAGCCTTTTTCTGGAAAAGTCAATATATTCCTGTATATTTCTAACAGCTCTGTGGAGCGGGGGCCGCATCCGATAACTACACTTTTCCGCATAAGATTTCTGCCTGCGCGGCAGTTGCCCTGCCCATGTCAAGGGCTACTTGTCCTTGTGAGGATGTTTTTGTAAAGAAATAGGAGGTACACCCATGAAGAGAAGATTAGCAATTCTTTTGACAATGGCGCTGCTGCTGTTTACACTGCCGGTGTCATCCCTGGCCACGGGGGCTGAACCCGGTCAGGACGCCCCCGCCGCAGCGGAGGTGGGCGAGACGGCACCCACCGAAGAGACCGCCCCTGCCGAGGAGACCCCGGCGGCCTCCGGCACCTGCGGGGAAAACCTGACCTGGACCCTGGACAGCGCCGGTTCCCTGACTATCTCCGGTGCCGGGGATATGACCGACTACAGTTATGACGATCCTGCCCCTTAGTTTGACTTTCGGGAGTCTATCCTGTCTGTGGTCATCGAGTCCGGTGTGACCAGCATCGGAGACTATGCCTTTGATGCCTGCTTGGTTATGACGCAGGTCAGCATCCCCGACACGGTGACTACCATCGGCCAGTACGCGTTCTCCGTCTGTGACGCGCTGGGGCAAGTCACCATCCCGGAGGGAGTCACCACCTTGGAGGCGTGGGCGTTCTCCGACTGTGGTGTGACTGCTGTCAGCCTGCCCAGCACTCTGACTACTATCGGGCGCGGCGCTTTTAATTCGGCTTACAACCTGACCAGCATCGTCATCCCCGAGAGGGTTACGGAGATCCCGGATAGTGCTTTCTATGACTGCTATCAGCTGACCGGTGTGGTTCTACCCGACAGCATCACTCGCATCGGCAACCACGCCTTTTCCAACTGCCCGCTGACCAGCCTGGAGCTGCCCGACGGGCTGACCTACATCGGAGACGACGCATTTTGGAATGCCCAGATGACCAGCGTGACTATCCCTGCCGGAGTGACCTATTTGGGCTACTGCGCGTTCCTGGGCTGCACAGCGCTGGAGACCATCACCTTTACTGGCGACGCCCCCGCCTTTGGGGAGTATGTGGATGCGGACGGCAGTACCTACTGCGTCGTTTTCAGCAACGTGACCGCGACCGCCTACTATCCCACGGGCAACCCGACCTGGACGGCGGATGTGTTGCAGAACTATGGCGGAGACATTACCTGGGTGCCCTATGAGCTGGAGGCGGACGAGGATGGCCACGTCTGGGACGAGGGTGTTATCACCACTGAGCCCACCTGTACTGAGGACGGCATTATCACCTACACCTGTGAGCATTGCGGTGAGACTATGACTGAGACTATCCCTGCCACCGGTCACACTCCTGGCGATGAGTGGGAGAGTGACGAAGATGGGCACTGGAGGCGCTGCACTGTCTGCGGTGAGGCGTATGACAATGAGGATCACACCTTTGACTGGGTCACTGACACTGAGGCTACTGCCACCGCTGACGGAAGCCGTCATGAGGAATGCACTGTTTGCGGGCGCCATGGCGACACCGAAGTCATTCCGGCAACGGGTATTACCGATACCGGCGATTCCGATGCTACCGGCAACACCGGCGACGGCCAGGCTACCGATGACCAGACCAATACGGGCAGCGAAACTGCGACTAACGAGTCCAAAGCTGAGTCTACCACCACTGATCAGGCACCCGAGACTGGCGACGAGAGCAATGTAATTCTTTACGCCGCTGTCCTGATGCTCTCCCTTGCTGCGCTGACAGCTATCATTGTGTATAGCGCAAAGCCTGATAAACCTGAATATTCGTGACTGACCATTTGCGCACAGATCATGAGGAAAAAGCAGAACTCAGTTCCGCTTTTGCTCGCAAACGGGTGGAATATGTGGCGCAAACGATTGCCGGGCGGGGAGAGTACATAGCCTGGTGGAACATCAATCACAGAGAAAGGCAGAAACCGGTCTTTTTCATAAAAAAGCGGAACTGAGTTCCGCTTTTGCTGGAAGGCGAGGAGGAATGGCATGGATCGAGCAGCAAAGACGATGGAATATAGAGGTTATACTGGAAGCGTGGAGTACTCCGACGAGGATGGCCTGTACTTCGGCAAAGTACTGGAAGTCCGGTCGCTGATTTCCTGCGAGGGCGAGATGATCTCTGAGCTGATCGCTGATTTTCACGACGCAATTGACGGGTATCTGGAATTCTGTGCCGAGGAGGGCGAGGAGCCAGAGCGGCCGCAACCAACCAATTAAATAAGGAAAACTAGTGCGCCAGGGGCCGCCAATCAGCGGCGGTCCCTGGCGTTTTTCGTTTTCTTCCGATCAATTCAAATAGAATGAAGCGAAAATCAGGGCTCTTGATCGGCCCGCTGCAGATTTTTTTCTGCGGCGGGCTTTTTTGCCTAAAAATTTGCTGTTAAGTCGTCGTTTTCTCCCATATTAAGTGTGAATACACGGGAAAGGGTTGGCAGCAATAATGCCAAACGTACTTAAAGTGCACATGCCGCAACTACAGCGTCAATATTTTTGCCTCAGTAAATTGGCCTCGGCTATTTTATTTCAGGATTTGGCCCCAGTCACCAGCTTGACTGTCGCCGTCCTGCCGAAAAAGGGCATCCAAATCCATGGACAGCTCCGCCTGGATGAGGCGCTGGCTGGCGATACAACACAACTTAAACCTTATGACAACGCGGTGCTGGATGCCATTTATACATTATATGTTAACAGCTGCCTGGTCTTTACCGCCGAAATGGCTGTGCGGGCACTGTACGGGGATGCCCACATGGATGTGACCTCGGCCCAGCGGCAGGCCGTGGTGGAGAGTATCTACAAGCTGACCCACATTCAGTTGGAGTTCGATGCGACCGAAGAGTGGAGAGCCAGGAAGCGGGAGCTCCCTGTGGCGGAAAATAAGAGGGCCGTCTTTGCCGGCAAACTCCTGCCGCTCCAGGAGGTGACGGTGCGCCCGGGCGGCAGGGCAGATTGCGTGACCGGGTTTCAGCTGCCGGAGCCGCCGGTTCTTTACCGATACGCGGAGGCGCTCGGACAGATTGCCAGCGTGCCTGCGGAGCTATTACAGGCCGGAGACCTCAAAAATTCGATGGAGACTATGCTGCTGCGGCGCTATCTGCTCCGGCGGATTGCAGTCATGCACAACACCAAGAACAATCAGGCATCCCACCGGATTGCCCTGGAGTGGTACGACCGGCAGGCACACAGGGCCAAAGGGCTGTTGTCGGCGCTGGGATACAGGCCGGAGGCCTATGTGAACTGGCTGAGCAAAAAATCCAAGATCCACAAGTCGGCCTGCGTGATTTTGGATGGACTGCGTGATGCGGGGTACATCAACGGATATACGGTCATCCAGCGGGGCACCGACAAGAAGCCGTATGATATCCGCGGCTATAACATCCAGCTGGCCGCCGGGAGGACAGGCCGATGACGGGCGGAGATCGAGGGCAAGGGTGCCGGTTCCGAGGGCAAGGTCGCCGCCTTTGGGGGTAAGCCCACCGACTTGGAGGGTAAGTTGACTGCCGGAATTGCCCTCAATCCCAGACGCTGCAATGGTTTGCCGGGGGAGTTGGAGGGAACGTAGGTAACCGTAGGTCAGCGTAGGTAACGTTATAGTGCCTACGACTGCGCACTTGCTGACGCTGTGCGCGCCGTAGGCTAGGAGACGTATAGCTGATGGGATTGGAGATTTTGTCCCTGACAAGAAGATGCGTGCCTTGGGAGGGATATCAACACATGATAGTCTGGAGGTTAATGTTATGCAGCGGAATGATGAATTCACAATCCGCGCGTTGAGAGGGGAATATTCCGCGGTTGTCGAAAACCTGTGCCGCGAGTACGCCGCGTTGAGCAGAGATAGGGCCAAAGAGGACACCCTGGAGCAGTATATCGCGAAGCATCTGGCCGATGCGGTAAAGTCTGCTAAGACCGGTTTTTGGGAGGCTGATCAGGCCCGCAGGATGAGTGAGACGGCCAAACTGTTCACGCCGGAAACCTGCACTCCCTTGCTGAAAAAGCGGTACCCCACTGGATTTGCGCGTCTGGATCTTGCCTTGGGAGGGGGACTGACCGAGGGCGTCCTCTATCTCGGCGCAATCGCCTCCCTGGGGAAGAGCACGTTTGTTTTACAGATGGCAGACCATATGGCGGCCCAAGGGATCCCGGTGGTCTATGTTTCGATGGAGATGGGCGGAGATTATCTGACCGCAAAACTGGTCAGCATGCACACATTTTTAGGCAGCTATAAGACGGGGATGAGCGAGCTAAGACCTGCGATTTTTTGCTGAGCGAAGCAATGCGGGACATGGACGAGCGGGAACGGGCATCCGTCCTCGAGGCGAGCAGGATTGTGGCTGAACTGGGGAGAAATATTACAGTTTGGGATGACCGCAGCAGTGCCATGACAGTAGATAAGATCGAGCGCTATATTAATGAGTATGTGATGGCTTACGGGATCTGCTCGGTTTTGATTATCGACTATTTGCAGATCTTGTCTGCTCCTCAGGAATTGCGGGGTTGCACCGATAAGCAGGCAGTAGATTACAACGTCGCCAAATTTCGGGCGATTGCTGCCAAATATCACGTTCCCGTCATTGTGATCTCCTCCTTTAATCGCGACAACTATAATACAAAGGTCGGTCTGCAGTCGTTCAAAGATTCTGGGAATATCGAATACTCCGGGGATACGTTGATTGGCTTGCAGCTGACTGGGGTAGGTGAAAAGGATTTCGATGTCGATGCGGCGAAAGCGGCCTGTCCGCGCAAAGTTGACCTGATTGTTTTAAAGCAAAGATATGGCGCGGCGGGGGTTCGAATTCCATTTACCTTCTATACTAAATTCAATTATTTTGAGGAAGAGGAGGTGGAAGAATTACCACAAAAAACGCCCGTTCCCTTTGGTGAGCTCAATCAGGGTACGGTGGAAGGGTACGCTAAGACGGAGCTAACGGCGGAAATTATATGTTAAACGGCGGTCGCTTTTGCCTGGCTAATCCATGCTGATCAAAATATAGGCCGCACATGAAAAGTCCTATCCAGGCACAAGTCCCGCTTGGATAGGGCTTAGCCTATCGCTCATATAAAAAGCGGAACTCAGTTCCGCTTTTCTGCCTGTTCGAAGTCCAGAATCAGTTTATTTAATGTAGGCCGGGAGATACCCAACTCCTTGGCCAGGGCAGTTTTGGAGACTTGCCGGGTGTGGTACCGCTCGTAACAGCTCGCGAAGTTATCCACTTGGATGGGTCTGCGTCCCTGGTATTTCCGCTGCTCCGGCGGCCGGGACCGATCCAACTGCTTCTGGATGGCGATGCCCTCCCGCTGGCGCTCCAATAGATTGGTACGCTCAAACTCGGCGATGGCCCCAATCATGGTGAGCATCAGCTTGCCCGTGGGGGTAGCGCTGTCCACGTTCTCCTTGTTGGAGACCAGGGCCACCCTTTTCTGGTTGAGCAGGTCCACTATCTCCAGCAGGTCTTTGGTGCTGCGTGCCAGCCGACTGAAGTCGTGGACATAGATCGTGTCGCCCTCCCGGACGAACTCCAACATCCGCTGGAGCTCCGGGCGGTGGCGGCGGTCTTTGCCGGACGCCTTCTCCTGAAACCATTTTTCGATTTCATACTGCTTGAGGGCCTCCACCTGTCTGGCCTCGTTTTGTTCAGCAGTGCTGACCCTGATATATGCGACTTTCATACCTGAAAAACCTCCCTACAGTCGTTTTATAAAATATGGGTCAGACCCGGTTTACAAATTAAAAAAGAATACGGCTGGCGAGCCTAGTTTTACAGCCTGGGCTGGGTGGCGGGGCTGTAAAGATGGGTATACCCCAGTTTGCCACTTGGCGGGCCGGGAATTGGATCCCTAACCGAAGGATGCGGGCGGTGAAAATTCACTTTGTTCATCCTAAATGGTGAATATTCACTGTTTGTTCACCCTGCGGAGTGAATATTCGCTGTCTGTTCACCCGGCAGCGGAGGACGGAAGATGTCATGGGGCCAGGAGCGTTCCCATTGAACAGGTAAAGAGAGGAACACCGTTCCGGCACGGTTGGGCCGTTTGGTCGGGCCGTACCGGATTAAAAGGGATGTAATCTGTTTTTTATCGAGAATACATTGTTCGCCTCCTCTGAATGGATTAAAATGGTTGTAACACATCAGAGGAGGACGCGGCTATGAAGACCATCTTTGTCTCCAGCACCTTCCGGGATATGCACTACGAACGGGACGCCATCCACGAGCGGGTGACCCCGGCGCTGAACGAGCTGGCCCGGCAGTATGGGGAGAGCGTCTCCTTCTGCGATCTGCGCTGGGGGGTCAACACCGGCGAGCTGGAGAGCGAGGAGGGCTCCCGCAAAGTCCTTTCGGTCTGCCTGGAGGAGATCGACCGGTGCCGGCCCTATATGCTAGTCATCCTGGGGGAGCGCTACGGCTGGATCCCCAACCGGGAGCTGATCGCCGGTGCCGCCGGCCGGGCCCATTTCGCCCTGGAGGAGCTGGAGCAGAGCGTCACTGCCCTGGAGATCGAGTACGGCGCCCTGGCCAACCCGGAGCAGCTGGAGCGAACCCTGTTCTACTTCCGGGAGTTCGAGGGGGAGGTGCCGGCGCTCTACCAGTCCGAGGACGCCCATCACGCCGCAAAGCTGCGGGAGCTGAAGGGGCGCATCCAGAAGCTGGCCGGGGGCCGGCTCAAGACCTACACCCTGGGCTGGGATGAGACGGAAAACCGCCTCCTGGGGCTGGAACACTTCGCGGAGATGGTGGAGTCCGACGTCCGGGGGCTGATGGAGGCGGAGTGGAAAGAGACCGCCGCCCTGACCCCCTACCAGCGGGACCAGCGGGGCCAGTGGGACTACGCCGCCCAGAAGGCCCGTCAGTTCAGCGCCCGGGAGGGCTTCGTCTCCGGCTGCGTTTCCATGCTGGACGGCGGTGAACACCTGCTGGCCATTCAGGGCGAGAGCGGCGCCGGCAAGACCACCCTGGTGGCCCGGCTGGCCCAGGTTTTAAAAGAGCGGGGAGACCAGGTGCTGCCCATCTTCTGCGCCACCACCCCGCTGTGCAACGACGGGCTGGACCTGGTCAAGTACATCATCGACGATCTGGAGAACAGGCTGGGCCTGCACCACTTCGCGGACAGGGAGGTGGAGCGGAATACCCCGCCGGGCGAAAAAGAGTGGACGGACCGGCTGGGAGAGGTGGTGGCGGCCTACAACGCCCGGGGAGAGGGGCGGCTGACCGTCCTGATCGACGGGGTGGACCAGCTCTTCGCCGACGAGTGGCGGGAGAAGCTGCGCTTTGTCCCCTACAACCTGTCCCCCAAGCTGCGGATGGTGCTCTCCTGCCTGGACAGCTTCCGCCTGAGCCGGCCCATGGCGGTCCAGGAGGTGGAGCTGCTGGCGGAGGGGGACCGGCCGGAGATTGTCCGGGGCATCCTGGGCTTTTTGGGCCGGGAGCTGGATCGACCGGTCATCGACGCCATCGTCAGAAAACCCGCCGCCGACAGCCCGCTGTACCTGAGCCTGGTGCTCCAGCGGCTGACCATGATGAACCGGGAGGACTTCGCCGACATCGCCGCCCACGGGGACGGGATGGAGGCCATCACCCAACATCAGCTCGCATTGGTGGAGGGCTGTTCCGACAGCCTGGAGGGGGTGTGCGTGGACATTTTGAACGCGGCCTCGGCCCGGCTGGGCGGCCCCTTCGTCCGGCGGGCGGCGGAGTATCTGGCGGTCAGCCGCCACGGCCTGCGGGAGAGCGACCTGGAGGGACTGCTGACCGCCCAGGGCATCCCCTGGAGCGCCCTGGACTTTGCCCAGTTTGTGCAATATCTGAGCGCCTTTTTCATCCTGCGGGACGACGGCCGCTATGACTTTGCCCACCAGAGCATCCGCCAGGGGCTGCTGGAGCGGTGCGGAGACGTACAGAGGCTGCACCGGGAGATTTTGGCCCACCTGCTGGCCCTGGACCCTCACGACGGGGTGCGGGTGCGGGAGTTCGGCTACCACTGCATTCTGGCCGACGATAAGCCGGCCTTTGTGGACTATGTCCAGACATTTGAGCTGGACAAGGCAGTCATCCCCTTCGCCGCCCGGGACGCCCACGACCTGGCGCTGGCGGACGGGGGCGCGTGGCTGAAGGGGCTGTTCCGGCAAGGGATCGCGCTGAGGGTCGGTGATCTTTTTGTCAATTTTATCAATTTTGAATTGAGAGATGCCTTTGGGGACAGCCAGGCAGAGCTGGGGCTGGCGCGGGAGGTTCTGGAGGCGGGGCTGGCGCTGGCCCGGCAGGTGGATGACCGGGATCAGAGCGCCGATAGCCGCCGGGATCTGTCCGTCAGCTATCACAAGGTGGGCGACGTTTATAAGACACTGGGGGGCCAGGAGAACCTGAGCCGCGCCATGGAACTCTATCAGAAGAGTTTGGGACTCTTTAAATGCTTGGCCTGGGAATTGGGCACCGCCCGAAGCCGCCGGGACCTAGCCATCAGCTATGGGAGGGTGGGTGAAACCTATAAAGCGCTGGGTGGCCAGGAGAACCTGGGTCGGACTCTGGAGCTGTATCAGAAGGCCTTGGAACTCGATCAAACCTTAGCTCGGGATCAGGGCACTGCCCAGAGCCATTGGGATTTGTCCATCAGCTATGAAAGGATGGGCGGTGTCTACCAGGCGCTGGGCGGACGGGAGAATCTGGGCTGTGCACTGGGGTTGTATCAAAAGAAATTGGAGCTTTCCGAAACCTTGGCCCGAGAATTGGGAACCGCTGAGAGCCGTCGGGATCTGTCTATCAGCTATGAGAGGGTGGGTAGCATCTACGAGGCACTGGGCGGCCATGAGAACCTGCCGCGCGCTTTGGGACTGTATCAAAAGAGCTTAGAGATCCGGGAAGCATTGGCTCGGGAGCAGGGGAGTGTCCAGAGCCATCGTGATTTGTCCATCAGTTATAACAATGTGGGCCGCACCTACGAGGCGTTGGGTGGCCGGAAGAACCTAAATCGTGCCCTGAAGCTGCATCAAAGGAGCCTGGAGCTCCGGGAAGCATTGGCTCGGGAGTTGGAGACTGCCGAGAGTCGCCGGGATCTGTCCATAAGCTATGACGAGGTGGGCAACGTTTATCGGGCGCTGGGTGGGCAGGAGAACTTGGGCCGTGCGCTGGAGCTGTATCAAAAGAGTCTGGATCTCCGGCTAACCTTGGCCTTGGAGTGGGAGACCGCCGAGAGCCGTCTGGACCTGTCCATCAGCTATGACAAGGTGGGTGGTATCTATGAGACACTGGGTGGCCAGGAGAACCTGAGCCGCGCCCTTGACCTGTATGAGAAGAGCATGGAGCTCCGAGAGGCCTTGGCCCGGGAATTGGGTACCGCCGAGAGCCACCGGGAACTGTCTGTCAGCTATGAGAGGGTAGGTAACATTTATAAGGCGTTGGGAAGCCGTGAGAATTTAAACCGTGCGCTGGAGCTGTATAAAAAGAGTTTGGATCTTCGGAATACCTTGGCCGGGGAATTAAGGACCACCCAGAGTCGCCTGGATTTAGCCATCGGCTATGTCAAGGTATAAGACACTGGGCGGGCGGGAGAACCTGTGCCGTGCATTGGAACTGTATCAAAAGGATTTGGAGTTATTCGAAGCATCGGCCCGGGAGTTGGGTACTGCCGAAAGCCGCCGGGGGCTGGCCGTCGGTTATCACAAGGTGGGCAGTGTCTATGGAGCACTGGGAGGCCGGGAGAACCTGCGCCGCGCGCTGGAGCTGCATAAAAAGACCTTGGAACTCACCGAAGCCCTGGCCCGGGAGCTGAACACAGTTTCAGCCTACGAGGATCTGGCAGTCAGCTATTACATGCTGGGCGTTCACCCGGCGGTGGGCCCGGAGGATCGCCGGAACTACCTGAAGCAGCTCCTGGAATTATCGGAACGGCTTTACCAGCAGACCCGAAGCGAGCGACATCAAAATTTTATTGCCGTTGCTAAAAAATCATTGGGCGCGGCGACGCAGGAGACGCCGCCCGACGCCCGGCCGGCCAGGCCCTCGCTGTGGCGCAGGCTCTTTGGGCACGGGAAAAAGTGAGCCCACCCAGGAGGATGGCGCATCTCCCAAAGCGGAACTGAGTTCCGCTTTGGGGGGATTTTTTATGCCGTTGTCCACGGCGATGGAGGACGGAGGGGGCTGCTGCGCGGCGAGGCTGTTATGCTCCTTGACAGGGATGGAGTGTCCAGAGGGGCGCTGCCCCTTTGGCTCGGTCCGGGGAGGACGGGGGTCCGGGGGAACGCCGGGGCTGCGGTTGCCGGGCCTGCAACTGTTCCTATAGAATAGGCAACCGGAAGCGGGTAGTTCGACACGTCGACGTGTGGAACTACCCGCGCCCTCGTCTGAAATTTTGATTTTCGTGCTCATACATATTGCGGATGAGTTAAAAAATAGGAGGTGATTTTGGTGAATGCACATGTCCCGTTCAAGGATTGTAGGCCCAGGCTGACAGGCCTGGACAAGCACCGCGGAACGGGAGAGGGCCTCGGCGGCGGCCCTCTGCAAAAACCCTGTCAAAGGGGAGCTGGCCTGACTGCGCCAAGTCCAAATGGCGGTCTAATTTATGTATGGCAGAACGTAATTAGATCTTGGGATGCGTGAGCGCCCTGCCCCATGGGCAAAAAGTCCTCATGCCTGCTAGATTAACAGTTCTGTTTATGGCAGAGGGGCGCAGGTGCGGCGATACAGCACAGGTATTCCAATCCAAAAGGGGGTGCGCGATTTATGGCGTCCAGGGACAAATTCCAGCAGCGTAAAAATGCCGGGGCCATAGGCGGAATGATGCGCTCCCGGGTAAAGGCGCACACAAAACAGATGAGCAGCAAGACCCGGCGCAATTACATCCGGGCTTGCAATGCCTTCGATGTGTGGCGCAAGGGACAGGGCTTTTCCAATAAGGCGGTGTCAAGAGACCCAGCCCAGTATGTCCGGCGGTGGAGGGATGCACTGGCGGAGGCCGGTTACTCGACCAGCACCATCCATACTTACATTGCAGGAGCCTGTTGCGGCTTGGGCATCTCCATGGCGGGCATCGCCCGGGCGGGGACATCGGCAGATAAATGCAAATCTCTGGGGAAAAGTGTCCGGGCGGAGAAAGCTCTGGAGCGACCGGAAAATGCCGAGATTGTTCGCTTTCAGCGGATGGTGGGCGGCCGGCGTGCGGCGCTCCAGCGCCTGAAGGGCGGCGACCTCGTTCAGGACGAGAGCTGCGAGTGGTGTATTCGGTTCCTGAGAGACAAGGGCGGAAAAGACCAGCTTCAACGGATCGCCCCAGAAAATTTGAAAGCAGTGCAATCCTATTTTAAAGATAAGGGCCCGGATGAGCTGCTCTTTCCGCAGCCCATTGACAAAAACCTGGATCTGCATGGTCTTCGGGCCGAACACGCCAGGAATGAGTATGAGCGCTATGCGGTCATTTGCAGCACGCCAGAGGGACGGGCGACGATGCGGGCACAACTTTGGCGTAGATTTAAAAATCCGCAGTTTGGGTGTAAGGCCTGGCTGACCGCCAAGGCCAAGGGTGACCAGGCGGGCATGCACCGGGCAGAGCGGGCCTTTGCCGCCGAGATGGCCGACGGGCAGTACCACCTACAGCGAGCCAACCGGGCGACGGCAGAGCTCTGGGGACGGCCTGTTAGTTATGATAGACTGGCTCTATGCTGTGTATCCGTTTTTGTGCTCTCTCATTGGAGAAATGAGGTAACGGTCAAACGTTATATTTTATAAATTTAGAAAAAATAGTTCAAAAATAATTGAAAATAAGTTTATTTATGATATAATATTTAAAAATAAAGCAGGAAGGAAATTGCAATGAAAAAATAAAGAAAATCGGAACTCAGTTCTGTTTTCCAAGGAGGTGAAAACAAAATGATTGATGTCGAACGGCTCAATATACCGCTTCATTTCAATAAAAAGAAAATTACGCTCTCTAAGATCAAATGTATGACCGATGGGCAGACTTCCGCACAGCAAAAAACTATGGTGCAGGAATGCAGCAAGTCTATTTATTTACCGGTAGTCCAAGATTCTGATGGGAAGTATGTCCTGTTAGATAATGACGAAATCTATTTAGCGATGGTGGCGCTCCACAAGGAAGATAAATCGCAGTTCAGACAGGTGAAATGCTTGGTTGCAGACAATAAGCAACTCAACGACATCCAGCGAGACTTGCTGATTGCCTATCATGCCTTCGAGCTTGCTCCCAAATCCATTGCAATCAAACTGCGGATTGCGGCGCTAATGCACACCCTGGCGCAACAGGACAAGAGTTTACAGGCGGATTTGACGGCGATTATTGCCCAGCTGCTCGGCAGCAGCAGGCGGTATGCCCTGATGCTGCTGACGGTGGCAGCTAGCGGGATCCCAGAATTGCGGGAAGCGGTCGTCTCCAAGAAAAAGGGCCATCTGACCATCCAGCAGGCGGCAGTCATCGCCAATATATCGCCAGAGAAGCAGAAGCAAAAGCTGGCTGAATTCCAGGCCGGGATGCGTCAGCAGAAGCCGGCGGCGATGGAAAAGAGACAGCAGACGGTGGCACAATGGTTGGAGGACCTGCAAAAGGCCATGGAGGCAGGCAAAACGCTGTCCGAGGCCGATCAGGCGCTGTTGGCCCAGGCGCAGCAGCTCGCTGAGAGCAGATAAAAAGCGCTCCCAATAACTCAAACAGAACTTGAATCCATAACTATAAAGCACTACGCCCGTTGGTTGAACAGTGGGGTAAATTTCTGCATGGACAGCCTAGAACTGTATCAACTCAATCTGGAATGTGCCCCTGTAAAAAATGAGAATTAGCTGCACTGAGGGGATTTACAAAAGGTTCATCGAACTATATAAACTGAGTACAAATATCGTTGAACGGAGGAGCTATATGTCCTTATATTGCCAAAACTGTGGGGCGGCGCTGGCGGATAACGCGAATTTCTGCCCTCAGTGTGGAGCCAGTACGAACAGCTGCACACCAACAGATTCCGGCATGTCAGATGCCGCAAAAACAGCGGCGACTGTAGGCGGTGTGATTGCAGGAGCAGCTATACTAAATAGTCTTGGCCGCAGACTGGCACACAGAAGACGTCCTTTGTACGGCGGTCCGCCTCCGATGCCCAGACCTCACCCTGGTCCACGCCCGGGCCCCCATCATGGTCCCGATCCTGGCTTTGGCGGACCGGGTCCCGGTCCCAGACGTGGCGGCGGCAGATGGTAAGACCTGTATTACTCTGATAGACGGAGGCTTTAGCAATGGGTACACTGCGTAAAGTAAAACTGAAAATGATGCTGGACAAGGAGTTTCGGAAGACCTTGGTCCGTAGCGCCAAAGACGAGATCCTGATCGATATGGATGGCGATGGACAACCTGATATTGCTTTGCTGGATTGTACTGGTGACGGGGATATTGATACCCTTGCCTTGGATATCAGCAACGAGGGGGAATTCAATCTATATTTCCATGATTCAGATGCCAACGGCCTTCCCGATATGGTTCTGCTGGACCGTGAGGGCGATGGAAACATGGAAGTGTTGGGTGTCAGTGAAGAAGTTGAGTCCCGGCTGATCGAGGCGAGCCATGCAGTCCTGGCCATGTTGGAACTGGGTGATTATGTGGCTGAATCCCTGGACAGAGCGCTGGATGATCTTCAGAAAGAGATCGATGAAGTGAGGAAATTACTGTAAGCATATAAGCGCAGACCGAATAAGGGCCGCTGACGGGCTATTTTATGCCAAGCAGTTCGATGCTGATCAATCATTACGAGTCCAGGCGCAGCAACTTGCCGGGAAGGGACAGGAGCGGAACTCAGTTCCACTTATTAAAAGTAATCGTTTAAGAGCCCTATAGAAGCCGAGCGCCTCACATATAAAGCAATACGCCCCACCTGTTCAAAATGGGGCGTATTGCTTTTTGTGTTTATGCGATTTTTGCTGTCGCCGATTGGCTTTCACCGAGGTACGCCTTGCAGGAGCAGGCCAGCATCCGTTGGATCTCATACATCTCCCGGTTCAGCACGGCGATCTCTTTCAGCCGGCGCTGTAGGATTTTCCTCACATCAGAAAAATCATCCTCCGTTTTGGCGAACAGTGCCCGAGTCAGTTCTGTGTAGAATTGCGCCGGTGTGGCGTGGATGCCGTCGTAGCCGCTGCCGCCCAGCTGGTACCAGCGGCCCTCCACCGTGCTGGTCACCTTGGCTTCTCTGTTTTTTCCCATTCTGTGTTCCTCCTTTTGTTGTTTGACTAGAATATGGAGGAGTCCGCACGGAAAAATAAATTTTGTGCTGATTCAGGAAGCAGGGGGGGCTTGGGTTGTGCTAGAAATATATAATCAATATTTGTGATATATTAAATAAGAATTTAAAATTGGACTTTTTGTGCTTTTCTCTATAGTATATAGATAGGATATAAATTTCTGAAAAAGAAGCTGATTTTGCTATTTTAGAGCAGGGTTATACAATTGTGCAGCAAAATTCGTTATAAACAGAAGTGATTTTTTGCGTAGCAGATGAGACGCGCAGCATTGGGATTGTGCTCCTGCCCGCTGGGCCAACACAGGTAGACCCGACGTATGCAGTGGGCGTTCAGGATCGGGATCATCCGAAGGGGAAAGTCGCTGGACTGGCCCGCAATGTGGAAGATCTGGTTTTGCTCCCAAGTGCTCTGGCAAATCAGCCCGACAGCTTGCCCTGTCTCTACCGTGCGGGTAATTGCCTGTAAATCGCAGACCTCATAGTAGATGTTCGGGCGGAACCCAGCCCGGAAACAGAGTTGGTCTGTCCAACGCCGGAAGCCGTAGGGCGGCCCCATGGTGACGAAGGGCTGGTCTGAAACTTCTTCCAAATAGATTGCGTCCCGGTTCGCAATGGGGTGATCCCGATGCACCAACAGCAAGACCCGGTCGGTTTGCAGCAGCGTGGAGGTAACGCCCGGCAGGTCAAAGGGTTCATAGGAGAAGCAGAAATCTGTCTTTCCACAGGCGAAGCGCTCCACAGCGGTATCCCGTACGTCGAAGGTCTGCCGGAAGCGCGTTTCAGGACAATCCTGCCGAAAATGCATCAGGAATTCTTCCGCAAAATCAATCACTTCTACCGATATTTCCAGCGGTTTCTGCTCCGCCTCCGATAGGGCCAGCAGGTCAGAGCGCGCCTCTTCTACCGCGGCCAGGGCGGGGATCAGTTTTTGCTGAAACCGGGCTCCTGCGTCTGTCAGCCGGATTGTCCGGCCGGCACGCTCAAAGAGTTGGACACCCAGTTCCCGTTCCAGCCGGGAGATGGACATGCTGAGGGCAGACTGAGATATGTGCAGTACCTCCGCGGTCTTGGAGAAGTGAAGGCTGTCCGCTACAGCCATAAAATAGCGCAGTTGTGTCAGTTCCATCCCTGTGACCTCCGGTTTATGGGCTGGCTTTATTGTACGAGCAAAAGAAATCAGTTGTCAATCGTAGGCATGGCTTAGTTCAATCCAAGAAAGGGTGAAGCGAGATGTGGCAGGAAACGGTGATTACCTCAGATGTGCTGATTATCGGAGGAGGCATTGCGGGCTGTATGGCCGCTATGGCGGCCCGCGCCTCTGGTGTCCGCGTGACAGTGGTGGACAAGGGCTATGCGGGTAGCTCCGGCGCCAGTATCCATCCGGACATCGGTATGGTTGTTTTTCGGCCGGATTGGGGCGGAGATTATCAGACTTGTCTGCGGGCTATGGGAGAGGCTGGAGGTTGGATCAGCAACCGGCCCTGGTGCGAGGCCATTTTACATGAGAGCGGGGAGGTCTATCAGGACATGCTGGACTGGGGCATTGAGTTCCCCCAGGAGGATGCCCGCTATCGGATGTATTTTCCGCCGATCCCCCATGTGCGGCTGAAGCACAGAAAGCTTGCCCCCGGCTTGCGCCGGCAGGCCCAGCGGAATGGCGTCCAATTTTATGACCGGGTGGAGATGATCGATCTCCTAAAAAAGGACGGCCAGATAGTGGGGGCTATGGGATTTTCTCTGGATGAGGAGATCCTGTATCAATTTTACGCCAAAGCCACCATTCTCAGTGCTGGCAGCAACAGTTTCCGGGCCGGAGGAGAAAATTGCGGGATTACGGGGGATTCCGACGCTATGGCTTACCGTGCGGGCGCGCAGATTATGGGGAAGGAGTTTGGCAGTTCCACCTTTCCCACCATGGCCCGCTATCCTACCTGGTCCAGGACGGCCCATGGCATGGTCAATCCAGCCTATGCGGTGTTTACCGACGGCGCGGGGCAAAGGCTGGATGCGGTTCATGATTCGGACAGCATTGAAAATGAGTGGGGCCTCAAGGTGGAACATGCCATTCACGCGGGGCGGGGCCCCATTTACTGGGATACCACTGCCGCAACGGATGAACAGCTGGAGTTTATCCGTGCTTGGCGACGCGACACCCACAACCCGGTGGAATACCAGTGGGCGGACCGGTACCTGGATCTGTGCCGGCGTGGGCGGTTCGAGCTGGCGGGCGGCTATGCGGTCGGCTTTAGTTCGGTGGGGTGTACCGGTGCCCGGGTCGTTGGCCTGGACGGGCGCACCACTCTGGAGGGGCTGTTCGCTGCGGGAGACGCGGGGGGTACCCTGCACAACGGCTGCTATAATATGTGCCCTGGCCTTGGCACGGCGGGGGCAGCGGTGACCGGACGGCACGCGGGCCTTGGCGCGGCGGCCTACTGTCAGGGGCGGCCAGTGCAAACAGCGGATTCAGAGCAGGTTGATCAGGTGCGGCGGCGGGCAGAGCGCATACGCTCTCGTTCCTCCGGGTTTGCCTATCCGTATATCACGCGGCAGGTCCGCAATATCATGACACCTTACTATGTCAGCCTGATTAAAGATGGCCCCAGGTTAAATGCGGCCTTGGAGATGGTGCGATTTCTCCGACGGCATCTGGTCCCCAAGCTGTTTGCCCGGGATCTCCATGAGCTGAGAATGGCGCTGGAGGCGGAAAATATGGTACTGAACGCGGAGATGATGCTGCGGGCGTCCCTTGCCCGCACGGAAAGCCGGGGGGTGCATTTTCGGGAGGATTACCCCGCGCCCGATGAACAGAACTGGCGTGCCTGGACTGCGGTCAGCCGGGAGGGGGAGTCGATGCGGGTCGAAAAAATCCCGGTGCCTGCCGGTATGTGGGACGATGTGTGAGGGGGGATTCTCATGGCGATTCAAAGGATTCAGGAAGAACGGTGCATCGGCTGCGGCCGATGTGTCTATACCTGTCCGGTGGATGTGATCCGCATGGACCGGGAACGGCACAAGGCGGTGGTGGCCTATCCGGATGACTGCGGGTGCTGTATTGCCTGCTACTATGAGTGCCCCAAAGGGGCGATTGTCATTACGCCGGAGCAGATCTACGAATCCTGCCGCAGCTGGTAACAGGAGGAACGGTGGCTCAGACGTGATTACGGCAATGCGAACGATGGAACAGCGCCTGTCAATCGGGATCCATTATCATGAGAGCCAAGACTAATCGCAAAACACCAATACGCTCTAAGATGCGGCAGAAGAAAAACAGTGGGCCGGAAGCCGTTCAACAGGCTTCCGGCCCTTGCTATGCCGGTCAGACAGGCGCAGAGGAGATTCCTCTGCGTCATTGCGTTGTAAAAATTATGCCACAGTGCTGCAATTTGGATGATTCATACCAAGGCATGGGGAATCTTTGCCTTCGGTATGGTTATGCCCCAATCCAGTTGCCGCCTTCCACGTGGAGCTTCTGGCCGGTAACCCAGCGGCTGTCGTCGCAGGCCAGGAAGAGGATGGCCGGCGTGGCGTCCTCATAGGCCCGCCCGGGGCGGTGCATGGCGTTCTGGGACATGGAGGCGATGAAATAGTCCCGCACCTCTTTGGGGGAGCTCTCGATGCCCTCCTCGAAGCGGTCTGTGATGACGTTGGGGCAGACACAGTTGACCCGGATGTTCACGGCGCCCCACTCCCGGGCGGCGACCCGGGACAGGCCCCGGATGGCCTCTTTCTCCGCCGCGTAGGCGGCAAAGCCCTCCATGCCGGCCACGCCGCCGATGGAGCCGAAGTTGATGATGGAGCCGCCCTTCTCCTTCATGTAAGGATAGCACAGCTGCATCATAAACCAGGTGCCGTACAGGCCGCTGTGCAGGCCCTCCTCCAGGTCGGCCAGCGTGTGTTCGATAAAGGGATGCGGGGCGCTGATGGTGGCGGCGTTGTTGACCAGCACGTCGACGGTGCCGAAGCGCTCCACCGCCTTTTCCACAAATGCCTTGAGCTGCTCATATTGGCTGACGTCCGCCGTCATGGCCAGCACCTCGGCCCCCTCTGCCTCGCAGAGCGCCTTGGTATCCATCAGCTTGCGCTCCGTCCTGGCGCAGATGGCCAGCCGGGCGCCCTCCTGGGCGAAACGGCGGGCGGTCTGCTTGCCCAACCCGCCGCTGGCGCCGGTGATGATGGCAACTTTGTTTTCCAGTCTTTTTATTCGAAATCCTCCTGTCTGATGCGCACGGCCGTTTTCGCGGGAACCACTAAAAACAGGCCATTTATAAAAGTGCCTGTAAAAAGGATACCAGAGCACCGCGGGGAAGTATTGCAAAATATTGATTCCTTTTGTAAGATATTGATGTGTGAAACAGATAACCAGCGAATATGGAATCGAAGGGAGGGGTAGGTGTCGACATGGCGGAGGGCGAACTCTTTGCACGGCTGGATGATCCGGCGGCGCTGGAGCGTATCCAGGCAGATGAGCGGCTGGTGCAGAAGCTCTGCGCCTGTGTGTGTGCCGGGGACGTAGTGGCGATGGAGGTGCTGGTCTGGCAAATGGGGAACGCCAGCCAGCTGGGGAAATTTGGCGCGACGCCGCTCCGGCATATGCAGAACCTGGCGATCATCCTGACCCACAACTTAAAGACGGCGGCCGTCCAGGGCGGCGCGGGGCATATCCGATGCAGCCAGTTGGAGGAGGACTTTGTGCGCAGGATAGAGGCCTGTCAGGGCATGGAACAGGTCCAGGCCCTGGCGGACGAGGCAAAACGGCGCTTCTGCCGGCTGGTTTACGGCCAGCGGGGCATCGGCTTTGAGGATCCGCTGTTGCGAGCGGTGATGGAATATGTCGCTGACCACTGTACGGAAAAGCTCAGCCTGACCCAGGTGGCGGCGGTCGGGCTGTCCAGGGAATACCTGAGCCGGACATTTTATACCCGGACGGGGCAGCACTTGACCGGCTACATTCAGGCGGTCAAGGTGCGTTGCGCGAAGAAGATGCTGGAAGAGACGGACGCGAGCCTGGCGGAGATCGCCAACTATCTGTCCTTCAGCTCCCAGAGCTATTTTCAAAATGTGTTCCGCCGGGTAGAGGGATGCAGTCCGGGCGCCTATCGGAGGAGGGTAAGCCGGGGGAGGGGTCTGTCCCTTCATTAGCGGCACGTATCCACCAGACGAACCATAGGAGAAGAATCATATGAAGGGTTTTACAAAAGAACGCAGAAAATTGGAACAGGCAGGTTTCTCCGGCCAGACATTGGAGCAGGCACTGAAACTGATGGAAGAAACCGGAATACCCCGTATGCTGACAAAGTTTCTGGTTGCTTCGGTGGTGAAACAGGGAAAGACTCCATCTATGGCGTTGCATACTGTGAAAACGATGCTGCAGGATAAAGGATTGATTGGATCACGCAGCGTTTGACCCTTGTCCGAAAAGGGCTGTCGGTGCCTTTTGGAATTTCTGAACATTTTGCCGCCGCTGAGGTATCATCAATATACCCCGGCGCGGCCTATCGAAAAAGTCCAGTATAATCTGGGCTTTTTCATTTTGCGGCGAAACGGAGTCAAGCAGTGAAAGAGGCGCTAAAGTGCGGAGAATTGGAGCAGAATGCAATAAAAATCGTGGAACTGGACAGCCTGACGCGCCTGTGCCGTCCCAAAATTTTACCTGCATCTTACATGGCCTTGGTCGAAAGCGCGGGCGTTTTATGCTATTTTAACGTTGTATCCGTATGTTGTCCCCGAGTTCCGACGGCCAGCCGGGGCTGCCAGACGCCTCGGCATGGGGCGGCATAGCGCTCCCGGCCCCGGCCCACGGCCCAATATCGGACGGCTTTCGTATTGAGGCAACTGCGGGAGAAGTATCTCTGCTCCGCCCGGACATCCCGGGTGTGACATGGCAAGGTGATTGCGATGAAACGTATGCGCTCGGCTGCGCTGGCGCTGGTCATGCTGCTGGCCCTCCTTTTGACCGGCTGTGGTTCCGCCCCTGCGGGCAATTCTTCCCAGGGGGACGGCAGATTTGATTACGGCGGCAAGGTGACGCTGCGGATCCTGTCCGGTTCGGAGAATCAGGAGCTGGAGGGGATCCTGGACCAGTTTGCCTGCCAGGAGAAGGTCAACATCGTCATGGATTACCAGGGCTCCCTGGATATTATGCGCACCCTTCAGGGGGATACGGTGGATTATGACGCGGTGTGGCCGGCCAGCAGTCTTTGGCTCACCGCGGGTGACACCCACTACCGGGTCAAATATGCCGAATCCATCTCCATTACCCCGGTGATTTTCGGCATTCGCCAGAGTTTGGCCGAAGAGCTGGGCTTTGTCGGGCGAGAGGTGTCGGTGTCCGACCTGCTGGAGGCGATCCAATCCGGACAACTGAACTTCTGCATGACCTCGGCCACCCAGTCCAACTCGGGGTGCAGCGCCTATATCGGCTTCCTCTACGCCCTGCTGGGCAACCCGGAGGCCATCACCGCCCAGGATCTGCAGCGCCCGGAATTGGCGGAGGAGATCACCGGCCTGCTCTCCGGCGTGGACCGGTCCTCGGGCAGCTCCGACTGGCTGAAGGATCTGTTCCTGACCGGCGGGTATGACGCCATGGTCAACTACGAGTGCCTGATCATCAGCGCCAACCAGGAGCTGGAGGCCCGGGGGGAGGAGACGCTGTACGCGGTCTATCCCTATGACGGCCTGACGCTGGCCGACTCCCCCCTGGGGTACGTGGACAACGGAGACGCGGAGAAGGAGGAGGCTTTTCTGAAGCTGCAGCAGTATCTCCTCTCCGATGACGTCCAGAACCAGATCCAGCGCACCGGCCGGCGCACGGGATATGAAGGGGTATCCCCGGAGAATGAGGATGTGTTCCGCACCGACTGGGGCATTCAGCCCCAGCGGGTGCTGTCTCCAATCAATATGCCCGCCACCGATGTGCTTTTTGAGTGCCTGGATCTCTACCAGACCCAATTCAGGAAACCGTCTTTGACGGTCTATTGCCTGGACTACTCAGGCAGCATGGCGGGAGAAGGGCGTTCGGAAATGGTGGAGGCTATGTCCCAGATTTTGATTCAGGAGAACGCCCGGCAGAATTTCCTGCAGGCCTCGGAACATGAGATCAACTATATTATCCCCTTTGACAGTGCGCCCCGGGGCGTCTATTCCGCAGCCGGAAACGGCGCAGAACTGGAGGAGCTCTACGACCAGATTGAGTCGGAACAGGCCACGGGCGGCACCGACATCTATGCCGCGGCTGAGGAGGCCCTCCAGCAGCTGGCGCAATATGACCTGACCCAGTACACGCCCGCCGTCATCCTGCTCACCGACGGCGTTTCAGATGGGACGGTGCAAGACTTCCGGGCGGTCTATGAGCGTATCGGGGCGGATATACCGGTGTTCTCCATTATGTTCGGCGACGCGGACTCCTCCCAGCTGGAAGAGCTGGCGGAGCTCACCGGAGCCCGGGTCTTTGACGGCCGGGAGGATCTGGTGGGGGCCTTCCGCAGCGTAAAGGGCTATAACTAGGGAGGAATTTCAATGCGAAACAAGACGGGCTGGCTCGGCCTGATCCTCCTGGCCGCTGTGGTTATTGCCTGCGGCCTCTTTCTGCTGACGGGCAGGTGGCAGAAGACGGTGACCCTCAGCGGCTATGTGGGCGGGGAAAAGATCGGACTGCTGGAGGACGAGCGGGTGCAGGCGATCTTCGAGCGCACCTACCATCTGCAGCTGGACTATGACAAGGCCGGTTCGCTGGACATGGTGACGGCGGATCACACCGGGCGGGATTTCCTGTTTCCCTCCAGCCAGAACGCCCTGGAGTATTACCAGCAGCTGTGCGGGGCACCGGATAAGAGCCAGATTATTTTCAACACGCCTCTGGTATTCTATACCCATACCGCTGTTTTGGACGCGTTTCTGGAACATGGGTTGGTGACGGAGCGGGACGGGTGCTATTACATGGATATGGAGGCCCTGGTATCTGAGCTGGAAGCGGGCACCTCCTGGGCCTCCATCGGGCTGCCCGAACTGTACGGCTCCATTGCGGTGAACACCACCGACCCGGTGCGCTCCAACTCGGGCAATCTGTTTGCCGGGCTGTTGGCCAATGTGCTGTGCGGCGGCGTGGCGGACGAGGAGACAGTGGACGCAGTGCTTCCCCGGTTACAGGCTATCTTTGAAAAGCTGGGCTATATGGAGTCCTCCTCCGCCGACCTGTTTGACCAGTTCCTCAAAACGGGGATTGGGGCAAAGCCCATCATCGCCGCCTACGAAAACCAGCTGCTGGAGTTCGCCGTAGAAAATCCGGAGGACTGGGAGCAGCTGCGGGATGAGATCGTCATGATATATCCCGCCCCCACCGTCTGGTCCTCCCATATTTATATCGCCCTGGACGAGGCGGGTGAAGCGGGCGCTGATGCCCTTGTGGATCCGGAAGTGCAGCGCTTGGCCTGGGAAAATCACGGGTTTCGCACGGACCTCTCAGGGGCTTCCGACACCAGCCACTTCAACGTCCCCCACGTCGCCCCTGAGATCACCCAGGTGTCGGCGGTGCCGGACTACGCTACCATGGAAAAGATCATCAGCGCCCTCTCGTGAGCAGGCGCTGGCGGGCTGTGCATTTGCCATGGGGAGGCGCCCCAGAGGGGAGCTGGCCGGCCTTTGTGCCGCACGGAATATTTGTCCTCCTGTCAAAAAGTCGCGGAAAACCTTGTTCAGAGGTTTTCCGCAACTTTTGCAGTCTGTCGAGAAACCCGGGCTACGCATATAGGTAGACCGGGTTTCTGGCAAAAATGAGATGGAAAAGCAGGGGTAGGAAGGATGGGGAGTTCTCCATCCACAGCCATCTGGCCAGTTTTTTAAGATTCATGACAGCAAATTTAAGCTTCACCCAATTGGACACCTGGGCCAAGCCTCTATACTGTGTATAACGCATAGCGTGTTTTCCCTTGGCGTCAGCAAAGACCCGTTCAATCGTTTCTTTCCGCCGTTTGTATAGCTCCTGGTACTTCGGCGTATAGCGGGCGTCGACGACCAATTCCTCATAGTCCTTCCAGATATGCCTCTGTACGGTTTTTACGCAGTCTTTGGAGCAGGTACACAGATGGCGGGTGGGGCAACTGGCACAGATCTTGGGGTCGCTTTTGTATTCCCGGTATCCGTCCCGGTTGGTCGTGCGGTAAGTCAGGGGTTGGAATTCCGGGCAGATCACACAGTCATAATACTCGTCATACACATACTTCCACCATTCGTGGCCGCCCTTCCTGGTCTGAGGCCGCTTGTAGGCGGTGGACAGCACACGTCCATCTTCAAATACCTGTTTGCAGATATGCGGGGTCTTGTAAGCGGAGTCTGCAACAATGGCCTCCGTTTCCGGAAAAGCCGCTGTTACACGGTCATAGACCTCATCAAAGGCCACGCTGTCATGGACATTTCCGGGAGCAACGACAGTCTCCGGGACAAATCCGTGCTGGTCGCAGGCCGTGTGGGTCTCATAGGCAAACTGCCGCTTGTGGTCCCCCTTTACAAATAAGCCGCTGTCCGGATCGGTCACGCTCCGCTTCACGGTGCGCAGCTTCTCCTTCTTCCGCCGGGCCAGCTTCTTCTTGGAGGTATTATCCCGGCGCTTCTTGGTTGGCGCCGGCGGCTCACCTGTCCGCCGCAGAGACGGCAGCCCGTACAGATGCTGGATCAGCACTATTTTGATCAGCACCACGGGGGTCTACGCTCGGCCTGCCATTATCCTCACAGTACAGCTGCTCCACCATTTCATACAGCCGGTTGAAATCCACCGCTTGATCGATTTTTCGCAGCAGATGATCTTGCGGAACTAAGCTGTCTATCCCTACGATCTTAATCACATCTCGATCCGTTTTCCCCGTTCCAGCATCTCTCTCACCACCGCTTCTATTCTACCTCTTGCTTACGAAAATGCCCAGCTGAGATTGGACTTTTCCGACAAAGGAGCTGCATGCAGGACAGGCTCGATTGCTTGGGCAAAAGTCACCTTGTCCTGCATGAGAAGGGTCATTTCCGAGGCACATGTCCCCGGAACTGACCAAATTGAATTGGATTCCGTCCTCTGGGGAGGACGGAATTGACGTGAAACTGCCGAAACCTATGGTTGTTCGACAGTCTGGAGCGGGGCGTTGCATGTTGCAACGCCCCGCTTTTATATCAGTTGTCAACAGGGAACGTCCGAGGTCAACCACACTTTGCTAAATCAGGGGCAGCAGGTAGCCAAATGAGAAACTCAGTTCTGCAGGTTAGAAGCAAGGTTCCAAAGATCAGAGAGAAATTGCGGTTTCCCCAGTTTAAGACACGCCCCATTTCCAAACAAATGGGGCGTGTCTTACGGTTTTATCCATTAGGGTGCAGAGACTTGAATGACATTGATGGACTGTCTATAAAAGCAGATCTCAGCATGATTCGATTTTATACATTTCCTGATTCAGTACAGCACAGCAATTTCTCGCAGCTGGCGTGTGCTATTTTACATATCTCGGAAAATACGGCATTGCTATCGGTCGGCATTGCCGCGATACATTTTGTCGACGTGTCATTATACATGCAGTGTCTCTCTTTAATTGCTTCTTTTACTTATCCATGAATCGAAAGTGCCTTTGTCGATTTCAAATTATGAAATTGAGAAGTGCTATGTGGAATAAAATTCAGAATATGGAAATCCTTTTACAGCTTTTGAGCTAGTAAATGTCACACTAGAGAACTATAATAATGCCATAAGGACGAGGCAATATGGCGAACTATTCTGTGCAAAATAACGAATCTTTGTCCACGTATTTTTTCCGGTAAACTGTAGTGATGGCAGCAAGTAGCATCTCGATATAAAAAGAATCAGCCATAGTGTGGCGGCCGTTAAAGGTAAAAAGAATATCCACGAGGTCCAGAAACGGGAGTTGATCGGAACTCGATAGAATTGCAATTTTGGCACCTTTTTTTGAAAGCAGATGAATTATTTTATTCAGCGGAGATACGCTGTAGATGGCATCTGGGCATGCGATCAAAGCAAGATCAGTAGCTGTCATAGAATTTGCAAATGCAATTTGTTCGTTGTCGCCGATAATGACATCACTGGGAATCCCGGAGATAATGAGATCGGATTGGAGCGCACTTTCCATAAATCGAATGCCATATCCGAAAATGGCAACGGATGTAGCTCGATTCATCTCATCCGCAAGGTGGAGGATTTCTTCGTGATCTACGTTTTCTTTAAAGGCGCTGATCATGTATTCCATTGCTTCAAGAACAATGTCTTCGTCCCGGCTAGAGCCTTTTCGCTGGTCGATGGAGAAGCGATTTTCATAGTCATATCTCTGAACGCATTCAAAGAGCTTTGTTCGGAAAACAGAATAGCTCTCATACCCCAACGATTTTACCAGGCGGCTGATTGAAGCGGGGGAAGTATAACAAAGATCGGCAAGTTCAAAAATATTCAGTTGGTTAATTCTTCTTATATTGGGAAGTGCACGACGGAGGATCGCTTTTTTAGAATCATTCACAGAGAGTTGATTGTAGTAACAAAGCAAATTTTCCAACGCAGTCATTTTAGTCTCCCTTTACCGAGCATATATGCAATATATGCAAGTGGACAGATAATATGCAGAAACAGATTATAACCTTATCATATTGTACAAATTCTCAGTTCTGCTGTCAAATATTTTAGATAAAGGCTATACGGCGTCTGCAAGCCGCCTGATATAGTAAAACAAAGAAAGAAAGGTGAAAGCAATGAAGAAACTACTTGCCCTGCTCCTTACCCTCGTGATGGTGATAGGACTAGCCGCCTGTGGAGGCATTTCTTCCGGTGATTCCGGTAGCACCTCTACTGGGGGAGCCGGAAGTTCTGGGGATGCCAGTTCAGCGGTGGATCAGTCCATTGAGGCCGTTGAGGATTCTGGCTTGGCCTGGGAGGATGTCAATATGGCATTCTGTGCGTCTACTACCGGCAATGACACAATGAAGACCATTTCAGAGGCTGTTCAGGCGGCCATTGAAGCAAAAGGCGGAACGTGTGAAATCTTTTCTGCCGACGGGGATGCGGCCAGTCAGATTTCCCAGGTAGAGAATGCAGTCCAGATGGGCTGCAATGTGGTGCTGGTTATGGCTGTTGAGAATGATGCCCTGTCCGATGCTGTTCAGAAGGCAAAAGATGCGGGCGTACTGACGCTGACGCTGTCCACGGATGTTGGTACCCAGGATTGCTATATGTCCTCTGGTGATGAGCGGGCTATGGGTATGGTAGCTGTGGATATGGCGGTGGAGTGGGTTTCCAATACGTTTGACGCAGGCTCTACCATTACCACTGCGATCATCCGCTGCGAGGATTCTACCGAGGCCGCTTATCGCTGCACGGCGTATGATGATTACGCCGATGAAGCTTTTGAAGCTGCCGGTTATACGTTAGATAAAGTGGCGGATCAGACTGTGACCTGGACTTATGAGGCAGGACAGGAAGCGGCGGAAAATATTATCCTTCAGCATCCTGAAGTGAATCTGTGGCTGTGCTATAACGGCGTTACTGCGCAGGGTACTGCCGAAGCTGTTATGACTGCGTCCGCAGTGGAAGACCATTCCAAAGTCGGTGTGTTCTGTGTGGACTGCTCTACCGATATTGCGGAACAAATTGTGGCCTCGGCAGATAACGAGAGTGTCATGCGTGGTGCCGTCTCTACTGGATCACTGGAAGAGTTTGCAAATATGCCCTGTGACGTGATTGATCTCTGGCTCAACGGCGAGGATGTGCCGCCTGATTGGAGCCTGACCCCCTTCCCGGTGGATGTTTCTACCGCTGAGGAGTTTATCGCAGAATATGGCGATTAATTACTGTTCGTAATATTTCTCAGGAGACGATTGCCAAAGGCAAACAAAGTAAATGAGAAAACGGGAGGAGACTGGATCCAAATATTCAGTCTCCTCCCGCAAATGGAGGTAAAGATGGGAACAAAACTATCCATGCGGAATATTACCAAGCGGTATCCGGGCGTTATCGCATTAAACCATGTCTCCATCGAAATTGAACCGGGCGAAGTGCACGCGCTTGTGGGCGAGAATGGTGCTGGAAAATCCACGTTAATTAAAGTGCTGTCTGGTGCTATCAAAAATGATGAGGGAGAAATTCAGATTGGTGATAAAGTTTTTCCCCACATGACTACGCAGCTTGCAAAGGAAAACGGGGTTGCAGTAGTGTATCAGGAATGTTCCTTGATTTCATCCCTGAGTGTTGCGGAAAATATTTATCTCGGGAAACGATTCGGGACGCTGGTCAATCGAAAGCAATTGCAAAAAATGGCCCAGGAGACCTTTGACCATCTGGGGATTAAGATTAACCCTAGTCGTCCGGTGGGGCAGTTGTCCTCCGCCTACAAACAATTGGTCGAAATTGTAAAAGCGGTATCACAAAATGCAGAGATTGTGGTTATGGACGAACCAACGGCACAATTGACGGTGGACGAAGTCGAAATGCTCTATGATATCATTCACCGGCTGAAAGCAGACGGTATCACAGTCATCTATATCTCCCATCGCATGGACGAAATATTTCAGATTACAGACCGGGTTACTGTTATGCGCGATGGGCAGTATATCACGACCTTGGACACGGCATCGACTAATCGCGCGGAATTAATTTCTTATATGGTGGGCAGGACGTTATCCGCAGAGTATCCTCATTCGTCTAAACCCGTGGGCGATGTGGTTTTGGAATTGAAAAATGTGAGCGGCAATGGGGACCGGGATATCTCTTTCTCACTGCACAGGGGCGAAATCCTGGGGCTTGGCGGCCTAGTTGGCGCGGGTCGGACTGAACTTGCCAGACTGATTTTTGGCGCGGATCATTTGGAATCCGGCGAGATTTTGATGAATGGAGAACGGGTGGCATTTAAACAGCCTGCCGACGCCATCCGCCATGGAATCGGACTTATCCCTGAGGACCGGAAACTGCAGGGCTGCTTTTTGAATAACTCAATTCGATGGAATATTTCCATTATGAGCCTTAAATCGACAGGCACAAAGTATTTGGTCAATAAGAAGAACGAGGCGAAACAAGCAGGCGAATACCGGGATCTCCTTCGCATCAAGACTCCATCCATAGAACAGCTGGCGGGGAATCTGAGCGGCGGCAATCAACAGAAGGTTGTCATTGCGAAAGTGCTGGCGACGCAGTCAGATATATTAATTTTTGACGAACCAACCAGGGGAATTGATGTTGGAGCACGCGCAGAGATCTATGAACTGATGGTCCGCCTATTGGAAGAGGGCAAATCCATTATTATGATCAGTTCTGATATGGAAGAGCTGCTCGGAATGTCTGATAGGATTATCGTCCTTTGTGAAGGAAAAATAGCCGGTGAGTTGAGCCGGAGCGAATTTTCACAGAATAAAGTGCTGGATCTTGCGTCTGGCGAGTAATGGCTTGCTCAAGATTCGCAAGCGATCCATCCACTTCTCATAGGGAGGAAGTTACAGTGAACGGTGGTAAAATTTCGATTGGCAGAATTATGAGGAAAAATGTCATACTCCTCTTGTTGGTGGCCCTGATTATTACTTTTTCGATTGCCCAGCCCAGGTTTTTTTCTCTCACAAACCTGATGAATATTTACAACCAAAATGCGTCGTTAATGCTCAGCTCCTGCGGCCTAGCCATGATTATGATCAGTGGCGGCATTGACCTTTCCATTGGTTATATAGCATCACTGTGTGGTGTTGTTGCGGCAATTATGATGAAAAATATGAATGTAAACATTGTTGTCGCCATCATTGCCACAATTCTGGTCGGCGCTTTTTGTGGCGCCTTAAACGGGTTCCTGTCTAATAAGTTGAAAATCCATACGATGATCGTCACACTGGCCACAATGACGCTGTTCCAAGGCATGTCTTATATTGTTTCCCAGTCCCAGTCCTTTTCCTCGCTGCCAGATGGATTCAAATTTATTGGCCAAGGATATGTGGGGAAAATCCCTGTGTCTATCTTTGCTCTGATTATCATTGTTGCAGTAGTGTCCTTTATCTTAAATAAGACACATTATGGCAGATATATCTATGCTATCGGCGGCAACCCCGATGCGGCATATTTGGCTGGAATTAACGTTGAGCGTACCCGCCTCCGCACCTTTGCAATCAACGGCGCTATGGTTGGTATAGCGGCAGTCTTGCTGATCTCTCGTTCTGGCTCTGCCAGTTCTTCCATGGGCACTTCTCTACAGTTTGATTCTATTACAGCCTGCATCCTTGGTGGCGTCAGTTTTACAGGCGGCTCTGGTAAAGTGAGCAATGCTGTGTTAGGCGTCCTCTGCTTGGGTGTGCTGTCTAACGGTATGCAACTGGTTGGCTGGGGTGTTTACGTGCAATATGTCGTTAAGGCGATTCTGCTTGTCCTTGCTATTGCGTTTGACATGTACACCAAGAGCAAAGTGCTGGCCGATGATGCAGCGCGAGCTTAAATGACAAAAGGGGGTAATTTAGGATATGAAGTACTGTGTTTGTACGGATGCACTGTACATGGGCAAAGGTAGTATTTGCAATGCCATTACAGAGTTAAATTCCTTAGGGCTCCATGCATATGAGTTTTGGTTTTGGTGGGAGCAGGATCTTGATGTGTTGAAGCAGACTCAGGATAAACTTGGAGTTGCTTGTGTCGCAATTTGCGCAAAGTTTCTGAAAAATCCTGGCGACCCTGCTGAACAGGCGGATTATCTGGCCGATTTCCGGGAGAGTGTAGAGGCGGCCAAAAAATTGGGGTGCAGTAAACTGATCGTCCAGGCTGGCGGGGAGAAAGAAGGCCTGACCCGCGAACTACACCGCAAGACACTGCTTGATACACTGACCAAGGCAAGTGACATTGCGGCGGATGATCATATCGTGTTGCTCGTCGAGCCGTTAAATATTAAGGTGGACCACCCGGGTTATCATCTGTGGGATACAGAGGACGCCTTCGATGTGATCCGCACGATTGATCGGCCCAATGTAAAATTGCTATTTGATATCTATCACCAGCAGATTTCTTGTGGAAATATCATCGACAGCATCACACGGAATTTGGATTTGATCGGTCATATTCATTGTGCTGGAGTGCCTGGACGTCACGAGATCTGCGACGGAGAACTCTATTATAAACATATTTTTGCGGCGCTGAAAGCCAGTGGCTATCAGGAGTACATTGGACTTGAGTACTTTACAGATGTACCCACTGCGGACAGCATCCGTGAATCTATGAAGCAGTTTGTCTATTGATTTATGTAAGGAGGATTACTATGAAGGAGACAAAGAAAATTTTGAATGTCGCCCTGATTGGATGCGGATGGATTGCCGCAGATAAGCATTTGCCTGCGGTTACATCGCAGCCCGATTTAAACATGTATGCCTTATGTGACATCAAGCTGGAAAAGGCCGAGGCGTTGAAAGCGCAGTATCAGTTGAAGGATACCAAGATCTTCACAGACTATCTGGAAATGCTGAAAGATCCCGCTATTGACATTGTGGAAATTGCCACACCCAACCCTCTGCATTGTGAGATGACTGTTGCCGCGCTGGAAGCCGGGAAACATGTGTTGTGCGAAAAACCTATGGCAACAACAAAGGCAGAGTGTGAAAAAATGATCGCTGCTGCCAAGAAAGCGGGGAAAAAGTTGACCATTGGATATCAATGGAGATATCGTGCGGAAGCCTTGATGGTTAAAGAAATTTGTGATGCGGGAGAATTGGGTGAAATTTATTACGCCAAGGCGCACGCGACAAGATACCGCGGCGTTCCCGCATGGGGGGAATATCTTTCCGGTAAGAATGGCGGCGGCGTGTTTATTGACGGTGTTCCCCACGCTCTGGATCTGACACTGTGGGCCATGAACAATTATGAGCCCGCCAGCGTGAAGGCCAATCTCTACGACAAGATGAAGGGCAAACCCGAGGGTTGCGGCTGGGGAAGCTGGAAAGAAGAAGACTTCAAAGTAGAGGACAGTGGCTTTGCTATTGTGACTATGAAAAACGGCGCCACAGTTTATATTGAGGCATCTTGGCTGATCAATATGTTGTCCGAGGATATGAAGACGACATTGTGCGGCACGGAGGGCGGATTGGATATGTTTGGCGGCCCGCACTCGATTCGCTTTAATGGTGTAGAGCATGGACGCAGCTTCATTAAGCAGTATGATTGTTCCGATCCCATGGCCCCCGGAACCATCAAAACCATGGCGCCGCCCGAGGCCGAAATTCGTCATTTTATTGACTGCATTCGGAATGATACAGAGCCCTTTATTAAGCCCGAGCAGGCTATGGTTGTTACGCAGATTATTGAAGGCATTTATCGGTCCGCGGCGACTGGCGAAGAAGTTTTCTTTGAATCCTAAATAGTGCGGTAAAGGAGGAAAAATTATGCCGTTCCAGGCGTATAATCATATGTTGGTCGTTGACCGGCCGATTCAGAATGTAAAAGCGGAGGATGTTGTCATTGGCTATGAATTCCGGTTGCAGTATCCCTCTTACCGGGGCACTTTTCTGAGCTGCATTGAAGAGTTGAAGCTTTATGTGGATGGGAAAGAATTGAATGACGCAGACACCGTGTTTCAGCTGAATGGAAAGCAGTTTCTGCTCTCTGAGCTGTCCGAATGTTTTAAGGAATATTGGTTTATTTTGGACTATGCGACGGTTCGTGTGATCCAGCCGGGAGGCTTGCCGAAGGGAAAACATACTGTCCGGGCCTATATCAAGCACCGCATTCCCTATACTGGCTATTTTGGGCAGTACATGGTAATGGACGCAGATGAATCCAGGGAACTGGATGTGCAATAAGGAAAAGGAGGCGGTTAAAAGTGGCTAAAACTATCAAATATGGCGTGACGCTGTATAGCTTTTCCAATGAATATGTCAACGGGCTTATGAGTTTTGAGGAGATTCTGCGGAAGGTCAAAGAGATGGGCTATGACGGCATCGAATTGGTTGCCTCCCAGATGATGCCCCAATATCCTTACCCCAGCGACGAGTGGCTTATCTGGCTGAAGGAAAAGCTGGGAGAAATCGGATTGGAGCCCGTCTGTTGGAGTGCTTATGTGGACATGGGAATTCGCAGCGACCGCGACTTGACCGAAGATGAGATCATTGCGTTTACGCTTAATGACCTGATCTGCGCTAAGAAGGCCGGCTTTCCCATGGTTCGAACTCAGCATGCGATCAGCCCCAAGATCTTTAGGCAGATGATTCCATTCTGCAAAGAGCTGGGGGTAAAGCTCACTATTGAGATGCATCATCCGCACCATCCCAATGTTCCGGTCTGGAAAGAATACATTGAGATCATGCGCGGTGAGGGCAAGGGTGTCTTGGGTTTTGTGCCGGATATGAGTATCTTCCAGGACTATCCCCACGCGCTCTGGATTCAGGAAGCGCTGCATGCCGGCGTACGCAAGGATGTACTGGACCATATGCTGGAGCTGCACAAGGCAAAGACACCTCGTGAAGAGATCTTGGCGGGAGATTTGACCGAGATTGAACGGTTCTATGGTGAACAGATGATCGATGATTATGACGGCGCTGCGCGGGTGTCTCAACTGAAAGATCTGATGGATTGCGTGTTTTATATGCACGGAAAGTTCTATTACATCGATAAGGATCTAAAAGAAATCGCCATTCCATACCCTGAGATTATGAACATGCTTCAGGAAGTCGGATACAGCGGATATATTGCCTGCGAATATGAGGGCCATCATTTTGACACAACGATCAGTGCTGTTGATCAATTGACCAGATATGTGGCAATGAGTAATAAATTGCTGGGCCGCAGAGCTTGAACTGGAAATACTTGTTCGAAAGGATGTCGAGTATGCTGAAGCGTAAAGTTAAAGTGGGAGTTGTCGGCTGTGGCGGTATTTGCAAGGCGACCTACATGAATAATATGGTCAACAAATTTGAAATCGTTGACGTTGTTGGCTGCTATGATTTGATCGAGTCTCGCATGGACTACATGGTTGAGCACTATGGCGTTAAAAAATATGATAGCCTGGAAGCCATTGTCAGCGATCCCGAAATCGAAATTATTGTCAATTTAACCTATCCGGAGTCCCATTTCCTGGTGTCCTCTGAGGCGATGAAACATGGTAAAAGCGTTTATTGTGAAAAGATGATGGCGCCCGACTTTAAACAGGCCCAAGAACTGGCGCGTCTGGCCGAAGAAAATCATGTTATGTACACAACCGCGCCTGACACCTTTTTGGGTGCCCATGAGCAGAGCGCGCGGTTTTACATCGATCAGGGCTTTATTGGAAAACCTGTCACAGTACATGCACAGGTGACCAGTCGCTACCAGCCGGATACGCCCTTTTTTGATCAGGCGCCCCGCTATTATTTCTTTCCCCTGCACTATGGCGGTGGATTTCCCTTTGACCTGGGCGGGTATTATATTCACCAGATGATTAATCTGTTTGGTTCAGTCAAACGAATTACGGGCTTCGGCGGTAATATGAATCCGCACCGCATTTATTCTAATCCCAAACACCCTAAGTACGGCGAGAGCTTTGAGGTCAACACGCCCACAACCCTGTTGGCTGCCCTTGAGTTTGAAAACGGCGTTCTCGGCACGTTCCATATTTCCTCTGACTCTTTTGTAAGCCAGAGCTTTGTGGTCACTGGTACCGATGGTACCATCAAGCTGGGAGATCCCAATTTGTTCAATGACCGCCTGTCCGTGACCCGCCCGGGCGCGGCACCTGAGATTGAAGTTGTCCTGCCCGGGCAGCAGCCGCACATGGATGAGGCAGCCGAGGATTCAGCAGATCCCGATTTGCAGACTCTGGTGGAGCCGACTCCTGTTGAAGAGGTCTCTCTGCCATTGCTGCATCCTTTCTATGATTCGCTCCGGGGCGTAGGATTAGCCGATATGTGTTACGCTTTGGTCAATGGGCGCCGTTCCCGCTGCCACTATGACATTGGACTACACGCCATTGAAGTGATCCACGGGATTCAGGAGTCCTGCAAAACAGGCCGGATTTATGAAATGACAACCAAGTGCCAGCGGCCGGAGGCTGTTCCCATGAGTACGGCGTCAAGGACTGGCCAGGAGGCTGTGCTTGATAACTGATCGGTCTTAGGAATGCTGGCCGCTTGAAAAGGGAAACTGCGGAGGCATTATAGAAAGAGGGATATTATTATGAGTAAACTGCCTGTAGGCATCCAAGTATATGGCCTGAGAGATCTTCTTGAACATACGCCCGAAAATTTTGCTTCTGTTATGAAGCGGGTAAAGGAAATTGGGTATGACGGCGTTGAGCTGGCAGGCCTTTATGGCTTGGAGCCGGCCCGGATCCGGGATACGCTTGCGGAGATTGGACTGGTTCCGCTGAGCGCCCATGTACCTCTGGTAGACATGATGAAAGATATGGATCAGGTAATTGCAGATTATACTATGATCGGCGTCAATTATCTCGTTGTGCCATACCTGCCGGAAGAATACCGCCATAATACCCCAGGTTATCCAGTTGTCATCGAGGCAATGAAAAAAATCGGCGCTGCAGCAAAAGCGGCCGGGTTGAAATTGCTGTATCATAACCACAATTTTGAGTTTGTAATGCTGGACAATGGCGTTTTGGGGTTTGATGACATCTATGCACAGATTCCGGCCGATCTGTTGATGGTTGAACCGGATACTTGCTGGATTAAAGTTGCAGGGTATGACCCGGCTGCCTATATTGAAAAGTATGCATCTCGTTGTGAGATTATCCATCTAAAGGACTTTATCAAGGAGGGAGATCCAAAGAACCTCTACAAGCTGATAGGCATTGAGACAGAAGAGGTGCAAGAAGACACTGGTGTGTTTGAGTTCCGCCCGGTGGGGTTTGGCAAAATGATCTGGGAGCCGATTCTACATGCATCTCTGAATGCTGGAGCAAAATGGGTTGTTGTAGAGCAGGATGAGCATTATGACCTGGACCCGCTGGAGGCTGCACGCAGAAGTCGTGAGTATCTGAAAATCCTCAATTGGTAAGTTTGTAAGCATAAAACACGCCATATATCGCATCCCCTGCGCACTATTCTGCGCAGGGGATGGAGGTCGTTTAAAAAACCGATTTATAAGTAAAATGGAGGAGAGCAATATGACCACTGTACGATTTGGCATTGTCGGCTTTGGCTTTATGGGTTATGAGCATTATAAAATGTTGCACGATTTTCCCGGTGCTGCAGTCACTGCCATCTGCGATCGAAATCCAGAGCGCCTGAAGGATGCGTCTGAAGGCCCAACGGTCTATGATGACGCAAACAAGCTTTTTGCTGACCCCAATGTAGACGTCGTTATTTTATCCGCAAATAATAACCAACACTGTCAATTGGCTTGCGCTGCTGCGGCCGCCGGCAAGGATATTATCTGCGAAAAACCGGTAGCGTTGTCATTGCAGGAACTGGATCAGATGGAGGCCGCCGTCAACAGTGCCGGCGTTAAATTCACCGTTCACCAGCAGCGCCGCTTTGACCCTGACTTTCGTACCACTTGGAATGTCATCGCATCAGGTACGTTGGGAAATATTTATACCATTAAATCCAGTTTATATGGCTACAACGGAAATATGCATGATTGGCATATTTATAAGGCTGAAGGAGGCGGCATGCTTTATGACTGGGGTGTGCATCTGATAGATCAGATGTTATGGATGATAGACAGCCCCGTGAAAAGCGTTTATGCGGACATCCGTAATGTCATAAATAAAGAAGTAGATGACTACTTCCATATTATTCTCCGCTTTTATAACGGATGGACCGGAGATTTGGAGCTGGGCACTTATTACCTGAGCCAAAGAAAAAATTGGTTCGAGCGCCACTGGTATGTGGGTGGAAATAAAGGCGTTATGGAGCTGGAAGGCTTTCATCCTAAGGGGGCCATTGTCCGAACGACAAAACTGTTAACAGAAGTTGGTAATACACGAGCGAAAGGCGCTGGCGGGCCCACGCGCTCCTTTGGAACTCCGGAGCCGGGGCTGATTGTTACAGAGCCGTTGCTCATTGCCCGCACGGAGCATGCAGACTATTTTCGCAATTATATCAGGGCGTGGAATGGAGAAGGGGAGTTCTTGGTCAAAATTCCGGAGGTCCGCCGGAGTCTGCGCTTGATGATGGCCGCATGGGTATCATCTGAAAGAGGGTTTGCCGTCCCCTTCGAGAAGGAAGATGGTAGCCTGGTTTGATATTAGCTTTCATAACCTATAGACATGAGTTCAAATCAATTTAGGTAAGGTGCTATGAAATACTATATTGGGGTTGACCTGGGCGGAACAAATATTGCTTGTGGCGTTGTCACTCAGGACGGAAAATTATTGGCAAGGCATTCTGTCCTTACTGCCAGAGCGCGGCCGGCAGAAGAAATTATTGCGGATATGGTCGCTGCGTCAAATGAAGCGATTAAAATGGCTGGCATTGATTGGCGCGAAATCGAAGGGCTGGGAATAGGTGTTCCCGGGGCAGTGAATGACGCGACAGGTATGGTGCTTCGTACCACGAATCTAGACTGGTATTGTCTGCCATTGGCTAAAATCATACAGCAAAAAGTTAGCGTTCCAGTTCATCTGGGCAATGATGCGGACTGCGCTGCATTGGGCGAAGTAGTTTCCGGCTGCGCCAGCAAGTATTCTAGTGCTGCGATGATCACAATTGGTACTGGAATAGGCGGCGGACTGATTTGTGACAAAAAAGTATTTGCTGGGTGGGCTGGCGGTGGCACAGAACCGGGGCATATTCCATTGCTTTTGGGCGGAGAGCCATGCGGATGCGGCAATCAAGGGTGCTTTGAGGCATATGCCTCTGCTACGGCTTTGACTCGGCAAACAAAGCGGGCTATGCAGGAGAACCCGAACTCGGCCCTGTGGCGGGTGGCACCCTTATTGGAGGAAGTCAATGCAAAGACGCCTTTTGACGCAGCTTTGCTGAATGATGCTACGGCCATTGCGGTGCTAGACCAGTACGAGGAATATTTGGCGGCGGGCATTGGCGGAATTGTAAATTTGGTACGGCCGGAGGCTATCATTATAGGCGGCGGTGTCAGTTGTCAAGGAGACACTTTATTGATTCCGCTGCGAGAAAAGTTGAAGAAATACTGTTATGCCTCGGAGTTTATTGCTCCGCCGGTGGTAGTTTCCGCTACGCTGGGAAATGATGCGGGGATTATCGGTGCTGCTATGTTAGCAAGATGAGGTTATTAGTATGACGGAAGAAGAAAAAATTAGGGCAGGAATTCTGTTTGATCCAAATGATCCGGAACTTGTGGTAGCCAAACGAAAGGCGCATAAACTGAATCTCGATTACAATAGGCTTTATGAAGATCAGATAAATCAACGAACTGCTATTTTAAATGATCTGCTAGGAACGCTTGGTGAAGGAAGTTATTTGCAAGGGCCAATCACATTTCACTATGGTAAACATACCAGAATTGGTGCAAACTGTTTTATTAATTTCAATTTAACAGTTCAGGATGACGCGGAGGTAACCATTGGAGATTATTGCAATATTGGCCCCAATGTTACTATCGTGACGCCGGTTCATCCTATGTTACCCAATGAACGCAGAGCGATTTTGCGCGCTAATGGCAGTCTCGCCCGCCTTTGCTATGCCAAACCAGTCCGTATTGGACGGGATTGCTGGTTGGGAGCCAATGTAATCATATGTCCCGGGGTGACCATCGGAGATAATTGCGTGATCGGAGCGGGAAGTGTAGTCACAAGATCGGTACCCGTAAATTCGTTTGCGGCTGGGAATCCATGCAGGGTGATCCGAGCAATCACTGAAGCCGACAGCCTTGGGTTACATCCTGAGCTCTTGGGGGATAATTGCATTCTTTCTAGCGGTTAAAGATATGATAGAGGATAATGCTGGGATAATATACCGATAGCTTAGTCGCGCTGCCCTGTTTGTCACTTGGGATGCATACAAGTAATCACGCGAGATTGGTGAGAATAAGGGCGGCAGTTTGAATCTACCTATCAGTGCCTCAGGTCCCCCGTAGTCGTCTGATTACGGGGGGCTTTTTGAGAGATTCATTAAGCCTTGGCTGCTTTGGCTTCACCGGGATACAAGTGTGTATGTATAATCCGGCGTAGAATGGAAACCGTCGTAGCCGCGGCCGCTCAGCCGATCCCAGAGGTCTTCCACCACCTGGGGCGCTTTGTAATTCTTGTTCTTGTACATATGTGCTCCTCCTTATTATAGAGTAGTAGTTATTAGAGCCCCTCTCCAAGGGCTGTGTGCTACACTGTAAGGGATGCTGTGGATTGGTGTTCAGCCCCTACCACAAGATGGTTTTAGAAAGGTTCCAACCACAGCCCTTACAATTTTGTTGATCAGTTAAATACCGCCAGACGGTTGATGTGGAACAAGGCTACAAAAGTAAGGTGTACTGTGGATACAGCATCACAAATCTAACCGCTGGAGGATTTGCTATGGTGATTTCTGTTGGTATCGATGTCTCAAAGGATAAGCATGACTGCTTTATCGTCAGTTCCGAGGGTGAAGTCCTGGCGGATGTGTTCACCATCCCCAACACACTGGGCGGGTTCAACTATCTGTTACAAAGAATCCAGGACAGCGCCACACCACAGGACAAAATAAGAGTAGGGCTTGAGGCTACCGGACATTATAGCTACAATCTGCTCGGGTTTCTCCTTGACAACGGTCTGGCCGCCTACGTCTTGAACCCCTTGCGCACAAACCTTTACCGAAAGAGCCTCAGTCTGAGAAAAACCAAGACTGACCAGGTGGATGCGCGAACGATTGCTTCTATGCTGTTATCCGATGCGGGCCTCAAACCCTATACAAATACAGTATACCACAACGAGGAACTAAAGTCACTGACCAGATACCGTTTTGATAAGGTGAAAGAGCGGGCGAAACTGAAAACCTCTATTTCCCGATTGGTCTGCATCTTGTTTCCCGAACTGGAAAAGCTGGTTCCCACACTTCACATGGCCTCTGTTTACGCCCTTCTGGAGGAGCTCCCAAGCGCCAAACAGATCGCCGCGGCTCATTTGACAAGGCTGAAAGCACTTCTTGAAACTGCCTCCAAAGGTCACTACAAACGGGATATGGCTTTGGAAATCCGAGATGCCGCCAGAAATTCTATTGGCTCTCGGATGCCTGCCAAGTCCCTTGAATTGCAGCGCACTATTCGGCTTATCCGGGAGCTGGATGCCGAGATTGAGGAAATTGAGGAGCAGATTCAGTTCTTGATGGAGAACCTTCATTCCCCCATTACCACCGTCCCGGGCATGGGCTTCCGCGTGGCAGCCATGATCCTGGCAGAGGTGGGAGACTTCACTCGCTTTGATTCCCCGGACAAGCTGTTGGCCTATGCTGGGATGTCTCCTTCTACTTACCAATCTGGACAGCTAAAAAATTGCTACCCACATATGGAGAAACGCGGCTCCAGATACTTACGCTATGCCCTTTACAACGCAACCAAGTATGTCTGTCACTGGGATCCGACCTTTGCTGCTTACCTCGCTAAGAAACGGGCAGAGAGTAAGCGCTACAATGTCGCACTTTCTCATGCTGCCAAGAAATTAGTGCGTTTGATTTTCGCCATGGAAAAATCCAGAGCACCCTACCACTTAGCCGCTTAATCCCTGATCAATGGTTAGCGAGGGCCTCTCTGAACCCCTGCTTTGTTATACCCTTTTTGAGCCAGCTGGGTTTTCTTCCACCACCGTCCTTTTTAAGGTTGACATCTAATAGTTAATCTTTTATTATTTGCGGGCAATATGGAGGACACTGTGACTTAACATAAACGATACGCCCGACTGGAACCTGGGGTTCCTGCCGGGCGCTTTGCGTTATACCAAATTTCCCCGATGTACTTTACCATGCAACGCATCAGAACCTTCACACAGCACTCCTTTTCTTCGGTTAGCGGCTCACCTGCCAACCGAGCAATCACCGCTGGCTCCGGCTTCTTTTTGCCATTGGGTCCAGCACGGATAAGGCGTTGTGCCAGGCCGCATTCTGCCTTGTTATGAGATTGTCCTCTCTGGATCAGCGGATTACCCAGAAAAACCGTTCTAGTTTGTTGCATCCATATGTACCGTGCTCTTGGAGATGCCGAACTGTTTGGCCGCTGCCCGGACCGTTGCCCGCTGCTCAATAATGTATTGGGCCAGCATGACCGCCCGCTCCTCAATGTTTCCTTTCAAACTGCGCCACTCCCCCCAATTTCTGTTGCTCCATTCTATGAGGGGGCGCGGGAAGAATATGTCCGGCTCCAGGCTTTCTGTGTTTGATGCACTGTTATGGCCTTCGCAATACCGGCCCTGGCCTGGGGCGGCCTTGCAGGCGGAAGGTCACGCTGCCCGCCGGGGGATGCGGCGGCCGGCAGCGCTCCGGACATTGGCATTTTCCTCCGGCCATCAAAAGATGTGCGCCACAGGAAACGCAACTTCCTGTGGCGCACACTTTTTTTGACGTTTTAAAGCCCGGGAGGCCGCCGGTCAGCCCGGGGCTTCTGGACTATAAATCATGTCGATGCCGGTCTGCAGCGTCTCCCGATCAATCGCACCTGTCGCCTGGGCGACTGCGTTGCCTTCCGCATCGATGAAGTAGGTGGTGGGCAGAGAGTACGCCCCATAGGTCCTGGCGGCGTCGGCATCTTGATCGAAGAATACAGGGAAGGTATAGCCCTGCTCCGCAATGAAGGCCTGGGCGTTCTCCAGGGTCTCCCGCCCGCCGGTCATGTTGATCATCAGGAACTGGACTTCTTCGCCCAGCTCCAAATACGTTTCCTGGAAGTCCGGCATCTCCATCTGGCACGGCCCGCACCAGCTGGCCCAGAAATTTACGACCACTGGTTTCCCGAGGTAGTCGGACAGATGGACCTGGTTTCCATCTGCGTCATAGACCGTGAAATCCGGGGCCGGAATCGGTTCGGCCTCCTCTGCGTCTGCATCCGCCCCGCTGCCGGCACTGTCCGAGGCCTGGTTTTCCCGCGTGGACAGCTGACTGGGGGCCATGGAAGCGCCGAACTTCATATAGAGCAGATATGCGACTCCCAGCAGGAGAATCAATGCGAGGAGAAGCGCCAGCACCATTTTCTTCTGTTTCATCCTGCCTCCTTAACTGATCAGGGCAAGCAGCCGCCCCAGCGTCCCGGTGGCCATCAACACACCGAGCAATACCAGCAGTCCGCCGCAGACGGCATTGATGACCCCGTAATGTTGTTTGATCCACTGAAAGGCGGACTTCAAATAGTCAATCAGCACCGCGCTCAGCAAAAATGGTATGCCCAGCCCCAGGGAATAGGCCAGCAGCATCGCCACACCTTCCAGCGCGTGGCCCTGCTGGGAGGCCAGCATCAAAGCAGACCCCAGAAAGGCCCCCACGCAGGGCGTCCAGCCCACAGAAAAGATCATACCCAGCAGCATGGAGGGGAAAAACCCCGCGGCATTTGTTTTGACTGCCCGGCTGCTGCCCCGGAACAGCCTTATCTGAAACACGCCCAAATAGCTCAGGCCGAAAAAGATCACGACCAAGCCGGTGATGAGGTTCACCGCCGCCTGATGTGCCCGGAGAAACCCGCCCACTGTTCCGGCCAGCGCGCCCAGTGCCACGAAAATCAAGGTGAAGCCGGCGACGAAGCCTGTGGCGCCCAGGAGGGTTTTTCGGGTGCTCCGCTCCCCGCCGCCGGCAAAATAGGAGATATATATGGGGAGCATGGGCAGCAGACAGGGGGAGATGAAGGTGATCATGCCCTCTAAAAAAGAGATTACATATTGCACTTATCGTTACACCCCGTTCCTATGATACCGGACACCAGCCAGCCGATGATCCCCATATAGGCCATTGCGGTCCAGGGGTTGGCGGTAATGACACAGGTCCCTGTGGTGCAGCCCGCCAGAACATAGCAGCCCAAACCGACCAGCGCCCCGGCTGCAATGAACAGCGTCGGGCGAAGCCATTTCTTCAAACGGTCTTTCATGTCAAGAGCCTCCTATCGAATGCCGCTGTGGGACGGCAGATTCCGAAGCATCGGGCATAGTATCGTTCCCCAGCGCCGCCGTTTCAGTGATCCTGCTGCACTGTGAGCAAAAAAGCATCTGCCGGGCGGGGACGGGAGCAGCGCAGGGAATACGTCCTGGCGCATCGGGCCGGAAGGCGCTGCGATGCTATTTCGTACGACGGCGGGGACAAAATGCGCCCGGGCCGCTCAGCGGTCCATGCCGCAGGGGGTGGACGACCGGGTGAGACAGCGGTCGTTCGTCACCGCGTCGTAGAACCGGAAGCCGCCGGAGAAATTGTAGCAGGTAAAGCCGTGCCCGGCCAGGATGCGGCAGGCGATGTAACTGCGCAGGCCGCTCTGGCAGATGACGTACACCGGCTTGCTCCGGTCCAGTTCGTCCAGATGATCCCGCAGTTCGTCCACCGGGATGTTGACAAAGCCGTCCAGGTGGCCGCCGGCGAACTCCGCCCCGGTGCGGACGTCCAGCAGGGTCGCGCTGCCGTCCCGGGGGAGGGCCGGCGCATCCTCCAGGTGCCACTGGCGCACAAGGCCCTTTGCGATATTTTCGATCATAAAGCCCGCCATATTCACCGGGTCCTTGGCGGAGGAGTAAGGGGGCGCATAGGCCAGATCCAGGTCCTTCAGCTCCGTGGCCTTCAGCCCTGCGCGGATGGCGGTGGCCAGCACGTCGATGCGTTTGTCCACCCCGTCATAGCCCACAATCTGGGCCCCCAGCAGGCGGTAAGTCCCCCGTTCAAAGACCACCTTCATGGTCATGGCCGTTCCGCCGGGGTAGTAGCCGGCGTGGTTCATGGGGGAGAGAACCACCGTGTCCACCTCCAGCCCTGCCTGTTTCGCGGCGGCCTCACTGACGCCGGTGACCGCCGCGGTCATGCCGAACACCTTGATGACGCTGCTGCCCTGGGAGCCGGTGTAGCGGCTGTCCCCGCCGCAGATGTTGTCCGCGGCGATGCGGCCCTGCTTGTTGGCGGGGCCGGCCAGGGAGAGGAGGGCGTCCTGACCGGTGACGAAGTGTTTCACCTGCACCGCGTCCCCCACAGCGTAAATGTCCGGCACAGAGGTCTCCATCCGGTCGTTGACCAGGATGCTCCCCTTGATCCCCAGCTCCAGGCCGGCCGACCGGGCCAGGGCGGTGTCCGGCGTCACGCCGATGGCCAGCACCACCATATCCCCGTGGAGCGGAGCCTCGCCCTGGAGCAGCACATCCACGCCGTCCTCCGTCTCTGCAAAGCCCTCCACCGTGTGGCCCAGGGCCAGCCGGACGCCGTTTCTGCGCATCTCGCCGTGGATCAGGGCCGCCATATCCCCGTCAAAGGGGGTCATCAGGTGCCGGGGCCGCTGGACAATGGTGACGGCCATCCCCAGCTCCCGCAGGTTTTCCGCCAGCTCCAGGCCGATAAAGCCGCCGCCCGCCAGTACGGCGGAGCCGGGGCGGTGGGTGCTGATATACTCTTTGATGCGGAAGGTGTCCTCCACCGTGCGCAGGGTGAATACCCGGTCCAGCCCCACGCCGGGGAGCCGGGGCTGGGTGGGTTTGGCGCCGGGGGAGAGGAGCAGCTTGTCGTAGGACTCCTCAAACTCCTCCCCGGTGGCCAGATTCTGCACCGACACCGTCTTGCGCTCCGGGTGGATGGCGGTCACCTCGTGGCGGACCTTTATCGCCACCCGGAACCGGGAGAAGAAGCTTTCCGGCGTCTGGAGGGTCAGGTCCTCCGGGTCCTGGATGGTCCCGCCGATGTAGTAGGGCAGGCCGCAGTTGGCATAGGAGATGTAGCCGGACCGCTCGAACACCACGATCTCCGCCCCCTCGTCCAGCCTGCGGATGCGGGCCGCGGCGGTCGCCCCGCCGGCCACGCCGCCTACAATGACCACTTTCATCTCAGCGCTCCACCGATCCTTTCCAGGCGGCGATGCCGCCGATGTTTGTGATGTTGGTATATCCCATGCGCCGCAGGGCGCCGGCCGCCTGGGCGCTCCGGGCGCCGCTGTAGCAGTAGAGGAACAGCGGGGTGTCCCTGGGCCCCAGCTGGGATGCCGCACTGCCGATGTCCTGGAGGGGCAGGTTCCGGCTTCCGGGGATATGGCCCTCACGGTATTCCCCGGGGGTGCGGACGTCCACCAGCAGGGCGCCGGGGACGGAGCTGTATTTGCTGATCCCCTGATGGATGTCCGGCTGCTTGAATCTGTCTAACAGTCCCATCTCTGTTCTCCTTTCACAGCATGGCCAGAATCTGTGCTTTGGGCCGGGCTCCCACCATCTGGCTGGCCACCTGGCCGTGCTTCATGACCACCAGGGTGGGAATGCTCATGATGTTGAACTGGGCCGCCAGCTCCGGCTGTTCATCCACGTTGATCTTCCCCACCTTGAGGTCGGTCCGCTCGCCCGCGATCTCGTCCACCACGGGCCCCACCATCCGGCAGGGGCCGCACCAGGGGGCCCAGAAGTCCAGCAGGACCGGCTTTTCCGAATGGAGCACTTCCGTTTGGAAGTTCGCTTTGCTGATTGTGATAACCGACATGGATGGTTCCTCCTCTGTGTTTTGGATGTTATGCCTCTAGTATACCTGTTTTCCGCGTCTTTTCCGTGATGTTGTCACAGTTCTGCCCCGGCGGCCGGAGGGAGGCGGACAAAAAGCCGCGGCGGCCGTGGGCTGCGCCGGAGCGGGCTGCCTTTTTTCCGAAAACCGGACGGCCGGGCGGCTCTTTGGGTCCGGCCAATATGGATCAGAGGCGGAGCAACGCAAAACGCATCCGCCGGAGCGGGGCACGGCGGATGGGCAGGGGCTGCCCCACAGGGGGGATGGGCACAGCGGGAGGCTGGCGGGGGGGAGGATCAAGGTCGGCCTGTGCCGGTTCGCCGCCGGGATATGGGCCCGCATGGGGCAGTCCGCCGCCCGCTTTATTGATGCCGCAGCGTGGGGTTGTGCCGCATGCGCTGCTCATAGTCCAGGGCCACGGTGGCGCCATAATATTCCAGAATGTGGAAGGAAAACATCAGGTGGAAGGCGGCCTCCGCGTCCTGCAGGTCAACCCCGGTCAGCTCTACAATCTTTTCCATGCGGTTGTTCATCGTGTTGCGGTGGATGAACAGCTTGGCGGCGGCCTCCGTCAGGCTGTGGTGGCAGAACAGGAAGGCGTGCAGCGTGTCCAGCAGGCTGGTGCCGTGGGTCCGGTCATAGGTGGCCAGGATGAAGAGGGCGGAGTGACAGAAATTCATGACGTCATAGTTCTTTTGGCACAGGTCCAGGGCGTGATAGACCGAGAATTTGTCGTAAAAGAACAGGCACTCCTGGCTGTGGAACAGCTGCCCCATCTCCAGCGCCTTGACGGACTCCACATTGCCGCGGGCCAGGTGGGACAGAGAATCGGTATTCCGGCTGATCCCGGCCTCCAGGCCGTTTTGCTTCAAAAAGTCGATGAGGGTGTGGAAGGTGACCCCGTCTTTTGCCGTGCTCTGATAGACGGGTAAGATGAGCTTGATCTGGTCGCTGTACACGAAGCAGGTGGCGTCGGGCAGCAGCGACTCCAGCTGGCGTAAGAAGAGCTCCTGGGAGCGCTGCTCGATGTTCTGCCCGTCCTGGGCGCAGATGGACACCACCCGGAAATCCTGCTCCATATGCCAGTGGAAATAGTCGCAGCGCTCCTGAATATAGGCCGGCTCAATATGGCGGCCCTCCAGCAGCTCCACAATGAAAAAATCCAGTATGTCCTGAGGAGTTCCCATATAGCGGAGCTCCTTTTTTAAATGCAGAAAGATGACGTCCGCCAGAAATGTGACGATGTCGGATTCCTCCTGGGTGGGGATGCTGTGGTAGCAGGGGATCTCCAGAAAGCCGATGAGGTTGTCCCCCTGGGTAATCACCGTCCGCAGGATGGGGAAGTGCTGATTGTCCGTGTCCAAGATGGGGCGCTGTTCCGCCAGCGCGCGCTGATAGGTGTGGGTGATCGCCTGGTTGACAGGGACGCGGCGTTCCCGCCGGATCTCCTGCCATTTTGGATCCAGCAGCTCTGGTTCCTCGGACATGCACAGCACCTGGTGGGTCAGATCGGTGAGGATGATCGGGTTTCCCAGCAGTCTGCGGCCATAGCCGATGATTTCGGGCAGAGTTTTCGCTGAGAACAATTTGTGCATGACTGCGATGCGGCTGTCCGGTTTTGCCATATCAGCGGCCCCCTTTTTCTGAGTTTCCCTCATTATATGGGGTTTTGCCACAAAAAGCAAACGGTTGATTTGGGGGCGGTGTGCACATTGCACATCCTCGCTGCAAAAAAGTGTGCAACCCGCTCTTGGAGCCGGAGGTTCCGGCTTGTTAAACTAATCACAATAATAAGGCGCCAGGCTCCACCGGCGCCTTGCCTGCTGTTTGAGAATGGAGGATGTCTATGGAAGAGCGAAAGAACGGGATGGTTCCGGAGGAAGAGGGGCCGCCTCCCATTGAATTTATGTATCGGGGCATTCCCAACTTGAGGTGTGCCGACCTGCCCGCCGGCGGCGTGATGGAGGCCGACGTAGTCGTGGTGGGCTGCGGCGGCGCGGGTATTGCCGCCGCGGTCTCCGCCTTTGAAAACGGGGCAAAACGGGTGGTTATCATCGAAAAACAGAAGCGGGCGGGGGGCAACGCGGTCATGGCCCGGGGCCTGTTCGCCTGTGAGAGCTCGGTGCTCCGCCAGGCGATGATCAAATCGGATAAGGACGAGATCTTCACCAATGTGATGACCTGGCACCACCACACCCGGGTCAACGGACGGCTGGTCCGGGCCTGGATCAACCAGTCCGGCGATACCATCGACTGGCTGCGCAGGCGGGATGTGGAGTTTGAGGTGGGCACCACCCAGCGCATGACCTATGATATTGCCCCCAACTGGCACTGCGTCAAGGGCAGTACCATGGCCACCCCCATGGCCCATCTGGTGGAGGAGCTGATCTACCGGGGGGCAGTCTTCTTCACCGAGACGATGGTGGAGGAACTGGCCCGGGACCAGGGCGCGGTGACCGGGGTCAAGGCGGTTCACGCCGGGACCCGTTTCCAGATCAACGCCCCCAGCGTGGTGCTGGCCTCGGGGGGCTTCCTGGCCAACGCCGAGATGGTCAAGCAGTACTATCCAGACTATGACCCGGAGATCTTCGGCGGCTATAAGGCCCCCAACATGGGCGAGTCCGTCGAACTGGCCCGGGAGGCCGGGGCGCTGCTGGATCGGGATATCATGCTGATCCGGGAGGGCTGCGCCACCTCGGACAGGGCGCCCCGCATCCTCAGCGAGTTCGGCCGGGAGCCCTATCTGCTCTGGGTGAACCGGAAGGGCCGCCGCTATGTGGATGAGACCGTGGGCTCCATCCTCCAGGTGGCCACCAACGCCATGATGGCCCAGCCCGGGATGGAATCCTATGTGATCTTTGACGAGAACGCCTTCCAGCGGATGATGCGCCTGGGCATGGAGCTCTCGAAGGGGGACCAGAACCGGGGCGTGCCCCAGCCTGATCTGAAGCAGCAGTTTGAAAAGGCCGCGGAGAAAGCGCCGACAGAGGCCAAGATCGCCCAGAGCGTGGAGGAGCTGGCCCAGTGGATCGGCTGCCAGCCGGAAGTGCTGCGGGCGGAGCTGGACAGCTATAACCGCTACTGCGCCCAGGGCTATGACGAGGATTTCAACAAGCCCCGGAGATACCTGCTCCCCTGCCAGACAGGGCCTTTCTACGGCATTCGCCACCGGGCCATCGCCGTGGACACCGTGGGCCCGGTTCGGGTCAACGAAAAGCTGGAAGTGGTGGACCCGAATTGGGATCCGATCCCCGGGCTCTATGCGGCGGGCTCGCTGACCTCCGGCTGGCAGTCCAATGATTACTGCGGCATGTACCTGTTCGGCGGCGCCATGTCCTACGGCATCAACTCCGGGCGCATCGCCGGGCAGAGCGCCGCGCGGTATGCGGTCAAGTGAAGGGAGGACGTTATGAGGACATTGAAGACTGAGGTTGCCATCATCGGCGCCGGCTCAGCCGGTATCCCTGCCGCCATCGAGGCGGCTCAGGCGGGGGCCAAGGTGGATGTGTTTGAGTACAGCGATCACGCCGGCGGCGCCTGCAATGGAGGCAATGGCGTCTTTGCTGTGGAGTCCAGGATGCAGAAGCAGAAGCAGTTCACCTATACCCGGGAGCAGATCCTGCGCTACTGGATGGAGTATACCCACAATAACGTAGACGCCCGGCTGGTCAGCGAGTTCATCAACCGTTCCGCCGACACAGTGGACTGGCTGACGGGCTACGGAGTCGACCTGTGCGATCTGATCGCCTATTATCCCGGGGCCTACTACGTCTGGCATTTCCGCCGGGACGGCTCCCCGTTCATCACAGACCTGCTGCTGCCGGTGAGCGAGCAGGCGGGGGCGGTCTACCACTACAACACCCGGGTCAACCGGCTGACCATGCGGGACGGCGTCTGCACCGGCTTTGCGGCGGAGGATGAGCAGGGCGAGTACCAGGTGGAGGCGGGGGCGGTGATCATCGCCTCCGGCGGCACCGGAAAACGGGCCGACTTCGTCTATCAGGAGACCGGCTGGATGCTGGGCAAGGACATCACCGTGTTCCCGGGCATGCTCTATGAGGATCCGGCCAAGGCCCCCAAGCTGGGGGTGGAGCTGGCCTGGGAGGCGGGCGCCCAGCACACCAAGCTGATGATCGACTCCTTCGCCTCCATTCCCGACCCCAATTTCGGCCCCGGCGGCGTCCCGGCCCAGCTGCCCTGGTTCCGCCAGCCCCAGAACATCTGCGTCAACCTCCACGGCGAGCGGTTCATCGACGAGGCGGAGATGCGCAACGGCGCGTTCATGGGCAACGCCATCGCCATTCAGAAGCAGTCCACCGCCTTTATGATCTTCACCCAGTCCATGCGGGACCGCTATGACAACGTGGGCATGGACTACGAGATGGGCAACGTCCACTTTATGGACAATCTGACGGCGGACGAGTACCTGGAGATGAACTGGAAGCGGGGCAACCGGGACATCATGGTGTACGACACCCTGGAGGAGCTGTGCGACGGCATGGGCATCGACCGGCGGCTGATCGAGACCGTGCGGGAGTACAACGACAATATCTGCGCCAACCGGGGGGACCCCATCTTCCACAAGGACTACCGCTATCTGACCCCCATCGAAGGCGGCAAGTACTATGTGGCCAAGTTCCGCCGCCATGCCTACGGGGTTATGGGCGGCCTGCGGATCAACTACCGCGCCGAGGTGCAGGACGTCAACTGCGACTCCATCCCCGGCCTGTACGCCGCCGGCAACGACGCCAACTCCATCTACACCGATACCTATCCCTTTGTGCTGTCCGGCAACACCTCCAGCTTCGCCATCAACACAGGCCGTATTGCCGGGCAGGAGGCAGCCAAATGGGTCAAAAGCCGTTGCATCCGGCTTTGAAAAGAGAGAAAATAAATTGAAACAGAAAGAGGTATGAAACGATGTCAAAAGTCAAGTACTCTGTCCCGCCAGAAGACCGCATTGGCGTAGCCGGTAAGCTGTGCTACTCCATCGGCTATGCCGGAAAGGACTGCTTCCAGACCATTACAAACAGCTACCTGATGATGTTCCTGATGATGGTGGCCGGCCTGCCCGGCGGCTTCATCGGCACCATGATGCTGGTTGCCCGTATTTGGGACGCCATCAATGACCCCATCCTGGGCTCCCTGGCCGACCACACCCACAGCAGATGGGGCAAGTTCCGTCCCTATGTGTTCTCTGCCGTCCCCATGGCCATCATCTTTGCCCTGCTGTTCTTCACCCCTGACCTGAGCAATGTGGGCAAGATGGTCTACTATACCATCGTCTACATCTTCTACGGCATGTGCTTCACCGTGCTGGAGCTGCCCTACTACGGCCTGGCCGGCGCCATGTCCTTCAACCCCCAGGAGCGGGCCTCCGTCACGGCCTGGAGCCGCATTGCCTCCCGTATCCCCGCCGTGCTGATCCCGATGCTGCTCAGCTACATCACCGTTCAGCTGGGCGACCGGCAGGGCTATTTTGTCACCGCCATCGTGGTGGGCATCATCGCCATCGTCGCCTCCGGCTTCTCCTTCTTCGGCTGCAAGGAAAAGGCCCTGGTGGAGGCCGAGCCCGCCGCCAAGAAGGTCTCCGGCTTCCGGGATTTCCTGAACGTGCTCAAGGGGAACTGGGCCCTGCTGGCGGTCATGATCGCCCAGCTGTTCTTCACCTTCAACACCATTCTGTGCGATATGCTCAACACCTACTATCTGACCTACTCTCTGGGCTCTCCCGCGCTGATCACCGGCGCCGGCGTCGCCCTGGTGGCGGTGGGCGCCTGCATTGGCCAGTTCTTCTACCCCTACATCTCCACCAAAGTGGGCAGCTGCAAGACCTTCATGCTGGTCACGGTCCCCATCTACTGCGCCATGCTGGCGCTGTGCTATCTGGCCGGCAACACCTCCATCCCCCTGTATCTGGTCATGCTGATCGTGCTGAACATCTTTACCGGCATGATTCAGATCAATGTCATCAACCTCTGCTTTGAGGTCTGCGACGTGCTGGAGCACAAGAACCATGTGCGCTCTGACGCCACCGTGTTCGCCCTGGTCTCCTTCCTGATGAAGCTGGCCGCCGGACTGGCCTCCACCATCGCCGGCTGGGGCCTGCAGCTGGTGGGCTTCCAGGGGATGGGCCCCGTGACCGTGGAAGTCACCCCTGCCATGGCCAGCGGCGTCGCCGTGCTCAGATTCGCCCTGCCCGGCGCGCTGGCCGCCATCGCCTTCTTCGCTGTGCTGTTCTATCCCATCAAGAAGGACCAGATTACCAAGGTCCGTGAGGAGCTCAACCGCCGCCATTCGGCCGGCCGCAGCGCTGAAAATTAAGCTTTTCTCACCTGCTATACTCTTCCCCCCTGAGGATGAATGCCCCCGCCTGCGCGGGGGCATTCGCCCTAGCCATCCAAATCCGACAAAGGAGTGACTGACAATGAAATCTGCCTACCCCCACCTGCTCTCGCCGCTGGTCATCCGGGGCAAAGTGATCAAAAACCGCATGGAGTCCGCCAACTCGCTGCCCCACTTCCTTCAGGGTCCGGAACGCTATCCCGCCGATTCCGTCATCGCCCATTACGCCAACCGGGCCAAGTCCGGGGCTGCCATCGTGACGTGCATGGGGATCAACGACTTCAACGCCGATAAGCATATGCCCATGGAGATGGATGGCCCCCATTTCCCGGATTTTGACCTCTACAATCCCCAGTGCCAGAACTATCTGCTCCAGCTCTCCGACGCCATCCATTACTACGGCGCCCAGGCCTGCATGGGCTTCTTTGTGGCCAGCAACAAGTATCCCATCCTGCGCCGGAAGAACCCCATGGACGAGGGGACGCTGGAGTTTGTCCAGCTGGACTGCCCCATGGGCCCCTTCCCCGGCTCCACGCCGGAACAGGTGGAGGAATTCTATGAGCACGTCCGGGCCACCGTGGCGGCGCTGGACGAGGAGACCATGGAAAAGGTGGCCGAGAGCTATGCCCAGCAGTGCCAGATCCTGAAATTCCTGGGCTTTGACATGGTGTCTATCCATCTGTGCTACCGGGGGCAGATGCCCACCCGCTTCCTCTCTCCGCTGACCAACCACCGCACCGACGCCTATGGCGGCAGCCTGGAGAACCGGGCCCGGTTCCCGCTAATGATTCTGAAGAAGATCCGGGAGGCGGTGGGCAGGGACTTCATCGTGGAGATCCTGTTCTCCGGCGAGGAGGATGCCGTGGGGGGCTACACGCTGGATGATGCGGTGGCCTATCTGAAACTCTTTGAGCCCTATGTGGATATTGCCCAGATCCGGGCCAGCGAGGCCGACCCCAACCACCCCACCAGCTTCAATCCGGAGGAGACCCCCTTCCTGCGCCAGGCGGCCTATATGAAGGAGCACGGGGTCAAGATGCTGATCGCCTCGGTGGGCGGCTGGCATAACCCCGAGACCGGCGAGCGGGCGCTGGCCGAGGGAAAGATCGACCTGGTCTCCATGGCCCGGGCCTGGGTGTCCAACCCGGACTATGGCAAGCTGGTCTATGAGGGCCGGGCGGAGGACATCGTGCCCTGCCTGCGCTGCAACAAGTGCCATGGCCGGGGCCCCCACGACCCCTATGTCTCCGTCTGCTCTGTCAACCCCAAAATCGGCATTGAGCACCGGCTCCACTATCTGGGCTCCGCCCCGGAGGGGGTCAAAAGGGTGGCGGTCATCGGCGGCGGCCCGGCGGGCATGAAGGCGGCCATCGACCTGTGTGACCGGGGCCGCCAGGTGGTGCTCTATGAGCGCACCGACAGCCTGGGCGGCGCCATCAAACACGCCGACTTTGTGGACTTCAAATGGACGCTGCGGGATTTCAAACGCTACCTGATCCGCCAGGTGGAAAAGCGGGACATTGACGTCCGGCTCAACACGGCGGTGACGCCGGAGCAGGTGGAGGCGGAGGGCTATGACGCCGTGGTTGTCGCCCTGGGCGCCCGTCCCAGCAAGCCCCCCATCCCGGGCCTGGAGGGCGAAAACGTCATCTTTGCCACCCAGGCGCTGATGGGGGAGAAGCCGGTGGGCAAGCGCGTAGTTGTCATCGGCGGCGGTGAGGTCGGAGTGGAAACCGCTATGCACCTGGCCAAGAACGGCCATGTGGCCACCGTGGTCGAAATGCGGGGCGAGCTGGCGGCGGACTCCACCTTTGTCCACTACCGCTCCATGTTCCAGGAGGCCTGGGAGGCCATTCCGGACTTCCACAGCGTGGTCAATGCCCGCTGCACCAAGGTGGCAGACGGCTGTGTCTGGTATCTGGATCAGGACCAGGCGGAACACGCAATCCCGGCGGATACCGTGGTGGTCTCCGCGGGTATGACCCCCTTGCAGCAGGAGGCCATGGACTTTTATGGGACTGCGCCCCATGTCTATATGATCGGCGACTGCGTCAAGCCCGCCACAGTCCAGCAGGCGATGCGCCAGGCCTACGCCGCCGCCAGCGAGATCTGAACAACCACATTTCGAAATTCATATTGATTTATTTAGCGGAGCGTTGCCTCATGCAGCGCCCCGCTTTTATATCAGCCGCCAAAAGAGGTGGGAAGACAACCAGATCTTGCTGCAGTGCTGTATGGACAATCCAGCAGTTTGGAGTGCAGACGCAGAAGTATCTGTATTCACTCCTTGTGCTCAGCCTCCTGCTACAATGTTTTCTGCAGAAATGCCTGAGTCAAAGGAGGAACGATTTATGAAATCAACAACATTTGGGTGCATACGGGTATCCACAAAAGAACAATGTGAGGAGCGGCAGATCATAGCGCTGCGAAATTTTCCCGTACCGGAGGATAAAATCTTTGTTGACAAGCTCAGCGGAAAGGACTTCAATCGACCGCAGTATCAAAAATTGCTGCGAAAGTTAAGACCGGGCGACATACTTGTGGTGAAATCGATTGATCGGTTGGGCCGGGACTATGAAGAGATATTAAATCAGTGGAGGATTATCACAAAGGAGAAGCGGGTGGATATTGTGGTCCTGGATATGCCGCTTCTGGACACGAGACAGACGGGAAAAGATTTGACTGGTATATTTGTGGCGGATCTTGTTCTTCAAATTCTTTCCTATGTGGCCCAAAGTGAGCGGGAGAATATTCATCAGCGCCAGATGGAAGGAATTGCCGCGGCGAAGCTGCGTGGAGTGCGATTCGGACGCCCACGAAAACCGATACCGGAAAATTTTTCAGATGTAAAAAAGCGCTGGGAAACAGGAATCATCAGTTCCAGACAAGCGGCCAGGGAACTGCATATCGCGCAAGATACATTTCTCAGATGGGCGCGGGAACATCGCCAGAATTTTTTTGATGTAAAAAAGTAGACATTTTCAGGCAAACAGTGTATCATAAAACAAAACATATTATCATCAAAATTTGTTACATGTTGTAAAAAATTACTGTCATATATTGCAAAAACTGCAACACGAAAAGATGAACGGAAATGTCTGCTTTTCCATTCAGGACAACAGGGGAACAGCAGGTGACGCGGAAGAGAACAATCTTGGGAATGACAATCGATGGCCGCCGGTACGGCATTCAAAAGCGGACGGAGCTTTGAAAATCATATATCTGCGGTTTGTATGATTGCTTGATTTTGGAGAGACAGGGTGAAGCCGGATGGATGATCTGAGATACGCCAACATTGCGCTGGATTTATTCTGCATTGTTTTATCCATTTTGCCGATTGTTTACCTGATCAGCAATCATCGCTACCGACAGAGGCTGAACCTGTTTTTTTTAGGCGCCTGCATATCCAATATTTTTATGATTGCAGGCGATCTTCCAGATTGGATTTTTCCGACAGCGGCTGCTGCCTCGGAAAAAATGATTTTATCGATTGCCACGACGCTTTATTATGCGGCTTCTGCGTTTGTCCTGTATTTCTTCATACAGTATATTATGGAATATCTGATGTTAACAGGCAGGGCAAAGAAGTTTTGCTCGTCTTATGCTCTGGCCTTGTGCAGTGTGCAGGCTGTATTTGCGGTCATCAGCCCATTTACCGGTTTTATCTTCCGCATAACAGATGACGGATATCAGCGGGGTCCGCTGTTCCTGATTTCACAGTTTATACCGCTGCTTTGCTATCTGCTTTTTATGGCATTGATTATTATCTATCGAAAGAAACTGCGTGTGCGGGAGGTGGTATTTTTCCTGATATATATCTTTATCCCTCTGGGCTGCGGTGCGATGCAGATGGCAATGCGGGGAATTGCCATTGTCAATGCGGGCGTAACCGTGGCCACATTGGTTACACTCATGAATGTACAGTTTGAGCATGAGGTGACAATGAAAGAGCAGGAAAAGGAACTGGCCGAGCGGAGAATTGATATTATGCTCAGTCAGATCCAGCCGCATTTTCTGTACAACTCTTTAGGTGCTATCTATCACTTATGTGAGAGCGATCCGGAGACGGCAAGAACGGCTATAAAGCGGTTTTCAGAGTTCCTGCGTGGAAATATGGAAAGCCTGAAAAACCGTGCGCCGATTGCTTTTTCATCGGAGCTGAATCATGTGACGAACTATTTATATCTGGAGCAGCAGCGTTTTGGAGATAAACTTCAGGTCATTTATCAGATAAAAACCGAAGATTTTTTGATACCACCCCTTACGCTGCAGCCTTTGGTGGAGAATGCAGTGCAGCACGGCATCCTGAACAGGCGGAGTGGAGGCACGGTCATAATCCGGACGGAGGAAACGGATGAGTACGCTGTGGTGACAATTGCGGATAACGGGGTTGGAATGGAAAAGGCAAAGGAATATGCTCCTCTGGGTGAACACACCCACATTGGGATTGAAAATGTCCGCAGCCGATTAAGGGAAATGGTGAATGGCACGCTGGAGATAGAGAGCAGCGGCCAGGGTACAACTGCAACGATCCGCATTCCCTGGGAATAAGGTGGTGGCGTATGTATTTTTTGGTGACTGACGATGAGCCTTTACAGCTGAAGGAATTGGTTTCTGTCCTGCAGCGCATTCGTCCGGATGTGACCGTTTTTTCCCATATGTGGCCGGATGACGCGTTGGAAACCGCAAGACGGTATCCCATAGATGTTGCTTTTCTGGATATTCAGACAGGGGGCATGAACGGGTTAGAGCTGGCGGTACAGCTCAAGAAAATCAAGGCGGATATTCATATTATTTTTGTTACCGGATACTCACAGTATGCGGTGGACGCATTTGCGATGCATGCCACCGGGTATCTCCTAAAGCCTGTCACAGAAGAAGCAGTCAATCGGGAACTTACATTTATTTATAAAAGCCCGCAGAGGCAGAGCCGTATTGAGGTTAGGACCTTTGGCGGCTTTGACCTTTATGTGGACGGCCGGCTGGTCCGGTTTGGACGTGCAAAATCAAAGGAGTTATTGGCCTATCTTGTCGATCGCCGAGGCCTGTCCGTTACAACTGGAGAAGCTTATGCGGCCTTGTTTGAGGATGCGGAAGACACTCTTTCCGGAAAGTCATATTTTCGAACCATTGTGCATGAAATGGTCAACACGCTGAAAAAAGTGAATGCGGATGAAATCCTCTTGAAAGGCCATAACAGCTATGCAGTCATTCCTGAGAGATTCGATTGCGATTACTATCGTTTTTTGCAGGGGGACGCTGTGGCAATCAATACATTTCAAAATGATTATATGTGCGCGTACAGCTGGGCAGAGATTCGCAATGCCGAGCTTGGATTCCATGGAATTTGAAACAACGGACTAGAGCGCAGGCAACAAACAAAAGCGTGGTCAAAAATTCTCCCGCCCTTTACCGATTACAGCTTATCGGCAAAGGGCGGGAGTTATTTTCTGCCTCCGCGCCCTGCATGGAACACGGATAAAGAGAAGCGGGAAAGTTATTTTGACGTTGCGTCCGACTCAAGATTTAAGGGGCAGTAAGCAATCAAAAATCAGGCGGTCGGAAGTGTTTTGAGAAAGGCGCTCAAATCGTTCTGCCCGTGCAGCTTATAGAGACAATAATAGGTCACATTTGCCTCATCATCCAGAATCGGGATATTAATCCGATTTACAGGATTCCCCTCCCTGCGAAGAACCGCATCTGTTGCAAAGCTGGGAAGTGCGGAGAATTTTACCAGTTCTTCAAAGGCCGCGTCCTCCTGCTCCAGAAAACGGGTATCCGGCATTTTTTGATCGGTCACATCCCGCCAAAAGCCCAGACGGTTCCGCAGCAGCATCGTCTCGCCGTTGAGATCCTTCATATAAAGTCCCTTGCTTCCAGAGAGCGGATGTGCCGGCGGCAGCGAAAAATACAGGTGCTCCTCCCCATATTTTACACAGGAAATTCCGGGTTCCTCCACGGGATACGGCAGGACAATCAGTCGATAGACGCTGTCCCGCAGGCCTTGGAGGAGTACGTCGTTTTCCCTTATTTCTGAGGATATTGTCATATCGGGATACAGGTCGGACAGAAGCGGAGGAATTTCCCAAAGGGGGGCTGGGGCACAGGACCCAACCAGGATGGTCCGCTGGCTGCGGTCGAAGGCCTGGACGCGGCTGATCATATCCCGGCACTTCTCCATGACCTGCCGCGCGTATTCCGCCGCCATGCGGCCGTTTTCGTTGAACTCGATCTTGTTCTTATGCCGGTCAAACAATGGGACCTGGAGCTCCGCTTCCAGCCGCTGCATAGAGCGGCTGAGGGCGGGCTGAGACAGGTGCAGGCGCTCCGCCGCACCGGACAGGGTCCCGCACTCCGCAAAGGCCAAAAGCTGCTCCAGCTGGTAGATCTCAAACACAATCATCACCACTCTGGGATTATTGTAACAGCCGCCCCAGCGGATTGCAAGAACCAGTATGCGTTTTAGTTAGAGCACTCTGCACAATCGGCACTGTACTTCGTGGGAAAACGGGCCTACAATGTGCTTATCCGAAAGAAATCAGGCTAAAGGAGGCTTGACACCATGCAGTACAGGCCCCTCTCCAACGGTGTGGAGCTGCCAATGATCGGCTATGGCACATTCCGGATCAGAGACGCTGCACAGTGTGAGCGATGTGTTTCACAGGCGCTGGAGGCAGGATACCGCCTGTTTGACACGGCCGCATCCTATGAAAATGAGGCGGCGATTGGCAGGGCGCTCCGCGGTTCCGGGCTGCCGCGAAAGGAGTGGTTCGTGACCACAAAGCTGTGGGTGCAGGACGCCGGGTACGACGGCACGCTCAAAGCCTTTGACAGCTCTCTGAAACAGCTGGGTCTGGATTACATTGATCTGTATCTGATCCACCAGCCCTTTGGCGACTACTACGGCGCCTGGCGGGCCATGGAACGGCTGTACCGGGAGGGTGCGGTCCGGGCCATCGGGGTGAGCAACTTTACCCCGGAGCGGCTGGTAGACCTGTGCATGAATCAGGAGATCAGGCCCATGGTCAACCAGATTGAAATCCATCCATTTTTCCAGCAGAACACCGCCCTGCGGGTCATGGAGGATTATGGCGTTGTCCCCCAGGCATGGGGACCGTTTTCTGAAGCACAGAAGGACATTTTCCATCACAGGACGCTGGCCAAAATTGCGGACAAGCACGGCAGGACAACCGCTCAGATCATACTTCGGTGGCATCTCCAGCGAGGTATCCCCACCATTCCAAAAACCGTCCACACAGCCCGAATGGCAGAAAATTTGGATATTTTCGACGTTGAACTGACCGCGCAGGAGATGGAGCGCATCGCGGGAATGGACATCGGACACAGCGAGATCATCGATCATCATTGCTTTTCTACGGCAAGGCAGCTGAACAGCGTTAAAATCCACGGATAACAGCCGTCTCTCATAGCGTGAAACCCAGGTTGCGGGATCGGGGGAGGACGGTTACAATACACCAACAGGAGGACTTCTATCATGAACAAGATTGAAACTGTGAAACTGAACAACGGCGTGGAGATGCTCCTGGAGGGCTTCGGCGTATTCCAGGTGCCGGACCCGGCCGTCTGTGAGCAGGCGGTACTGGACGCCATTTCCACCGGCTACCGCCTCATTGACACGGCGGCGGCCTATATGAACGAGGAGGCTGTGGGCAAGGCCATCGCCAAGTGCGGCGTCCCCCGGGAGGAGCTGTTCATCACCACCAAGCTGTGGGTGCAGGACGCCAGCTACCAGGGGGCCAAGGCGGCCATTGAGACCTCTCTCCAGAAACTGGGGCTGAGCTATATCAACCTGTACCTGATCCACCAGCCCATGGGCGATTACATCGGCGCCTGGCATGCCATGGAGGAGGCCTATAAGGCCGGCAAGCTGAGGGCCATCGGCGTGTGCAACTTCTATCCCAACCGCCTGGCCGACCTGTGCGAGAGCGTGGAGATCAAGCCCGCGGTCAACCAGGTGGAGTTGCACCCCTTCTTCCAGCAGGAGAACGCCCTGGCGCTCATGAAGGAGTACGGCGTCCACCCCGAGGCCTGGGGCCCCTTCGCCGAGGGCAGCCACGGCATCTTCACTCACCCCGTCCTGACCGAGATCGGCCGGAAGTACGGCAAGAGCGCCGCCCAGGTGGCCCTGCGGTGGAATGTGCAGCGGGGCGTCACCGTTATCCCCAAGTCCGTCCACAGTGAGCGCATGGAGCAGAACCTGGACATCTGGGACTTCCAGCTCAGCGGCGAGGATATGGCGGAGATCGCCAGGCTGGACATCGGCCACAGCGAGATCGTGGATCACAGCGACCCCAAGTTTGTCCGGATGCTCCACCAGATGAAAATTCACCAATAAGGATGCCCTTTGAAACGGCCGGCAGGGTCTGCCTCCATGCGGATTCTGTCGGCCGGCCATGGATATGACAGACCAGACATTCGTCAAAATATCAGGAGAGAATGCCAAAACGAACTTGGCCTAGGTGTGCGCTGAAATCAGGGCCGGGGAGCGTTCCATGCCCGCGGTCCAGCGGAAAACGGTGGAGCCGCAAGGCGGGCTGAACAACGCAGACCGGCCCGCCGGAGTGGTACATCTCCCGGCGGGCCGGTTTCGCTGGCGGTGGACAAATGTGCGGTCAAAGAGCACCCCCGGTAAAGAAAAATGGGAAACTGGGATTGAAAACAGGACAATTTGACGGATGACAGGCAATTCTGAACGGGAGTCATCGGAGACACCTGACTTGTGCTGACCCGACAAAAATAAGACGAGGAATGGTATGGTTAAACGGCTGTACCATTCCTCGTTGTTTTTGTTCGCTTTTTGGTCTTGCTTCCGCTTTGAAATCGCGTCCGCTGCTGCGTTGCAGCATCTGGCCTTGAACAAAACGGAAAAGCAAAAAAGAAAGCCCCTGTTTGACGGCGGTACCCACAGGTGTTTTCAGATGAAGCCAGGCTCTGGGGGGTGGGACAGCCTGTTGGCAAAGCGGATGTTTGAAGCCTTATGGCGTAAGCGGCCTGTGGGACTTGGAGAGGGGGCGGGAGGTGATGAAATGCCCGCCAGCTTTTGAATGCAATCTGTCGGCCGACGAATCAATTCCGTTTGTTGCGCTTTTGTTGCGCTCGGAATGCTATGCTAAATCTGGAAGAAAAAGAGAAAAGGGGGATGTTATGACAATTCTGCTCGTCGATAGCGACAAAGATGCGCTGGAACGGGAAACAAAACGTTTGACAGAGCAGCAGTTTGCCGTTACCGCATCCCTGTACAGTAACGCTGATGACGCAATCAAATTTGTGATGTATCACGATGTTGATATTGTATTTACCAGGGCAGTACTAACAGAGATGACCGGACAGGAGCTGATTGATAGGATCCACAGCTTTAAGCCCGGAACGGAGTGCCATATCCTTCGGAAAGATGAGGAAGTCCCTTTTGACATTGTTTTAAAGATATCCAGGCCTTCTTTTCCTGCCGGAAATCAATGCGAGGACACCGCGGCTGGAGCGGGAGAGGCAGGAAGAAGAATGGATACGTTCCAAGCAGAAAACATACGGCCGGCAGAGACTGGCCGTTCCTTTCAGACAGGGCAGGAGAAAGGCGGTGCCATTATGACAGAACGGGAGCTGCGCAGCTTAGGCAGAAAAGAGCTTTTGGAAATCATGATTGAGCAGGGAAAAGAGATGGAGGCCAGCAAAGCCCAGTATGAGAAGGATTTGGAGTTTTTAAAGTCTGAGCACGAGAGAGACCGGGAATTTCTGAAAACCGAATATGAAAAGGAAATCACCGAATTGAGGGAAGCGTTGGAACAGGCCAGGAAAGCGCTGCAATCCAGGGAAATCGCGATCGACGAGGCGGGATCTATTGCGGTGGCTGCGCTCCAGATCAATGGAGTTTTTGAAGCGGCGCAGGCGGCCAGCCAACAGTATATTGATAACATACGCAGCCTCAGCGAAAGACAGGCTGGCATTTGTGCCCGTCGGAATGCGGAGAATCAGGCGGAGGTGGACCGCCGGCTCAAGGAGGCCGAAGCAAAATGTGTGGAGATGGAGGCCGCCTGCAAAAGGAAATGCCAATCCATGGAAGAAGAGGCCAGACAAAAGTCGGAATCTTATTGGATGGAAGTTTCCCGCCGTCTGCAATCTTTTTATGAAAATCATCAGGAGCTGAAAAAATTGCTGCATTTCAGCATCCCGGATTTTCCTGTATGAGCGGAGCGCGCCCCTATGAAACGAAAACCGATTTCCGCCATGCCCACGCTGGAGCAGTTGGAAGCGGAGCTGAAACGGGAGACTGAGCGAGGACGGCGCAGGCGGGATGCCGGCGTGACACAAAAGCCGGTTTCTTCCACACCGCTGGTGGAGCAGCTGGAGGAAGAGCTGAAAAGGGACACCTACAAAAAGCAGTATAGACACCTGCTGCGCAGCACAGTTTCTATTCTGCTTGTTGTCGCGGCTGCTGTTGTACTCATATCCAACCTGTTCCTTCCTGTCCTGCGGATTTACGGTGCTTCTATGACGCCGACCCTGGTGAATGGGAACATCGTTGCAGCCGTAAGGAGCGGGACTTATGAACGTGGTGATATCATTGCGTTTTATTATAACAATAAGATTTTGGTCAAACGTGTGATCGGCCTGCCAGGGGAATGGATTGATATAGACGAGGCGGGTAATGTATACATTGATGACGAACCACTTGATGAACCCTATCTGGAGGAGACGGCATTGGGAGAATGCGATATCGAATTGCCGTATCAGGTGCCGGAAGGACGATACTTCGTCATGGGAGATCACCGAAGTGTCTCCAGTGACTCGCGCAATAGCCAGGTAGGCTGTGTTTCGGAGGAACAGATTGTCGGCAGGTTAATCTTCCGGATTTGGCCGTTAAATGAATTGGGAATGGTTGCGTAATGCCTGAATAACGCCTGGAAGGGAGGCTTTCCATGAAGCAAATGGGTTGGAAAAATAGAATCCAGGAATACATGCGGGAGCACCGGCTGCGGAAGCGCTGGTATAAGCTGACGGCTGTTCTGGCTGCCGCTGCGGTGGTAGTGACGGGCACTGCGATGATTTTGCCGGCTGTCACCATGGAAAACAGCCCCCAGATGCTGGAGTGTCAGCTTGATATCCATACGCACTCCGACAGCTGCTATGATGAGAATGGCAATGTTACCTGTGGGTATGCGGACTTTGTGGTCCACACGCATGACAGCGCCTGTTACGCAGAAGATGGAACCCTCATTTGTCCATTGGAAGAAATTGAGGCACATACCCACGATGCCTCCTGCTATCAGGAGACCCGCATTCTGACCTGCGGCTTGGAAGAGGGAGCGGGACATATTCACGACGACTCCTGTTATGGGGCTGCGGAAGAACCCGCCTGCGGTTTGGAAGAATCGGCCGTACACGTCCATGAAGGGCATATCCACACAGAAGCATGCTATGAGGTTTCTGAAACCCTGATCTGTGGACAGGAAGAAGCCGAGCCGCATACACATGATGCGAATTGCTATGACGCGGAGGGAAACCTGATTTGTCAGAAATCAGAAGCGGGCCATACTCATACGGCGGAATGTTACGAAACCCAGAGGACACTGGTTTGTACGCAGGATACCGGCTGTTATGACGAGGACGGCGTACTGGTCTGCGGACAGTCAGAGGGGGGCCACACCCACACTGCAGAATGCTATCCGGAGGAGATAATCTGCGGTCAGGAAGAGACGGCTGCCCACACCCATACAGATGACTGCTATGAAATCCAGGAGGAATTGATCTGCGGAAAAGAGGAGATTATCCTGCACACCCACACTGAGGCGTGCTTTGATGAAAACGGCGGGCTGATCTGTGGCATGCCGGAAGTGAAGGAACATATCCACGACGAAAGCTGCATACCGCAAAAAGAGAGCGGGGACGGGGAGCCGGAGACGGCCGAGGTCATTCCGTCCGGGACCAGTGGGGCCACCGTGTCCAAGCCGGGTTATACATCCACCGACCAGCCCGTTTCCAATGCGATGCTTTTTGCCGCCCCCCAGGCAGAGACGGGAAGCTATGACTTCGCCGATGATATCACAAGTGTCACGGTGGAGCGGCAGCAGGGGGGACAGTGGACTCAGAGTGATACGTTTACAGAAGGCGATACCATCCGAGTTACCATACGTTATGCCATCCCTGCGGGAATAATCAATGGGGATCAGCGAAGCATGCACTATCAGCTTCCTGCCGGTATTGCCCTGGACGAGACAGAGACAGGCAGCGTATATCTGGAAGGAGGGGATGCGGCCGGGACGTATACCATTTCCACAGACGGCCTGATCAGCATCACCTTTGACGAGGAATTCGCCAACGGAGAAGCTTTTTCCGGAAACTTTTATTTCCAGGGATCCATCGCCCTGGCGGATTTGGATGAGGGGGAGGAGATCACATTCGGAGGTGCCGGCGGCGTCATCACTGTGGTGCCCGAAGAAAAGCAGCACAGCCTCATTATTGCAAAAGCAGGTGTCTACGTCAGGGATGAAGATGAGGCGGCAGAGTATGATAAGCTCAATATGGGCATAGAGATCCAGCCGGAACACCTGATCTATACCATTGAGGTACGGGCGGATGAAACGTCCGACGGCAGCGACGGCACCATCACCGTTACGGACGCTTTCACCCACAATCCTGCCGACGGGGTGGTTACTTTTGATGAAGACAATATAACAGTTTTGAAGATTACCCCCACAGTGGATGGAGCTTCTTCTGCGGTGAAAATCACAGATTATGAGTTGAATATTTCTCAGCAGACCGGGACGGACGATGCCCACACCGGCAGTTTTACCATCACCGGCCTTCCGGCACTGCAGCCTGGCGAACGCTACAGCATCAATTACAGTGCCAGTATTGATTTTGGAACAGTAAATACCACCAACGGTTATATATCCGTACCCAATGAGGCCACTGCAAAAGATAATTCTCAGACAGTCACGGCCAATGCCAGCGTTGGGGTCAGCGGGCGAATGGTACACAAAGAGGTCAGCGCCAATGAGGGCACTGGCAATGTGCAGTGGACGATTACCCTGAATGAGGACGGCCGGGATTTGAGCGGACGGATATTCCGGGATGAGATGATCTATGCGATCGGTGGCGGGGGGATAGTCTCCTATCCTCTGGAGGATATTACAAATCTCCGGGTGACGGCCTATGCGCTCAACGATGTAGGACAGCAGGTATCCCAGGGCGATGTGACGGCTGCTTTCCAGGGATTGATTACGTATGAGAATCACGTCATGACCGTCCAATTTCCAGCGGCTGATGCCTGGCCGGAGGGACTTGGCGCCGACTGGGTCTATGAAATCGTCTATGAGACGCCTTTCCCCGAGGGAGCGGAGATCGGGGCACAGATTGCCTTCCAAAATACCGCCCGGCTGGACGGATATTATGTGACCGCGAATTGGAACGGCGAAATTCCGGAGGCCGGCTACGGCCTGGTCAAGAGAGATACCGGCTACGATCTCAACACAGGGACAGATTTGGGGACGATAGACTGGGAGTCCACCATCAGCTATCCGTCCACCGGGTTTGGGCTGGACAGACTTCAGTACATGGACTGGATTCCGGATGCCTGCTATGAAGAGAGCGGGACGTTTATTCCGGACAGCCACTATACCACTCCGGAGACACTGCGAAATACATTGCACATTCAAAATGCGGCAGGACAGGAGTTGGTCTGGGGAGAGGACTTTATTGTCAGTGTTGTGTACTCGGAGGATATGCCGGACTACGACACATTCCAGAACGCATGGGATGATATGGCGGCGATTTTTGGGCAAGAGCTGATCGAGCTCACAGACCAGGCGGATCCCAATCAAGCCATTGGGATGTTCTGTGTCACCTTTACGGAGCAGGCCCGGGTGAAGCTGGAAGGCGGACAGCGCCTGTACATCAGTTATCGGACGTTCTTGGACCGTCAGGGCGTGACCGATGGCAGACAGGTGAAGATCTACAATGTGGGCAGCATCATGGGCAGCACGGTGCAGGTATACCTGAATGCCGCATTCCATCCGCAGCTGCGCAAGCAGGTCAGCAATACCGGCATGCCCCCCAGTGGGGACGACTTCAATCTGGATTCCGACGTCTATGTGGACGGCCCGGTCGATCTTGATTTGGGGGACACCGGCGGCAGGCTTTATTACCGCATTCTGTTTTATAACTACGACGATGTCATAGAGTTCCACGATGACCTTCTGCAGAAATTTGATGGAAAAGTCTCTTTTGACCAGAATATGCGGATCTATGATGCGGCGACAGGTGAACTGATCGGAACCGCGAAAATCTGGGGTCAGCACATCAACAACGATGGTAAATATTATGGCAATTACAAACTGTATGACCTGGATGAGTTTCAGGACTGCATCATCGGCCTGTACTATTCCATCGATGTGAGCGCAGATCCGGCGCTGGCGGATCTGGCGGAGGGAGAGACCCTTACCTACACCAACACAGTGGAATGGACGGGGGTCGACACAGATTCCGCCACGGCCAATGTTACCGACAGTGAGCTCACCCTGAAAAAGGACAGCGTCCTCATCACCGAAAACGGGGAGAACCTGATCTGCTATTATGTGACGGTAAACCCCGAGGGCCGGGACCTGCACCCAGGCAGCGACGAGCTGGAACTGCGGGATAACCTGACACTGCCTGCTGGAGCCTCGGCCACCCTGAGACCGGAGACCATCGGACTGTACCACTATGACGCTCAAAACCAAGATGGATACTATTTGGGCGCAGAAGTGACGGAAGAGGAGTTCGGCGGTTTCAAAGTGGTTCAAACGGAAGGAACGGCCAACTCCTACACCTTCACCGTGCCGGACGGCATGGCCTGTGTCATAGTGTACGTCTATGAGATTGACGCCGGGACCAGTGCCCTGGAAGAACTTCAGGTGAGCAATACTGCCTCGCTGCTGGGACGGGCGATCATCTCCGCCGGAGATAATATTACCATTCAGGCCCAGCAGTCCGGGGGTCAGGTGAACAAGGCAACCCTGACCATTTACAAAATCGGCGGAAACGATGTTACCAACCTGCTGCAGGATGTGCTCTTTGACCTGTTCCGGTATGAACAGCAAGAGGATGGGACATATGCCTGGGCGCGCACCGATCTGACGGCAATGGGACCGGCAGCAGACGATGGAGGCCGCCACTTTATCACCGGCGGTGACGGTTTGGAGGGCGCCATTATCCTGAACTTCCTGGATGAAGAGGGAGATGGGAACAGCTCTTACTACAACACGCTTTACCGCCTGACCGAATACGAGACGCTGGACGGCTATGAGCTGGATACGACGCCCCGGTACTATGTGTGGGGCGAGCTGGGAAAGACGGAAGAGCAGACCGCTGCGGAGATGGCCGACGTCCTGGCGGAAGCGAATGTGACATGGGACGAAGTCACCTTCATACCCTTCGGTCAGAGCAAGACGGAAACGATCAGCAACGAGCCTCTTACTACCTCTATCACGGTGACCAAGCAATGGCTGAATATGAACGGGGAGGAATCCCCTGCCGAAGAACTGCCGGAGAGCATCACCGTTACCCTATATCAACATGTCGGTGAGACAAAGGCCCAATATGGCGATTCGGTTACCGTCCGGCCGGATGAAAACGGCGAGTGGAGTTACACCTGGGAGGGACTGCCCAGAAAAGACGAGACGGGAGCCTACTGCACTTATTCCGTGGAGGAGACCGATATAGACGGCTATGAGACGTCCTATCGCTATCCGGGGGATGGCAGTGCGGTTACAGGAATCGACCAGGGTGAAATTCAAATCACCAACACCAAAATCATCAGCTTTGTTCTGCCGGAGACCGGCGGACTGGGCACAGCCCCCTATATCATCGCGGGACTGCTCCTTGTTGGAATGTCCGGCGTTGGATACCGATCTATCAGGCGAAAACGCCGGAGAGGGGGGCGCGCTCGCTGAGTAATTTGACGATATGTAGCTGAGTTTGTTTTTTGAGAATGCCCATAAGAAGAAAGGAGAAAAGAACCATGAGAAAAGCAAAAAAACTGGCAGCAGTCCTGCTGTCACTGACCATGGCGATGCTGTTGACCATTCCGGCCTTTGCTGCCGAGAATTATTCCATCACCATCCAGAATGACAAAACAGGACACACCTATGAGGCATACCAAATCTTCACCGGCGATGTCTCCAGTGATGCTCAGCAGGGGGGCAATGTGGAAGGCCCCATCCTGTCCAACATTGTCTGGGGCCGCGGCGTGAATGGCGCGGGACTTCTTGCGGCGCTGAAAGAAGCGGATGCTGCAAAGTACGGCCAGTGCGAAGATGCCGCCGATGTGGCCGAGGCCCTCGGCGCGGAGAACGCTGCCGCCGCGGATGCCGCAGCCTTTGCGGAAATTGCGGCGGAACATCTGACGGATGCCACTGGAACGGCCAATGCGCCTGTAGATGGGAATTATGTCATTGAGGGCCTCCCTGCCGGCTACTACTTGGTGAAGGATCAGGACGGCAGCTTGGAGGGCGATGCGGACGCCGCCACGGAATACATCGTTCAGGTGCTGGGCAATGTGGCCATGGAGCCCAAGGACAGCGATATTCCTACCGTGGAGAAGAAGGTTTCTGAAGAAGACTACCATCAGGATGACGGGTATGGAACGACCTACAATGATGTGGCCGACTGGGATATCGGCGATTCCGTGCCCTTTAAGCTGATCGGCTCCATCCCCGATATGTCCGCCTATGACACCTATGAATACATCTTCACCGATACTCTGTCCAACGGCCTGACGCTGCAGGAAGGTACCGTCCAGGTGTACATTGCGGTGAACAGAGATGATGAAGTGCGTGGCTATACTCCATTGACTGAGGGAGAGGATTACACCCTCACGCTTAATAACGTTGAAAACGGCGGCGGCAGCTTCTCCATCGCTTTCGATGATTTGAAAACCGCTCCTTACGTGGATCAGGGAAACCGGAATTTCGTCATCGTGACCTATGATGCTACCCTGAATGCAAACGCTGAGATCGGCCTGGACGGCAACCCCAACGACGTGTACCTGGAGTTCTCCAACAATCCCAATGGGGACGGCCGTGGCCGTACCGCGGAGGATACTGTCATTGTCTTCACCTATGAACTGGATGGCACCAAGGTAGACGGAGAGAATGCTGAGACCAAGCTGGAGGGCGCCGAGTTCGTGCTGCTTAACGGCGGGCATACCCGGGTGGCACATATCGAGAACGGAAAACTGGTCGGATGGATCGCGTTGCCGGAAGGGTATGACGACAATAATTATAATGAGATTCCCTATGAAGCATGGCAAACTTTGAATGGAACCACAAGCGTTATTATGACTTCTGCAGCAGAAGGTGCTTTCGGAGTGTCCGGCCTGGATGATGGCACTTATTACCTGATGGAGATCAAGGCCCCCACGGGTTACAATCTGCTGGAGAATGCTTTGAGACTTGATATTGCTGCCGCCACCGCCAACGGCCAGACCTGGGCTGGCGATCCGGCGGCCGCCCTGACCGCCCTGACCATCAATGTTGACCAAGGGGGTGCCCAAAATGGCGATGTTGGAACCGGGGCTGTGGCCCTGACTGTCGCCAACAACCAGGGCGCCACCCTGCCTGAGACCGGCGGTATGGGCACCACCCTGTTCTATGTCATCGGCGGACTGCTGGTGGCCGGCGCAGGCATCCTCCTGGTGGTCCGTCTCCGTATGAGAGCCGGCGACAAGGAGTAAGCTGACGTTGCACACTGCTGTGGCCGGGAGGGGAGCGCTCCCCTCTCGGCTGTACAGCAGTGAGGAGAGCCTTGCATGAAGAAAAGAGCTTCTAAAAAAAACAGAATTACTGTCATACTTTTGGTCGCTGTGCTTTTTGCAGGGCTGTCCTTGCTGTTGTATCCGCTTGTTGCCGATTACTGGAATTCGATGCACCAGTCCCAGGCAATCGCCACTTATATAGAAGATGTGACGGAGCTGGATGACAGCGTTTACGACGCTTTGTGGGAAGAAGCACAGAATTATAACGCGGAACTGTTAACGGATGAGAACCGCTTTTTCCCGAATGAGGAGGAACAGCAGCGCTATGAGCAGCTGCTGAGCATTTCTGATGACGGTATCATTGGATATATAGAGATTCCCAGCATTGATGTGACATTGCCAATTTACCATGGAACCAGCGAAGAGGTGCTGCAGGTGGCCATTGGCCATATCGAAGGCTCCTCCCTACCGGTAGGGGGAGCAAGTACCCATTGCGTGATTTCCGGACACCGGGGGCTGCCCTCGTCCAGGCTGTTCACAGATATCGACCAACTTTCTGAAGGGAATACCTTTACTTTGCTGGTGTTGGGAGAAAGCCTGACCTATGAAGTGGATCAGATCCGCATTGTGGAACCAGACGACGTCTCCCTGCTGGCCATTGAAGAGGGACAGGATCTGTGTACCCTGGTCACATGCACACCCTATGGTGTCAACTCTCACCGTCTGCTGGTGCGGGGACATCGGGTGGAAAACCAGGAAGCGGCTGGTATACTGCGGATTACAGCGGACGCCATGCTCATTGATTCCCGTTTTGTGGCACCGGCCCTCGCGGCTCCAATCCTGCTTGTTATAGTTTTGTTTATGGTGTTACGGCCATTCAAACGAAGGAAAAGAAAGGTAAATGGAACAGAAGGGGTGATGAATGGATGAAGGCCAAAGGAATCTTAAAACGGCTTGGAATATTGCTGCTTATCCTCTGGCTGGGGATCTCCTGCGTGGAAATGACCGCATTTGCCCGTGAAAATCCTGACTCCGGAGATGGGTGCTCTCTAAACGTGTATTTTGGGGAGAATGGGATAGGGTTCCCGGAGGTGGCCTTTTCCATTTATCGGGTTGCCGGTATTTCAGCGGACGGGATTTATACGTTGGCGGGTGACTTTGAACAGTATCCGGTCAGCCTGGAGGATTTGGACGCTTCCGGCTGGCGAGCAGTGGCGCAGACGCTGGATGCCTATGCGGCCCGGGATGGAATCACGCCCCTTGTCACGCAGGAAACGGGGCCGGACGGGTACTTTCAGCTCACGGGACTTTCCACAGGCCTTTATCTGGTGACAGGCGGGCAATATGTGGATGGAGGCGTCGTCTATACACCGGAGCCCATGCTGGTTTCCATTCCCGGATTGGCCGCAGACGGTGCGTGGGATTACAGTGTAGAAACCTCCTGCAAATTTGAGCGTGAAGATACGGCAGATCTGCCGGTAAGCCGAAAAGTGCAAAAGGTTTGGAAGGATAATGGCAGCGAAGAAAAACGGCCCGAAAGCATCACGGTTCAGCTTTTGGAAAACGGAACTGTTGCGGATACGGTTATTCTGAGTCAGGAAAACAACTGGGAATATACGTGGAGCGATTTGGACGCAAGTTCCAAGTGGCAAGTGGTTGAAGCTTCTGTACCGGACGGTTACACGGTTACCGCAGAGCAGGAAGAAAATGTGTTTATACTGACGAATACGTATCCTTCTGAGCAGCCGCCTAAATTGCCGCAGACCGGTATGTTGTGGTGGCCTGTCCCGCTACTCGCCTGCAGCGGTCTCCTATTGTTGACATTCGGCTTAATCCTGCGGCGCAAAGGGGACTCCCATGAGAGGTAGAAAGAAAAGAGGGACATTCTTTGTCATAATTGGGCTGCTGTTGATTGCGGCAGCCCTTTTCCTCTTTGGATATAATCTGTTTGATGAATACAGAGCTGGGGAGTCGGCAGACCACATATTGTCGGCGCTGCAGGGACAAATACAGGAAAGCACAGCGGAGAGTTCCTGCCCTGCAGAATCGGAATCGGATCTGGCTGAACTGCCCGATTATGTCGTTAATCCGGATATGGAGATGCCTTCGGTGGAGATTGAGGGGCATTACTATATCGGTATATTGGATATTCCGTCGCTGGGGCTGTCCCTTCCCGTTATGAGCGAGTGGAGCTACCCAAACCTCAAGCTGGCTCCATGCCGCTACAGCGGTTCTGCTTACACCGGAAACTTTACAATTGCCGGGCACAATTACAGCACACATTTTGGACCGGTCAGAAGCCTTGAAGCTGGCGCACAGGTTATATTTACAGATTTAAAAGGGCGCAGCTTTTCCTATCAAGTACAGGCAGTTGAAACGCTGGAGCCCACAGCGATTGAAGATATGCTGAGTGAAGAATGGGACCTTACACTGTTTACCTGCACCCCCGGCGGCCAGGCACGCGTAGCCATACGCTGTTTGAAGGCGGATTGATGTCTCTGTATCCGAAGGGAAAACGGTGACAATATAACCCTTGAGCGAATGCTTATGCGCCATGAAGCAGCACAGACAAGCGGACAGAGGCATGACCCGGCGGTCCTTTCAACAAAAAGGAGCGCAGATAGAATTTGTGCCCTGAATATGGTATAATCAATCTAAATTGCAATGCAGAGCGACCAAGCAGAAGCTGTACTGGAATACTTGAATGGACAGAATGATTGGCTGTTATGGTGTGCTTTGTTCTGAATGCCCTTGCTGTCCGACGAATCGTAAAGGCTGTCCAGCAGCAATCCGGGGACGGGGAGGCTGAAATGTACAGGAGAAGAGATGTGTGGGAGATAGAACTGCTGCTCCAATAAAAGAGGTTGGAGCATTGTGGAACATGCGAAAGACTTGCCTGATAAATTTGGTTATTTTGACGCTGCGAAAATATCGGAAGAGAATAAGAATGATTTTATAAATCAATTGACACAACTGCGTTTTATCATATGATCATGCCGCTCCTATCGGAAAGAGAGCAAAACCAGCTGAGTCGGTTGACGGCCAAGATGAACAGCGCATACGTGTCATAATTGACGGCCCGGCCGCTTTTGCCGGCAGATGATTCAGGGGCGGCAGCGAGGAGTGCTGCCGCCCTTTAACCGATCTGGAGAAAATCACATATGAACACAAGGAGGAAACAGCGTGAGACATTTGACAGTGTACCGTGAGCGGGCGCTTGCCTGCTTTGCCACTGCGTACTATTGCGTTCTGGGCCGGGACCGGAGCTCATTTTTAGAGTGGTTGGAGGGACAGGACCTCCGGACGCTGATGCTCCGGGGCGAGGGGGTGCCCCTGCGCAACGGGGAGACGATTGCCCTGGAGATCGGGGAAGAGGAGACGACGCTCTTTGTGGCCGCCTACCTGGAGAACCGCAGCCTGGTCACCGGCCAGGTGGTGATCCCCGGAGGGACGGAGGATGTGCGATATGTGGTGCGCACCAGCTACGACGGCTACCGCCGGCTCTCCCTTTCCTTGGAGTCGGCGTGAGCACCGGATAAACAAGAAAAATGGCGCGGGCAGGTCCCTGAGGACCTGCCCGTAAAATGTTGTATTAGAACGTTATTTCTTCCCGCAGATCTGATCCGGGGTGCAGAGGATGGAGTGGGGGATGCTCTTCCAGGTGACGTTCTTCCGCAGGGCCACCACAGCCATGGGGATGTAAGTAAAGATGAACACCGGGAACATCAGCAGGTAGAGCAGCTGACGGGGCTTGGAACAGTGAATCTGCCGCTGTTCCGCCAACACAGTGACAGCGCCAAAGACCAGCAGAGAACAATAGACGCTGAGCAGACAGCCGCCCATACCCATGGCGGCGCTCTCCAGCACATAGGGGGAGCCGGAGACCAGGCCGGCCAGCAGACAGCCGCCGTTGAACAGCAGCGACGACAGAGTGAGCAGGGTGGCGGGCGCGATAACCATCAGCATGTCGTAGCACTGGAAGCTGTGGCGCTGGAAAATGCCCTTGACCAGGGCGCCGCCGTAGCGGGCGAAGACCTGGTAGAAGCCCTTGGTCCAGCGCAGCCGCTGGTTCCAGGAGGCCCGGAAAGTGGCGGGCTGCTCGTCGTAGAGCACCGCGTCCTTGCAGTAACCGATCTTATGGCCCCGGACGATGTGGTCGGTGGAGAACTGGATGTCCTCGGTGAGGAGGTTGTATTTCCAACCTCCGTCCTCCCGGATCATCCGGGAGGACACCAGGAACCCTGTCCCCGAAATGGCGCAGCTGGTGTTCAGCTTCATCCGGGCGCCGTTGAGGAAGCGGGACTCCCGCAAAAACCAGAGGGCGTAACCGGCGGTGATCCAGTTTTCGCTGTAGTTCTTGGAGTTGCGGTAGCTGGTGATCATATCATAGCCCTGGGAGAAGGTGCGGTTCATGGCGGTGAAGTAGCCGGGATCCAGCACGTTGTCGGCGTCAAAGACCAGGAAGGCGTCGTAGTGCTCCAATCCCACATCCCGGTCAATGGACTGGAATGCATAGTCTAAGGCGTAGCCTTTGCCTACTTGGGCACGGTTGAAGCGGGTGATGACCCGGGCGCCCCGTTCCACAGCCCGGGCGGCGGTGGAGTCGGTACAGTTGTCTGCGATGACATAGATGTCGATCAGGTCGGTGGGATAGTCCTGTGCGTGGATGCTGTCGATCAGTCCGCAGATCACTGCCTCTTCGTTGCGGGCGGGGATCAGCACGGCAAAGCGGTGCAGTTCCGCCGCTCGGCGTTCCTCAGGATCTTTTTTGACCAGTCCGACGATGAGGTAGACCAGCTGATATGCGTAGCAACAGCTGAAGATCACCATTAAAGCAAAATTGACCGTTTGAATGACGTCGTTCATATTGGGTTATGACCTCCTTCTTTGGATGCCAAACGGTTGGCTGCGTCAGCTCTGACGTGCCAAACTGCTATTATAGTACGATCGATACCAGGCTGCAAGCCCTAATTTTTGAATTTCTGCGGCATGGCGTTGAGCGCAGCGGCGGTGCTGTCGGCCTGGATGCTCACACCTGGGCAATCTGCCGCCCGTGTTGTGCAGGAGAACCAGCTGCGTCCCGTTCGGAGAAGGGCAGATAGGGCGGATTCTGCAGGTGAGAAGATCAGTAGCCATATTATAGTGTGCCGGCTTTGGAAAGTCAGCGCCATTAAGAAAAACTTAAAGAAACATTAAGCGAATTGGAGGGAAAAATGTGTCGCATTTTGGGCAATAGGTTAAGAAAAATGGGCAAAACACTCGGCAGAGGGAAGATTCTATACCTGCTCATGATAACTTAGCATGGAAAACTTAAAATAACCTAAAACGTGCAACAGCCTTTGCCTTCCACTATAACGGCAGGCAAAGACAAAGATCTTCAAAAAGCGGGAAAAATTTTTCTGGACGCGGCAGCTGTCACAGGGAGATGTTTTCCCGTGCGTGACGGACAGTTTTTAAAATCGGAATATCGGTTTGCCGTCTGGAACAATATGGGACTGGAGCGGCAGAGCGGCAATCCAGGCACATCCCTCCAAACAGAGGCCTTTTTGTGCAGGTCACCCGGGAAACCGCCCTTGGAGAGTCCTTGCATTTTACAATAGGACTCATTATAATAAAAACACTTCGCTTTTCGGGAGGATTGTGAGAGAGTGGCTGAAAACAGAGAGAAGGGAATGCTGGGGGCGTTTCGCGCCGCGCTGCCCCGCACGCTGCCGGTGCTGGCGGGCTATCTGGTGCTGGGCGTCGCCTTTGGCCTGTTGCTGAACAGCATCGGCCTGGGGGTGTTCTGGGCGGCGGCCATGAGTATTCTGGTCTATGCCGGCTCGGCCCAGTTCCTGGCGGTCAGCCTGATCGGGGCCTCGGCCAGCCTGCCCCAGGTGGCCCTGCTCACGTTTCTGCTCAACTTCCGCCACTTTTTCTATGGCCTGAGTATGGTGAGCCGTTATCAGGGAGTTGGAAAGCGGAAGCTCTACCTGGCCTTTGCCCTCTCAGACGAGACCTACGCCATCCTGGCGGGCGCCCTGCTTCCGGCCCAGGTGGACCCGGCGGACTATTACTTCGCCGTCTCGCTGCTGGACCAGTGCTATTGGGTGGCGGGCTCCCTGATTGGCGCCACGGTGGGACAGCTGATCACCTTTGACACCACCGGGGTGGACTTCGCCATGACCGCGCTGTTCGTGGTGCTGGCGGTGGAACAGTGGAAGTCGGCCCGGCGCCACGCCCCCGCGCTGTTCGGGGTGTGCTGCGGGGTGGTGTGCCTGTTGATCTTCGGGCCTGACCTGTTTTTGATCCCGGCCCTGGCGGCCATTGTGGCCCTGCTGCTGCTGTTCCGGCGGCGGCTGGAGGAGGACCGGAGCGGAGAGGGGGCGGCGGCATGAGCCAGCGGGAGATCTATGCGGCCCTGGTCATCCTGATTATGGCCGGCGTCACCTTTGCTTTGCGGCTGGCGCCCTTCCTGGCCTTTGGCAGCCGGAAGGAGGGCGGTGTGCCCAAGTGGGTGACCTATTTGGGCAATTATCTGCCTCCGGCGGTGATCGCGCTGCTGGTGGTCTACTGCCTGCGCAGCATCGACCTCTTTTCCGCCAGCCACGGCCTGCCCGAGCTGTTGTGCGTGGCGGTGTGTGCCCTGCTTCACCTGTGGCGGCGCAATGAGCTGTTGAGCATTTTCGGCTCTACCGCCCTGTATATGCTGCTGGTGCAGGTGGTATTCCCCTGAGAGAAGGAAGGATTCCCGTTTGAATGTGACGTCTATTTTTATGGCCATGATCCAGCTGTTTCTGATTTTGATTGTGGGCTGGGCGGGGCAGAAGAGCCGGGTGCTTCCCGACAGTGCCCAGGCGGTGCTCACCAAGCTGGTCGTCTACATCACCACCCCCTGCACCATCCTGTACAGCGTGCTGAGCAATGACAACCTGCCGGGGTTGGGCACGCTGGCGGAGCTGCTGATCCTCTCCACACTCTGCCACCTGCTGGCGGCGGCCATCGCCTGGGCGGCGGTGCGGCTGCTGCGGGTGCCCCAGGGGAGCCGGGGCACCTATATGTGCATGCTGATTTTCTCCAACTGCGGCTTTATCGGCTTCCCGGTGGTTCAGGCCATCTTCGGCCACCAGGCGGTGTTCTACAACGCGGTGGTCAATATCCCCTTTTATCCCATCCTCTACACCCTTGGCGTGGGGCTGTTGGCCCGGGACGGCGCCCGGCGGGGCGGGGAGGCGCGCAAGCTGGAGCTGAAGTGGTCCACCTTTGTCAGCCCCTGCCTGGTGGCCAGCCTGCTGGCCATAGTGCTGGCGCTGACCGGCTGGAAGCTGCCCCAGGTGCTCACCGATACCGTGGCCACCATCGGCAATATCACCACCCCGGGAGCCCTGCTGGTCATCGGCATCTCCATTGCCAAGCAGCCCCTGCGCCGGATGCTGGGCTCCCCCAGAATCTACGCCATGGCCGCCCTGCGGCTGGTGGGCCTGCCGGTGCTGCTCTGGCTGGGCCTGCGCTGGTTTATCGCCGACCCGGTGGTGCTGGGGGTCATTGTGGTGGTTTTCGCCATGCCCACGGCCACCATGGTCAGCATGCTGGCCGGGGAGTACGGCGGCGATGAGGAGGCCGCGATCCAGGGGGTGTTCCTCACCACCCTGCTCAGCATGGTCACCATCCCGCTGCTGATGGCCCTGCTGATGTGACCGCCCCCATCTGACGCTGTGAGGGATTCCGATGTAAAAGCGATTACACAGAGCGAAGAGACGCTTTGCCCCGGCTGGGGCCAATTCCACTTATGTTTATAGATCAATCTAGGAGGTTTTCTTCTGTGGCAGACTTAAACGCTGAAATCAGCCGCCGCCGCACCTTTGCCATCATCTCCCACCCGGACGCGGGCAAGACCACCCTGACGGAGAAGTTCCTGCTCTACGGCGGGGCCATCAACCAGGCCGGCGTGGTCAAGGGCAAAAAGAACGCCCGGGCCGCCACCAGCGACTGGATGGAGATCGAGAAGCAGCGGGGCATTTCCGTCACCTCTTCCGTCATGCAGTTCCAGTACGAGGGCTTCTGCATCAACATCCTGGACACCCCGGGCCACCAGGACTTCTCCGAGGACACCTACCGCACCCTGATGGCCGCCGACAGCGCCGTCATGGTCATCGACGCGGCCAAGGGCGTGGAGCCCCAGACCCGGAAGCTGTTCAAGGTGTGCGCCCTGCGGGACATCCCGATCTTCACCTTTATCAACAAGATGGACCGGGACGCCCGGGATCCCTTCGAGCTGTGCGAGGAGCTGGAGCGGGAGCTGGGCATCGCCACCTGCCCCATCAACTGGCCCATCGGCTCGGGCAAAGAGTTCCAGGGGGTCTATGACCTGAACCACCATAAGATCATCCACTTCACTTCCAACACCAATGCCAAGGCCGCCACCGCCACCCAGGTGGACCTGGACGATCCGGCGCTGGTGGAGCTCATTGGCCAGGACAAGCGGGACCAGCTGGCCGACGAGGTGGAGCTGCTGGAGGGGGCGGGGGCCGAATTCGACATGGAGGCGGTCCGCCACGGCAAGCTGTCCCCGGTGTTCTTCGGCTCCGCCCTGACCAACTTCGGCGTGGAGCCCTTCCTGGAGGAGTTTTTGCGCATGACCACCGCTCCGCTGCCCCGGAAGGCGGGGGATCAGGTCATCGACAGCTTTGAGGAGGACTTCTCCGGCTTCGTCTTTAAAATCCAGGCCAATATGAACAAGGCCCACCGGGACCGGATCGCCTTTATCCGGGTGTGCTCCGGCCGGTTCGACGCGGACAAGGAGGTCTACCTGGTCCAGCAGGACCGGAAGGTCAAGCTGTCCCGGCCCCAGCAGCTGATGGCCGCCGAGCGGGAGATCATCGAGGAGGCCTATGCCGGGGACATCATCGGCGTGTTCGACCCGGGCATCTTCTCCATCGGGGACACCCTGTGTGCCCCGGGCAAAAAGTTCCGCTTCGACCCCATTCCCACCTTTGCCCCGGAGCACTTCAGCCGGGTGCGGCCCAAGGACACCCTGAAGCGCAAGCAGTTCATCAAGGGTGCCGAGCAGATTGCCCAGGAGGGTGCCATTCAGATCTTCAAAATCCCCTACACCGGCATGGAGGAGGTCATTGTGGGCGTGGTGGGCACGCTGCAGTTCGACGTGTTCCAGTACCGGATGAAGAACGAGTATAATGTGGAACTGGTGATGGAGGGGCTGCCCTATGAGTACCTGCGGTGGATCGACGCCTATGACGGCGACCCGGAGGACATCATCAAGGGCAACGACGTCAAGCTGGTGGAGGACTACAAGGGCAACAAGCTGCTCCTCTTCGGCGCCCTGTGGAGCATCAACTGGGTGCTGGATAAGAACAAGAGTTTAAAGCTCAGCGAGTTTGGCGGCGCGAAGTTCTGATTGCCGGATGCTCCACAGCGGCCCGGCGGGCCGCCGCGTGTGGCGCGCACAAGCGTTTTGCCGTCGGGCAAAACCTTGGCGCAGGGCGGATTCATTCCGCCCGAGCAGGTGCAGTCAAAGAAAAGGAATGCGGAGCATTCTTTTGAACTGCATCAACTGGGTGCTGGATAAGAACAAGAGCCTGCGTCTGTCGGGGTTTGGCGGTGCGAAGTTCTGATTGCCGGATGCTCCACAGCGGCCCTGAGACCGCCGTGGGCCCCCAGCGTCGTTGCAATTTATTTAAATGAATAATCTGTATATTCTTTCATCGGGCCGCCGGGCAAAAGGGAATTCCGGGCGGCGGCGAAAAATGGCCAAATAAAGCTGAAAAGCCCGAGTAAACGCTGGTTGAGCTGTACGAAGATTGACTCGCCTGAACGAAAAAAGGAGAAAGCTCTTGCATTTGCCTTGCATAGAGCGTATAATCCAGAGAACCGGAAGGTTATCCGAAATGAAATGGATTGGAGAGATAGATGATGAAGAAGAAACTGCTTTCTCTGCTGCTGGCCGTCGGCATGTGTGCCGTGCTGCTGACCGCCTGCGGCGGCAATTCCAACGCCCAGGGGAGCGGCGCGCCGGCCTCCGATGCCTCTGCCTCCGCAGACGCATCCACCTCTGCCGACAGCTCTGCCGCCGGGGACGCCGCTGCTTCCCAGGAGGGCGGCGCCGACAGTGCCGAGCTGAACCTGGTGGAGGACGGCAAACTGATCATGTCCACCAACGCCCAGTTCCCGCCCTATGAGATGGTGGCCGGCGACGGCTCCTTCGAGGGCATCGACGTGGAGGTGGCCCAGGCCATCGCCGAAAAGCTGAACCTGGAGCTGGTCATCGACGACATGGACTTTGACGCCGCCCTGCTGGCCGTCCAGAACGGCCGCAGCGACATCGTCATGGCCGGCGTCACGGTCAACGAGGAGCGTTCCGCCGTTATGGACTTCTCCGACAGCTACGCCAACGGCGTGCAGGTGGTCATCGTCCCGGAGGACTCCGAGATTGCCTCCATCGATGATCTGGAGGGCAAGCAGATCGGCTGCCAGCGGGGTACCACCGGCTACATCTACTGCTCCGACACCCCGGAGAACGGCGGCTATGGTGAGGAGAACGTCACCGCCTATGACGACGGCGCCACAGCCGTTCAGGCTCTGCTCAACGGCCAGGTGGACGCGGTGGTCATCGACAATGCCCCGGCCCAGGAGTATGTGAACGCCAACCCCGGCCTGAAGATTCTGGACACCGAGTTTGCCAACGAGGACTACGCCATCGGCGTGGCCAAGGGCAACACCGCTCTGCTGGACGCCATCAACGGCGCCCTGGAGGAGCTGACTGCCGACGGCACGGTTCAGTCCATCATCGACAAGTATATCCCCGCAGAATAAGGGGTAAAAACGCGCGGAGCGGACGGCCCCTGGCCGCCCGCTTCGCCTTTTTGAGCAGAAAGGAGCATGCGCATGAACCTGGCGCAATGGTATGCGGACATTTCCTCCCAGCTGAGCAGCGGAGGCCAGCTGGGGCCCGGTGAGTACTTCCTGTTCCAATTTTACCGGGCCTTTGTGGCGGACGGCCGCTGGGAGATGTACCTCCGGGGCGTTCTGACCACCCTGGAGCTGACGGTGATTGCCCTGGCCATCGGCCTGGTGCTGGGCGTGCTGGTGGCGGTGGTGCGCACTGCCCACGACCAGCAGCGGCCCGGCCACCGGAATTTCGCCCTGGGGGTGGTCAACCTGGTGTGCAAGGTGTACACCACCGTGATCCGGGGCACCCCCATGATTGTCCAGATGCTGATTATGGGCACCATTATCTTTGCCACCAGCCGCAACTTCACCATGGTGGGCGCCCTGGCCCTGGGCATCAACTCGGGGGCCTATGTGGCGGAGATTGTCCGCAGCGGCCTGATGAGCGTGGATGTGGGCCAGATGGAGGCGGGCCGGTCCCTGGGCCTCAGCTATGTGCCCACCATGCGGTTCATTATCATCCCCCAGGCCATCAAGAACATCCTGCCCGCCCTGGGCAACGAGTTCATCACCCTGTTCAAGGACACCGCGCTGGTCACCACCATCGGCGGCAAGGAGCTGCTCTACGCCGCCCAGGCGGTGGGCGCCCGTACTTACAGCGTGCTGTTCCCCTATCTGGGCATCGCCGTGATCTACCTGGTGATGGTGATCTTGTTCACCTGGCTGCTGGGTATCTTTGAGAGGAGGTTGAGAGCCAGTGATCGCCGTTAATCATCTGACCAAAGCCTTCGGCAAACATGTGGTGCTGGAGGATATCACCGAGCGCATCGAGGACGGGGAAAAGGTGGTCATCATCGGCCCCTCGGGCTCCGGCAAGTCCACCTTTCTGCGCTGCCTGAACCTGTTGGAGACCCCCACCTCCGGCCAGGTTTTCTTCGACGACGTGGAGCTCACCGCCCCCAAGGTGGACATCGACAAGGTCCGCCAGCAGATGGGCATGGTGTTCCAGCACTTCAACCTGTTTCCCAACCTGTCAGTGCGCCGGAACATGACCTTGGCCCCGGTGCAGCTCAAGCTGATGAGCCGGGAGGAGGCCAACGCCCGGGCGGAACAGCTGCTGGAGCGGGTGGGCCTGCCCGACAAGGCCGATGCCTATCCGGCCCAGCTCTCCGGCGGCCAGAAGCAGCGGGTGGCCATTGCCCGGGCCCTGATGATGAAGCCCAAGATGATGCTCTTTGACGAGCCCACCTCCGCCCTGGACCCAGAGATGGTGGGCGAGGTGCTGGAGATCATGAAGGAGCTGGCCCGGGAGGGTATGACCATGGTGGTGGTCACCCATGAGATGGGCTTTGCCCGGGAGGTGGGCACCCGGGTGCTGTTTATGGACGGGGGCCGCATCCTGGAGCAGGGCAGGCCCGAGGAGATCTTCGGCCATCCCCGGCAGGATCGCACCCGGGAGTTCTTGTCCAAGGTCCTGTGACAGACCGCCGCCCGGGGCAGGCTGCCCCGGGCGGATGGGGAGGGAGCGGGGCGGGAAGGCCGCTGCACTCCCCCCGCCCGAATTTAACCAAAATATAAGAATTTTTTTATCTGCTTCTGGTTTTTTTCGCGGGCAGAGTATGGTACACTGAGGCCAGTAAAGTAAAGGAAGTGAAACCCTATGATGGCTTTTCTCGCATTGTTTTTGGTCTCCGGCGGCATTGTAGTGGTGGGCTGCCTGGACGAGCGGCGGCGCCGCAACTGAGCACCGGTTTACCGCCAGGTGCGCTCCACCGTCTCCCACAGGGCCTGCCGGGTGGCCTGGCAGAGCTGGGCACAGGCGGTGAACACCTGCTGCAGTTCCGCCTCCCGGCAGAGCTGGGCGGCGCGCCGGTAATCTTCCTCTGAGTGCCCTTCCCCCTGATAGAGCTGCCGGATGGCCTCCCCCAGGTTGGGATAGCGGCCGGGCTTGCCCTGAGGGTGCAGGGAAAAGCGCTCCCCGGAGCAGAAAAACCAGGCGGCGGCCAGCTTTTTGGCCCGCTCTGCGCTGCCCCGGGCGGGGGCTGCCAATCCCAGCAGCCGGTAATCCCGTCCGCGCTGGAGTTCGCAGCGGATCTTGCCGGTGAGAAACTCCCCCCACTCCGCCCCGGGCTGGTTCGGAGGGGATTCAGGAGCGGAGGCGCCGGCGGCGGGGGCGGATTTGACCCGGCTCCACACCCGGACGAATTCCGGGTCCACAGGTTGGATTTCCATTTTCATACCAGACCTCCCTGCGCCCGCTTGGCGCGCAGATTCGGGCAGGGCCTCCGCTGTGGAGGCCATTCTTTTTGGGCTTGTGCCCTCCCGTGTTTTCATTCTATGCGCCCTGGTTGCATTTGGCGCAAAAGTCGGCTACAATAATATGCAATGCCTGCTGAAAACGCCCTGGGACCGGTCCGGCCTGCGCCGGAAGGACTGGGGCGTCCGGCCGCGCATATCAAAGGAAGATACCGTGAAGGATGAAATAGGGGGAATTTCTGGTGACAGATCGGGAACAACAGGAGCTGGCCCGGATCATTGTGGAGCGCAACAGCGGCAAGAATCAGTTTGCCGGTCTGGTGGGGGTGGTCTATGACCACCTGGACCTGCACCGGGCGGAGGGACACTTTGTGGTGACCCGGGAGCTGTGCAATCCTCTGGGCATCGCCCATGGCGGGACCTATTACACCCTGATGGACCAGCTGATGGGGATGGCGGCGGCCTGCAGCGGCCGGGGCGGGGTCACGCTGGACTGCAGTGTGAATTATTTGAAGTCCGCCCGGCTGGGAGACACGGTGCGCTGTGTGGTGGAGAGCGTCCATGTGGGCCGCAGCGTGGCGGTCTATGACGCGAAATGCTATGGGACCGGGGAGGAGCTGCTGTGCACCGGCACCTTCCACCTGTTTTTCCTGCGCCCGCTGGAGGAAATGGTAGAGTAAACCGGTGCTTTGCGCCAAAAAAACCTTGCATTTCCTGCCGCAGCGTGCTATGATAGGCCATGATAGTAGGAAGGAATGAGAGTGGAGCCTGTGGCTCCGCTCTTTTTCTTGAGTACCTGGCCCGGGCCCTGCCCGGTGGGAAAGGCGGCGGAGTATATGAGAAAAGTGACTGATGTATGCGCCGAGCTGGCCCTCCCCTTTGTGGAGGCGGCGGGCTGCACCCTCTGGGATGTGGAATACGTCCGGGAGGCGGGCACCTGGTACCTGCGGGTGTATATCGACGCCCCGGGGGGCGTGAACATCGACCAGTGCGAGGCGGTGTCCCGGCCCCTCAGCGACAAGCTGGACGAGTGCGATCCCATCGAAGGCAGCTATGTGCTGGAGGTGGGCAGCGCCGGGGCCGACCGGGCATTGAAGAAGCCGGAGCACTTCGCCGCCTTCCTGGGCAGCCAGGTGGATGTCAAGCTGTACCGGCCCCGGGAGGGCCGCAAGGAGTTCACCGGCGCCCTGGCCGGCTATCAGGACGGGGATGTGACGGTGGAGATCGGCGGCACGCCGGTCACCTTTGGAAAGAAGGAGCTGGCCCTGGTCCGGCTCCATGTGGAATTTTGACGGAACAGGAAACGCAAGCGCGTAAAGCCGCGATAAGGAGTGTCATCCAAAATGGCTAAGAGAACGAAAAAGACGGAAAACACCCAGGAGCAGGACAACCGCGAATTCTTCCTGGCCCTGGATCAGCTGGAGCGGGAGCGGGGCATCAAGAAGGAGTATATGCTGGAGAAGATCACCCAGGCCCTGGCCACCGCTTACAAGCGGGACCACGAGGGCGTGGGGGACAACATCGCGGTCATCGCCGACGAGGAGCGCAACATCGTCCGCATGGTCATCCGCCGGGATGTGGTGGAGGTGGTGGATAACCCCTACACTGAGATCTCCCTGGAGGACGCCCGGCGCAGCCTGCCCCATGTCCAGCTGGGTGATGTGGTCTCCAGCGAGATCCGCACCAAGAACTTCGGCCGCATCGCCGCCCAGACCGCCCGCCAGGTCATTATCCAGGGCATCCGGGAGGCCGAGCGCAACAAGGTGTACGACGCCTTTGCCGACCAGACCGCCGAGCTGCTCACCGGCGTGGTCAACCGGGTGGACGACCGCACCGGCGCCCTCTATGTCCGGCTCAGCGCCGGGGGAGAGGTCACCGAGGCCCTGCTGTCCGCCGGGGAGCAGGTCAAGGGGGAGGTCTACCATGTGGGAGACCGGATCAAGGTCTATGTGGTGGAGGTCCGCCGCACCACCCGGGGCACCCAGGTGGTCATCTCCCGCACCCACTACGGCTTGGTGCGCCGTCTGTTTGAGATGGAGGTGCCCGAGATCTTCGACGGGCTGGTGGAGATCCGCTCCATCTCCCGGGAGGCGGGCAGCCGCACCAAGATGGCGGTGTGGTCCAACGACCCGGATGTGGATCCCATCGGCGCCTGCGTCGGCCCCCGGGGCCAGCGGGTGAACACCGTGGTGGAAGAGCTGGGCGGCGAAAAGGTGGACATCATCAAGTACAGTGAGGATCCCGGCGAGTATGTGGCCGCCGCCCTGGCCCCCGCCGACGTGGTCAGCGTGGAGGTGCTGGAGGGCGAGACCAAGAGCTGCCGGGTGGTCGTGCCCGACGACCAGCTCAGCCTGGCCATCGGCAAGGAGGGCCAGAACGCCCGCCTGGCCGCCAAGCTCACCGGCTACAAGATCGACATCAAGCCCGTCTCCGCCGCCGACGAGATGGAGGAGGACGAGGCCGAGCTGAGCGACGACGACCTGATTGCCGGGGACGAGGACGATCTGTTCCAGGACGACGAGCCCCAGGAGGAACTTCAGGACGGCGTCCAGGACGGGGAAGACGCAGAATAAGCCCTCGCTTTGAGGGCGAGAGGAGGGGAACTCCATGCCCAAAAAGATCCCCCTGCGCCAGTGCCTGGGATGCAGGGAAATGAAACCCAAACGGGAGCTGATCCGGGCGGTCCGGTCTCCGGAGGGGGAGGTCTCCCTGGATTTCAAGGGCCGGAAGCCCGGCCGGGGGGCCTATGTGTGCCCCGATCCGGAGTGCCTGAAAAGGGCCCGGAAGGCCCGGGCCCTGGAGCGGGCCTTCGGCTGCCAGATTCCGGAGGAAGTCTGGGACTCGCTGGAGCGGCAGATGCAGCAGGCTCCGCCCCGGGAGGCGGAACTGTGAGCCCCTGGCTGGCCCTGCTGGGCCTGGCCCGGCGGGCGGGACAGCTCCGGCTGGGGGAGGAGGCCGCCCGACAGGCGGTCCAGGACCACAAGGCCCGGCTTGTCCTGCTCTGTGCCGATGCCGGGGAGACCACGGCCCGGCGGGTGCGCGCCCTGGAGGGCGAGAAGCTGCCGGTGCTCACCCTTCCGGAGGGGAAGGCGGAGCTGGGGGCTGCCCTGGGGCTGGGAGAGCTGGCCGCCGTCGCGGTGTGCGATCTGGGGTTTGCCTGCGCCGTCGCAGAAAAGCTGGCGGAGACAGAGCCGTCCTGCGGGGCGGTCTGCCAGGCGCTGAGGGCCCGGCAGGACAAAGCGCTGCGCCGGAAGGCGGACACCGCCCGGCACGGCAAAAAGTCCGCCCGCCGCAAGCCGTGAGCGGGGCAGTCTGCGCCCGCGCCGGGCTGGCCTGCCCGCTGCAGGCCATTCAATCCAAAGTATTATCCGGCACGGCCGGATTACAGAACGTTTGTGCCAATGGGAAAGCGTAGGCATTCCCGCCCGGGCTTTCCCATTGGCACGAGCTCCGAACTACAGGAGGTGGCGATTCTAATATGAGTATTGAAGTGAAGTATCGCGTGCGCGAGGTGGCCAAGGACTTCGGCCTGAGCAACAAGGAGATTACCGAGATCCTGACCAACTATGCCGCCGCGCCCAAGAGCACCATGCAGGTTCTCACCGACGAGGAACTGAGCATTATCTTCGAATATCTGACCCAGCATCACCAGATTGAGAGCCTGGCGGAGGTGTTCGCCGAGGGCCCCCAGCCCGGCCAGAAGAAGCAGGAGGCCCCCAAGGCCGCCGCTCCCGCCAAGGGCGGCCAGCAGGCCGGCAAGAGCGCCGGCCAGCCCGCGCCCAAGCCCGCCGGGGCGGGCCGGCAGGGGGAGAAGGCCCCCGAGGCCAAGGCCGCCGAGCAGCCTGCCCGACCCCAGTCCCGGGTGCCCCAGAAGAAGGTGGTGGACACCCGCAAGGCCGCCGACGTCAACCTGGATCGCTATGACCAGCACCTGGAGGACCTGGCCCCGGAGCGGGCCGAGCGGATGCAGCAGGGCCAGGGCAAGCAGAAGATCCGCCAGCAGAGCCGCAACCGCCAGCAGCAGCAGCGCCAGTCCGCCAAGCGCCGCCAGGAGGAGCAGGCCCGCCAGATGCGCCGGCTCCAGCTGGAGATCGCCAAGAAGGCCCCGGTCAAGGTTCAGATCCCCGACGAGATCGCCGTGGGCGAGCTGGCCAGCCGGATGAAGAAGACCGGCGCCGAAGTGGTCAAGACCCTGATGAAGAACGGCTTTATGGCCTCCCTGTCCGACGTCATCGACTTCGACACCGCCGCCCTCATCGCCGAGGAGCTGGGCTGCGTGGTGGAGCACGAGGTCATTGTCACCATCGAGGAGAAGCTGATCGACGACCACGAGGACAAGGAGGAGGATCTGGTCCCCCGGGCTCCGGTGGTGGTGGTCATGGGCCACGTCGACCACGGCAAAACCAGCCTGCTGGACTATATCCGCCACTCCAACGTGGCCTCCGGCGAGGCCGGCGGCATCACCCAGGCCATCGGCGCCTATCAGGTCCAGGTGGGGGATAGCACCATCACCTTCCTGGACACCCCCGGCCACGAGGCCTTCACCGCCATGCGGGCCCGGGGCGCCATGATCACCGACATCGCCATTCTGGTGGTGGCCGCCGACGACGGCATCATGCCCCAGACCGTGGAGGCCATCAACCACGCCAAGGCCGCCGAGATCCCCATTATCGTGGCCATCAACAAGATGGATAAGCCCGGCGCCAACCCGGACCGGATCATGCAGCAGCTGACCGAGTACGGCCTGGTGCCCGAGGAGTGGGGCGGCGACACCATCATCTGCAAGATCTCCGCCAAGACCGGCGAGGGCGTCGACAACCTGCTGGATATGATGGTGCTCACCGCCGAGATGCGGGAGCTGAAGGCCAACCCCAACCGCTCCGCCAAGGGCGCCGTCATCGAGGCCCGGCTGGAGAAGGGCCGGGGCCCGGTGGCCACCCTGCTGGTGCAGAACGGCACCCTGAATCAGGGCGACATCCTGATCGCCGGCACCGCCGTGGGCCGGGTGCGGGCCATGACCGACTTTAGAGGCAAGAAGCTCAAGAGCGCCGGCCCCTCTGTGCCGGTGGAGATCATCGGCATGAGCGAGGTGCCCGAGGCCGGAGACGACTTCTATGTGGTGGCAGACGAGCGCATGGCCCGGGAGCTGGCCGAGCAGCGCAAGCAGGAGAAGAAGGACGCCATGAGCCGCCCGGTGCAGAAGGTCAGCCTGGACGATCTGTTCAGCCAGATCAAGGAGGGCGAGATGAAGAACCTGAACATCGTGGTCAAGGCCGATGTCCAGGGCTCCGCCGAGGCGGTGAAGATCTCCCTGGAGAAGCTGAGCAACGAGGAGGTCAATGTCCGGGTCATCCACTGCGCCGTGGGCGCCATCAACGAGAGCGACGTCATGCTGGCCTCCACCTCCAACGCCATCATCGTGGGCTTCAACGTCCGCCCCGACGCCCAGGCCAAGGCGGCCGCCGCCCGGGACAAGGTGGATATGCGGATGTACCGGGTCATCTACGAGTGCATCGAGGAGATTGAGGCCGCCATGAAGGGCATGCTGGCCCCCAAGTACAAAGAGGTGGAGCTGGGCCGGGTGGAGGTCCGCCAGGTCTACAAGATCACCAATGTGGGCATCGTGGCCGGCTCCTATGTGCTGGAGGGCAAGGTCACCCGGAACGCCCAGCTGCGGCTGGTTCGGGACGGCATTGTCATCCACGAGGGCTCCATCGCCTCCCTGCAGCGGTTTAAGGACAGCGTCAAGGAAGTGGCCGCGGGCTATGAGTGCGGCATCACCCTGGAGAAGTTCTCCGACCTCAAGGTGGGGGACATCCTGGAGTGCTTCGAGATGCAGGAGATCGAGCGATAAACTTCGGGCGTGCCCGCCGCCGCGGCGTTGAAGCTGCGGAGGGGAAAACGCATCACCGGAACCTGTTTGGCGCAGAATGCAGATGGGAAGATCATTCTGCATTCTGCGCCGTTTTGTATAAGGAGAAGGCTTATGGCAACCAATCGAATCAATCGGATCAATGAGGACATCCAGCGGGAGCTGGCGGATCTGCTGCGCACGGTGAAGGATCCCCGGGTCCAGGGGCTGATCTCCATCACCCGGGTGGACACCACCACAGATTTGCGCTACTGCCGGGTCTACGTCAGCGCGCTGGATCAGAGCGATATCAAAGAGGTGGTCAAGGGGCTGAAATCCGCCGCCGGCTATCTGCGCCGGGAGCTGGGCAGGGCCCTCACCCTGCGCTACACCCCGGAGCTGCAATTCATGGCTGACGACTCCATTGAACGGGGGGTGCGGATGGTCAGCATGATCGACCGCATCCTGGAGGAGGACGAGGAGAAATGACGGAACTTCAGGCCGCCCAATGGCTGCGGGAGCGGGACAACTTCCTGCTGCTCACCCACGTCCGCCCCGACGGGGACACCCTGGGCAGTGCCGCCGCCCTGGCCCTGGCGCTGCAGAAGCTGGGCAAGCGGGCCTGGGTGGGTTATAACAGCGGGGTCACCGAGACCTATGCCGGCTACATGGAGGGCTGTTATCCCCCGGCGGACTTCGTGCCCGAGCACATTGTGGCGGTGGACATCGCCACGGAACATCTGCTGCCGGCGGAATTTGAGCCCTACCGGGGCAGGATTGAGCTGTGCATCGACCACCACCCCTCCAACGAGGGATATGCGGGAGAGACCTGCCTGGACGCCTCGGCGGCGGCCTGCGGGGAAATCGTCTACCGCATCTGCAAGCTGCTGGGGGAGATGGACGCCGCGATTGCCAAGCAGCTCTATATCGCCATCACCACCGACTGCGGCTGCTTTGTCTACAACAACACCACCCCGGCCACCCACCGGATCGCCGCGGAGCTGATGGAGTACGGGGACTTCTGGAAGCAGGTGAACCGGAACTGCTTCCAGACCCTGTCCCTGAAGGAGATCAAGCTCCAGCAGCGGCTGCTGGGGAGCATGGAGTTCTTCGACGGGGGAGCGCTGGCCGTGGGGGCCATCTCCCTGGCAGATCTGGCGGAATTTCAGGCCAGCCAGGGGGACAGCGAGGAGCTGGCCTCCTGGGCCAACAAGATCCAGGGGGTGAAGGCCAGCGCCACCCTGCGCCAGCTGGAGGAGCGGGTCTGGAAGGTCAGCCTGCGCACCGACGGCAGCCTGAACGCCACCCGGGTGTGCGCCCTGCTGGGGGGCGGCGGGCACGCCGCCGCCGCCGGGGCCAGCATGTACGACGTGGACGAGGCCCAGGCCCGCCGCCGGGTGCTGGAGGCCGTCCGGGCCGTCCAGGCCCAGGGAGAGTGAGCCATGCCCGACGGGATTATTGTGGTGGACAAGCCCCAGGGCTGGACCAGCATGGACGTGTGCGCCAAGCTGCGCCGGGTGATGGGGGAACGCCGGGTGGGCCACGCCGGAACCCTGGATCCCCTGGCCACCGGGGTGCTGCCCGTCTTTGTGGGCCGGGCCACCCGGGCGGTGGAGTTCGCCGAAGGGGGCGAAAAGGAGTATCTGGCCGTCCTGCGGCTGGGCCAGACCACCGACACCCAGGACGTCACCGGCACGGTGCTGGAGGAGCGTCCGGTGGCCGCAGGCCGCCCGGAGCTGGAGGCGGTGCTGCCCCAATTCACCGGGGAGATTCTCCAGGTGCCCCCTATGTACTCCGCCCTGAAACGGGGGGGCAAAAAGCTCTATGAGCTGGCCCGCCAGGGCAAGACCGTGGAGCGGGCCCCCCGGCCCATCACCATCTTTTCCCTGGAGGTGCTGGAGCAGACCGGGGTCCATGAGTATTCCCTCCGGGTGGTGTGCTCCAAGGGTACCTATATCCGCACCCTGTGCCACGACATCGGCGCCGCCCTGGGCTGCGGCGGGGTCATGGCCGCCCTGCGGCGCACCCGGGCGGCGGGGTTCGGGCTGGAGCGGGCCTGCACCATGGAGCAGATCCTGGCCAGTGAAGATCCCGCCGGGCTGCTGCTGCCGGTGGACGCCTATTTTGCCGGCTATCCCGCCGTCGCCGTGTCGGGCCGGGCGGAGCGCCGCTGCCGCAACGGAAACACCTTCCCCTCCCCGGGGGAGGACGGAACCTTCCGGGTGTACGGAGAGGATGGAGCGTTTCTGATGCTGGGCCGGAGAGAGCGTGGGATCATGTCCACCGTCAAGAGCTTTTTCGCCCCGCCGGGCCAATAGGCCAGAGAAGAACATAGAGGGAGATCATCTGCTTGAGTACAAGAGATCACAATAAAAAGGTCATCGCCCTGGGCTTTTTTGACGGAGTGCACCGGGGCCACGGCGCCTTGCTGCGGCGGGCCGCAGAGCGGGCGGAGCAGCTGGGCGGCGTGGCCGCCGCCTTCACCTTTGACTGCCACCCCGCCTCGCAGATCCTGGGCCATCAGATTCCGCTGCTCACGACGCCGGAAGACCGGGCGGGGCTGATGGAGCGCTGCTACGGCATCCGGGAGGTGGTAGTGGGCTGCTTTGACCAGATGATGCGTATGCCCTGGCGGGCCTTCGTTGCCGATTACCTCCAAAAGGAGCTGGGGGTGGTGCATGTGGTGGCCGGCCATGACTTCCACTTCGGCTACCGGGGAGAGGGCAATCCGGCCCGGCTCAAAGCGCTGTGCGCTGAGTTGGGGATGGGATGCGACATTATAGAAAAGGTGGAGCTGGACGGCATCACCGTGTCCTCCACCTATATCCGCACCCTGGTGGCCCAGGGAGAGATGGAGCGGGCCATGGCATTTCTGGGCCATCCCCATGTGTTTACCGGGGAGGTGGTTCACGGCAAGCAGCTGGGCCGCACCATCGGCTTCCCCACCGCCAACCTGCTGATGCCGCCGCAGGTCCTGGTGCCCGCCCATGGGGTGTATGCCACCAGGGTGATCACCCCCGACGGGGTGAGCCGGCTGGCGGTGACCAACGTGGGGGTGCGTCCCACGGTGGACGACGGAGACCGGATCACGGTGGAACCCTGGATCCTGGACTTCGACGGCGACCTCTACGGCCGGGAAATCCGGGTGGAGTACTATGCAAAGCTCCGGGGGGAGCGGAAGTTTGACTCCCTGGAGGCCCTGAGCGATATGGTGCACCGGAATGCCCGGGAGACCCGGGTGTACTTTGCCCAGATGAAGGGATGATCCGCCGGAGCGGGCGGAAGAGACTTTGTGCCCCGGCCCCTTGCGGGCCGGGGATTTTTGCGCCTTTGGGAGGGCGGTCTTGGGGTTGGTCAGAACCCACAAAGGGCTGCTGCGGGGAGGCGGGAAAACTGTCGAGCATTTTCTGAAAATAATGGTTGACTTTGCCCCGAACTTTGTAGTATTATTATTGAGCGCCTGTATGGGCGCACTGCGATGATGCGGGAGATTGCGGCGTCAAAACCGGTAACTTCCGCGGAGTATGTCCGGACTGGATTCGGGCGGCTGAGGATTTCCCACCGCGGTGCCACTGTGCGATGTATATCGCCGGGGCAGGTGGACCGGCCGGCTCATTGTGCCGGCTTTCCTTATGACCCGGAGTGATACACCCGGCAAAGCGGTTAAATCTGAAAGCCCAGTCCGACATCTGCCCGGCCCATGTACAACAGTACGAAATAATAAGGAGGAAACCACCAAATGGCTAACGAAAGCATTCGTATCCGGCTGAAGGCCTACGACCACCAGCTCATCGACCAGAGCGCAGAGCGGATTGTGGAGACTGCCAAGCGCACCGGCGCCGCCGTCTCCGGCCCCATTCCCCTGCCCACCAAGCGGGAGATCGTCACCATCCTGCGGGCTACCCACAAGTATAAGGATGCCCGGGAGCAGTTCGAGCGCCGCACCCACAAGCGCCTGATCGACATTCAGAATCCCTCCCCCAAGACGGTGGAGGCCCTGATGAGCCTGCAGCTGCCCGCCGGTGTGGAGATCGAGATCAAGCTCTGATTTCCCCCGACACCTCATTCATTATTTACTTCCGTTGTACCCGCTTCCTGCCCGCGTTTTGAGGGCAGGGGGGTCATGTCAGCAGAGCAATGGCCAGCCCAATGAGCCAACTCTCCTGACCAATAACCTTTACAAGGAGGAAAACACCAAATGGAAAAGGCAATCATCGGCAAAAAGGTCGGCATGACGCAGATCTTTGACGCCGACGGCAAGGTCATCCCCGTGACCGTCATCGAGGCCGGCCCCTGCACCGTGGTGCAGAAGAAGACCCTCGAGAACGACGGCTATGAGGCCGTGCAGATGGGCTTCCAGCCCGTCGCCGAGCGCAAGCTCACCAAGCCTGAGCTGGGCCACCTGGCCAAGGCGGGCGCTGAGCCCCTGAAGGTGCTCAAGGAGTTCCGTCTGGATGACTGCTCCACCGTCAACGTGGGCGACGTCATCCGGGCCGACGTGTTCGCCGAGGGCGATCATGTGGACTGCACCGGCATCAGCAAGGGCAAGGGCTACGCCGGCGTCATCAAGCGTCACGGCGCCCAGCGCACCCCCATGAGCCACGGCGGCGGCCCTGTCCACCGTCATGCGGGCTCCATGGGCTCCACCTCCACCCCCAGCCGTATCCGCAAGGGCAAGATCGGCGCCGGCCAGATGGGCGGCGACCAGGTCACTGTGGAGAACCTGGTGGTCACCAAGGTGGACGCTGAGCTCAATCTGATCGCGGTCAAGGGCGCCATCCCCGGCCCCAACGGCGGCGTGGTCGTCCTGCGCAGCACTGCCAAGATCCTGCCCGAGAAGAAGGGCGAGGGCGCCGGCATCAGCAACAACCCGCAGAAGGCTTCTGCCCGCGTCAATCCCCAGAAGGCTTCCGCCAGAAATCGCTAAGGAAAGGAGAGTATCGTAAATGCCTACTGCTAACGTTGTCAACATGGCTGGCGCCAAGGTTGGCGAGATCGAACTGGCTGAGTCCATCTTCGGCATCGAGCCCAACCCCGCCGTCGTCCATGAGGTGGTCAAGAACCACCTGGCCAACTGCCGTCAGGGTACTCAGAGCTCTCTGACCCGCGCCGAGGTTTCCGGCGGCGGCATCAAGCCCTGGAGACAGAAGGGCACCGGCCGCGCCCGCCAGGGCAGCACCCGGTCCCCCCAGTGGACCCACGGCGGCGTCGTCTTCGCCCCCAAGCCCCGCTCCTACAGCTACCGCGTCAACAAGAAGGTCAAGCGCCTGGCCCTGAAGAGCGTACTGAGCGACAAGGCCCAGAGCGGCGCCATCGTCGTGGTGGATGAGCTGGCCATGGAGGCCCCCAAGACCAGCACCTTCGCCGGCTTCCTGAGCGCCGCCGGCGTGGAGGGCAAGGCCCTGGTGGTCACCGAGGGCGTCAAGGCCAACGTGATCAAGTCCGCCCGGAACATCCCCGGCGTGCTCACCACCCCCGCCACCCAGCTGAGCGTCTATGACATCATCAACGCCAAGGCTCTGGTCATCGACAAGGCCGCCCTGGCCACCATCGAGGAGGTGTTCGCATGACCGCTTATGATATCATTCTGAAGCCCGTGATCACCGAGCGCTCCATGGCCGGCACCGCCGACAAGAAGTACACCTTCTATGTCGCCCCCAGCGCCAACAAGATCGAGGTGGCCAAGGCCATCGAGGAGATCTTCGGCGTCAAGGTCGCCAAGGTCAACACCGTCAACTATGACGGCAAGATGAAGCGCCAGGGCTATGGCCGGCCCGGCCGCCGCGCCGCCTACAAGAAAGCTACCGTCACGCTGACCGAAGACTCCAAGACCATCGAGCTCTTCGAAGGCATGGTGTAAGGAGGGTAACGAAGAATGGCGATTCACACTTATAAGCCCACGACTCCGTCCCGCCGCCACATGACGGTGTCCGCGTTCGAGGGCATCGATAAGAAGGCCAAGCCCGAGCGCAGCCTGACCGAGATCGTTAAGAAGAATTCCGGCCGCAACAGCTACGGCCGCATCACCGTCCGCCACCGCGGCGGCGGCAACAAGCGCAAGTATCGTATCATCGACTTCAAGCGCCAGAAGGAGGGCGCGGCTGAGGTCCTCCGCCTGGAGTACGACCCCAACCGCTCCGCCAACATCGCCCTCATCCAGTATGAGGACGGCGAGAAGGCCTATATCCTGGCTCCTGTGGGCCTGAAGGCCGGCGACAAGGTGGAGTCCTCCCCCAACGCCGACATCAAGCCCGGCAACTGCCTGCCCCTGGCCAACATCCCCGTGGGCACCGTCATCAGCGTCATCGAGCTCCATCCCGGCAAGGGCGGCCAGCTGGTCCGCGCCGCCGGTGAGGCCGCTCAGCTGATGGCCAAGGAGGGCGATTCCGCCCAGATCCGGCTGCCCAGCGGCGAGTACCGCCTGGTCAAGCTGACCTGCAAGGCCTGCATCGGCCAGATCGGCAACATCGATCATGCCAACATTCACATCGGCAAGGCCGGCCGCAAGCGCCACATGGGCTGGCGTCCCACCGTCCGCGGTTCCGTCATGAACCCGAATGACCACCCCCACGGCGGCGGCGAGGGCCGCGCCCCCATCGGCCGTACCGGCCCTGTCACTCCTTGGGGCAAGCCTGCTCTGGGTTATAAGACCCGTAAGACCAAGGCCCGCACCGAGAAGTTCATCGTCCGTCATCGCAACGGCAAGTAAGGAGGCAAACTGAATGAGCAGATCTGTTAAGAAAGGCCCCTTCTGCGCCCCCGAGCTGCTGAAGCGGGTCGATGAGTTGAACAAGAACAACGAGAAGAAGGTGCTGAAGACCTGGAGCCGCAGCTCCACCATCTTCCCCTCCTTCGTCGGCCACACCATCGCCGTCCACGATGGCCGCAAGCATGTGCCCGTCTATATCACCGAGGATATGGTCGGCCACAAGCTGGGTGAGTTTGCCCCCACCCGTACCTTCCGCGGCCACGCCGGCTCCAAGTCCAAGTAAGGAGGAGAGATTACAATGGAAGCAAAGGCAACTCTGAGCTACGCTCGTATCTCTCCCCGCAAGGTGGGCATCGTCTGCGACCTGATCCGCGGCAAGTCCGTCGCCCAGGCCCAGGCCATCCTGATGGCCACCCCCAAGGCCGCCTCTCCTCTGCTGAGCAAGCTGGTCAAGAGCGCCGCCGCCAACGCGGAGAACAACTTCAACATGGATCCGGAAAAGCTGTACGTCTCCGCGACCTACGCCACTCCCGGCCCCATCCTGAAGCGCATGATGCCCCGCGCCCAGGGCCGCGGCTATCGGATCAACAAGCGTACCTCTCACATCACCGTCGTGGTGAGCGAGAAAGAATAAGCGAGGAGGTTTAGTTTATGGGACAGAAAGTGAATCCCCACGGTTTCCGTGTGGGTGTCATCAAAGACTGGGACTCCCGCTGGTATGCGCGCGACAATCAGGTCGGTGACCTGCTGGTCGAGGACAAGAAAATCCGCGAGTTCCTGAAGAAGACCCTCTACTCCGCCGGCGTGCCCAAGATCGAGATCGAGCGGAGCAACGAGAAGGTCCAGGTGTTCGTGCACTGCGCCCGCCCGGGCATGGTGGTCGGCACCGACAAGTCCAAGAGCCAGATCGAGGATCTGGAGGCCGCTCTGGCCAAGATGACCGGCAAGACCGTGAAGCTCTCCATCGTGGAGGTCAAGCGGGGCGAGATCGACGCCAACGCTCAGCTGGTGGCCGAGAACATCGCCCAGCAGATTGAGAAGCGCACCTCCTTCCGCCGGGCCATGAAGAACGCCATCTCCCGTGCCATGCGCTCCGGCGCCAAGGGCATCAAGGTCAAGCTGTCCGGCCGTCTGGCCGGCGCCGAGATCGCCCGGGTCGAGCAGTATCACGAGGGTACCATTCCCCTGCAGACCCTGCGGGCGGACATCGACTATGGCTTCGCTGAGGCCAACACCACCTACGGCCGCATCGGCATCAAGGTGTGGGTGTACAAGGGAGAGATCCTGAGCCAGACTCTGCGCACCACTCCCCGCACCCTGGATCTGAGCAAGCCCTACCGTGAGCGCAGCGACCGTCCCCGCAACGGCCGCGGCCGCGGACGTCAGGACGGCGACCGCCGCCCCTTCAACCGCAATAACCGCGGTCCCCGTAAGACTGAGGAAGGAGGAGCTCGCTAATGCTGCTGCCTAAGAGAGTCAAATACCGTAAGCAGATGCGCGGCCGCATGACCGGCAAGGCCACCCGCGGCAACACCGTCACTTACGGCCAGTTCGGCCTCCAGGCTATGGAGCCCGCCTGGATCACCAGCAACCAGATTGAGGCCGCCCGTGTGGCCATGACCCGCTACACCAAGCGCGGCGGTCAGGTCTGGATCAAGATCTTCCCCGACAAGCCCATCACCCAGAAGCCCGCTGAGACCCGCATGGGTAAAGGTAAGGGCTCTCCCGAATACTGGGTGGCCGTGGTCAAGCCCGGCCGCGTCATGTTCGAGATCGCCGGCGTCT
>CAUGSS010000008.1 GCA_959602365.1 uncultured Eubacteriales bacterium
ATTTCAATCCACGCTCCCCGTGAGGGGAGCGACGTTGCCTGCGTTATCCCCAATACATATTTCGCAATAATTTCAATCCACGCTCCCCGTGAGGGGAGCGACCCGTCAATGCGGCCAATGACATGCAGGGGGCTATATTTCAATCCACGCTCCCCGTGAGGGGAGCGACCGAGGGAACTCGTCATGGGTCGCCGGGTGAACGTATTTCAATCCACGCTCCCCGTGAGGGGAGCGACGTCCACTGCTCCGACCCGTCAATCAGCGCCTGGACATTTCAATCCACGCTCCCCGTGAGGGGAGCGACGCCAAGAAGAAGAGCCGCCGGACGGTCGAGGAGCTATTTCAATCCACGCTCCCCGGGAGGGGAGCGACGTTACAGCGATTGTAACAAACTGTAACAAAACAAATAAATTTCAATCCACGCTCCCCGGGAGGGGAGCGACGAGCGAAATATGGCGCCATGGTTTGCTGGTGGAAATTTCAATCCACGCTCCCCGGGAGGGGAGCGACAGGGGCCCGGCAGCCGGAGGCGGGCGCAGCGGGGGATTTCAATCCACGCTCCCCGGGAGGGGAGCGACAGAAATTAGAATATTAAAAGATGTACATACGATTAAATTTCAATCCACGCTCCCCGGGAGGGGAGCGACGCGGCCCGGCGGCGCTCGTCGTTTAGCAGTTGTATATTTCAATCCACGCTCCCCGGGAGGGGAGCGACTATGAAATGTGGTATTTGGCCCAGCTGTTGGAAATTTCAATCCACGCTCCCCGGGAGGGGAGCGACCTTGGTTTTGCGTACCACATGCCTACTCCATAAAATTTCAATCCACGCTCCCCGGGAGGGGAGCGACCGGGGTTGAGCCGATTTGCTATATGATCCTGGCAATTTCAATCCACGCTCCCCGGGAGGGGAGCGACAGCTTCCACGCGCTCCGGCCTGGGGGTGCTTGGATTTCAATCCACGCTCCCCGGGAGGGGAGCGACATAGCCGCCTTCCCGCTTCAATCGTTCAATTGCTTCATTTCAATCCCCGCTCCCCGGGTGGGTAGCGACCCGCCGGCCGGGCGGTGGAATTCACCCGCTTGAATTTCAATCCACGCTCCCCGGGAGGGGAGCGACAGCCTGCGGGCGCACTGTGATTCGATGTGCACGGGGATTTCAATCCACGCTCCCCGGGAGGGGAGCGACGGCTACTCCGGCGACTATGAGAGTGCGATGATCCCTATTTCAATCCACGCTCCCCGGGAGGGGAGCGACGGGGCTTTCGTTTTGCAGGATTATGATAGGAGGATTTCAATCCACGCTCCCCGGGAGGGGAGCGACGGGGGGCTGGGGCCCTCTATGTGTTTCCCGGGCGATTTCAATCCACGCTCCCCGGGAGGGGAGCGACTATCATCATCCCAGTGATCCATATCGAAATGGAGATTTCAATCCACGCTCCCCGGGAGGGGAGCGACGGATACCGTCAAAGTCTGGAGCCGTTGGCCATAATTTCAATCCACGCTCCCCGGGAGGGGAGCGACCTGTTTAGGGGTAGGATTGCACCGCCCCCTTTCGATTTCAATCCACGCTCCCCGGGAGGGGAGCGACCGGTGGCCTGGGCTACTTCGGTCAAGGCCGGAACAATTTCAATCCACGCTCCCCGGGAGGGGAGCGACGGTGCTATCACACGGACGGGAATACAGCCTGGGTGAATTTCAATCCACGCTCCCCGGGAGGGGAGCGACCAAGATGACGTGTACATTATACAGCATGGAGAAAGATTTCAATCCACGCTCCCCGGGAGGGGAGCGACCTGTATCGCCAGTGAACGCCGGGTGGCGGAGCTATTTCAATCCACGCTCCCCGGGAGGGGAGCGACTTTCAAATTTGCACACGAATTTGCACACGGGGAAATTTCAATCCACGCTCCCCGGGAGGGGAGCGACCCCCGTCAAGCCACAGCTCTACCTGGTACGGCAATTTCAATCCACGCTCCCCGGGAGGGGAGCGACAGCAATATTAGCCAAAAAGATGGCTTGATTTTGGGTGATTTGCCCAAGGTTTGGCCGGAAATGCCCCGAAACAGGAAGATGCCGGCCCACCTCCGGCCGTTTGCCCGGCCAAAAGGGGCCCTTTTCCCCGCTGTTTCCGGTGCGAACCGGCCGGGGAGACGGCGGCCGCTTCCCCTTCGCACTCAGAGAATCAGCGGCTCCTCAGGCAGATAGGTCTGCTTGCACCCGAAGTGCTCGATCTTATTCTCGTAGCGGTTGCCCAGGTAGTAAAACCGCAGGCTGTCCCGTTTTTGGTCCATGATGGACAGCAGCTTCGACTGGAGCAGTTTGCACTGGGCCGGGTCCAGCAGGCATTCGAAGACGGAGTTCTGGACCCGCTGGCCGTAGTTGACGCACTGGCGGGCGATCTGCCGCAGCCGTTTCCGCCCGGCGGCGTCTTCGGTGTTGACGTCGTAGGTGATCAGTACCAGCATAGGCGCCTCACTTCCACAAAAACGGCGGGTATTCCTCCAGATCCCCCCGCAGGTGCCGGGCCAGGAGCAGGGCCTGGACATAGGGGATCAGCCCCCAGCTCACCTTCTCCCGGAGATAGGGGTGGGTCAGCGTCTCCCGTTTGCGCTGCTGCCAGTGGTTCAGGAAGGTCCGGCGGCCGGCGTCGTTGAGAAAGACGGCGCCGTTTTCCCGCCGGTCGAAGTCCCCCTCCCCCACCACCCGGTTGTTCACCAGGGTGAGGACAAACCGGTCCGCCATACAGGGCCGCAACTCCTCCATCAGGTCCAGGGCCAGGGAGACCCGACCGGGCCGGTCCCGATGGAGGAAGCCCACATAGCTGTCCAGCCCCACGCTCTCCAGGGCGGCGGCGCAGTCGTTGGCCAGCAGGCTGTAGGCGAAGGACAGCAGGGCGTTGATGGGGTCCATGGGCGGGCGGCGGCTGCGGCCCTGGAAGGAGAACAGGGGCTTTTCCCCCAGGATCAGCTGGTCCAGCACGCCGAAGTAGACGGTGGCGGCGGCCCCCTCCAGCCCTCGCAGGCTGTCCAGGGCGGTCTCCGACCGGATCTGGGGCAGCAACTGCCTGAGCTGGGCGGAGGCATCGGCCAGCCGCTGCCCGTCCACCCGGAGGCCGTGGTCCCGGCGGGTGCGCTCCAGGCTCCAGCGGGCGTTGTATACCTTCCCGAAGACCATGTTCCGGGCCAGCCGGCAGCAGGGGCCGGGGTCGTCGGCGATCCGGTACTGGGTCCGGCGGAGCAGCACGTTGCCCGAGGTCTCCCCGGTGACCCGGGCCAGGAACCGGCCCCTGGGGGTGCAGAAGGCCAGGGAGACCTCCCGCTTGGCACAGGCCCCCATCAGGGCGGGGGAGGCGCCGGCATAGGAGAAGCTCACAATGCCCGCCAAGGTGTGGAGGGGGTACCGGGCCAGCTCCTGCCGGTCCCGGTTGGCCACCACGTTCTCTCCGTCCAGGGAGAGGTAGATGTCCTCACTGGTCACAAAGAGGGTATTCAGCAGCTGTCTCATGGCAATTCCTCCATGGCCTGGTCCAGGTAGCCGGCCACCGGCTCCCGCCTAGCCAGCCGGGGCAGGCAGAGATCCTTCAGGGAGCAGGCGCTGCACCCCTTGCCCGGCTTTGCCTTCGGGGTGTGGCCCCGGCGATAGAGCTGGTGCATCTCCTCCGTGTCGGCGCGCACCTGCTGCCGCAGCGCCTCGGTGAAGGCCACCGGGGTGCGCCGGCGGGGCTCCCCGTAGAAGAGGGCGCCCTCGGGGACGGGGCAGCAGAGCATCTCCTCCAGGCACATGGCCTGGGCGCACAGCTGGAGCTCGTCGGCTTGGTGGGGTTTGGGCTTGCCCCGCTTGTACTCCACCGGGAAGGGCAGCCAGAGCCCCTCCTCCCCCTGCAGGGGCACCCCGTCGGGGGAGGCGTGGAACTCCACCACGTCGCACTGGCCGGACAGCCCCAGCGACCGGGAGAACACCGGCAGCCCCCGGAGGATCAGGGTGTCCCCCCGGCGCTCCCTCTCTCCCCCGTCGTGGGCCCTGCGGTGGAACAGAGTCCCCTCGGTGGTGCGCAGGTTCTCCCGCCACTGCTGCTCCAGGTGGATCAGGGCCCACTGGCGGCGGCAGAAGGCGAAGTGCTGCAGGCCGGAGAGGGGGAGGAAGTCCTCCTCGTGATAGGTCACCCCATGCGCTGACAGGTGACGCCGGCGGGCAGGGCGGACTCGTCCACCGTGACCACATAGTCCTGATAGCTGCGGGCGGGGGCGGCGCTGCCGGGGTCCCGGCGGGCCACCTGCACCGTCTCGAAGAGCTTCCAGGCCGGGGCGCAGCCCAGCTCGCTGTCGTGCTTGAAGACGATCAGCTCCCGCACCGCCATCTTGCCCCGGGCGGCGGAGTGGTCGTGCTCGAACAGGTTCAGGATGGCCTCCCAGAGCAGGGACAGGTCCTCCTCGGAGAACCCGGTGACCTTGCGGGCCAGGTTGGCGGAGACATAGCCCTCGCAGCGGTAGAGGCCGTAGGGGACGATGTACTTGCGGCCCATCTCGGTGCCCTTGTTCTCCGCGTCTGCCTCGGTGGTGATGGCCACCCGGGTGATGGTGACCTCCTGGGGGACCACCGGCTCCACGCTGCGGGCGAAGCCCAGCTGCACCGGCCCCCGGATCTGGCCGCAGTTCAGGGCGCCCTTCACCATGGTGGTCATGACCGCGCCGAAGGTGCGGATGTCGAAGAAGTTCAGGCACATGAAGTCCCGCACCGTCAGGTCCACGTCGGCCCCGGCCTCTTTTTTGGCCTTAATCTCCTTCTTCAGGGCCTCCGGCTTCAGGGAGGCGGCGTTGTCAATGCCCACCGAGCGGAAGCCCTCGTTGTCGCTGCGGTTGAGGGGGACGCCGTCCTTCACATAGATGCGCCAGCCGGGGGCGTCCTCCTTGACCGACTCCACATAGTTGCGGATCTTCCGCTTCAGGCACACGTCGGTGACCAGCCCCAGGCCGGTCTCCGGATCCACCCGGGGCATGTTGCCCGCGTCCGGGTCCCCATTGGGATTGCCGTTTTCCACGTCGAAGAGAATCACGAATTCATAGCGGTTGCGGATGGGCTCAGACATGTTCAGTTTCCTCCTTTTTCTGGCCGCCCTGATAGCGGGCCTGGGTCTGGTGGTAGTAGCCCAGCTGGAAGGAGCCCTGCTGGGGCAGGTTCAGCCGGGACGGGTAATCGGTGCCGAGGCCGGCGCACAGCTGGGAGAGCTGCTTGTCGTAGTAGACGCACAGTCCCGGATTGCTCCCCCGGAGCTTCTTCAGGTGCTTCTGGGCCAGGTTGACCAGGATGGGGAAGATCACGGCGGGGGTGGCGGCGGCGGAATTGAAATACTTGTCCTTGATGGTGGCGTTGATGCCCGGGTTGGCGGCGGACTGGATGGACTCCAGCACGGAGAAGAGCCGGCCCAGGGTGTAGGGGACGTTGACGGCGTCGGGGTTCAGAGACACTTGCAAGACCTCCTCTGGTATGTCTGGATTTTCCCGGTTTGTTGCCTCTTGCAATTTCAGATAATAGGCTTTCAGAATGGCGGCCCGGCCCCGGGTGACCTGGTGCTCCGCCCGGATGCGCAGGGTGACGCCGTTGAGCAGGGTGGCGGGGTAGGGGGTGTTGTCCAGGATGGCCCGGAGCACCTCGCCGGCCAGCTGGGGGGCGGGGGACTTGTCCCGGGCGTTCTGGTTGACCGTCTCCCCCAGCAGCCGCCACACCGGCAGATGCTCCGCCGGATCGAAGGAGGGGCGGACGATCTCCAGCCGGTCGTAGTGGGACTGGACGTTGGCCAGCAGGGCGCCGAAGGTGTTGCGCAGGAAGAAGCGCACCGACAGCCGGGCGGCGTTGGGGGAGAGCCCCAGCACGAAAAAGTCCATGTCCGGGTCCAGCCGGCCGGCCTCATAGGTGACGCTCCGGCCGGCGCAGAGGTCCTTCACCAGCCCCCGCAGGTCCTGCTCCTGATAGAAGTTGGAGTCCCCCAGGAGGAAGGACTGGAACAGGTCCTGATAGCCCGTCCCGCCGTCCCTGGCCCAGCAGACCACCGTGGTGTCCCCCACCCGGAAGACCCGGTCCCGGTCGGCCAGCAGGTGGTTCAGGGCGGTGGTGTAGGCGAAGGCGGCGAATTTGCCGGTGGGGGCGTTGAGGCTCTGCTCCTTGCCGTAGGAGCAGAAGGCGGGGGCGTTGAAGGAGACCAGGGCCGCGCCGCTGGACTGGGCCCCGGCCACGTTCTTGATGGCCGGGTGGACGCTCTCCAGCGGGGCGGTTTGGCCGGTGACCAGGCAGATCCCCTGGGGGCCGTCCCCGCCGTCGCTGCTGTAATAGGCGTCCCAGGCCCGGCGGACGGCCGGGTCGTCGTGGACATAGCCCTCCGGGGTGTGAAAGACCAGGTTGCCGCCGGAGAGGATGCCCTCCAGGCACTCCGCCAGGGCGGGGTGGTCACTGGCTCCCGCTGGGTCCCAGGTGCGGAAGAAGGCCAGCAGCGCCCGGGCGGCGGGGGAGTCCACCCCCTCCAATACCGCCTCATGGAGGTCCCTGCAGGCGGCGAAGCACTCCAGCGACCGCTGGGGCTTGCCCTTGTTGTCGATCCCCAGCAGATAGCTGGAGTTCTCCCAGAGGAAGTTGGATTTGACGCCGCTGGTCTTTTTGACCGGGGCGGGCAGGGTCAGGATTTGGGGGGCGAGCACGGTCTTTTTGCCCCGGGGCTGCTCGGTCTGGATGGAGGCGGCCTGGGTCAGCTCCCCATCCCAGGAGAGATAGAGGGCATAGGACACCTTGACCTGCCCCCATCCCGGGGGAGAGATCTGCCCGGCCCGGGAGAGGGCCTGGTAGTAGTCGGTCAGCGCCTGTAAGATCATCCCCGCACCTCCCCGCTGTCCGGGGCCGGCACGGTCAGCACACCGTCGGCCAGGCTGGCCCGGAAGAACCGGGGGCGGATGTCCTCCGGGTCGGAATAGTCCATGTCGTAGAGCATCCAGCCCAGGTCCCGCACTCCGGCCAGCTCCGCCGGGCAGGGGGGCGGCGCGTCGCACCAGCGGAACTGGGCGGGGAACTCCCGGCAGCCGAAGTAGGGCTGGTGGTAGAACTGGCCCTTGGAGATGCGCCGCCGGACGATGTCCTGGAATTTGCCCGGGTTGTCCCCGGGGGCGGCCCGGTCGGTCATCTCAAAATGGGCCTGGATCACATAGCGCACATCCCGCAGCAGCAGGGCCGCCCGCTGCTGGATGTCATCCCGGGTGCACAGGTACAGCTCCCCCGTCCCCCGCTCCATGACGGTACGGGCGGTGCGGGCGGAGATGGTGGATTTCACCTCGTTGCGCCGCAGGTTGGTGAAGCGGATGGGGGCGCACACCTGGATGCGGTCAATGACCCACTGCAGCCCCGGGTGCCAGTAAATGGCCTCGATCAGCCCCCGGGCGGCGGAGGGGGTCATCACGTCATAGCTCACCCGCTCCACTTTCATCTCGGGACGGGTGAAGAGGGCGTAGTCCCCCCAGACCTCCAGAGAAACTGGCATAGGCGCTCACTCCTTTCTGTAAGACATTAGCAAAGGGACTGGTATCATTTGGATGAATTCAGCATACCATATTCGACAAAAAATGTGAATAGCAATCAAGCGGTTTTGTGAAAAACAACCGGCGAGGCGGCACGCCCCGCCGGTGGACGGTCAGATGAACAGCCCCCGGCCGCTGTCCGCCTCCAGGGACAGGCCGGTGTCAGGGCTGTAGAGGGCGGCGTCGGCCAGCACCGCCGTCTCCCCCTCCAGCATTTCCAGGGCCCCGGCCCGCTCCAGGGCGGCGAAGTGCCCTTCGTAGACGGACACGCCGTACTGGCCCAGCTGCCGGAAGAGCCCCCGGCTGCGCTCCCCAGCCCGGAGCCGGTCCACCAGGGCGCGGCCCTCCCCGACGGGGATGTAGACGGTCCGGGTGGGGCTGTCGATCAGGTGGAAGCGCTCGGCCACGGTGCGGAAGGGGAGCCGCCCCGACGCCATGGCGGGCAGGATGTCCTGCTGGTCCTGGGCCTGCTCCCCCATCAGGTTCAGCAGATCGTGGAAGTAGGCGTGGACGGCCTCGGGGGCGGCCGGATCCGGGAAGCGGTCCAGGGCAAACCGGCCGGCGGCGATGGGGATCTCGAAGAGGGGCGGCGTCTGGCCTTCCCCCCGGAAGACGGTGACCAGGCTCTCCCCGGCGGGGCGTTTGCCCTCCCGGTTGCAGCGGCCGGCGGCCTGGAGGATGGAGTCCAGCCCGGCCTCCTCCCGGTACACGGTGGGAAAGTCCACGTCCACCCCGGCCTCGATCAGGGAGGTGGACACCACCCGGCAGGGCAGGCCCTCCTTCAGCCTTTGGCGGATCTCCTCCAGCCGGGCGCGGCGGTGGGCGGGGCACATCAGGGTGGAGAGGTGGAAGCAGCCCTCCCCCTCCAGCCGCCGGAAGATCTCCTGGGCGTTTTTGCGGCTGTTGACCACGCACAGCACCTGTTCCTGTTCCATCAGCGCCCCGGCCAGCCTGTCCCAGCCCAGCGCCACGCGGCGGAAGGTGACCCGGCGGAAGGCGTCCCACTCCTCCGGATCCAGGGGGCACAGCTCCGTGATGGGCAGCTCCGGGGCGAAGGCCCGGAACAGGGGGGAGAGGGCGGGCTGGGTGGCGGTGCAGAGGACAGCGGAGACCCGGTAGTGCCGCGCCAGCTGGGCGATGGCCCAGACGCAGGGGCGCAGGTAGGGGATCGGGAGCATCTGGGCCTCGTCAAAGACGACCACGCTCCCGGCCAGGTTGTGGAGCTTGCGGCACTGGCTGGGTTTACAGGCAAACAGAGACTCGAAGAACTGCACCGCCGTGGTCACCACCACCGGCACGTCCCAGGTCTCGGTGGCCCGGGCCAGCCGGACGGAGTCGGGGCTGGCCTCGTCCCCCAGGTCGAAGAGGACGCCGGAGTGGTGCTCCAGCACCTGGTCCTCCCCCAGGATGTCCCGGAAGGTCTGGGCGGTCTGCTCGATGATGGAGGTGTAGGGGATGACGTAGACCACCCGGCGCAGCCCCTGGGCGCGGGCCTGGGCGAGGGCGAAGGCCAGGGAGGCCGCGGTCTTGCCGCCGCCGGTGGGCACCGTCAGGGTGAAGAGCCCCGGCGCCTGTTCCTCCCCCGCCCGGATGCACTGCTCCAGGATGGCACAGCGCCGGGCGTTCAGCGGGGTCTTGGCCGGGAACCAGCCGGAGATGTACTGTTCCAGCCGCCGCCAGAGCTCCTCCATGGACGCGGCGGGGGAGGGGGGCTCGGGCTGGCCCGACATGAATTCGGCGGTGTCGGAGTAGTCCGCGTCCACCAGGCAGGAGAAGAGCATCCGGGTGAAGAACATCCCCTCCATGGGGTCCTGGGCCCATTTTGGCCAGACAGCTGGGGGGAGGGCCGGCTCCTGCCGCCAGCCCTCGCAGGGCGGGAGCCGGCCCGCTTTGGCCCGGTTCATGCGGCCGAAGAAGGTGGCGCTGTCGCCGCTGTCGGTGGCGCCGCCCCCGTCGGGCAGTCCGCCGTGGTGGCCTGCCACCGCGAAGGCGGCGAAGAGCTGACTGGCTTGCAGGCAGGCATAGGCCCCGGCGGTGGAGTGGTCCACCCGCTGGGGGTCGCCCCGGAGACGGCCTTGGAAAGCCTGGGAATATTTTCCGATGTCGTGGGCCAGACCGGCCAGCTTGCCCTGCTCCCGGGCCCCAAAGGCCCCGGCGTAGTCCGCGCACCGCCGGGCGGTCCCCTCCAGGTGCTCCAACACGGTCTGTTCCCGGCCGTCCTCCGAGATGTGGGCCAGATAGTGGGACATGGGATCTCCTCCTTTGATATGGGCGGGGCAGGGTTGTCCTTCCCTGCGCCGCCACAGATTGCCGGGTGTCATTTGGCTGCTTCTACCATAACACCCCGGCAGGGACTTGTCAGCAAAATCCATAAAAAAGTAGAAAAAACCGCCCCGCCGGCGGTGCCGGCAGAGCGGTGGGCGAAATGAAGTGGAGCGGAGCGGGAAAGGGCGACCTCCTTTCCAGGTCGAGAGGACGAAAACGCAGGGGCAACTGTCAGCCGCACGATGTCCTGGGCACCTAGGGCACTATAGTCCGGATTGACGGGAGCAGGGGCCTGTGGTAAGATATAATCAGAAGAACCTTGCGGCACTTCGTCTTAGACGTTTTTCTCAGGGCTGGTCGTACCAGCATTGGGTCGTGCAAATGCGGGTTCTTTTTTTATGATAAATTAGAATTTCAAAAACGTATGAATGCACACCGCCCCATCCGGCATAGCCGGATGGGGCGGTCAAAGTGCAAAGGGATGGACGCTCTGCGTTGGACTCCTGAACTGGTGGTTTGGGAAGGGGCGGGGCTCAGACGTTAAACAGGAACTCGATGATGTCCCCGTCTTTGACCACGTAATCCTTGCCCTCGGTGCGCTGCAGCCCCTTGGCCCGGACGGCGGCGTAGTCGAAGCCGCACTCGGCCAGGGTGTCATAGGAGATGACTTGGGCCCGGATGAAGCCCCGCTCGAAGTCGGAGTGGATCTTGCCGGCGGCCTGGGGGGCCTTGGTGCCCCGCTTGATGGTCCAGGCCCGGCACTCCTTCTTGCCGTCGGTCAAAAAGCTGATGAGGCCCAGCAGGGCGTAGCTGGAGCGGATCAGCCGGTCCAGGCCGGACTCGGTCAGCCCCAGGTCCTCCATGAACAGGGCCCGGTCCTCGGCGTCCAGCTCCGCCAGCTCCTCCTCGGTCTTGGCGCAGATGGGCAGCACCTGGGCCCCCTCTGCCTCCGCCCGGGCGCGGACGATCTGGTAGTAGGGGTTGTTCTCAGGGGCGGCCACCCCGTCGTCGTCCATGTTGCAGGCGTAGATGATGGGCTTGGCGGACAGCAGCCCCAGCTCCCGCCAGGCGGCGGCGTGGCTGTCGTCCCCCTCCTCCATGGGGAAGGTGCGGGCGCTCTTGCCCTCTCCCAGGTGGGCCTCCAGGGCTTTGAGCCACTCCAGCTCCGCCGCGGCGGCCTTGTTGCCGCTCTTGGCGGTGCGGGTGATCCGGGCAATCCGGTTCTGGACCATCTCCAGGTCGGAGAGGATGAGCTCGGTGTCGATGCACTCAATATCCCCGTCCGGGTCCACCGCCACCGGCTTGGTGGCATCCTCCACCACATGGATGATGTTGTCGTCGTCGAAGCAGCGCACCACATGGACGATGGCGTCGCACTCCCGGATGTGGCCCAGGAATTTGTTGCCCAGGCCCGCCCCCTGGCTGGCCCCCTTGACCAGGCCGGCGATGTCCACAAACTCCACCACCGCCGGGGTCTTCTTGTCGGTGTCCCAGATCTCTGCCAGCTTGTCCAGCCGGGCGTCGGGTACCGCCACGATGCCGCTGTTGGGCTCGATGGTGCAGAAGGGGTAGTTGGCCGCCTGGGCGTTTTTGGTGGAGGTGATCGCGTTAAACAGGGTGCTCTTGCCCACGTTGGGCAGGCCCACAATACCTAATTTCATGTTATGTTCCAACTCCTTGATTGGCGGTGCTTTCGGGTAGGTTTGCCGCCTGTTTTGCAGTACAGATTTTCTCACCTATTATAGCGAATCCCACCATAAAATACAAGCGTCAGAAGGGACGGAAGCAGCCCTCCCGCCGGCGGCGGGAGGGCTGCAGGAAAACTGGGGATGCCGTGTGGCTAGGGCGTGCGGCGTCAGATGCCGCTGCGGCCCTCGGCACGGCCGTGGTTCAGGTAGTGGAGGTAGTAAGCGGCCCTGTCTCCTCCGTAGGCCTGCTGGAGATCGCCATAGCGGTCCCGGTACACGTTCACATTGAAGCTCTCGCAGCCCTGACGGCCCTCGGCCATGCCGTGCTGGACAAAGTGCCGCAGGGTGGCTGCGTCGTCCCCGCCATAGGCGGCGGCGACATCGCTGTTGTGGGAGATATAGTAGTTGTAGTTGTAGACGGCGGAGTAGTCCACCCCGTTCAGGCTGGTGACGGCCCCGGTCAGCTGGCTGCAGCCGGTGCCGTGGCGGCCCTCGGCGGCGCCGTGGTTCACATAGTGGAGGTAGTAGGCCTTTCGATCGCCTCCGTAGGCGGCCCTCAGGTCGGCGTACTCATTTTTGTAGGAGTTCACGTCAAAACCCTCGCAGCCCCGGCGGCCTTCGGCCATGCCGTGCTGGATGAAGTGCCGCAGGGCGGCCACGTCGTCCCCGCCATAGGCGGCGGCGATATCGTCGTTGTGGGAGACATAGTAGTTGTAGTTGTAGACGGCGGAGTAGTCCACCCCATTCAGGCTGGTAATGGCCCCGGTCAGCTGGCTGCAGCCGGTGCCGTGGCGGCCCTCGGCGGTGCCGTGGTCCACATAGTGCAGGTAGTAGGATTTCAGATCGTCGCCGTAGGCGGCCCTCAGGTCGGCGTACTCATTTTTGTAGGAGCGGACGTCGAAGTCCTCGCAGCCCTGACGCCCCTCGCTCATGCCGTGCAGGACGAAGTGCCGCAGGGTGGCGGCCTGATCTCCGCCATAGGCGGCGGCGACGTCGCCGTTGTGGCTGATGTAGTAGTCGTAGTCATAGACCGAGGCGTAGTCCCGTCCCTCGTATACGGTGAGGCGGGAGCCGCCGGGCGTGCTGGGGGTGCCGGGATCGCTGGGGGCGGCGGGGCCGGTATAGCCGGAACCCTGACGGCCCTCAGAGCGGCCGTAGTCGATGTAGTGGAGGTAGTAGCTGATCAGGTCATCGCCGTAGGCGGCCCGCAGATCGCCGTACTGATTGCGGTAGGAGTTGACGTCGAACTCCTCGTTGCCCCGGCGCCCCTCGGCCATGCCGTAGTCCAGGAAGTGGGTGAAGGCGGCGCCGGCGTCATAGCCGCCGGTGAGGACATCGGTGTCCGGGTTGGCCTCCATGTAGTAGTCAGCGTCAAAGACGGGGGACATATAGTACAGGTAGGTGGGGCCCATGATCTCGTTGTAGTAGGGACAGTTGTCGCTGCCCTCCACAAAGGAGTTGTACTCCACCGTACCGTTGGAGACGCTGCCGCCGCTGGAGGGGAGCGTGGAGAAGAGCTGCACATAGCAGGCCATTCCGGTGGCGCTGTCCACGGCCACGCCCACGCCGAGGCTCTGGTAGCTGCTGCCCAGAATGTTGGCCCGGTGACCGGAGGAGTTCATCCAGCTCTCCATGGCGATGGAGGGGGAGAAGAACCAGGCGGTGCCCATGGCGATGTTTTCCCCGGTGCCGCCGAATTCAAACTGGGTTCCGTCCAGCACGCTGGAGCAGTCCTGCCCGTTGGGGCGGGTGTGCTCAAAGATGCGGCTGATTTCCCGGGCGCGCAGCATGGCCCGCTCCGTCAGCACCGGGTCCAGCTGAAGCGCGGCCTGGCCGTTGGCGGCGCGCTGCTGGTTGGTCAGACTGGCCACCTCATTGGCGTAGTCATACCGCAGCGTTCCGGACACGGACATGTAGAACACGTCGTCTCCGGCCGCCAGCGCCTGCAGCGGCGCGGCGATAGAGATCGCCAGAACCAGGGTCAAAAGAACGGAGAGAAAAATGCGCGGGGTACGTTTTCGATGTTTCGCTTTCATGGGATAGGGACCTCCTTCCAAAGATTCTGGATTGAGTATACTCGCTTCAAAACAGGAGGGCAATCACCTTTACTTAGTTTTAATTTATTTTAGCTTTTTTAAATTTTCATGCCAGATAAGGGCTTTTTGGGGTTCATGGAAGCCGAGAGCTCCGCCCGGGCGGAGGGAGGCGGAACGCGGCATCGCGCTGGCGGCGGAGCGTTCCGCCGCTTGTTTTTGTGCATCGGTAAATTGTTTTGGCTGCATTGATGCGCAGAGGGGGATACTGCCGCCCGAAAGACGGGGTCAGCCCTTCGGCGGCTTGTCCAGCCTTTCCGCCTCCCGGTCCAGATAGACCCGGGAGCCGGTGGCCCCCCGCTGGCCCTGGTACTTGCCCGCGTAGGGGTGCAGGGCGGGGCGGTCCATTTCGGCAAAGACCATCTGGCCCACCCTGCGGCCGGAGCGCAGCTCGATGGCGCAGCGGTTGGCGTTGAAGAGTTCCAGGGTGATTTCCCCCTCAAACCCCGGATCCACCCAGCCCGCGTTCTGGATGAACAGCCCCATGCGGCCCAGGGAGCTGCGCCCCTCCACAAAGGCGGTCAGATTGTCGGGCAGGTTGAAATACTCCATGGTGGTGGCCAGCACAAACTGGCCTGGCAGCAGCACATAGGTGTCGGTGGTGATGGTCTTGTATTGAATCTGGTGCTCCATGGTGACCACCCCGCTGGGGGAGTCCTCCACGATGCTGAAGGTGCTGCCCAGCCGCACATCCACACTGGCGGGCTGGATCTGTCCCGGCTCCAGCGGACTGATGGTCAGCGTGCCCTGGTCCAGCAGCTGCAGGATGGTCTGGTCGGATAAAATCATGGCGGTGGCCCTCCTTGTCTCGTCGTTTCAGGCGTCCGGCCCCGGCCGGGGGTGGGGCGGCGCCCTTGCCTCCATGATACCACAGCCGGCCTGGCTTGAAAATGTATTTTTCTTCCGGAGCGGCGGGCGGAGCACCTTTTTCCCGGCGGCGCATAGAATGCCCCAGACTGACAATAAGGAGGCAGAGCTATGTGCGGTATCGCGGGATTTTGTGATTTCAGCCGGGACAACCGGACGGCGGAGTGGGGAGAGGTGGCCTGGCGCATGGGGGAGACCCTGGCCCGGCGGGGGCCGGATGACGACGGGGTGTGGCAGACCCGGCAGTGCGCCCTGGCCCACCGGCGGCTGGCGGTCATCGACCCGGCCCACGGCGCCCAGCCCATGGTGCGCACCCTGGAGGGCGGCCAGTGCGCCATCTGCTACAATGGGGAGCTCTACAATACCCCGGAGCTGCGCAGGGAGCTGGAGGCGCTGGGGGTGGCGCTGGAGACCTGGTCGGACACCGAGGTGCTGCTGTGGCAGTGCATCCTCTTTGGGGAGGCGGCGCTGGAAAAACTGGAGGGCATCTTTGCCTTCGCCTTCTGGGATGGGCGCAGCCGGAAGCTGCTGCTGGCCCGGGACCGGTGCGGGGTGAAGCCCCTGTTTTATGCCCGCCGGGGCAGCGCACTGGTCTTTGGCAGTGAGCCAAAGGCCCTGTTTGCCTATCCCGGCCTGGAGCCCCGGGCGGATCAGGAGACCTGGCAGGAGGTGCTGGGGATCAACCCGGCCCGGACGCCGGGCCACGGGGTGTTTGCGGGGGTGCACGAGCTCAAGCCCGGCCACTGGATGCGGCTGGGGGAGGGGGGGACAGAGCTGCGGCGCTGGTGGAATGTGGTCAGCCGGGTACATACCGAGTCCTATGCCGACACGGTGGAGCATCTGCGGTATCTGCTCAGCGGGGCCATTCGCCGCCAGCTGGTCAGCGACGTGCCCCTGGCCACCCTGCTCTCCGGAGGGCTGGACTCCTCGGTAATCACCGCCGTGGCCGCCCGGGCCTATGAGGAGCAGGGCTATGCGCCGCTGGAGACCTACTCCTTTGACTACACCGACAACGACAAGTACTTCCACGCCTCCTCCTTCCAGCCCGACGCCGATTGGCCCTGGGTGGAGCGGATGCGCCAGGAGTTCGGCACCCGCCACACGGTGCTGACCTGTCCCATCCCCACCCTGGTGCGGGAGCTGGACCAGGCCACGCTGGCCAAGGATATGCCCGGCATGGGGGACATGGACTCCTCGCTGCTCTGGTTCTGCCGCCAGATCCGGCAGCGCAACACAGTGGTCATCTCCGGGGAGTGCTCCGACGAGATCTTCGGGGGCTATCCCTGGTTCCACCGGCCGGATATGCTGGCGGCGGACACCTTCCCCTGGAGCATGGATATGGCCGCCCGGGAGGAGGTGCTCCGCCCCGAGGTGGCCCGGAGCCTGGCGCTGGCGGACTATGCCCGGTCCCGGTACCGCGCCTCGGTGGCCGAGACCCCGCGGCTGGAGGGGGAGGATCCCCAGGAGACCCGGCGGCGGGAGATCGCCTGGCTCAACCTGAACTGGTTTATGACAAATCTGTTGGACCGGAAGGACCGCATGTCCATGTTCTCCGGACTGGAGGTGCGGGTGCCCTTCTGTGACCACCACCTGGTGGAGTACGTCTGGAACATCCCCTGGAGCATGAAGAGCAAGGGCGGCAGCCGCAAGCAGGTGCTCCGGGATGCGGCAAAGGGACTGCTGCCCGAGGACGTGCGCAACCGGCCCAAGTCCCCCTATCCCAAGACCCACAATCCCCTGTTTGAACGGCTGGTCCGGGAGCGGCTGCTGGGGATTCTGGACGACAAAAATGCCCCCATCCACGGCCTGGTGGACGAGAGGGCGTTGCGGGAGGGGCTGCTGGTCAGCGCCGGAGACTACGGCCGGCCCTGGTTCGGCCAGCTGATGGCTGGGCCCCAGATGATCGCCTGGCTGATTCAGCTCAACCTGTGGATGGAGCGGTTTGGACTGAGCTTTCCCGGGTGAGCGCCCGCAGGGGGCGGGGGCGGAGGATCGGGGGAAAGATCCTTCGGCGGCTTTGCCGCCTCAGGATGACAGTGGGGGTGCGGCTGCTTGACCGTGTCCAGCGCATCCTGCTGTTCTGAGTTTGCCGCCTCAGGATGACAGAGGGGGTGCGGCTGCGCCGTCTTGCGATGATAGAGGGGGTGCGGCTGCGCCGTCTTGCGATGATAGAGGGGGTGCGGCTGCGCCGTCTTGCGATGATAGAGGGGGGACGGCCATGCCGTCTCGCGATGGCAGGGTAAGCGGCTGCGCCGTCACAGGAAGACAGCGAGGGAGGCCGCGCCGTCTTGGGATGACAGTGAGGGCGGTTACGCAGCCTCGGGATAACAGAGGGGCGGCCGAGCTGCCATAGTCTGTCGAAAAGGGCTCCGTCTGTTCCGACAGAGGGATTGCGCGGCGGACAGAGTTTGGTGGGATGGGCAAAAGCCGCCCTGTCCGTCACGAGAAGCGTTGGTTTCCAGGCACATGTCCCTGAAGCTGAAGGGATTTCCTTTGATTGCCCCCTCTGCGGAGGGCGGAATTCGGCATATCTCTTTTTTTGCATGCTGCGTTCTCCCTGCCGCCCCTGCCGCCCCGGACGCCAGGGAGATCCTGACGGAGCAGATGGGCGGGCAGAGTGAAAAAGCGAAAAAAGGAAAACAGCCGGTTGACGGCTTCGATCAGAACGTATATGATACAGGCGGGACGCCCGAGGGCCTCCCGCCTGCCGCTTTTACGTACCGATTGAATTGGGGAATGATTGCCATGCTGTTTTCCAAACTGACAGCCAAGCTGAAGGGAGAGAAGCTCAGCCGCAAGCAGGTGCTGAACGGCCTGCGCTTCTTCGGGCTGCTCAACGCCGGATTGTTTATCACCGCCCTGGGCATTGTGCTCTTTAAAAGCCCAAACCAGTTTGCCTTCGGCGGCACTTCCGGACTGTCGGTCATTTTGGCCGCCCTGGTGCCCGGGTGGAACGTCAGCGCCTTTATGTGGATCATCAATTTGGTGCTGGTGGGACTGGGGTTCTGCCTGCTGGGCTGGAAGAGCATGGGGTGGACGGTGTACTCCTCCATCGCCCTGTCCTTTTTCACCAGCCTGTGCGAGTGGATCTGGCCCCTGACCGCCCCTCTGACCGACGACACCTTTTTGGAATTCTGCTTCGCGGTGCTGCTGCCCGCCCTGGGCAGCGGCCTGGTGTTCAATGTGGGGGCCTCCACCGGGGGCACCGATATCCTGGCCATGATCCTCAAGAAGTACACCAGCCTGGAGATCGGCAAGGCCCTGATGGTCAGCGACCTGGGGATTGTGGCCTGGGGCGCCTTCCTCTTCGGCCCCCGCACCGGCATGTACTGTATCCTGGGGATGGTGCTCAAATGCACCGTGGTGGACAGTGTCATTGAGAGCCTCAACCTGCGCAAGGTGTGCACCATCATCACCCAGCACACCGAGGAGGTGGAGCGGTTTATCATCGAGGAGCTCCACCGCTCCGCCACGGAGCAGCCCGCCTTTGGGGCCTATACCCGCCGGGAGGAGCGGGCCATTGTGACAGTGCTCACCCGGGCGGAGGCCACCCGGCTGCGCCTGTTCCTGCGCAAGCTGGACTCCGGGGCCTTTATCACCGTGGTCAACTCCAGCGAGATCATCGGCAAGGGATTCCGCTCTATCTGAGAGAGACGAGGAAGGGCCTGCGGCGAAAGCAGCGTGATCCTGTCATGCTGAGCCCCAAGTGGGCGAAGCATCTGTTTCCACCGGGACAAATGCCGGGAAAAGATCCTTCGCTGGCGCTCAGGATGACGAAGGGTGGGGCGCTCAGGATGACAAAAAGACCGGCGCTCAGGATGACGAAGGGTGGGGGCGCTCAGGGTGACGAAAAGCGAAGCGCTCAGGATGACGAAAAGTGGGGCGCTCAGAATAAAAACGGGGCTGTTGCAGCTGCAGCAGCCCCGTTTTCCTATGGGCGGAGACTCACAGGTCCTGCAGGTTCATCCGCTCCCGCTCGGTCTTTTTCTGCCGGCCCACCAGATGGACCAGGGCGCAGATGGCGTACATCAGCCCGCCCACCGCCAGGGCGGTAAATCCCAGCCAGAAGGTCAGGCACATCACCACCACCGGCAGCACCAGGGCGGCCCGGAAGCACTTGACCGCCAGCAGCCACTCCAGGCCGAAGAGCAGCAGGGGCAGGACCAGCAAGAGCAGGATTACAACGGTAGTCGTCAACACAGCAGATCACTCCTTTTCAAATTTATGGGATGCAAATGGGTCATTTGCTCTGTTTCAGGGTCTTTCGATACTCGGCGATGAGCAGCTTGGCGGTGTCGAAGTCCAGCTTGTCATTCAGGGCCAGCCGCTTGATCAGGGCCACATAGGGCTCCTGGTCCACCGCGTCCTCCAGCCGGATCTTCTGGATCAGCCGGTCCAGCCGCAGCCGCACCGTGGGGTAGGTCACCCCGTACTCCGCCGCCACCTCCTTCAGTGACCCTGAGGCGAGCACGAAGCGCTTGATGAAGGCCACGTCCTCCTCCTCCAGCCCCGTCATCCAGCCGGGCACCAGTTCGATGGCCATGTCTGCCGCCTCCTTTCGTTAAATTAAATATATTCTTTCGTTTTGTTAAAGTCAAGAGGGAAGAATGGTTTTAATTTTATTTTAATCCCGGGCTGTCCCTCAGAAAACAGGCATAATTTTCCCGCCGGTGCACAAACTGGTAAAAAAGCCCTGGGATCATCCGGGCCGGGAGGTAATCTGATATGAGAGGTAAACGAGTGGTATCCCTGGTGCTGGCGCTGGTGCTGGCACTGACGATGGGCGGAAGCGCCCTGGCAGAGGAGGCTGTCCAGACGGGAAGTCAGGCGGCGTCCTCCGGCGGTACGGCGTCCGCGGCGCAGGGGGACAGCCAGGAGGGGGCGGCCGGATCAGAGACCTCCTCCCAGGCCGGGGAGCAGCAGGCGGCGTCCAACGCCCCGGAGTCCTCCGCCCAGGCGGGGGAGCAGGGGGCGGCCGAATCCCTTGAGGTGACGTATGACCCCATGGCGGGGCTTACAGCGGACCCGGTGCCCGCCTCTACCGCCACGGCCACCCTGCTGATGGACGCCTCCACCGGCACGGTGCTCTGGGCGGAGAATGCCCATGAGGCGCTGGAGCCCGCCTCGGTGACCAAGATCATGACCATGCTGCTGGTGTGCGAGGCCATCGACGCGGGGCAGCTCTCCCTGGAGCAGACGGTCACCACCTCCGCCCACGCCGCCGGTATGGGGGGCAGCCAGATCTATCTGGAGGAAGGGGAGCAGATGACGGTGCAGGAGCTGCTGAAGGCGGTGGCGGTGTCCTCGGGCAACGACGCCGCCGTGGCCCTGGGGGAGGCGGTGGCCGGCAGCGAGTCCGCCTTTGTGGAGCGGATGAACCAGCGGGCCGCCGCGCTGGGGATGGGGGACACCCACTTCTGCAACTGCACCGGGCTGCCCGCCGACGGCCATGTGACCTCCGCCTATGACATCGCGGTGATGAGCCGGGCGCTGCTGGGCCACGACCTGATCCGGGAGTTCACCGGCATCTGGATGGATTCCCTGCGGGACGGGGCCTTCGGGCTGAGCAGCACCAACAAGCTGCTGCGCAGCTATGACGGGTGCACCGGCCTGAAGACCGGCTTTACCGCCACCGCCGGTTACTGCATCTCCGCCACGGCGGAGCGGGACGGTATGGAGCTGATCGCGGTTGTACTGGGGGCGGAGGACTCCAAGGACCGGTTCAACACCGCCGCAACCCTGCTGGACTGGGGATTTGCCAACTTCAAGCTGGTCACCGTGACCCCGGAGGAGGCTCTGCCCCAGGTGCCGGTGGCGCTGGGCAGCCAGGACACAGTGGCCCTGGAGGAGGTACAGGCCCAGGTGCTCATCCGCTCGGCGGATGCCGGGAGCGTCACCACCCAGGTGGTGCTGCCCGGAGGGGCGGAGGCTCCGGTGGAACAGGGGCAGCAGCTGGGCAGCTTTGTGGTGCAGGTGGCCGATCAGGTGGCGGCGGTCTGCCCGCTGCGGGCGGCAGAGGGCGTGGATCGGCTGCGCCTGGGAGGCGTATTCCAGCAATTTGTAAAAAATCTGCTTTCCGGACCTGGTGAGGCTTCCCTTTTTGTGCACTTTGTGGTAAAATAACTCTATCAACCCAGCAAACTTTGACCGGCCTGTGGCCGGTACATACGGGAGGAATCACTGTGATTAAAGTTGATCTGTCATCTGTTTCCGGATTTGTCTCTCAGCAGGACCTGGAGGCCATGGCCCCTCGGGTGGCCGCCGCCCATAAGACCCTGGAGGAGGGCACTGGCGCCGGCAACGACTTTTTGGGCTGGCGGGAGCTGCCTGTCAGCTACGACAAGGAGGAGTTTGCCCGGATCAAAAAGGCCGCCAAAAAGATTCAGTCCGACTCCCAGGCCCTGGTGGTTATCGGCATCGGCGGCAGCTATCTGGGCGCCCGGGCCGTCATCGACCTGATCCAGAGCCCCAACTACAACCTGAAGAAGAAGGACACCCCGGACATCTTCTTCGCCGGCAACACCCTGTCCACCGACGCGGTGCTGGAGGTGCTGGAGCTGGTGGGGGACCGGGATTTCTCCGTCAACGTCATCTCCAAGTCGGGCACCACCACCGAGCCCGCGGTGGCCTTCCGCATCTTCAAGGCCGCCCTGGAGCAGAAGTACGGCAAGGAGGGGGCCCGGGGCCGCATCTACGCCACCACCGACGCCCACAAGGGCGCCCTGAAGGGGCTCTCCGACGCCGAGGGCTATGAGGAGTTCGTAGTGCCCGACGACGTGGGCGGCCGCTACAGTGTGCTGACCGCGGTGGGCCTGCTGCCCATCGCCGTGGCCGGCATCGACATCGACGAGCTGATGGCCGGCGCCGCCGACGCCATGGCCGCCTTCGCCGCCGACAAGAGCATGGCCAACCCGGTGTGGAAGTATGTGGCCGCCCGGAACTGCCTGTACGAGAAGGGCAGGAAGGTGGAGCTGCTGGCCTGCTTCGAGCCCGCCTTCCGCTTTATGAGCGAGTGGTGGAAGCAGCTCTACGGCGAGAGCGAGGGCAAGGACGGCAAGGGCCTGTTCCCCGCCAGCGTGGAGTTCACCGCCGACCTGCACTCCATGGGCCAGTACATTCAGGAGGGGGAGCGGCTCATGTTTGAGACCGTGGTCCGCTACGACAAGCCCCACGGCCAGGTGGTCATCGGGGAGGACGCGGACAACGTGGACGGCCTCAACTTCCTGGCGGGCAAGGACCTGCACTTCGTCTGTGAGCAGGCCATGCGGGGCACCCGGCTGGCCCATGTGGACGGCGGCGTGCCCAACATCCTGATTGAGGCGGACACCATCTCCGCCCGCTCCACCGGCGAGCTGATCTATTTCTTCGAGCTCGCCTGCGGCATCTCCGGCTATGTGCTGGGGGTCAACCCCTTCAACCAGCCCGGCGTGGAGGCCTACAAGAAGAACATGTTCGCCCTGCTGGACAAGCCGGGCTACGGCGACCTGCGGGCCGATCTGCTCTCCCGGCTGGGGGGCTGATCCAAGGGATGCGGACGGGGCGGCGCCGGGCTTTTGTTGGGAAATGGATGTGAAATTTTGATGAAAACCGGTTGAAATGCGCCCGCCCGTATGGTAACATAACTACAACAAATTCCCGCCGTATCTCCGGCGGGGGTGAGAACAAGGAGTGACACATTATGGTTAGAGTCATCATGGGCAAGAAGGGTTCCGGCAAGACCAAGCAGATGATCGAGCTCATCAACGCCGCTGTGGGCACCGAGCACGGCAACGTGGTCTGCATCGAACGCAACCGGGCCATGACCTATAACATTGATTACAGCATCCGCCTGGTGGAGGCCAGCGACTTCGAGATCAAGAGCTTTGAGTTCCTGAAGGGCATGATCTCCGGTCTGTACGCCGGCAACTACGACATCACCCACATGTTCATCGACTCTCTGCACCGGGTGGTTCCCTCGGAGCCCGGCCCTGAGGTGGAGGAGTTCCTGGATTGGCTGGAGGATTTCTCCGAGAAGAACAACATCAAGTTCACCATCACGATTTCCGATGACCCCGCCACCGCCCATGAGGGTGTGCGCAAGTACTTCTGAGCCCCTGAAGTGTAATACCATAATCAAAATCAAACGGGCCGCGATCTTATGGATCGCGGCCCGTTCCTGTTTTCTCGGCGCGGGGGCTATGGGGATGCCGTTGGGCCGCCCCCGGGAAAAGCCGGCCCGGACAGGTCCCGGCCGGAACCGGGGCGGCGCTCCGGCGCGGCCGGCGGCGCGGTCAGCCCTCGGACTGGTCCGGGTCGGCGACAAAGAAGAAGCCGTTTTCCGTCTGGCCGCCGAAGAGGTTGTAATATTGCAGGTATTCATACTGATTCAGCAGCGCCTGTTCCTCCTCCCCCAGCTCGTTCCGGTTTTCGTAGACGGTGCCGTCGGAGAGCACATAGCCCACCGGGGTGATGGCGGTGAAGGTCTCGTTCAGCTGGGAGAGGAATTTCATATAGCCGGTCTGGGGATAACCCGCCAGCTGGCTGGCCAGCACCCCCAGGAAGCTGGTGCCGATGGAGACATCCTGGGCCTCTTCGATGTCAAAGTTGGCCCAGAGGAAGAAGGGGGTGGTGTACTGCTGCATCAGCTCTTCCATGGTGCGGTCATCCAGGTCCTTGCCGTAGATGTCCCGGTACAGATCATTGCTCAGCGCAGGCTGGTGGTCGCCGAAGAAGAGGATGACGGTGGATTCCTCCACCTGGGAGTAGTGCTCAATCAGCTCCTCCAGCGCGCTGTCGGTGGCAGAGGCCAGGGCAAGGTACTGGGAAGTGGTGCTGTCATAGCCGTTGCCGGTGTATTCCCCGTCCAGGGAGACGCTGCGGTTCAGGTTGGTCCACTCCTTGTTATAACCGGAGTGGTTCTGCATGGTGACGTTAAAGACAAAGCAGCCCTGGCCGTTTTCCTTGGCCGCGTCGGTGAGCTCATAGATGCGGGAGAAGTCGGCGCTGTCGGAGACATAGCCCCGGACCAGATCATCGCTGCTGTACTCTGTGGTGATGTCCTCCCCGTCCACCACCAGGTCCTGGTAGTACTGGCTGTCAAAGCCCAGATGACGGTAGGCGGTGGTGCGGTTCCAGCCCGAGGACAGATAGGGGTGGTAGGCGGAGGAGCGGATATCCAGCGCGCTGGCCAGCTGGGCCAGGGAAGGGGTGTTTTCCGTCAGATACAGCTGGTAGGCCACGGTGCCCGAGGGCAGAAAAGCCATGGTGTTGCCGGTGAGCACCTCGAACTCCACCGCGGCGGTGCCGCCGCCGGTGACCGGGGAGTACATGCTGCCCTTGATGGTGTTCTCCGTCAGAGCGTGGTAGAAGGGGGTGGGGTCGCCGGTGAGGGTCAGGGTTTCAAACTGGGTCAGGTCCGCGAAGGACTCGTCCATAATGACGATGAAATTGGTGACCGTGTCCGCCTCCTCCAGGCTGTCGCTGGTGAGGCCCTGGTCCTCCAGGGACTGGATCAATTCCTCCGCCTTCTCCTCAGTGTAGCCGTCGGGCTTTTCCACCCGCATGTACCGGGCGGAGACGGTGAAGTTGAGCAGGAATCCGTTGCCCTTGGTTTTCCACTGCTGGGCGTACACCCCCAGGGAGGGCAGCATGTCGGAGAAAAAGAACAGGCCGATGTAGACGCACCAGGCGGCGCTCAGCCCCAGATTGAGCCACTTGGCCCAGCGCAGCCCGCCGTACCGGGCGCGCTCCTTGGGCAGCAGCACCAGGAAAAAGAGGACGGAGGCCAGAATGCCCAGCGCCCCCCATACGCTGTTGTCCGGGGTGTAGTCATAGCTGCCCGCCACATTGGCGGCGGTGTTGAGACTCAAAAGGTCTATGGGAAACAGGGCCCGGCCCCGGAACTGGAGCACATAGTGGTTGGCCAGGCCGATGAAAAAGGAGAACAGGCAGTCGAAGGCGATGGCGCCCCGGCGGCCGCCGGTGATGAGCCAGCCGATGAAGAGCAGGCAGGCGTACCACACCAGGTTCATCAACCACTGCCAGGGGGCCAGGGAGGTAATGCTGTTCTCACTGAGGATTTCCACCATCCAGAAGCACAGGAAGGGGGTCAGGGCGAAGAGCAGCCAGAGGGCGGACTGCTTCGGGTGGGCGCGGACAAGATCCCGGAACCACCGGAAGGGAAAGAGCATCCCGGCTTTGATTTGAGAGAGGGCGGAGCTGAGTTTGGTGAACATGGGCAGGACCTCGAATCAGTGAGACGATGGGGCGCTCCACCGGGGCGGCGGAGGCGCCGGAAGCGGGGGATCGGGGCGGGGTGCCCCGGCCAGGGAAGGCCCCTGGATTCAACAGATACTATCATAGCACGGTTGAGGGAAAAATGGAAAGCCCAAATCAAAAAAATGTAAAATTTGGGAGAAGTACAGCGGTGGCGGGAGGGCTCACAGCAGGCACCGGAAGGGAATGATGAGCCGGCGGAGCACCTGATAGGCCAGCGCTTTTCCTCCGGTCAGCTCCCGGGGGACGAACTGGGCGCCCAGGGTCTCCCCCTGCGCGGACACCAGCCGGCAGTGGTCCAGGTCGTCCTCCGCCCTCTGGCGCAGCTGGGCGTTTAGTCCTTCTGAGTCGATGGCCAGCATCAGCTCGGTGTCCAGATAGGCGCTGCGCATGTCAAAGTTAAAGGAGCCCACCAGGCACAGACGGTCATCCACCAGCACGTTTTTGGTGTGCAGCGAGTGTTCCCCCAGGTATTCTCCCACTGTGACCCCGGTGGAGAGGATGGCCTCCTTCTGATTCAGATAGTCCATGCAGCCGAAGGGGTTGGCCCCGCCGGTGGGATCATTCAGGATCATGGTGAAGGATTCGCTGTCCGCCGCCACGGTGGACAGATCGGACATCATCTCGTCGCTGAGAATGACATACGGCGTGTAAACCAGAATGTCGTCCCCGTCTCTCAGCAGGGCTATCATGGCCTCCCACAGCTCCGGGGCCTTGTTCTCCGCTTCGATGGGATTGGAGAGCAGGGTGATCCGGTTGGTCTCCAGCATCTCCAGGCCCTCCAGCCAGCCCGGCTCGAAGGCCTCCGGGTAGCTCTGGGGCAGGAGGTTGTAGAGGCCGTTCAGCTCCCGGGCCTTCTTTTCGGCGGCGGCGGGGTGGGTGACCGCCACGGTTTGGCACTCGTCCAGGGCCCAGATGGATTCAAAGTAGCTGAGCAGCTGTTCGGTGGAGTCTCCGGCGCGGGGCTCGTTCCGGCGGACCAGCACTTCGCTGTCCAGGTTCTGCCCCGGATACCCCTCCCCCAGGAACAGGTCGGTGGAATTGCGGCCGCCCAGCAGGTACATCTCCCCGTCCACGATAAAATACTTGTCGTGGAGCCGGTACATGTCCCGCCAGGGCTCCAGCGAGGTGATGGGGTTGTAGATTTTGACCTCCGCGTTGGGGTGGGCGGCCAGGGCCTGGAACCAGGGGCTGGCATATACGTCCATCCATCCGCTGACCCCGTCCACCAGCACTTTGACCTGCACCCCTCGCTCGGCGGCGTGGAGCAGGGCGGAGAGCAGCTGGCAGCCGGGTTCGTCGGCGTCGAAGTCGAAGGTGGAGAGAATAATCTCCTCCTCCGCCGCCTCTGCCATGGCCAGGCGCAGGGCCATGGCCTCCCGGTTGTCGGAGATGTAGCGTACCGTCTCCCCTCCCGGGGATTCGGCGGTATAGACCGCCGCCTCCGCCGCGGCCTCAAATTCCGGAGACACGGAGTGGTGGTTCTGGTTGGGCAGTACCGCGCCCAGGACAAAATAGAGCAGAAAGGCCAGCAGCAGAAGCAGGGGAATGCCCCAGCCCGGCCACCGTCCGCGGGCTCGTCGGCGCTCCATTGCCCGTCCCCCTCTCAGTTCACTCAAAGATAACAAAAGCTTAACGCCAATTTATGAACAGCCTGTGACCAGGACCTTGCTTTTTGCAAAGAAGGGCCCGCAGCGCAGCAAAGGGATGCCGTCATGCTGAGCCCCAAGGGGGCGTGCAGCTGTTTCCGGGGACAAACGCCGGGAAAAGCTCCTTCGCCGGCGATCGGGAGGACAAAAATCGGGGCTGTTGCAGCAGCTGCAACAGCCCCGAAATCCCTCGGATACGCGGCGCGCTCAGGCCTGGGCGGCAAAAACCGCCTCGAATTCCTCGGCGGACATGGTCTCGTGCTCCAGCAGGAAATTGGCCACCACGCCCAGCTCCCGGCGGTGGGCCTCCAGCCGGCGGGTGCAGTCGGCCATGGCCTTGTCCAGGATGGAGCGGACCTCCTGGTCCACTCCGGCGGCCACCGCCTCGGAATAGGTGTGGGTGTGGCCCATGCTCCGGCCGATGAACACCTCGTCGCTGCCGGTGTCCACCACCATGGGGCCCAGTTTGTCGCTCATGCCGTACTTGGAGACCATGTTCCGGGCGATGGAATTGGCCCGCTGCAGGTCGTTGGAGGCGCCGGTGGAGATGTCCCCCAGCACCAGGGCCTCGGCGCACCGGCCGCCCAGCAGGGCCACGATGTCCTCAAACAGCTCGGTGCGGGAGCGGAAGGGTTTGTCCTCCTCGGGCAGGCTGATGGTCATGCCGCCGGCCTGGCCCCGGGGGACAATGGTGATCTGGTGTACCGGGTCGTGGGTGGGCAGGGTGTGCATGACCACCGCATGGCCCGCCTCGTGCCAGGCGGTGAGCTTGCGGGAGTGCTCGGTGACCACCCGGCTCTTCTTGGCCGGGCCGGCGATGACCTTGATGATGGACTCGTGCAGGTCCTCCATGGTGATGCAGGGCCGGCTGTCCCGGGCGGCCCGGAGGGCCCCCTCGTTCATCAGGTTTTCCAGGTCTGCTCCGGTGAAGCCGCCGGTGGCCTTGGCCAGGGTGTGCAGGTCCACCTCTTCAGAGAGGGGCTTGCGGCGGGAGTGGACCTTCAGGATTTCCTCCCGGCCCTTGATGTCGGGATAGCCCACATAGATCTGCCGGTCGAAACGGCCCGGGCGCATCAGGGCGGGGTCCAGGATGTCCTGGCGGTTGGTGGCCGCCATGACGATGACGCCGGAGTTGCCCGAGAAGCCGTCCATCTCCACCAGAAGCTGGTTCAGGGTCTGCTCCCGCTCGTCGTGGCCGCCGCCCAGGCCGGTGCCCCGCTGGCGGCCCACGGCGTCGATCTCGTCGATAAAGACGATGGAGGGGGCGCACTTCTTGGCCTGGTCAAACAGGTCCCGGACCCGGCTGGCGCCCACGCCCACATACATCTCCACAAAGTCGGAGCCGGAGATGGACAGAAACTCCACCCCGGCCTCCCCGGCCACCGCTTTGGCCAGCAGGGTCTTGCCGGTGCCCGGAGGGCCCACCAGCAGTACGCCCTTGGGGATGCGGGCCCCCAGGTCGTTGTATTTGCGGGGGGCTTTCAGGAAGTCCACGATCTCCTGGAGCTCCTCCTTTTCCTCCTCGGCCCCGGCCACGTCGGCAAAGGTGACCGGGTGCTCCTTGTCATAGGGGGTGGAGGTGCGGGCCCGGCCGAAGCTGGCCATGGAGTTCTTGCCGCCGCCGCTCTGGCGCAGGAAGACCAGATAGAGCATCACCACCAGTACCAGGCAGGTCAGCAGGCTGGGGCCCCAGACCGTCAGCCAGCCCGGCGGGGAGTCGGGTTCATAGCTGTACTCGGTGATGATCCCGTCGGACCACTGCTGCTGCACCAGTTCTCCCAGGTCGTCCCGGAACAGGGCCACGTCGGTGATTTCGCACCGGCTGGTGGAGCCGTCGGAGAGGGTCATGGTGACCTGGTTGTCCTGGACGGTGAAGGACTGCACCTGTTCCTGGCGGAAGAGCTGCACCATTTCGCTGTAGCTCAGGATGCCCTGGGCATTGGAGCGGGCGATATACTGCATGGCGAAGAGGAACACCAGGATCAGCGCGCCGTAAAAGAGCAGGCTTCGTAAAACACTTTTGTTCATTGGGCAGGTTACCTCATTTTTTCAATTTGCCGTCCGCAGGGGCGGCGATGAAAACCGGGAGCGGACGCCCTGAAAAGGCGGCCCCGGGAATTTCCAGCTTGCGGGGGATTGGGGTGCAGAGCGCGCCCCCGGCGGGGCGGGAGCTCCCTCCGGAGCGTTCTGCCGGGCGGGGGCGGCCGTCGGAGCGGCTTGCCGTTCCGGGGTCAGGTCGCCGCCGGAAGAGGCCGCTTTGCCGTCCTCCGGGGGAGGGCGGAACAGGCGCCCGGGCGGCAGAGGGGCGAAAGCTCCGGGCGGCAGGCGCTCAGCGGGAGTAAATCTCCGGCTTCAGCACCCCGATGTAGGGCAGGTTGCGGTACTTCTCGGCGTAGTCCAGGCCGTAGCCCACGATGAAGGCGTTGGGCACGGTGAAGCCCACATAGTCGGCGGTGATGGGTTTTTCCCGCCGCTCCGGCTTATCCAGCAGGGTGCACAGGGAGATGGAGGCCGGGTGCCGGGCGGAGAGCACATGGAGCAGATAGCTCAGGGTGTTGCCCGAGTCCAGAATGTCCTCCACCACGATGACGTGGACCCCCTCGATGGAGTCGGACAGGTCTTTCTTGATCTCCACCTGGCCCGAGGTGCTGGTGCCCTTGCCGTAGGAGGAGACGCTCATAAAGTCGATCTGCACCGGGATGTCGATGGCCCGGCTCAGGTCGGCCATGAAGATATAGGAGCCCCGGAGGACGCTGACCAGCAGCACCGGCTCCCGGCCGGCATAGTCCCGGGAGATGGCCGCGCCCAGCTCGGCCACCCGCTGTTTCAGCTGCTGTTCGGTAAACAGGATCTCCTGGACGTCGTCGTGCATGCTCATGTGGGAATCTTCCTCTCTTTTTCTCGAATGATAATATGCAGGCAGTCTGCTCCGGATGCGGGCAGGGCGCTCTCTTCGGCGCCCAGGCCGTAGACCCCGGCGCAGCGCCCCCCCTGTTCCAGCACGGGAACCAGATCCCGCCGGGCCTCGGGGATGCGCAGTTCGATGAACCATTTTTTCAGGCTCTTGGTGCCCTGGCGGTGGGGCAGCTTCAGGGTGTCCCCGCTCCTGCGGGGCCGCAGCAGCACCGGCGCGCCGGCGGGCAGGTAGAACTCGGTGCCATCGCACCGCCAGCCCTCCGGGCAGGCCTTCCGCTCCACGGCCACCCGCCAGGGGCCGATCTCCCGCTCCCCGGTGAAGTCCAGAGGGGTGGGGGGCAGCACCTCCACCCGGCCCGGGAAGGAGAACACCAGGGTGTCGTAGACCCGCTGGGCGGAGATGCCGTGGGGCAGATCGCAGTGGCCCCCGGGGTCGCCGGCCAGGCACAGCTCCAGCACGGAGCGGCGCTGCTGGGCGGTGAGGACCACCTCCGGGTCCAGCTTTTCCACCGCCCGCTGGATGACCCGGACGGCCACGGCGGCGCCCTGGCTGGTGACGCTGTCCAGGGGGAGCACCACACTGCCGGCGGCGGTGGCGGCGTCCATGGCCAGGTGGGCAGCCCGGGCGTTCAGAAGGGCCCCGTCCTGCCGCAGGGAGGCGGCGGAGGCGGAGAGGGTATCGGTCAGGTTGGGGTTGAGCTGGCGCAGCAGGGGCATCACCTGGGCGCGCAGCAGGTTGCGGGGGGTGTAGTCCGGGTCGGCGTTGGTCTCGTCCTCCACAAAGGGAACCCCCTCCTCAGCGGCATAGTCCAGGATCAGGGACCGGGGCGCGTTCAGGAAGGGGCGCACCAGCCGCCCCCGGCGGGGCGGGATGCCCCCCAGTCCGTCCAGACCGCTGCCCCGCACCAGGTGGAGCAGCAGGGTCTCGGCGTTGTCGTCGGCCTGGTGGGCGGTGGCGATGACGCAGGGGTCGTATCGGTCGGCCAGAGACTCAAACCACCGGTAGCGCAGCGTCCGGCCCGCCTCCTCCGTCCCCACCCGGTGTTCCGATGCCCAGGCGGGCACGTCCTGGCGGGTAGTATCCAGGGGGATCCCCCAGCGCTGGCACTGGCGGGCCACAAAGGCCGCGTCCGCCCCGGAGCTGGGCCGGACCATGTGGTCGAAGTGGCAGGCCCGGAGGGTGAAGCCCCACTGGGCGCTCTGGGTGTGCAGGAAGTGGAGCAGGCACATGGAGTCCACCCCGCCGCTGACGCAGCAGAGCACCGTGGCGCCGGAGGGGAGCATGCCGTACTCCCCGGCCAGGGGCTTGACCCTGGCGTACAGCTTCTGCCGGGCGCTCATGGCTCTTGGTGCTTCCAGTCCACGCTGGAGAAGGTGGTGAACTCGGGCAGCCACTGGAGGGGCACCGTGGACAGCTCGCCGTGGCGGTTTTTGGCCACGATGCACTCGGCCTGGTTGTGGTTCTCCGAGTTCTGGTCATAGTAGTCGTCCCGGTAGATGAACATGACGATGTCCGCGTCCTGCTCGATGGCGCCCGACTCCCGCAGGTCGCTGAGCCGGGGGCGCTTGTCCGGCCGGTTTTCGTTGGCGCGGGAGAGCTGGCTCAGGCAGAGCACCGGCACGTTGAGCTCCTTGGCCATGATCTTCAGGGCCCGGGAGATATCGCTGACCACCTGCTGGCGGCTCTCGCCGGAGTACTGGTTTTTCCCTCCGGCGGAGGTCATCAGCTGGAGGTAGTCGATGACCACCAGCCCCAGGTTTTCCACCCGGCGGCACTTGGCGTTCATGTCCGCCACCGAGAGGGAGGGGTTGTCGTCGATCAAAATATTGGTGTGGTTCAGGGCGGAGGTGGCCAGGGCCACCTTCTCCCAGTCCTCGTCGGAGAGCCGGCCGGTGGTCAGCTTCTTGTTGTCCACAAAGGACTCGTTGCTCAGCAGGCGCATGGCCAGCTGCTCCCGGCTCATCTCCAGGGAGAAGAACACGCAGGCCTTGCCCGAGTGTTTGCCGGCGTAGAGCAGGATGTTCAGGGCCAGGGAGGTCTTGCCCATGCCTGGCCGGGCGGCCAGCAGAATCAGGTCGCTCTTGTTCAGGCCGGAGATCACCGCGTCCAGATCGGGCAGGCCGGTGGAGATGCCGGGGATGGCGCTCTCGCTGGCCGCCAGCTCCGCCAGCCGCTCATAGACCTCGTGCATGACGGAGGTGATGTGATGCAGCCCCTGGGCGGAGCGTCCCTGCCGGATGGCGTAGATGCGCTGTTCCGCCGCCTCCAGCACCTCGGCGGAGCTGCCCTGGCCGCTGGTGACCATCTCCGTCATAGAGGAGGCGGCCGCGCCAATCTGGCGCAGTACCGACCGGTCCTTGACGATCTTGGCATAGTCCACCGCGTTCTCGGAGGTGGGCGTCACCTCCATGAGCTGGAAGAAGTACTCCCGGGTGACCCCCTCCTGATAGGTGCCGTCCTGGCGCATCTGATTCAGCACGGTGACCGGGTCGATGGTCTTGGAGAGGGCGAACATGGAGTAGATGGTCTGGAAGATCTCCTGATTCTGGCGCAGGTAGAAGTCCTCCGGCTTGAGCAGCTCCACCACCTCGGGCAGGCAGCGGGCGTCAATTAAAATGGCGCCCAGCACCGCGTGTTCGGCCTCCACATTGTGGGGCATCTGGCGGGAGAGCAGTTCTTCTTCTGTGGGCATCTGTGTCACCACCTCATAGGGTCAAAATAGGCCGGTCCGGGCCTGGAGGCCGCCCCAGGGGGGCCCTCCCCGCCCGAAACGTCCGGGTTCTTCGGGCGGCGGTCAGCCCTCCACCACCTCCACGGTGATGGTGCCGCTGACCTCATAGCCCAGCTTGCACTTGACGGTGAAGGTGCCGAAGCTCTTGATCGGGTCGCAGGAGAGCTTTTTGCTGTCCACCTGGTAGCCGTACTGTTCCTTCAGGGCGGCGGAGATCTCCTTGGTGGTGACGCTGCCGAACAGTTTTCCGCCGGCGCCCGCCTTGGCGGCGATTTTCACCGGGCAGTCCTTCAGCTTTTTGACCAGCTCCTCGGCCTCGGCCTTTTCCTTGGCCTCCCGCTCCCGGCGGGCCTGGTCCTGGAGCTTCATGGTGTTCACGTTGTCGGCAGTGGCCGCCACCGCCAGCTTCCGGGGAAGCAGGAAGTTGCGGGCGTAACCGTCGGAGACGTCAATGAGCTGGCCTTTCTTGCCCTGGCCACGGACGTCCTGCTGTAAAATTACTTTCATGGTTGAAATCCTCCTTGTGGGTATCAAAAAATATGAAATGGAAAGATCTGTGGAAAACGCGGCGCGTTTGCTCCGGCCCGTTGTCCGGAGCGCGCCTGTCTCTCGCCCGGAGCGCGCCCGCTCTGGCCGGCTTGAGGTACCCATTCTCGTCACCCTGAACCGGTGCCGGTTCTCGACAACCTGAACAGGGGCCCGTTCTCGTCGCCCTGAGCGGGTGCCTGTTCCCGTCATCCTGAGCCGGCGCAGCCGGCGAAGGATCTTTTCTTCCAAGCCATAAGGCAGGCGGCGGAAGAAGATCCTTCGCTGCGCTCAGGATGACAGGGAGGGATGCTCAGGATGACAGGGAGGGGGGCATGATGACAGAGCTGAAACGGCGCCGCCTCGCGATGATAGACGGTGGAACGGAGCTGTCCCGGGATGACAAATGGTGAAACAGCGCCGCCTCGGGGTGACAAACAGTGAACAGCGCCGTTTCAAAATGACAGACGGGAGGAAACTGCCGCCGGAGCGGGCAGCGCGCGGCCTATCCGCCGGGGGCGGGATGAAGCTGGGGCGGCTCAGGACTCCTCGTCCTCGAAGTACTGGTCCACCGCCCGGAGCAGCTGCTCCCGCACCCGCTCCACATCGCTGCCGGGGATCTGTGCCGCGGCGGCGGCGGCGTTGCCGCCGCCCCCCAGGGCCTCCAGAATGACCTGGACGTTGACATCTCCGATGCTGCGCCCGGAGATGCAGACCCGGTTCTGGCCGTCGGGAGAGATCACAAAGCTGGCGGAGGTGCCCGCCACGTTGAGCAGTTCGTCGGCCCCCTGGGCGGCGGTGACCCGGCCCACCGGTTGATCCATGGCGGCCACCACCACTCCGTTTTTGTAGGGGCGGGCCTGGGCGATGATGCCGTACTTGGCGATGGCGTCGGACAGGTTGGTCTGGAACAGCCGCTTCACCTCCACGGTGTCGGCGCCGCTGCGGCGCAGGAAGGCGGCGGCCTCGAAGGTGCGTCCGCCGGTGCGCAGAGTAAAGCTCTTGGTGTCCAGCACGATGCCGGCCAGCAGGGCCTCCGCCTCGCCCCGCAGCAGATCGGAGGAGTCCATCAGGTACTGGAGCAGCTCAGTGACCAGCTCGCTGGCGGAAGAGGCGTAGGGTTCGTGATAGTTCAGGGCGGCGTTTTCAATATAGCTGGCGGTGCGCCGGTGGTGGTCGATGACCGCCACCTTGTTGCAGCTGAGCAGCAGCTGCTCCGCCACCACCTGGTCGGGGCGGTTGGTGTCCACCACCACCAGCAGGGAGTGGTTGTCCGCCTCCAGCATGGCGGTGTCGGCGGAGATGAACACGTCCTGATATTCAGGCAGCTTGCGCAGCCGGTCCACCATGATGGTGGAGGGGTTGCTGCCCGACTCGATGACGATGCGCCCGGGAACCCCGGCCTTCCGGGCCGCGGCGATGATGCCGGCGGCGGCGCCGATGGAGTCCAGGTCTGTGAACTTGTGGCCCATGGTGTACACGGTGGAGGCGCTGGAGATCAGCCCGCCCAGGGCGCTGGCCATGACCCGGCTCTTGACCTTGGTGCGCCGCTCGGTCTCCTTGGCCCGGCCGCCATAGAACTCGAAGTTGAAACGGTTCTTGATCACCGCCTGGTCGCCGCCCCGGCTCAGGGCCATCTCGGTGGCCAGGGAGGCGTACTGGAGCAGCTCCTCGTAGGAGGTGTCCATGCCGATGCCGATGGACATGGAGGCGGGCAGGCCGTTGGGAGAGCTGATCTTGCGCACCGCGTCCAGCAGGGCGAACTTGCCCTCCTGCAGGCCGGTCAGGTAGCGCTCCTCAAAGATAAAGAGATAGCGGTCCCGGTCATATCGGATGGTCAGTCCATGGGTGGGATTGGTCCAGCGATCGATCTCCTGGTCAATGGCTGTGCGGATGGCGCTGCGGGCGTTGTCGTTCAGCCCCCGGCACAGGTCGTCGTAGTTGTCGATGGTCAGAATGCTGACCACCGGGCGGGAGCCGTAGTACTCCTCCTTCAGGGCCAGGTCCTCGGTCACGTCCAGCCAGTAGGTGGTGGCGATGACACTGCCGGTGCTGCGGCCGCCCTTGGCCTTGGCCATATGGCCGAACACCGCGAACTTGCGCTGGCCGATATCCACGGTGGTGGGGCACTCGCTCTTGCCATCCATCAGCCACCGGGCGTCAAAACCGGGGACAGCGTTGGTGATTTTGGTATCAAAGAGGTGCTCCCGCTCCCCGCTGATCCGCAGAAACAGGTCGTTGGACCAGATGATCTCCCCGGTGTCCGGCCGGAAGATCACCATGGGGAAGGGGGCGTTGAGCATAAAGTCATTGCCGGCGGTGCCGATATCCTCCCCTGCTGAGGCGATGTAGCGGGCCACCAGCTTGCGCCGCTGGCGGGAAAAGAGCTTGTACATGCAGAACAGCAGCAGGGTGACCACCGCCTCGCCCGCGCCGATATACAGGTTGAAATAGGCGGTAATGGCGGAGAAAATCAGCAGAAAGAGCAGATAGATCCACATCCGGGGCTCCAGCACCCGGGCCAGAGTGGAGTCCTGATCCGGCACTTTGGCTTCGCGTCTGGGTTCGTTGTTGGGCATGTTGGGCACCCCCTGTTGGTCAATCAGATGCGGCGTGTCAGGCGCGCTGAAGACATATTCATATCATTATAGCAAACCGGCGGGCGGTTGACAAGAAAATTCCGCCCCTTTCTGGGGGACGGAAACAGTGCAGATGGTTTGCCCGCAGCGCTTTGGCCGCCGGAGCGCTGCGGATCTTCCGGGAAGGCCGAATGCTGCCCGGAAGAGGTGACAGCGTTGGAATTGAGCGGGGGCGCAGCCGGAGGCCTCCGCGCTGCGGCGGCGCTTTCTGGGGAAATGAGACAGACCGGCGCCGACCGGATGAGGGGCGGGGATGCGCCCCGGGGCGGCGGATGGAAAGAAATATGGGGCTGCGGCCTCGGAAAAGGGGGTATCCCTTGACATTCCCGGCGGGCTTGGCTAAAATGCTACTTGTGATTTTATATGCCTGTGGGCACTGAGATAGGAGAGAGATACCATGGCAAAGGACAAGAAGCGAGTGGAAGCCATTACCTCCATGGAGGAGGATTTCGCCAAGTGGTACACCGACATCTGCCTGAAGGCGGAGCTGGTGGATTATGCCAGCGTCAAGGGCTTTATGATTATGCGGCCCTACGGCTATGCCATCTGGGAGAATATGACCCGCATTTTGGACGGGATGTTTAAAAAGACCGGACATGAAAATGTGGCCATGCCGGTGCTGATCCCCGAGAGCATGCTGCGCAAGGAGGGGGAGCTGGTCAACGGCTTCGCCCCGGAGTGCGCCTGGGTGACCATGGGGGGCAGCGACAAGCTGGAGGAGCGGCTGGCCGTCCGGCCCACCAGTGAGACCATGTTCTGCGATCACTGGGCCCATGTACTCCAGACCTACAAGCAGCTGCCCATGCTCTACAACCAGTGGTGCTCGGTGGTGCGCTGGGAGAAGACCACCCGTCCCTTCCTGCGCTCCCGGGAGTTCTGGTGGCAGGAGGGCCACACCATCCATGAAACCGCTGAGGAGGCCATTGCCGAGACCGAGCAGCAGCTCAACTGCTACGCCGACTTCTGCCGGGACGCCCTGGCCATGCCGGTGCTCAAGGGCCGCAAGACCGACAAGGAGAAGTTTGCCGGGGCCGAGGCCACCTATACCATCGAGGCTATGATGAAGGACGGCAAGGCCCTCCAGTCGGGCACCAGCCACTACTTTGGAGACAAGTTCTCCCGGGCCTATGACGTCACCTTCACCGGCCGGGACAACAAGCTGCAGTATCCCTTCCAGACCTCCTGGGGGGCCTCCACCCGGCTCATCGGCGCGGTTATCATGACCCACGGTGACGACAACGGCCTGGTGCTGCCCCCGGCTATCGCCCCGATCCAGGTGGTGGTCATCCCGGTGGCCCAGCACAAGGAGGGGGTCCTGGAGGCCGCCTACGGCCTGCGGGACCGGCTCCAGAAGCTGGATCTGCGGGTCAAGTGCGACGACTCCGACCAGTCCAACGGCTGGAAGTACGCTGAGTACGAGATGAAGGGCGTGCCCCTGCGGGTGGAGATCGGCCCCAAGGACATGGAAAAGGGCCAGTGCGTCATCGCCCGCCGGGACACCGGGGAGAAGTACTTCGTGCCCCTGGAGGAGCTGGAGGCCAAGGTGACCGAGCTTTTGAAGGCGGTGCACACCAACCTCTACGAGTCCGCCGCCAAGCGGCTGGAGGAGAACATCTACACCTGCGAGACCCTGGAGGAGGTCAAGGAGGCCATGGCCGAGCGGGGCGGCTTTGCCGAGACCATGTGGTGCGGCAGTCTGGAGTGCGAGCTGGCCATGAAGGAGAAGGCCGGCGTCTCCTCCCGGTGCATGCCCCTGGTCCAGAAGAAGATCGGCGCCTGCAAGTGCGCCGTGTGCGGCAAGAGCGCCGACAAGATGGTGGTCTGGGGCGTGGCCTACTGATTTTTTACAAAAACAGACAAATAGAACGGGGCTGCTGCACATATATGCAGCAGCCCCGTTTTTTGCCATTCCTGCTCCGCTTTTCTCGTTTTCTTTCCGGCCTCGTTTCCTGCCCCCTTGGCCCCATTTCCTGCCCTCCTTGCCCTGTTTCTTATCATCCTGGCCCTTTTCCTTGTCATCCTGAGCGCAGCGAAGGATCTTTTTCGTCCATTTACATCGGGGGCAGGATACTTCGTCCCCTGGGGCCTTCACCGGATAAAACCATAAGGCCGAAAGCGCTCGTTGATCTCCCGCAGCTCCAGTTTGCCCTCGATATAGGGCAGGTACATCTCATAGGCGTCCCCCAGGCCGTAGACGCCGCAGCCGGAGCACTCGTCGCAGCCGCCGCCCCCGCAGCTCAGGCTGCGGCGGACAATGGCCTCCCGCTCTTCCCGGGTGGTATTTTTGATCAGAAATTGTTCACTCATGGGGAAAAACCTCCTTTTTCCGCCAGTTTGCATCGGAGGGCGGATTTTTATGCGCCCCTTTCTTGACATTTTTCGGGAGAACGACTACAATGCGGACACATTCCATTTTGTTTTGGCAGAATTTGATGTTTTGAGTTTAAAAGGAAAGAAGCGGTCCATATGGAACATTTTTACGCCCAGCTCAGATGCGTCTCCGCCTACCGCGCCCTGCTTCAGGAGCCCGGCGGCCAGCGGCTTGCCCGGCTCTTCGCGGCCATTGCGCATGGGGACGGGGAGAGCGCCATAGACTGTTATACCGCCCTGTTTGAGACAGTGGCCGCCCAGGGCCGGGACAGCCTGGGGGGATGGCTGCTGGACCGGCTGCGCTATGGGGAGAGCCCCTTCGCCGAGGCGGCCGCCCGGGGAGAGGAGAGCGAGGCCCTCTCCCGGGCGGCAGAGCATGACATCGGCCTGTTCGCCCGGCTGGCGGCGCTGCCCTGCGGGGAGATCAAGGCGGCCATCGCTGCGCTGCTGCCCGCCGGCTGGGCCGAGGCGGTGGCCGGCCTGCCTGAGTGGCGCAGTGAGGCCCCCTTTGACTTCCCGTCCATGCGGCGGTTTTACCGGGTCAACGGCACCGGCATGTTCGCCCGCTACCGTGCCTTCACCTGGAGCAGCAGCCAGCTGCTGCCGGTGGAGCGGCCCGACTTTGTGCCCGAGGAGGAGCTGTGGGGCTACCGGCTCCAGCGGGACCAGGTGGTGGCCAACACCCGGGCCCTGATCCAGGGCAGGCAGGTCAACAACGTGCTGCTCTACGGCGATCCGGGCACCGGCAAGTCCGCCACGGTGAAGGCCCTGCTGGGGGTGCCGGGGTTTGAGAGCCTGCGGCTCATCGAGGTCCATAAGACCGATTTGGGGGACTTTGGCCAGCTGCTGCGGCAGTTGGCCCACCGGCCTCAGAAGTTCATTCTGTTCATCGACGACCTGGCCTTTGACCAGGACGATATGACCTATTCCGTGCTGAAATCCGTGCTGGAGGGCGGCCTGGAGCCCCGGCCGGACAACGTGGCGGTGTACGCCACCTCCAACCGCCGCAACCTGGTGCGTCAGAGCTTTTCCGACCGCCGGGGGGACGAGGTGGATATCAACGAGACGGTGCAGGAGAAGACCAGCCTGGCCGAGCGCTTCGGGCTGCGCATCCCCTTCACCGCCCTGAATCGGAACCAGTTTCTGGAGATGGTGGAGGAGCTGGCCCAGCGGAAGGGCGTCTGCTGCGACCGGGAGGTGCTGCGGGCCGAGGCGGTCAAATGGGAGATGCGCCATCCCAGCCGGACCCCCCGCACCGCGCTCCAATTTTTGGCGAATTTAACCGCGAGATGACATCTGCCGCCCAAGGGGCTGCCGTCTGTTCAGAGACGGCAGCCCCTTTCCTGTCACAGGTTTGGCGCGAGTGGGTTAAAAGCCCGGTCAAAGCAGGTTGAAAACAAGTTAAAAGATTGATTTAAATATGGAAAGTCATCCCTCCGAGCATTGACAAGAAAAGTCGGATTCGGTAAAATTTTAAATATATTTCGAGAATCAATTTTTTTGGCGCCTTCGGCGCCTGAGCGGAAGAGAGAAGAGGAACTGAACGGTGAAACGTGCGATTCATTTGATTTGCGCCCTGCTGCTGGTGCTGACGGCGGCCTGCCCGGTCTGGAGCGCCTCCGCCGCCGGGGAGACCCAGCGGCGCGTCATTGACGTGGTCTATGATGACTCGGGCTCCATGTGCTCCGACAGCCTGGGGCCGGTGGACCGGTGGAGCCAGGCCCTCTACGCCATGGAGGTCTTCGCCACCATGCTGGGGGAGTCGGACGAGATGAACGTCTTTTTGATGTCCAACTCCGGCCTGGCCCCCATCTCGGTCAGCGGCAGCGACCCGGGAAGGGTGGAGCAGATCATCGGCGGCCTGGGCGCCACGGGCAACACCCCCTATGACACGGTGCGCGCCGCCGCCGGGCATATCACCGCCGCCGACGCCTCCGCCAGCCGCTGGCTGGTGGTGCTCACCGACGGCGCCTTCCAGCAGCTGCCCTCCCAGGGGCTGGAGGCCTCTCTGGCCGAGTACGCCGCCCAGGGGATCCAGGTGGTCTATCTGGGCATCGGCGCCGCGGAGATGCTCAGCGGCGACCCGGCGGGGAATTTCTACGCATACAGCGCCAACAGCAGCACGGAGATCCTGCCCTGCATCACGGAGATTGCAAACCAGATCTTCCAGCAGCAGGTGCTGCCCGCCAGCCACATCACCACCTCGGGCAATACCATGACCCTGGACATCGACATCCCGGTGTCCCAGCTGCTGGTGTTTGCCCAGGGGGAGGGGATCCAGGTGGAGTCGCTGGAGCTGGACGGGTCCGCCCTCCAGCCCACCGAGACCCACACCGTGGAGGTCACCGAGGCCAACACCCCCGTGGGCTGGCAGGGCCAGACCATCCTGGCCGACGGGCTGTGCGGCGTGGTGCAGACCTACGCCGCCGGAGACACCCCCTATGCCAAGGGCACCTACACCCTCACCGTCAGCGACCCCTCCCATGTGGAGATCTACTATATCGCCGGCACCGACATCGACTGCCACCTGACCTACAACGGGGTGGAGGTCAAGGCCGATGAGAAGCACTACGCCGGGGAGTACGGCATCACCATGCGCTTCCTGGACCCCCTCACCGGCGAGGAAGTGACCAGCGACCTGCTGGACGGGGCGGTGTTCACCGCCGAGCTGGTCAACGGCGGCGAGGTGCAGACCATTGACAGCTCCACCACCAGCGTCAATCTGAAGGAGGGCGAGGTGGAGCTCAACGCCTCGGCGGAGCTGCCCGGCCATGTGACCGTGACCAGCAGCCACACCTACACCGTCTATCCGGAGCCCATCCGGCTGGACGTGTCCGCTCAGATCCCCGGGGACTATAAGCTCTCCGCCCTGGGCCCCGACGCGGAGCCCATCCTGGTCACCGTCACCAACTTCGACACCGGGGAGAAGCTGAGCCAGGAGGAGTGGGACGCGGTGGACGCCGGCGGCCTGACCGTCTCCAGCGGCGGCAGCGTGAACTGGCTGGTGGAGAAGGGAGACGAGGTCTCCACCTGGGAGATCCGGCCCGACTATGTCACCGACATGAGCGACACCGGCTCCGGGGCGCTGGAGCTCACCGTGAAGGCGGAATACGAGCTGGGCACCCAGGCCGCCTCCGGCGCCGGCACCTTCCCGGTGAATATCGCCGCCTATGCCGCCTCCGAGCTGAAAATTGAGATCCTGCCCCCGGAGCAGCCTATCCCCCTCCATGACCTGGACGGGGCCCAGGGAGCCCAGGTGCGGGTGTACACCAAGGACGAATACACCGGGGAGTATACCCTGCTCACCCCGGAGCAGACCCAGGCCGCAGAGCTGGAGGTAGAGGGCAACGCCCTGCGCTGGCAGCTCACCCCCACCGGGGAGGCGGGCTGCTGGACCCTGCTGCCCGAGGACGGCCCTGAGGCCATCTCCTTCAGCGGGGAGGAGGCCACGGTGCTCATCAGCGGCACTTTGGATGAGGGAGAGCTCCACTACCAGGGCAGCGGCAGCCAGCGGGTGCCGGTGCAGGCGCTCACCCTGGTGGAGAAGGTGCTCCGGGCCCTGCCCTATCTGGTGGGCTTCGGCGTGATCCTCTTTCTGCTGATCGGCTACCTGGGCAAGAAGAAGCTGCGGCTCAAGCACATGGCCCCTCAGGTGGTCAATATGAACGTGCGGCCCAGAAAGACCCTGAACGTCAAGCTGCAGAAGGTGTGGTGGAGCTATCTGCTGCCCTGCGTCCCCCAGCGGGCCACCATCCTCAGCCATCAGCCCACCTTTAACTGCCGCTTCCCCAACGTGACCATCAAGGCCGCCGGAGGCAACGCCTTCTACATCGTCAACCTGAAAGGCTTTGCCGGCAAGAGCACCCGCATCGACGGGGAGGAGATCGACCCCAAGGCCGACCGGCACAAGAAGTTCTATATCAGCACCGCGATTGCCAGCTATAAAAACGGCAAAGTGACCGGGGAATTCCACTTTGTGTGATCTCATAACAATATAACAACTGGATCAGCGCATCCACAGAGAAAGATTGGAGGAACCTACTATGGCAGCACCTACCCTTCTGGTGGGCCTGGGCGGCACCGGGTCCAAGATCGTCAAACAGGTCCGGCTCCTGGCCAAGAGCCACCACATGGAGAACAACCTGAGCTATGTGGTGTTTGACACCGACGTCAACGAGCTGGCCGCCATCCGGGAGGACACCCCGGAGATCGAGGTGGTTCAGACCTCCACCAAGCAGACGGTGGGCGAGTACCTGGACAAGGACACCTATGCCCGGGACAACTGGTTCCCGGTGAATAAGATCCTCAACCGCAAAACCCTCTCCGAGGGCGCCGGCCAGGTCCGGGCCATCTCCCGGCTGGCCCTGAACACCGCCATCAAGGCGGGCAAGATGACCCCCCTCCACCGGGCCATCGAGCGGCTGTACAAGCTCAACGGGGAGGCCACCATGCAGGCCATGCGGGTCATCCTGGTGGGCTCCCTCTGCGGCGGCACCGGCTCCGGGCTCATCCTGCCGGTGAGCATGTACATCCGCAACTATCTGATCACCCGCTTCCAGCAGAACGCCGCCATCATGCGGGGCTTCTTCCTGCTGCCCGAGGTGTTCTTCGAGGTCATCCACGGCCAGGAGGAGCAGAACAACCTGAAGGCCAACGCCTACGCCGCCCTGCGGGAGCTGGACGCCTTCCTGATGAAGGGGGACGGGTCCCTGCCCGACCACTACCACCTCCACTTCATGGCCCCCCGGGCCGGCTCTGAGGAGATGGACGAGTACGACGTCTCCCCCATGGACTTCTGCTTCCTGTATGACGCCCAGAACATGGACGGCAACAAGCAGAACTCCTTCCAGGCCTATCTCAGCCACGCCGCCAGCTGCATCTACGCCCAGTCCATCGCCCCCACCAGCAAGCGCTCCAACTCCTCCGAGGACAACGTGATCCGGGACCTGTGCAAGGCGGGCGGCCGCAACCGCTACTGCGGCGCCGGCTCCTCCATGATTATCTATCCGGTGGACGACGTGAAGGAGTACCTGGCCCTGACCTGGCTGCGGGACAACATCTCCAGCGACTGGCTGAAGATCGACCGCCAGTTCCGCAAGGAGCTGGAGGCCACCCAGAAGGCCCGGCGCAAGGGACTCAGCGTGCCCTCCATGGACCGGATGCGCCACTATATCACCGCCGTGGACACCGGCGCCGACGCCAACTCCGCCTTTGAGGCCACCGTGCGCCGCCAGTGCATGAACCTGGACAAGACCGGATGCATCGAGACCGGCAGCCGCTGGGAGTCCTATCTGGAGGCCCTGGAGGCCCATGTGTGCGACACCGCCGTCTCCAACCGCCCGGACATCGACGAGATGGCCGAGCAGTGCACCTCCTCCGCCGCCATCGCCAAGAGCGGCACCAGCAGCTCCGACGAGCAGGCCTACAACGAGTGGTATGCCAACCTGCAGACCTACAAGGCCTTCGCGGTCCGGGCCGCCCAGGACTCCGCCAAGACCATCGCCTACACCCTGTTCCACGACGACGCCGACTACACCAACGGCAGCGATCCCTTCCGGCTGGAGACCTGGCTGCGGGATCAGGCCCGGGGCGTGATGATCCATCCCAACGCGGTGCGCTATTTCCTGTACAACCTGGCCCTCCAGCTGGACAGTCGGATCTTGGAACAGGCCACGGTGGTGGAGGACATCGACAACTTCTTCAAGAAGTTTGACCGGGAGCTCTTTGACGACAAGGAGACCGAGGACGTGGAGCATGCCGACGACTACATCGACATGCACCTGCAGGATGTTCACGGGGTCAAGCGGCTGGTCAAGCGGGGCGCCCTGAAGGACGCCAAGGCCTTCCTGGAGGGCAACTTCGGCAAGTATTACGACAAGATCACCAGCTATCGCACCGAGTATGTGATGCTGGAGGTGCTCAAGGAGGCCCGCAGCTATGTGGAGGGCCTGTGCGAAGGGCTGCACAAGTTCTACGCGGTGCTGCAGCGCAAGCTGGAGAATGTGGGCACCTATCTGGCCCGGCTGGAGAGCAAGTACAATTACATCGAAGGCGAGCCCACCCGCTACGTCTGCGCCTCCAAGAAGTGCCTGCGGGGGCTGAGCCAGGAGGTGGTCTTCATGGGCGACAACATGGAGCTGCCCGGCGGCCTGACCTCCATGATCTTCAACCGCTGCAAGGAGTTCGCCCTGATGGACAGCAAGCCCACCAGCGACGAGTTCTTCCTGGGCATCTATGACGACGGCGGCGACGGCTCCGTCGCGGATGAGGACGGCACCGCGGTGATCAACTCGGTCATGGCCTTCTGGCGCAGCGCCGTCATGGCCGACTACGGCAGCGTGGTGGACATGGACGTGCTGGAGGCCATGGAGTCTGAGGCCAAGTTCGAGCACGCCGGGGAGATCTATGACCAGAAGACCCAGAAGCTCTATGTCAGCCGCATCATCGAGGCCGCCGGCGTCCTCAGCCGGCCCTTCATCGAGAGCCCCATGGGCATCGAGCCCCGGACCATTCCCGCCTGCTGCTACTCCACCGAGCTCACCCGCAACGCCGACCCGGACCGGATCGACTTTATCAACACCTATCTGGGCAACAACGGCGGTGTGGCCGATAAGGACATTGACAAGCACATGATCGTGTTCTATCAGGCCATCTACGGCCTGCGTGCCAACGACCTGAGCAAGTTCGCGCCCCCCAAAAAGGCGGAAACCTACCAGCGCTCCGGCGGCGAATACTACACCGCCTACTTCGAGCTGACCGGCAAGCTGCTGCCCGACACCACCAAGAGCCCGGCCATCACACCCCACATCGACAAGACCTGGCATGTGATCACCGCCCTGCCCGACCTGGACGAGGGCAGCCAGCTGGAGCAGGAGTACAACATCCAGGCCGCCATGTTCTGGGGGCTGCTCACCGGCATGGTGGAGTTCACCCGCACCCCCTGCAAGGAGCTGTACTCCCTGCGCTTTGAGCGCCAGAAGGACGAGATGATCGTCTCCAACGGCACCGAGTGCGACAACCTCTATGAGGTGCTGGACTCCCTGACCATCTCCCCCATGAATGTCAGCCGCATCCGCGCCCAGGTGGCCAAGACCATCGCCCGGGAGCGCGCCGAGAAGCGGCCGGTGCACCAGGCCCTGCTGCGCAAGCGGCTGGACAGCTTCGAGCTGCCCGAGTTCCCCCGGCCTGAGGGCACCGATCCCACCCGCACCATCTTCGACATCCCCATGCTGATGCAGCGCTCCAAGCCGGTGGATGAGTACCAGGTGGACGAGATCGTCCGGCTGATGGAGACCATCTTCAAGGAGATCCGCAACTACCTGACCGGCTACTTCACCGGCGACGATCTGAGCGAGTACTACGGCAAGCTGATTTACCGCCAGTTCAAGACCTTCCTGGCCCACATTGTTGAGGAAAAAGAGCTCTCCGCCCAGGCCATCGCCCGCCAGGCCGAGCTGGACCGGGCCGCCGGGCTGCCCCTGAGCGAGGATGTGCCCCTGTGGTTCAACATCTACAACGACGACCTGTTCCGCTCCCTGCTCCAGCTGACCCGGGAGGAGCTGGAGGAGAACTACATGAGCGCCCGGGCCGACGAGCTGGAGCGGGCCTGCAAGCAGCTCCAGGACTGACCGGGCCGGACCCATGAGGGAACGGCAGAATAAGACGGCCCCGGGCGGTATGCCCGGGGCGGAGAGGGGGTGAGGGCGCTTGTACACCGTGATTATCCAGAGCCCGGAGACCGCCCGGCTGGGCCGGGACTGGCGCAGGCTCTTCTATGAGGACTTTATCGACCGGGGAGAGCTGGATTTCTGTACCTGGATCAAGACCGGGGACAGCGTGGACACCGCCCTGCCCGCCCTCTATGACCTGATCGCCGGCAAGCGGGAGTGGCGGGCCATCATCGTCCAGTCCGAGCAGGACCGGCTGACAGGCCCGGAGAGCGCGCCCAACAATCCCTTTGACTTTGCGGCCAACCGGGACCGGAACCCCTATGAGGTGAGCGAGAGCGACATCCCGCTGATCCGGATCACCCAGCTGCTGGGGGGCGTGCCGGAGCCTGAGCTGGCCTTTGAACCGGTCACCCTGGAGGAGGACGGCAAGGCCACCCGGGTGGTCTACCGCCCGCAGCGCAGCGAGGAGGCCATGCGGGAGCACCGGCGGCTGTCGGAGAAATACCAGTTCTTTGAAAACCGCCCCCGGGAGGTGCTGGTGATCTCCACCCGGCAGCCTGTGGACAACACCGCCCAGGAGATCGCCGCCGCCTGGGAGCTGCGGCTGGAGTCGGAGAGCAGCGAGTTCTGGCACCGCAACCGCTATCCCAGCATCTGCCGCTTCCTGACCTGTGACGTGGTCAACCAGCGGCACTCCCTGTACTGCGGCAGCGTGTTCAAGCTGTGGTGCGTGGTGCTGCTGCTGGCGCTGAACCAGGTGGAGGCCAGCACCCTGCAGGCCTACCGCCTCTACAATGTCTCGGTGGAGCTGGACGGGGAAAGGCTGAGCGCCGCCTTTTCCGGCTACTACACCCGGATGCGGGCCATGCTCGCCCAACTGGACGCCGCCGAGGCCAACCGGGAGAGTGTGGAGAGCCAGACCCTTCGTCAGGCCCCCCGGGTGGAGGAGGAGGTCAGCGTCTCCTTCAGCACCAAGCACTCCGCAGACCTGTTGATTGACAACCGGCATCTGGGACTGACTACCGATGCCCCCCGGGAGGAGCGGGAGTACTGGGGAGAGAGCTACCGCCGCGCCACCTCCGCCCTGACGGAGCTGCTGCGCTCCCCGGAGCGGGCGCTGGATGTGGCGGCGGATGACACCCGCCGCCGGGGGGTGTATCCTCCGGACCAGGTGGAGCTGCTCAACCGCTACCAGCGCTCCGACCTGGAGGCGGAGCTGGAGCAAACTTATTTTGAGGCCCTGGAGCAGCGCAGCAAGCTGGGCTTCGAGGCAGAGCGCCGCCAGCGGGAGCGGGCGGTGATCGACCAGCAGGTGCGCCGGCGCATCGCCCAGCGGCTGACCCGGAAGCGGGCCCTGATCGGCGGGGCGGTGTGCCTGGGGGCAGTGGTGCTGGGGTCGCTGCCCTATCTGATCGGGGCCGGGCGGCAGGGCGGATTCCCGCTGCTGTGGGCGGTTCTGGCGGTGCTGGGCTGCCTGCTGGCCTGCGCCGGCTTCGGCCTGGCGGAGGCCTGGATTCAGCGCCGGGAGATGGCCGATGCCATGCAGGACCACAACCGCTGCATGCACGACACCCTGCGGGAGATCCAGACCGGCGCCCAGCACTACTCGGGCTATCTCTCCGCCCTGTGCTCCTATCTTAGGGGGCGCTCTTATCTGGATCAGGAGGCGGCGCTGCGGGGCAGCCGGGCCACCGCGGCCCAGCTCAGCCGGGGCCACCGCCGGGCCATCCAGAAGTGCTGCGCCCTGGTGCGGGAGTGGGGCGGCGCCCTGGGCGCGCCGGTGGAGGCGAGCCTGGGGGAGAAGCCCCCGGCCTTTGACGCGGCGGTGACGCCGGAGGAGAATTTGGCCTACCGCTTTCCCACCCGGAACCAGGGCCGGCGCATCCCGCTGAACCAGACCGGAGAGGAGCTGCGCTCCCCCTATGACTTTATCCGGAGCATGACTATGGAACGAGAGGAGCTGTACGACGATGTCGACGGCCATCGGGATACTTAAATTTATCGTCGCCTGCCTTCCCTTTGCCGCGATGCTCCTGCTGGTGCGGGCGGTCAACCTGAAAAAGGCCAACCGGGGCAGGCAGTTTGTCCTGCCCGGGGTGGCCCTGGTCTACTGCCTGGTCTTTACCGTGGTGCTGTTTCGGATGGGAGACGACCCCTTCGGGCTGCTGGACAAGGCGGTCTGGGTGTTGGAGCGGGTGCCTGCCCTGGCGGCGGTGGCCCAGGCTGTGGTCAACTTCCTGAGCAAATACCTGCTGTTCATTACCAACGCCCTGATTGTGCTGGCCTTCCTGATTCTGAAGGCCATCTGCCTGCCCATTGCCGGCAAGCTCTGGGGCAGCCGGGCGGGGCTGATGCAGGCCACCTCCGCCTGGTTTTACGAATATGACGAGGAATATCAGCGCTGGTTTTTGCAGGAGCGCTGGCGGGATTTCCGGGGGCTGATGGGGGCCTTCTATCTGGGGGCCGCCCTGGCGGCGGTGGCCATGATGGCCCTGTCCCAGCAGTTTCCCCATTGGGGCATCTTCCAGGCCTGGCCCTATCCCTGCTTCGCCGCCCTGATGCTGGGGGAGGTCACCTTCCTGATGGGGGGCTACACCCGCAGCGAATATGAGGCGGATATCCTGGGAGACGACGCCAAGGCCAGGCGGGTGGTCAACCTGTCCAAGCTGCGGGAGCTGCTGCGGCAGCTCTTCGGCGACCGGCTGCTGCTGGAGGGCACGGAGCTGGAGAGCGCCGGCAAGGAGGGGGTCACCGACCTGCTGGAGGATATGGCCCTGGAGCAGGCCCCCGAGGGCCGGGTGGCCGCGGCCTATTTCCAGATCCTCCAGGAGGACGGCACCACCCTGGACGTGGACGATATCGTCTCTGCCCGGGCTCTGCTGGAGGGCAAGAGCGTGCTGTTCTGCAACCCCTTTTACAGGGACCTGACCCAGTATTTCCTGCTGCCCATGTCGGACACCCTGATGCACCGGCGCAAGTGCCTGGTCATCGCCGGGCGCAAATCCACCGAGCCCGAGATCCGGGGATGGATGGAGGAGGCCCTGCGGGAGCACCTGAAGATGGGCGGCCTGTGGCGGGTCGGCAGCGTGGGGGAGCAGGACCGGGAGTTTGAAATCGGCATTCTGACCTTCTCCCAGCTCTATGACCTGGATATGCTCAGCGCCCGGCGGGAGTTTTTCCGCCAGGTGGAGTTCGTGCTCATGCTGGAGCCCTCTATGATCCTCTCCACCGGTCAGGTGGGGTTGAGCCTGGTGGTGAACTACTGCGACGAGGGGGACACCCCGCCGGTCTACTGCATGTGCGACCGCAACTGCGACGGGCTGGTGGACACCCTGTCCCACATGATCAAGCAGAGCATCACCATTGTCTCCGCCACCGAGACCCCCACCTGCCTGCACTCGGAGATGTGCTGGCACAGCGACGGGGCCTATCTCCATCAGCGGATCATGCCCGATATCTCCCGCTATCTGGGTGTGGGTACCGAGCTGGCGGTGGCCTCGGTCAAGGATCAGGCGCCCCGGGTGGTCTGGCGCAGCGAGAAGAAATTCCCCGTGGTGGATATGAAGTGGATCGCGGGCCAGTACTACCAGTCCATCTGTCAGTACGCCAACCTGCCCATGAACCAGGAGAGCGTCTACCGCGCCATCGGCTTTGAGGCCGACCTGTGGGGCGCCCCGCGGGAGAAGAACGCCTGCATCATTGTGGAGGATGAGTTCTGCAATCTGCTGGAGATGGTGCGGCTGTTCCTGACCCGGGCGGAGGAGGAGGCCTTTGTCAATGTGATCTCGGAGGACTATCTGCTCCGGGGGTACATGCAGGACAACTGGCGCATCTTCTACGCCGACCGGAAGGCCATCCCCACCATTGTGCCCGACTACGCCCGCACCGAGCGCAACGCCACCATGCGGCTGATGATGCTGCTGGTGATGAGCGACGCCATCCCCGAGGAGATGGCGGAGAAGGAGCTGCGGCTGGTGGGCATCAAGAGCGAGCACCTCTGTGACACCATCAACGAGCTGATCAACAAATACACCCTGGAGACCCGCCCGGTGGTGGTGCCGGTGGTGCGGGATGCTGTCACCGGCTTTGAGCTGGAGAGCGGCACCGAGACCATGTTGCGCATCCGGGACAAGGCGGAGTTTCTCGCCCACGCCGGGCTCAGCTTCCAGACCGCCTACTTCATCACCGAGGATGACAAAGAGAACAGCTCCTATATGGACGCCAAACTCTTTGGCCATGTCTACCAGGCCATTCTGCCCGGCCAGTTCTTCACTTATGACGGCAAGTACTATGAAGTGCGCTCCGTCACCCCGGAGCAGGGGGTGCTGGTCCGCCGGGCCGCCGACCACATTGTGGGCCGGCGCTACTACCGGCAGAAGCGCCGCTATCATCTGGAGGCCCGGGACGAGGAGTCCGGCCGCAGCCGGCACATCAACGGCCTGGAGGTCACCATCTGCGGCTATGAGATCAGCGTGGAGACCGACGGCTATCTGGAGCTGGACGAGAGCAACGACCTGCGCCGGGCCCGGGAGGTCCGCATTGACGACACCCAGGGCCAGGGCGACGAGCACTTCCAGTATGTGCGCAACTACCGGCACAAGAACGTGCTGCGCATCCGGCTGCCCGGGGCCTCGGAGGAGGTGCGCTACACCATCTGCCTGCTGCTGATGGAGGTGTTCCGCACGGTCTATGCCGACGCCTGGCCCTATCTGGCGGCGGTGACCGCCCAGACGGAGAAAACCCGGGAGGCGCTGCGGGGCGTGCTCTACGGCGTGGACGGCTCCGGGGACGCCGCGCATGGCAATGCCCTGGTGGAGGAGGACTGCATCTACATCATTGAGGACAGCGATGTGGATATGGGCCTGCTGGAGTCGGTGGACCGCAACCTGTACCGGCTGCTGGGCATCGTCACCGATTTCCTGGACTGGCACCGGGAGAAGATGAACACCCCGGACCCCCCGCCCCCCGAGCCCGGGGAGGTGGAGCTGCCGCCCCAGGAGGAGAAGCACGGCATTCTGTGGCACATCAAGAACTTCTTCCGGAAAATCGGAGCGTTCTTCAAGCGGCTGTTCCATATCAAGCCTGATCCTGAGAAAGCGCGGGAGAGAGAGGCCCGCAAGGCCCGCAAAGAGCAGGAAAAGGCGGAGCGAAAAGCCGAAAAGCAGCGCAGAAAGGCGGCCCGGAAGGGTTCCGGCGCGGCCGGAGAGGCGGAGCGCGGCGAGACGCCGGCCTTCGGCACGGCCCCCGGTCCGGAGGGCTGGCCCGGGGCGGACTCCCCTCAGGAGCCGGCCCCTCCGGCGGACTGGACCGGCGCCGCCTCCGGGGACATGGCCGGGGAAGCGGCGGAGGCTCCCGGGGCCTTCGGGGACGCCGGGAGCGCCGGCGGCCCCCAGGAGGGCGGCGGTTTCAAGCAGGGCGGCGGGGATAAGAACCTCGACGACAGCGGTGACGGCGACCAGATCAACTACATGGCCGTGGAAGGTCCCGCCCAGCCGGAGGCGTTTGACGGGTCCGGCGGAGCGGACGATGTGGACGGCACCGACGAGACCGTCGTCCACCGGGGACCGGCCAACCGCTATCAGCGCACCTGCTATCTGCGTTACGGCTACGACTGCATCGACCCTGCCATCGCCGCCGACGAGACGCTGGACTATCTCAACGGCCTGGGCTTCGGCGACAACGAGCTGTGCCAGGCCAGAAAAGGCGCCCCTGCCCGGGAGCAGGAGGCCGAGGCGGAGGAGCGGTGCGACTTCTGCGGCCTGCCCCTCAGCGGGGTGGCCTATGACGTGCTGGGCGACGGACGGGTGCGCTGCGTGAGCTGCTCCGCCTCCGCCATCCACACCGTGGAGCAGTTCCGGGCCCTGTACCACCGGGTGCTTCCCACCCTGGAGAGCTTCTATGACATCAAGCTCTCCATGCCGGTGCGGGTGCGCACGGCGGACGCCCGCGTGATCGCCAAACAGACCGGGGCGGTGTTCAAACCCACCCGGGACTTCGACGCCCGGGCAGTGGGCTTCGCCAGGCAGGACAAGGACGGCTTTATCATTTACATCGAGAACGGCGCCCCCCGGCTGGCGGCGATGGAGACCATCGCCCACGAGCTGACCCATATCTGGCAGTTTGCCAACTGGAACCGGAAGGAAATGAGCCGCCGCTACGGCAGCAACCGGGATATGGTCTACGAGGGCATGGCCGAGTGGGCCGCCATCCAGTTCCTCTATCTGATCGGTGAGACCGCCTTCGCCCGGCGCAAGGAGGAGCAGGCGCTCCTACGGCAGGATATCTACGGCGAGGGGTTCCGGTACTTCTGCCAGAAGTATCCCCTGTCCCGGGGGAGCCAGTGCCCCGACCAGAATCCCTTCCACACCATGCCGCCCCTGTGACGGCCGGGCCAGAGCGAAAGGAGCGTGTGCAGGATGACGCGAAGACTGGCGCAAAAGTGCATATCCTTTCTGCTCCTGCTGGCCCTGGCGGCGGCGGCCCTGGCCCCCGCCGCCCTGGCGGCGGAAGACCCGGTGGACGACTTCGCCGCCGCCCTGGGCAGCTTCCAGGAGGAGATCACGGTGCCGGTGCGGGATTTTGAGGCCCTGATGAAGGAGACCTTCACCCGCTATCCGGATCTCTACTTCTATTACGGCGGCTGCACCTATCTCTCCGTCCCCGACGGACTGGAGCTGACGGTCAGCTATCAGAACACCCAGGTGCCCCGGGAGCAGGTGCAGGTGGTGCGCTCCGACGACGAGCTGATGGCGGTGATGGGGCTGGCCCTGGCGGACAAGGAGAACGGCTTCTATGCGGCCTTTGCGCCGGGTTACGCCCCCGGGGAGGAGCAGGTCGCCGCTGTGGTGGACCGGCTCAACCAGGACTACTATCTGCTGTGGATGGGGCTGTACCGCTACTCCTACTCCGGCATGGAGAACCAGAGCTGGGATGTGCGCTGGTATGAGTTCACCCTGAACTACTGGCAGGACGTGGGCGCCGACACCCTGACCCAGTGGCGGGACGGCACCGAGCAGGCCCTGCTCCAGCTCAGCGCAACGCTGTTTGCCCAGGATATGCCGGACTATCAGAAGGTGCTGCTGATCCACGACTATCTGGTGGACAGCTGCCGCTATGACATCGCCGACCTGGATGTGATGGACTGGGAGAACCACATCGCATACGGGGCGCTGGTGGAGGGTTCCTGCGTCTGCCAGGGCTACGCCGAGGCCGCCCGGCTGCTGATGGATGCGGCGGGGGTGGAGAGCGTCTGCGTCACCGGCACCGCCGGGGGGGAGGACCACATGTGGAACGCCGTCCAGCTGGACGGACAGTGGTATATGATGGATCCCACCTGGGACGATCCGATCACCAGTGACGGCAGCGACGTCAAGCTCTATGATTATTTTCTCATCACCTCCGCCCAGCTGGCGGAGGACCACCAGTGGGACACGGCGGCTTTCCCCGAATGCACCGCCACCGACCTGAACTATGAGACGGTGCGGCAGCTGGTGGAGGGGGACAGCACGGAGTACACCGGTTACAGCACCGATCTGGTGCGCACCCAGGCCATTGAGCGGGCCGAGCTGGAGGCCATCCTGGCCCAGGCAGAGCCCGGGGACACCGCCCAGCCCCAGGACGCTGCGGAGCCGGAGGACACGGCGGAGCCCGCCGATGTCACCGAGCCCCAGGACACCGGGGAGCCTGAGGATGCCGCTGAGCCCGACAATACGACGGAGCCCGGCGATACCGCTGAGCCTGACAATACGACGGAGCCTGGCGATACCGCCGAACCCGACGATACGACGGAACCCGGGGATACCGCCGAACCCGACGATACAGCGGAGCCGGACGACACCGCGGAACCGGACAACAGCACCGAGCCGGGCAATACCGCCGGGCCGGAGGATGAGCCGGAGGACCAGGTGGACCTGCAGCTGGTCATTCCCCTCCGGGAGGAGGGGGAGCGGCGGCCGGTGAGCCTGTCCGGCTGGCTGATCGCCGCCCTGATTGTGGCGGCGGTGGCGGCAGGCCTGTCTGCCCTGGTGTTCCACTGTGTCTCCGCCAGCCGGGTGGCAAATGCCCGGGAGCGGCGGGAGGAGCAGCGGAAGCGCCGGCTGGCCAGCGGCAAAATCCGGCGGCGGGAGCGCTGAGGCCGATCTCCACAAAAAAGAAAGCTGGGGCTGTTGCGGCAGTTGCAACAGCCCCAGCTTTTTGTCCTCCTGAGTGCCGGCGAAGGAGTTTTTTCCGGCCTTTGTCCCTGGGGAGCAGATGCTTCGCCCCCTTGGGGCTCGGCATGACAACATCCCGCTGGTTGGCGGCAGGCCCGGTTTTTTGCACGGGGAGGTTCACGCCTCCGGGGGCGTGATGAACACCCGGCGGCGGTAGATCTCCTCGGGGAGCTGGAGGGCGTAGAGGGCGTCCAGGGCCTGGGCGGCCTGGCGCTCCCGGTGCTCCACCGGGCCGGGGGTCCAGAGATGGACCAGGTAATGAACCCGGAAAATGGTGTTTTCAAAGGGGCAGGGCACGAAACCCGCCCGCTGGTAAAAGGCAATGCGCCGACGGCGCAGATGGTTGACTTCGGCGGGCAGGTCCGCCTCCTCGGCCTCTACCTCGGCCAGCAGCCCCTGGGGGTACTCGTTTTTCAGCAGGGCCAGACAGGCGGTGCCGGCGCCGCCGCCCCGGTGCTCCATGGCCAGGTAATCCAGCAGCACAAAGGGCACTGCCGGGTGGCGCAGCACAAAGGCATAGCCCGCCCGGGCCCCGTCGGCCATCAGGTGCCAGCCCACCTCCAGCCCGGACTCCATCAGGGCACGGATGTGGTCCCGCTTTTTGCGCTCGTCAGCGGGAAAATCCCGCTCCATGGCCGGATAGACCAGGTCCAGCTCTTCCGGCGGCATATATTCCAAATGGTATTCCATGGGTGTCAGGCTCCTTTCGTCGTCTCGCCCCGGGGCGTGGTGTAGATCAGGGTCACTTGCCGGCGGTCCCGGATTCCCTCCTCCTCCCACCAGTCCAACGCCTGCTCAAATCCGGCGGCGGCGTGGGCGGCCCGGCTGGCGGTGTTGGACTTATAGGTGTTGGAGATCAGCTCCACCGGCCCCAGCTCCGCCTCCAGGGCCTGGGGGGTCCGGCGCAGCACCTCCGCCCCGAACCCCTGGCGGCGGCTGTCCGGCCGGGTCTCCAGGGCCTCTGCAAAGAAGCGGTTTTTCCCCTCCATCGGGTACAGCCGCAGGCTGCTGCGGTAGCCGCTCTCGTCGGCCAGCAGGGCCAGGATGCCCCCTTCGGCCCAGAAGGGACCCCGCATATACTCCAGATAGGAGCTCTCATAGCGCTCCAGCGCCTGCTCCGGGCTCAAATCCGGATACCACTCCGGGGCATTCTCCCGGGAGGACTGGCGGAAAACAGCCAGAAAGGCCGCCTCGTCCAGCGCCTCCGGGCTGTGCAGCAGCTTCAGTGTCAGTCCCATCCCGGCCCCTCCCGTCACATGTACTTGCAGATCATTATAGCATTGGGTCGCCCGGTTTGCAACCGGAGATGAGGAATGGAAAAGGCAGGAAAAAGCCTGAAATGGGGAAAAACGGAGTAAAACCGGACGAAAAAGGCGGAAAAAGGGAAAACGGCCGGCGGCCTGTTCAGGCCGCCGGCCAAAGCCGGGCGCGGGGGGGGGTGGAAGGCGGCGGGGCCCGACCGCCGGGTCAAAAGGCGGTGGCCAGCAGCAGCGCCAGCAGTCCGCCGGACAGGCAGGCTGCCGCCCCGGCCAGACGGCCCCAGCAGGGCTTGCCGTTTTTGATCACGTCTGCCGCTCCGTCCACGATCAGGGCCAGGGCGAGGAAAAAGGCGGCGGCAATGAGAGCCGCAAGGAACAGCGGGATATAGGGCATGGCGTTTGCATCTCTTTTCTGGTCAAAACCGGCCGGGGCTGGGCGCGGGCTATTCTGAGTGCTCCGGGGTCAGGCCCTGTTCCGGTGCCGCGGGGCGTGTCCGCCGCCGCTGCAACACGCACCACAGGGCCAGTCCGGCGGTGGAGAGCAGCACGAAGGCGGCGCACAGCGCAAACCGATGCCCCGGCGCCGGGTCATCGGAAAAGCCCAGCTCCAGCATGGTGCGCCGATAACCCACTAAACGGAACAGGCTCAGAATCAGGTGGCATGAGACCGACGTCAGCAGCGCCGCCGCGGCCACTTGCCAGCGCCGCCGTCCCCCGGGGCGGGGGCAGAGCAGGTAGAGCATCCCCAGAGCCAGCAGGTATTCCCCCAGGCACAGCAGCCCCAGGGCAGGCTGGCTCTCCGACGGGTAGAGGTGGTACTTCTCACCCATGGGGAGGATCAGCAGGGCGAAACAGAGCAGACAGAGCAATTCCGTAATCAGATAGGGCAGGCGACGGGGTTTCATGGATCATCCCTCCCTTCCGGGCCGTCAAAACGGAGGACGCTGCTTGGCGCCCATTGTGCGGCAGGCATGTGGATCGAGGAGACCTGTTCCTTGGGATAGGGGCGAGCACCCCTTCCCGAATCCGTACCGGATATCCTTTCCTTTTACATGAAATGGAATTTCTAATTTTAAGTTACAATACTCCGGCCAATATGTCAATTTGAAAACGGCGCGTCCGCCGAAGTTTGTGCCCAATCGGGGAAAGCGGGGCGGGCAATGGAGTGGGGCGGCCGGCATCGGGCGGGGCGGCCCGCCGGCGTACCTTTTTGCGCCCCGGCTTGCAAAACGACGGCAACAGAAGTATAATAACCTCATATTTGGGAAACTGAACAGAGACAAGGGGGAATTTCCTTTGCAGCGCACGACGATTGCAACCATTTACGCCAACTCCCAGGCCATGGGGGGACAGCAGCTGACGGTGGCGGGCTGGGTCCGCTCCCTGCGGGACATGAAGACCTTCGGCTTCATCACCCTGAATGACGGCAGCTGCTTCAACAACCTCCAGGTGGTCATGGACCGCAATACCCTGGAAAACTACGACGACATCTCCCGGCAGAACGTGGGGGCCGCCCTGATCGTCCGGGGGGAGCTGGTGCTCACCCCCCAGGCCAAGCAGCCCTTTGAGCTGAAGGCCGCCTCCATCGCCGTGGAGGGCCCCTCCGCCCCGGACTATCCCCTCCAGAAGAAGCGCCACAGCGTGGAGTTTCTGCGCACGGTGCAGCATCTGCGCCCCCGCACCAACCTGTTTTCCGCCGTGTTCCGGGTGCGCAGCGTGGCGGCCTACGCCATCCACAAGTTCTTCCAGGAGCGGGGCTTCGTCTATGTCCACACCCCCATCATCACCGCCTCCGACTGTGAGGGGGCCGGGGAGATGTTCCGGGTGACCACCCTGGACCTGGAGAATGTGCCCCGGGGCGAGGACGGCAGTGTGGACTACAGCCAGGACTTCTTCGGCAAGGCGGCCAACCTGACCGTCTCCGGCCAGCTCCAGGGCGAGAACTTCGCCATGGCCTTCGGCAGCATCTACACCTTCGGCCCCACCTTCCGGGCGGAGAACTCCAACACCCAGCGCCACGCCGCCGAGTTCTGGATGATCGAGCCGGAGATCGCCTTCGCCGACCTGAAGGATGACATGGACCTGGCGGAGGACATGATCAAGTATATCATCCGCTACGTCATGGAGCACTGCCCCGACGAGATGAACTTCTTCAACTCCTTTGTGGACAAGGGCCTCAAGGAGCGGCTGGAGCATGTGGCCTCCTCCGACTTCGGCCGGGTGAGCTACACCGAGGCCATTGACATCCTCCAGAAGTCGGGCCACAAGTTCGACTATCCCGTCTCCTGGGGCTGCGACCTGCAGACCGAGCACGAGCGCTTCCTCACCGAGCAGCACTTCAAGCGCCCGGTGTTCGTCACCGACTACCCCAAGGAGATCAAGGCCTTCTATATGCGCCTCAACGACGACGGCAAGACCGTGGCCGCGGCGGACTGCCTGGTGCCCGGCATCGGGGAGATCATCGGCGGTTCCCAGCGTGAGGAGCGGCTGGACATCCTGGAGGCCCGCATCCAGGAGCTGGGCATGGATCCGGAGACCTACAAGTACTACTGCGACCTGCGCCGTTACGGCGGCTGCCGCCACGCCGGCTTCGGCCTGGGCTTCGAGCGGATGGTCATGTACCTGACCGGCGTGTCCAACATCCGCGACGTGCTGCCCCATCCCCGCACGGTGGGCAACGCAGAGTTCTGACAGAGCACAGGCCCCGCAAACCCACATGATTCGCACACGGTTGGGAATGTGGCGTTTTAATCGCAAATCTCATTTGGCCAGGCGGGCCGCCCATGATAGAGGCTAGTCCGCCTGGCCATTTACTTACCTGAAATGTACAATCGGCTAGTCTGTTTGGCCCACAATCAAGGAAAGAGAGCAGGCATATGGATGAATTAAAATCTCGCGAAGCGCTCGCGCGCTCCTTGGATGACCTCAGATGCAACCTGATTCCCGTCGAGGACTGCCCTGATTTGAAGGAATATACCAGACTTCCGTTGGAAAAAATTTCTTCAATGGGCGCTGCGTTTGCCTCCCTGGCGGCGCTGGTACAAAACGTCCCCTCAGCTTCTGGTACGCAAAGCGTATTGTATAGCACAACGATTCCGGCCGGGTGCCATTTAGGGATGGCACGGGATCAAAGCGGAACCTTAGGTATGATTTTCAATGAGAATAATCACCTGGTTGGTATGGCCAGATTTCACCCTGTCGAGGGCGTGGCGTCGCAAGTCCCCTTTGACCCCTTTACCGTGTGCATGGCAGCATCGTTGATGGCAATCAGTCAAAAATTAGACGCCATTCTGGAAACCCAGGCGGAAATTTTAGACTTCCTGCGTCAGAAGAAAAAAGCGGACTTGCAGGGAGACTTAAAGATTTTGACAGAGGTGCTCAACAGCTATCAGTTCAACTGGAACAACGAACATTATCGCATGCCGGCACTGGTACAGGTCCAGCGGATCAAACGCGCTTCCGAGCAGAGTATTCTGCTCAGCCGGAGCCAGATCCAGCGGGCCATTCAGAAGCGAGGCCTGCTGACGGGGGACAAAGAACATAGAGAACGCCTGAGAGAACTCGCAGATTTGTTTGGCGACTATCAACTGGCAGTATATCTTTATAGCTTCTCTGCCTTCTTAGAGGTACTCCTATTAGAAAATTTCAATGCCTCCTATATTGACAGTGTCCTGGCATATGTGGAATCCCTCTCATTGGAGTATCGAGAGCTTTATACGGAAAGTTATGACCGGCTGATGCAATCCGCATCTTCTTCCGTGCAGGCCCAGCTGAGAGGTGGATTGGCTGCATTAACTGGAACCGCCGGAGAGATGGTCGCAAAAATCCCCATAATCAGCCGGTCTCAGATTGATGAAACCTTGATTGATACTGGACGCCGAATGGGAAAGGCCGCAAAACAGAAAACAACCAAAGCCATGGAACCCTTCATTGCAAGGGCTGACAGCCGTGTGCGGCCTTTCTTGGATCAACTAAAGAAAATAAAGCGAATTTACAATGAAAATCTAGACCTACTGGTAGACGGTGAAAATCTCTACCTCCGTCTGGAGTAAGATATATGTGTTCAGAGCAGGCGCAACACAGCGATAATATGAGCTACTGCCTCGAGAGCTACCGGCTGAAGCACCCGGCCAAAATGTAACTTTTTTGTGAAGGGCCTTGCATTTCCTGGCGGGACGGCTATAATAGTGTTAGCACTCAGAATAAATGAGTGCTAACACTTTCTCTTTGTAAACTTTTATTTTATCATACAGGAGGCCGTTTTTATGGCAAAGAAGCAATTCAAGGCGGAGAGCCGCCGCCTGCTGGATCTGATGATCAACTCCATCTACACCCACAAGGAGATCTTCCTGCGGGAGATCCTGTCCAACGCCAGCGACGCCGAGGACAAGCTGGCCTACCGGGCCCTGACCGACGACAGCGTGGGGATGAACCGGTCCGACTTCAAGATCATCATCACCGCCGACAAGATCGCCCGCACCCTGACCGTCAGCGACAACGGCATCGGCATGACCAAGGAAGAGCTGGACGCCAACCTGGGCACCATCTGCAAGTCCGGCTCCCTCCAGTTCAAGGAGGGGCTGGAGTCCGGCGATTTGAAGGCCGAGGACATCGACGTGATCGGCCAGTTCGGCGTGGGCTTCTACTCCGCCTTCATGGTGGCCGACGAGGTCACCGTGATCACCAAGGCCTTCGGCAGCGACACCGCCTACAAGTGGCACTCCACCGGCCTGGACGGCTACACCATCACCGAGTGCGACAAGGCCGGGGTGGGCACCGACGTCATCCTGCACATCAAGCAGGACACCGAGGACGAGCGCTATGAGGAGTATCTGGAGGAGTACCGCATCCAGCAGCTGGTGAAGAAGTACAGCGACTATATCCACTATCCCATCCAGATGCTGATGCACAAGTCCCGCCAGAAGCCCCGCCCCGAGGACGCCGGGGACGACTACAAGCCCGAGTGGGAGGACTACACCGAGTGGGAGACCATGAACTCCATGGTGCCCATCTGGCAGAAGAAAAAGGACGAGGTCACCGAGGAGGAGTACGCCAACTTTTATCAGGACAAGTTCGGCGACTACGAGGCCCCGCTGGACACCATCAAGGTGTCCGCCGAGGGCACCATCAGCTACGAGGCCCTGCTGTTCATCCCGGCGAAAACCCCCTATGACTTCTACACCCGGGAGTATGAAAAGGGCCTGCAGCTCTACTCCTCCGGGGTGCTGATCATGGACAAGTGCGCCGACCTGCTGCCCGACTACCTGCGCTTTGTCAAGGGCGTGGTGGACACCCCCGACGTCAGCCTGAACATCAGCCGCGAGATGCTCCAGCAGACCCGGGAGCTGAAGGTCATCGCCAAGAACCTGGACAAGAAGGTGCGAGGCGCCCTGGAGAAGATGCTGAAGGACGACCGGGAGAAGTACGAGAAGTTCTGGAAGGCCTTCGGCACCCAGCTCAAGTACGGCGTGGTGTCCAACTACGGCATGGACAAGGACAGCCTGAAGGACCTGCTGCTCTTCGCCTCCTCCGCCGCCGAGAAGGGCACCACCCTGAAGGAGTATGTGGACCGGATGCCCGAGGGCCAGCAGTATATCTATTATGCCTGCGGCGAGGACGCCGGGAAGCTGGCCAAGCTGCCCCAGGCCGAGCGCATCCTGGACGCGGGCTATGAGATCCTGTTCCTCACCGAGGACGTGGACGAGTTCTGCATGCAGGTGCTGGGCACCTACAGCGAGAAGCAGATCAAGAGCATCAACGCCGAGGACGCCCTCCCCGAGACCGAGGAGGAGAAGAAGGCCGCCCAGGAGAAGGCCGAGGCGGGCAAGGCCGTGCTGGACTTCCTGAAGGAGACCCTGGGCGACCGGATCAAGGAGGCCCGGATCTCCAAGATCCTGAAGAGCCATCCGGTGTGCATGGTGGCCGACGGCCCCATGTCCCTGGAGATGGAGAAGTACCTGAAGAAGCAGAACGCCGACATGGAGGGCTTGCGGGCCGAGCGGGTGCTGGAGGTCAACCCGGACACCCCGGTGTTCGCAGCCCTGCAGCAGGCCATGGACAGCGACCCGGAGAAGGCCAGGAAGTACGCCGAGCTGCTCTACTGCCAGGCCCTGCTCATCGCCGACCTGCCCCTGGAGGACCCCAGCGCCTACACCGACCTGGTGTGCAGCCTGATGGTGTGAGCCCAGAGGTTCCGGGGCGAAAAGACGCATTTACGAGAAAAACCGGTACAGCCCGGAAAACGGGCTGTACCGGTTTTTTGCTGCTGGAAATGACTTAAGATAAATGAGATAAATTGCTTGCAACGTTCTCTCGATCGCGCAGATGTCTGTGCTCCGCGGCCCTCGTTTGCCGGGGAAGAACTCCTCTGCAGCGTCCCGATCCGGAAAACTTTAACAGGTTCAGGGTTGCTTTTTCGACAAAAGTCGAGGTATCATAGGAGGGGAGCAATCCGGCGCACCGGCCGGATTGCCCGATGTCACTCGTCGCCCTGGTTGTCCTGGTCATCGAAAGAGTAGTCGTTCAGTTCCGGGAAGTCCAGGAATTCGGCCACGGTCATATTGAATGCAATGGCAATCTTGTGCAGGGTTTGTATCCCCGGATTGCGCGTCGCACCGTGATTGCCGATCAGGTTATTCAGTGTAGATTGGGGAACGCCGCTCATCTCAGCCAATTTGTTGACAGATATGCCGCGGCGGTCGCAAAGGGCCCTGATTCGGTTCACAATAATCTGGGAATATGCGTCACTCATCTCCGACACCTTTGCTATCAAAACATACTTGTTTGCCTTCAGTGTGTTTATGATAGCAATAAATATTCCCACCACTAACTGAATTCGGGTAATAAAAAGGAAAGCTGTGCGTGATTATGTGGCGTAACAAACGTGAGAACCCAAATGATTTTCCCTTTGATTTGCGTGAGGTATTGGGAGAGGTAATGGCCTGGGAGCAGAAGTGCCCCGGCGTGTACTATCTGGGGGTGCGCAAGCCCGACAGCAAATGGCTGCCGGATGAGTACTATCTGGTGGAGCGCAGCTCCCCGGCGATCTCCCAGCGGGCCCAGGCCTACGGGACGGCGCTTCCGGGATATCCGGAGCTGCTGGCCTACTGCATCTCCCGGGAGGGGTCGGGGTGGCAGATCATTCAGTATGAGGTCGGCCTCTACCAGCTGAAGCTTGCCCCCTCCCAGGAGGGGGCCCAGGAGCTTGAGGCGCTGGCGCTGTACGGCAAAGAGACCAATCCCGAGTATTTTGGCCGCTTCGAGCCGCCGGAGGTCACCCCCTGGGGACCCAGCGTATCCAGCAAGTGCCTGGCCAACGGCGTCTTTTGGATTGAGACCAGCGGAGGGGGCGGAGGGCTGTCGGTCTGTTACCCGGTTTGGCAGGGGGATCTGTCGGAGAGTACCAGTGCCCGGCTGGGGGAACAGAACCCCGGGGACCGGGGGGAGAGAATCCATCAGACCCTGGGTCCGCTTTTCTTCCCGGAGCGCTCCAGTGCAATCCCCCTCTATGAGCTGTTCCACTGGCGGCCGGAGTTGCAGGAGACGGAGCTCATCCACTGGCCCGCGCTGATGAACGCGATCTGGATGACGGATCCGGCCTATGCGCTGGAGAATAATCTGAGGGCCTGGGAGCTGCCCGGCGACCTGGAGCAGAAACTGGAGCAGTACAGCATCATCACCTACACGCCGGGGGTGGGGACGGACTTCCTGCACCTCTGAGCGCCGCCCCGCCCGGCGGCTCTGGCCGCGCTGGAGCCGGAGGGGATGCCATGCCGCAGAAGCGGCGGCATGGCCGGAGGGGAATCCCCTGGAGCCCCAGGCGGGGGCGCAGAAGGGCGGGCCGGAGCGCGCAGACCCTTGGAGGGGAAGGAGTCTGCGCGTCAAGGCTGAGATGGGCGGATTGCGCCCCCGGGAGATGTGCGACAGGAAAGAGGCCTCGTGACCGCGCGCCGGTCACGGGGCCTTTTCTGGTTTAGAGGATATACTGCGCAATGGCCTTTGCCACCCCGTCCTCCTCGTTGGAGACGGTGACGGCGTCGGCATAGGGGAGGATGCAGGCTTCGCTGTTGGCCATGGCCACGGCAAAGCCCGCGGCCTTGAGCATTTCAAGGTCGTTTTCCGAGTCCCCGCAGGCCATGGTCTGCTCGTGGGGGATGCCCAGGTGGTCGGCCAGGGCCAGCAGGGCGGTGCCCTTGCTGGCGGTGGGGGCGGTGATCTCCAGGTTGTCGGTCCCTCCGGAGACCACGGACAGCCCCGGATGCTCCTCCAGCAGGGCCTGGACCTGGGGATAGTCCACCCACGTTCCGCCGGGGGTGTGGATAAAGTTCAGGGAGAATTTTTCCACCCGGCCGTTCTGGCGGATGAAGTCCACCGGGTCCTCCAGGGGCTGGCGGCTGGTGGCCAGATAGTCCTTGACCGCCTGGCTCACCGACAGGCGGGGCAGCAGGGCCAGCTGGCGTTGGACGGCGTATCCCCGTCCGGCGGCAAAAAAGGTGGCCATCAGCTCCAGTGAGGACAGGCGTTCCATCAGCTCGGCAGCCAGGCCGGTGTCCAGGTAATCGGTGTGGATGGGCTGCCGGTCCCGGAGCCGGTAGAGGGCGGCCCCGTTGGAGGTCAGGGCGTATTCCACCCCGGGGATGTCCAGAAATTCCGGGCTCAGCCCGGTCAGAGGGCGCCCCGAGGCGGGGATGACGGTGACCCCCGCGGCAATGGCCGCCTCCAGAGCCTGCCGGGTGGCAGGGGTGATGTGTTTGGCGTCGTTCAGAACGGTGCCGTCCAGGTCCAGGGCCAACAGTTTGATGGGGCGTTTCATAACAGCAGACTCCCTTTCTCGTTCAATCTTATCTCTGAGGGGTGCAGGGGGCGGAGGCGGCAGCGTCCTCCTGCAGGGCGGCGTACAGGGCCACATCCTCCCAGCCCTGGGCCCCCTCGTTCCAGTACCAGCCCCGCAGGGTGCCCTCCCGTACCATGCCGCACTTTTCCATGACCCGGGCGGAGGCCCTGTTGCCCATGGCGCATTTGCCCTGCACCCGGTGGAACAGCGCCCGCCGGAACAGATAGTCCAGGGCTGCCCCCAGCGCCTCGGTGGCGTAGCCCCGGCCCCAGTAGGCGCTGCCCAGCTGGTAGTCCACCTCGCACCAGCGGCTGCGTTCGCTCAGATCGTCCACAAAGAGGGCGCCGATGATGTCCGGGCTGCTGCGCAGCTGAATGAGCCAGTAGTAGGTGGCCGGGTCGGCATAGGCCGCCTCTACGCTGGCGAGAAAGACCTCCATTTCCCGCTGGGTTTTTGGGGTGGCAGAGATGTGGCGATAGACCAGGGGGTCTGAAGCCCAGTGGAGGGCGCAGTTCTCTGCGTCGGCTGGGGCGGCCCGGCGCAGCAGCAGCCGGGGGGTGAGAATATTTTGGGTGCCTGGGTGTCGCATGGGCAGTCCTCCTGTTCGGTCCGGTCCGGGACGGGGCCAGGGCTCACAGGTTCCGGATCAGGGTGAGGGCCCGGCCCAGGATCCGCACACGGCTGTCCAGCGGGCGGGGCGGGTACTCCGGGTTGGCGGGCAGCAGCGTGCCGCCGGAGACGGTGCGCACCAGCAGGCGGTCCTCCAGGGCCAGCACTGCCAGGGCCCCCTCCGGGGCGTGGGCGGTCCGGCGCACCAGCAGCAGGTCCCCCTCCAGCAGGCGGGGGTACATGGACAGCCCCTCCACCTGGAGCACGAAGAAATGCTCCGGTTCATTTCCCTGGAGGGAGGAGCGGGGGATGAGCAGGGTGTCTCCGGCGGGGCGAAGATTTCCCGCCCCGTCCAGCCCCGCCATCACCGGCAGGGCCAGGGCGGTCTCCGCCGGGGCGGCGTCATCTACGCCGCTGAGCCACTCCGGGGTCACAGACAGGGCGGCGGCCAGCCGGATCAGCTTGTCCGCCTTGGGCCGGTAGCGGCCGCTCAGGTAGAGGGAGATGCTCCCCCGGTCAATGCCTGAGGCCCGGGCCAGTTCGGCCTGGGTGAGCCCGGAGGCGGCAAAAGCCTGCTCCAGCCGCTGCTGAGTGGGATTGGACGGCATGGACACACCTCCTGAATCAAAAGGTACCTTGTAAAATAACGGGAGTTGGGCAAAAATGCGTCCCCGCGCAGGGGGGACAATTTGTATCGCTGCATACAGAATACGAGATTTGTTTGGAAAAATCAACGCAGAGGCGGAGATTTTTCTTTTTTTGCATGGACGAAATAGAACTAATGTTCTAGTATCTGGGTAAAAGGTCCGGCAGAGGGACAGATTGGCCGGACCGGGAGATGACAGGAGGAGGGATGGCGTGGATTTTCTGCGGGGTAAGGTGCCGGAGGGGGCGGGGGCGGACCGGCTGGTGGAGCGGGCGCTGTTCCTGGCGGCCACCGGATACTGCTATACGGAGGAGCGCCGGGAGATCACCGAAAAGGGTGAGGAACGGACCGAGAAGATCACCCGCACCCGGAAGCAGACCGCCCCCAGCGTCACCGCCATTGCCCTGTGGCTGAGCCACCGGATGCCGGAGCGCTGGGGGGACGGAGCGGTCCAGACGCCGGAAAACAATCTGCTCGCCCTGCTGCGGCGGGAGCTGGAAGGGGGTGACGGCAGGGATGAAGTTTCAGCCCTTCACCCCCAAGCAGAGGACGGCCCTGACCTGGTGGTTCCAACCGACGCTGCGGGAATATGACGGCATTCTCTGCGACGGGGCGGTGCGCAGCGGCAAGACGGTGTGTCTGGCGGTGGGCTTTCTGCTGTGGAGCATGACCCGGTTTGAAAACCAGTGCTTCGCCCTCTGCGGCCGCAGCCTGGAGGGGCTGCGGCGCAATGTGACCCGGCTGCTGCCGGAGTGGACCGAGGGAATTTTCCGCATCCAGGAGCGCCGGGCGGAACATCGCATCACGGTCTGGAGCGGAGGGCGGAAAAATGACTACTACCTCTTCGGCGGCCATGACGAGTCCAGCTATACGGCCATCCAGGGCATTACCCTGGCGGGGGTGCTGCTGGACGAGGTGGCCCTGATGCCCCGGTCCTTTGTAGAGCAGGCCCTGGCCCGGTGCAGTGTGCCGGGGAGCAAGTTCTGGTTCAACTGCAATCCGGCGGGGCCGGGGCACTGGTTTTACCGGGAGTGGGTGCTGCGCGCCCGGGAGCGCAACCTGCTCCACCTCCATTTCACCATGGAGGACAACCCCGCCCTCTCCGAGCCGGTGAAGGCGCGCTACCGGCGGCTGTACACCGGGGCCTTCTATGACCGCTATGTGCTGGGGTTGTGGCGGGGCGCCGAGGGGCTGGTCTACGACATGTTTGATGAGAGGCGCCACCTGCTTTCGCAGCTGCCCCCTCTGCGGGGGGAGACCTATGTCTCGGTGGACTACGGCACGCTGAACCCCACGGTGTTCCTCAAGTGGCGCCGGGCAGAGCGGGGAGGCTGGGTGTGCACCGGGGAGTACTACTGGTCGGGCCGGGAGGAGCGGCGGCAGAAAACCGACGGGGACTATGCCGGCGACCTGGCCCGGTTCCTGGAGGGAGAGGTCCCCCGGGCGGTGGTGGTGGACCCCTCGGCGGCCAGCTTTATGGAGGAGCTGCGGCGGCGGGGCTGGCCCGTGCTGAGGGCGGACAACCGGGTCGCGGACGGCATCCGCCGGGTGGGGGAGCTGCTCCGGGAGGGGCAGCTGCTGTTTTCGGCCGGGTGCCGCCGCACCGTGGAGGAGTTTCAAAGCTACCTCTGGGACGAAACCGCCGCGGCCCAGGGGGAGGACCGGCCGGTGAAGGAGCACGACCACTGCATGGACGCCCTGCGGTACTTTGTCACCACGGTGGCCTGCCGGGAGAGCGGCCGGGTGGCCCGGCGGCCCCGGGGGCTTTGACGGGCGGAGGGCGCCGGTGCGCCGGGAGAGCGCTCCGGCGGATATTTGAAGCGGAAGAGCGTGTTATGCGCGCCCGGGATGGCGGAGCCGGCCCGGGAAAGAGAAAGGAGCAGAGAGATGATCGTCTATTTGGACCGCAGCGAGGTGGCCGACCTGGAGTGCATCCCGCCCCAGGTGCTGCGCTGGCTGGTGCGCCGGGCGGAGATGGCCCAGAGCCGGTATGACAAGCTGTGGCGCTACTATCTGGGGCGGCACGATATCCTCCGGGGGAAGCCGGAGGGAGAGGTGCGGGTGGCGGTGAACTACGCCAAGTATGTGGTGGACATCGCCTTGCACTACTATCTGGGCCAGCCGGTGAAATATGACCCCAATCAAGTTGACGCCTTGGGACGGCCGGTGGAGCTGGAGCCGCTGCTGAGCTGTTACGAGCGGCAGCATATTGCCGAGACCGATCTGGCCATCGGCCGGACCATGGGGGTGATGGGGGAATGCCTGGAGCTGTGCTATGCCGGCCCGGGGCCCAACCCCGCCCCGCGCAGCGCCCGGGTGGATCCCCGCAACGGCATTTTGGTCTGCGACACCTCGGTGGAGCACGCCAAGCTCTTTGCCCTGGTCTGGGAGCGCCGGGAGAAGGTCACCGGGGAGCAGTACTACTTTGTCACGGTCTACACGGACCGCACCGCCCGGGATTTTGTCTGCGGCGGCCTGGATGGGGAGTCCTTCCGGCCGGTGGGGGAGGTGCGCTGCCACTGGTTTGGCGACGTGCCGGTGATCGCCTATACCAACAACGACGAGAGACAGGGGGATTTCGAGCAGATTCTCTCCCTGATCGACGCTTACGACGGGTTGATGTCCAGCCGGCTCACCGACAAGAAAAAGTTTGTGGACGCGCTGTTGGTGTTCTTCGGCATGACCCTGGCCGAGGGGGATGAGGCGAAGCTGGAGCGGGAGAAGTTCATTGACGGCGCCCCGCTGGACGCCCGGGCGGAGTACATCCAGAAGACCTTTAACGAGTCGGAGGTCCAGGTCCTGGCGGATGCCCTGGTGCGGGAGATGCACAAGATGACGTTTTCTGTGGATATGTCCGACGAGCAGTTCGCCGGCACCGCCTCGGGCCAGGCCCTGAAGCTCAAGCTGCTCACCATGGATCTGTTGGCCCGGAGCAAGATGCGCCGCATGGAGCGGGGGCTGCGGGAGCGGATGGCCCTGTACAATCACTGGCTGACGGTGCGGGGGGCCATGGCCCCGGTGGATCCCGCCCAGGTGGACGTGGTGTTCACCCCGGACCTGCCCGTCAATGAGGGGGAGATCGTGGACTGGGTGTGCCGCCTCCAGGGAATTGTGGATGATCAGACCCTGCTCAGCCAGCTCTGGTTTATCCGGGATCCGGCAGAGGCGGTGGAGAACCTGCGCCGACAGCGCCGGGAGGCGGCCCAGGGGTGAGCCGCCCGGAGAATAGGATGGTCGATAACGCCGGGGGCCTGTCCGCGCCCGTGGGGCCCGGGGAATCCGGCGGGATAGAGAAAGGAGACGCACATGGAAGAGACGAGTTTGGAGCAGGGGCGGCTGGAACGCCCTGACTTCGATGCGCTGCTGCGGGACAACCGGGACTATCAGTCTGCCTTTGACCGGAAGGTGGACCGGGCCCTGCAGACCGCCCGGGCCGGCTGGGAGCGGGAGCGCTCCGCAGAGCTGGAACGGCAGCGGGAGGAGGCCCTGTCCGCCGCCCGGCAGTCGGCGGAGGAGGAGTACCGGACGCGGCTGGCGGAGCTGGACGCCCGGGCAGAGGAGCAGGCCCGCCGGGAACGGCAGGTGGACACCGCGGACCGGCTGACCCGGCTGGGCCTGTCCCCGGCCTTTGCCCCCTGGCTCACCGGGGATACCCCGGAGGAGAGCCGGGCCCGGGTGGAGGCCTTTGACCAGCTGTTCCGAGCGGCGGTCAGCGACACGGTGAGCGAGCGCATGGGGGGCTTTGCCCCGGCCGAACCCGTCCCGGCCCCGGCCTTTGACCGGGAGCGTTTGCGGGGGATGAGCCCCCGGGAGATCAACGCCCACTGGGCGGAGATCCAGGACACATTGAAAGGATGATGAAAACAGATGGCATTTTCCAACTTTATCCCTGAGGTCTGGTCCGCCAGGCTGCTGGAGCACCTGGACAAGGTCCACGTCTACGCGGCGCTGATGAACCGGGATTATGAGGGGGATATCCGGGCCTACGGCGACACGGTGCACATCAACCAGATCGGCAGCATCACCATCAACGACTACACCGGCGACGACATCGAGGCCCCGGAGGAGCTGGACAGCACCATGATGGAGCTGAAGATCGACCAGGCCAAGTACTTCAACTTCCAGGTCAAGGACATCGACAACGCCCAGTCCCACCCCAAGCTGGTGGACGCGGCCATGCAGCGGGCCAGCTACGGCATCAACGACACCATCGACCGGTATCTGGCCTCCCTGCTGCTCGCTGGGGCGGACAGCGGCAGCGTGATCACCGCCGGGGCGCTGACCAGCGAGAACGCCTACGACTATCTGGTGGATCTTGGGGTGGCCCTCAACGAGCACAACGTGCCCATGCTGGGCCGGTGGGTGGTCATTCCGCCCTGGTTCCACGGCCTGCTGCTGAAGGACCCCCGGTTTGTGGGCAACGGCACCGGTTACAACCAGGCCATCCTCCAGGGGGGCTGGGTCGGCGACGCGGCGGGCTTCCGCATCCACCTGAGCAACAATGTCCCCCAGTCCTCGGGCACCTATTCCGTCATCGCCGGCACCAACGCCGCCGGCTCCTTCGCCGAGCAGCTGGTGGAGCTGGAGGCCTACCGCCGGGAGGAGAACTTCTCCGACGCGGTGAAGGGGCTGCACGTCTACGGCGCCAAGGTGACCCAGCCGGAGGCCCTGGCGGTGCTCCAGTGCGCCAAGCCCGCCGCCTCCACCGGCGGTGACGCCTCCGGCGCCGGCGGCCAGACCACCGGCGGCTGATATGACCCGGGCGGTGCTGGAAGAGGCCCTGCCCCGGCTGCGCCGGGCCCTGGGGCTGGAGGAGGGGGCGGATGAGGCCGTGCTGGAGGATGTGCTGGCGGCGTCGGAGGAACAGATCCTCCGCTATCTGAACCGGCAGGAGCTGCCCCTCCATACCGGCTGTCTGGCGGTGGAGCTGGCCGCCCTCAAGTACCGGCGGAACCGGACGGGGGAGGGGGTGCAGGAGGAGAGCTATGCCGAGGGCCAGCTCTCCCAGAGCGTCCGCTACCTGTCCCCGGAGGAGTACGCCGCCGGGGAGCGGGAACTGCTCTCTGCCCTGGCCCCCCTGCGCCGGGTGGCCTGCAAGGGGGCGGCAGAATGAAGCTGCGGGAGACCCCGGCCCCCTGGAGGCAGGGGTTTGCGCTCTACCGCCGCCGGACGGGGGCGGACAGCCTGGGCAATGAGACGGCCTGCTATCAGATGGACGCCCCTGACCTGACCGTCCCCGACGGGGAGGGGCTGGCCTTTCAGAGCCCCCGGAGCTGGAACAGCGGGGGCAGGGTGAGCGGCGGAGCTGCGCCTGAGATAAATGGAGAGGTACCGAGCGGAATTTTGGAGTGCTGTCTGCGCTCTGAACTGGAGATCGCCCCCTTTGACCGGCTGGAGACCGCGGGGGAGCTCTGGGAGGTGCGCAGCATCCAGCATTGGCCCAGCCACCGCAGGCTGGTGCTCCAGCGGGTGAGGTGACGGAACGATGAACGAGGCGGAACTGCTGCTCTGCGACGGACGGGAGGATGTGTACCGGGTGCTGGCCCAGGCGGCGGAGGCCCTGGGGTTTCGGCTGCGCTCCACCGCTCCCCGCGCCGCCCCGGAGGGAGACACGGTGATCTGGGGGGAGTGGTCCAACCGAAGCACCCACATCCCGGTGGTGGACGAGGTGAGCTACCAGGTGCAGCTCTGGACCGGGGATCTGGACCGGCTGAGGGAGCTCTGCGCCGGGGTGAACCGGGCCATGCTGGGGCTGGGGCTCCGGCGGATCTACTCCTCGCCGGACGCCTTTGACGAGACGGGGACGGGCTGTTATACAAAGACCTTCCGGTTTGGCCGAAGGGTGGACAAGCGCACCATGCGGCTGATCGACTGAACGGCCGGGAGACAGGACGAACTGGCGCGGCGCCCTGGGGCGGGACGGCTTGCCCGCCCCAGGGGAGAGGGAGAAAACCGGCGTGTTTCCCCGCTTCCCCGCGGAGACGCCGCGCAACCCCCGCCCGGCGCAGGCCGGACGGCCCTGCCGGGCGCGGGGACGAGAACAGAAAGGATGATAGAGCAATATGGCAACTCAGGGTTTTTCCACCATCGGACTGGATGTGAAGGTGGACGGGACCTCCCTCAACTATGTCACCGACATCGGCGACATCGGCGCCGCCCCTTCGGAGCTGGACGCCACCTGTATGAAGGACAGCATGAAAAAGACGGTGCCCGGCGTTCAGGACGCCGCCGCCTTTGAGGTCACGTTCCTCTTTGACAACTCCGCCCCGGACAGCGACTACCGGGTGCTCCGCGCCCTCCAGGACGCGGGGGAGACGGTGGAACTGGAGGTGAAGTTCCCCGACGGCACAGTCTTTGCCGCCACCGGCTATGTCTCGGTGATGGTGAGCGGCGCGGCGGTGGACGAGCTGGTGAGCGCGAAGCTGACCTTCAACCTCCAGAGCGACTGGACGGTGACCAATCCCTCCGCCGCGTCTGGCCAGGGCGGCTGAGCGCGGATCGGGCGAAGGGTGAAAGCGGCGGGACCGGGGCCCTTGGCCCCGGTCCCCGGATTGACAGAGAGGAGAGATGAGCGATGAAGAGCTGTCTGCCCCTGCGGGTTGGGGGCGCCGAGTACCGGCTGCGGCTGACCATGGCGGGCCAGCGGGCGCTGCGGGAAAAGTGGGGGGAGGACATCCTGACCTTCCTGCTCGCCGCCGCTGCGGATGGCGCGCGGCTGTGTGACCTGCTCACCCAGGCCCTGAGCTGGCCGGGGAACGACAATGGGCTGTCCGACGGCCCCGCCCTCTACGACCTGTTGGTGGACGAGGGATGGCGGGGACAGGAGGCCTTTGCCAAGCTGGCCTTTGACCTGGGAGAGGCCTCCGGCCTGCTCACCGCCGGGCAGGTTCAGGAGCTGAAGGATGCGGTGGAACGGGCCTTCCGGCAGGCCTTTGAGGGGCTGAGCGCCCCGTGAGGGAGGAGGAGCTGCTCCGCCAGGCCAGGCTCTACGGCGAACGGGTGCCGGAGGAGCTCACCTTTGGGGAGCTGGCCCAGGTGCTGGAGCTGGGGGCGGAGCGGGAGCGCAGGTTTTTGCAGGCCCTCTCCCTGGTGGCCTACCGCCATGCCGCCCTGACCGCCCGGGCCCTGGCGGGGCGGCCGCTGCCGCCGGTGGGAGAGGCCTTTCCCTTCTGGACCCAGGAGGAGCTGATGGAGGCCAAAGCGGAGAAGTGCCGCCAGGCGCTGGAGCGCCGCGCCGTCAGGCGGGAGCGAGAGGAGGAAGACAATGGACAGTGACAAGGCCATGGAGCGGGCGCAGCGGCGGCTGGCCGCCTTGAGCGACCAGCTCCAGGGGTTTGAGAGCCGGCTCACCTCGGTGAGCCGGACCACCCGCCAGGCCACCCAGGCCGTCGGCGCCGCGGGCAAGGCGGCGCAGGCGGTGGCCACCCTGCTGGAATTTGACGAGATCAACCGGCTGAAGGAGAAGAGCGCCGGCTCCTCCGGCTCCGGCAGGAAGAGCGGCTCCGGTTCGGGCTCCGGCTCCGGCAAGGTCAAGACCGGACCCACGGAGACCTTCGATCTGGATGTGCGGCTCACCCGGCCGGGCAGGGAGGCGGCGGAGGAGTTTGTCTCCCAGTTCCGGCTGGGGGTGAAAAAGGCGGATGACGGAGGAGAGGCGGCCGGCGGCAGCCTGGTGGAGCGGATTGGCCAGGGGATCTCCAATGCCCTGGGCAATGGGTCGAACTGGGTATCCTCCCACCTCTGGAAGCCCATCCAGTCGGGCTGGAGCGGGCTGGGCGGATTGTTTGTGACGGTGGGGGCGCGGCTGAGCAGCAGCGCCGGGGATCTCTGGTCCGACTTCCAGAGCGGCTGGAAGAGCGGCACCCGGAGCGTCAGCGTCGTCGATGTGCTGGCCAACGGGGCGTCCAGCCTGTGGCAGAATTTTTCTGCCCTGTGGGGGACCCGGGGCGTGAGCATTGTGGACGTGCTGGCCAATGGCGCGTCCCAGCTGTGGACCAATTTCTCGCTGTTGTGGGGCACCCGAAGCGTGGGGATTGTGAACACCCTGACCAACGGGGCCTCCACCCTGTGGACCAACTTCTCGCTGCTGTGGGGCACCCGGGGGGTGGGGATCGTGAACACCCTGACCAACGGGGCCTCCGCCCTGTGGGCCAATTTCGCCGCGGTGTGGGGCACCCGGGGGGTGGGGATTGTGAACACGCTGACCAACGGGGCCTCCGCCCTGTGGGCCAATTTTGCCGCCGGCTGGGGCACCCGGGGCGTGGGAATTGTGAACACCCTGACCAGCGCGGCCTCCACCCTGTGGGCCAATTTCGCCGCCGGCTGGGGCACCCGCAGCGTGGGAATTGTCAATACCCTGGTCAACTCCGCCGCCAGCCTGTGGCAGCAGTTCCGGTCGGGCTGGGCCGGGCGCACGCTGGGGCTCACGGTGACCTACAGCACCAATGTGGGCGCGGTCAAACGGGCGGTTTACAGGGCGCTGGGGCTGAGCGGCTGGCCCACCATCTCCTTTGCCGCCCGGGGCGGTGTGTTCCGCAGCGCCACGCTGACCATGCTGGGAGAGGCGGGGACTGAGGCGGTGGTGCCCCTGGAGAACAACACCGGCTGGATGGATGTGATGGCGGAAAAGCTGGGCGAGCGGATGGGAGGTGCCGGTACCATCACCATTCCGGTCTATATCGGCGGGGAGAAGCTGGCGGAAGCGGTGGTGGAGGCGGTCAACGCCGAGACCCGCCGCACCGGCGTCAGCCCGCTGTATCTGTGAGAGAGGAGCGGCCATGGATCGGAAGATTTTCTTTGGCGGGGTGGAGATGCCCGCCCCCAAGGTCAACGGCGGGCTGGTGGAGACCTATGAGGACGTGTGGAGCGCCAACACCGGCCGCAACAGCGCCGGCAGCATGGTGGGCACCCTGGTGGCCACCAAGGCAAAGCTGAAGTTCAGCTGGAACGCCCTGAGCTGGGAGGAGGCGGCCAGGATCAAAAGCGCCATCTACGGCAAGGGGTTCACCACCTGCACCTACCCAGGGGTGGACGGACAGACCCACACGGTGACCGGCTATTTCGGCACCCCCAGCTTCAGCCAGTACAGCTGGCAGGACGGGCTGCGCTGGGCCACCGCCATCGCCGTCAATTTCATTGAACAGTGAGGGGAAGCTATGTATCAGACTTCAGCTGATTTTGTCCAGCAGATGGACAGGCATCCGTTTCAGGTGCTGCTCACCGGGGCTCAGGGCTCGGCGGCGGTGGACACCCTGGAGTACAGCGCCGCCTGGTGCCCTTCCGCCTTTACCCTGGGCGCCACCGGCGGGGCCGGATTTACCGCCGCCCTCCACGGCCAGACCGTCCCCTTTCAGGCCGGGGAGCAGGTGTCGCTGACCGCCCGGCTGGAGTGGGGCGCCGGGGAAACGGAAAGTGAAGAGGTACCTCTCGGTATATTTGAGCTGACCCAGGTGGAGCGGGCGGCGGACACAGAGACGTGGTCGCTTGCCGGAGAGGACGCCATGAGCTGTGCCCTGGCGGAGGAGTTCTTCTGCGTTTCCGCGGAAGAACCGCCCGCCACTGGGGCGGCAGTTTTGGCGGAACTCTGTGCCCGGGCGGGGCTGGCGCTGGAGGGGGCCTCCCTGCTGCCCCAGGCGGCTGTGGAGCTGGAGTATGACGCCGCCGGCGGCAGCGGGCAGTCCATGCGGGAGCTGGTGGGGCAGATGGCGCTGCTGGCCGGGGCCAACGCCCGGATTGGCCGGGCGGGGGAGCTGAGATTGTGCCGGCTGACGGAGACGGAGGCCCGGGTGGGGCCCCAGCGCTACTATGAATCCGGCCTGACGGTAGAGGCGGAGGAGTTCACCTTTGGGGCCTTGGAGGTCACTGTGCCCGGCACGGAGGCCGGGGAGGCCGGGCTTCAGGAGAGTGAGCGGGCCTTTACCGCCCAGCTGGAGGGGGAGAGCCGGGGAATCAGCGTGACCTCCCCCTGGTTCGACCAGTCCGTGTTTGACGGAGTCTGGCAGGCCTGGCAGGGGGAGCACTGGCGCCCCGCCCAGGTGACCTTCCTGGGGGATCCCCGGCTGGATCCGGGGGATGTGATCACGGTGACCGACCGGGCCGGAACCGACTACCGTGTGGTGGTGATGGGCCTGTCCCACAGCTTTGACGGGGGATGGCGCACCACGGTGAGCTGCTATGCCCCGGCCCAGCACGGTGAGACCCGGCCCCAGAGCGTCAGCCAGGCCATTACCGGGCTGAAAACCGACCTGGGCCGGTTCCGGCGGCTGTATGCCGACAACCTGTCCGCCGCACATGCCCAGTTCGAGCACCTGACCACGGAGGACATTGTGGGGGAGCACGGCACCATCAATCTGGCGGAGGGTACGTTCACGTTTGGCGATGCGCTGAGCTGGGACGGGGACCAGCTGGTGGTAAAGGGCGTGCTGGAATCGGAGCAGGGGAGCGTCGGCGGCTGGACCATCGACGGCGATACCCTTTGCTCCATGTCAAACGGCGGAAGATTCAAGGTGGAACTGAAGCCGGCACATGACGATGAATACCCCTGCATCCTATTTCAGGGGGCGGATGGGACGGCGGCCAGAATCGAGCCCTATGTGCAGGAGAATTACGGTACGGTGCAGCGGCTGGACCTCAAGTGCGGGAATGGACAGCTGGGGATCAACTATGACGGCTCTGTCTTTGTCAACGGAAAGAGCCTGCTGGATCTGACCTACCCGGTGGGGTCCATCTACATGTCGGTGAATGCCACCAGCCCGCAGACTCTGTTTGGCGGCACTTGGACGCGGCTGGTGGACCGGATGCTGATTGGCGCAGGCAGTTATTACAAAGTCGGCGATACCGGCGGCGAAACCACGCACAGACTGACCGCCAATGAAATGCCTACCCACACACATGGTATGGGTATCAAAACCTGTGGAGAGGAAGCATCTGGATTTGGCCTGCGCAATGATGCAAATGGATTTACCGGTCGTGTCTATGTTACAGGTGGGACAGCCGTGACACATGCTGCTGGTGGAAACGCCGCCCACAATAATATGCCGCCCTACCGGGCCGTCTACATGTGGCAGCGGACGGCCTGAAGGCAGAGCGGAGAGAGGAGAAGTGACCGTGGGCGACCCGATTTCCCGGGAGGAGCACGAGGAGTTCGTGAAGCGCATGGAGGGCGACCACAAACGGATTGACAAGCGGCTGGCGCTGTTGGAGGAGAGCGTGCGGCAGATCGGGGCGCTGACCACCAGCGTGGAAAAGCTGGCCATGGCGGTGGAGGCGATGGGCAGGACCCTGTCTGCCCAGGGCAACCGTCTGGAGACGCTGGAGGGGCGGGACGGCAAACGGTGGCGCCAGCTGATGGGCTATGTGCTGACGGCAGTGGTCAGCGTTCTGGTGGGCTTTGCGGCCACCCGGCTCGGATTGACTTGACGAGGAGGAACATACATGAAAAACTGGAAAAGCTGGTTCCATGCGGCCGCCGTCCGGGCGGTCAAGACGGTGGCCCAGACCGCTGTGGCCACCATCGGTACCAGCGCGGTGCTGGGAGACGTAGACTGGATCATGGTGGCCTCGGCCTCCGCTCTGGCGGGGATTCTGTCCCTGCTCACCAGCGTGGCGGGGCTGCCGGAACTCAAGACCGAGACAGAGGAGAAGTGACAAATGGTAATCAACGTACACGGCGGGCACAACGCCAAGGCCCCCGGCGCCTCCGGGCTGTTGGATGAGGTGGCTGAGGACCGGAAGGTCAAGGACCTGGTCATCGCCAGGCTCCGCGCCCTGGGGCACACCGCCTATGACTGCACCGACGATGACGGCGCCACCGCCAATGCCTGCCTGAAGAATATTGTGGCCAGGTGCAACAGCCACAGCGCGGATCTGGACGTGTCCATCCACTTCAACGCCGCGGCCAATGATCCCGCCGGGGACGGCAGCACCACCGGCACCGAGGTGCTGGTCTACAGCGCCTCCAGCGCCGCCGCCCCCTATGCAGCCAATATCTGCGCGGCCATCGCCGCCCTGGGCTTCCGCAACCGGGGGGTGAAGGAGCGGCCCGGGCTGTATGTGCTGAAACACACCCGGGCGCCCGCCCTGCTGGTGGAGTGCTGCTTTGTGGACGACGCCGATGACGCCGCCCTCTACAATGCGGAGGCCATGGCGGCCGCCATCGTCCAGGGCATCACCGGCCAGGCCGCGCCCGCTGCCCCGGCGGAGCAGCCCGAAACGCCCGCCCGGCCGGAGGACTACCCGGCCCAGTTTCAGACCTGGCTCAACGCCAGCTATGCCGCAGGCCTGACTGTGGACGGCCTATGGGGGCCCAAGACCAAGGCCGGGGCTGTCCGGGCCCTCCAAACTGAACTCAATGCCCAGTTTGGCGCGGGGCTCAGTGTGGACGGTATCTGGGGGCCGAGGACCAAGGCGGCCTGCGTCAACGTCCGCCAGGGCGCCCGGGGCAACCTGACCCGGATTATCCAGGGTACCCTCTACTGCCTGGGGTACAATCCCCAGGGCTTTGACGGCATCTTCGGGAGCGGCTGTGCCGCCGCGGTTCGAGCCTTCCAGACTGCCCGCGGCCTCGGCGCCGACGGCATCGTGGGCCGCAATACCTGGGCGGCCCTGCTGAAAACCTGAACATCTGTGTCCGTGGGAGAGATCTTTCCCGCGCCGGACACTCTGACTTGAACCGGCATTGGGCCGTGGGGCGGCGGAGGCAGTACAGACTGCCTCCGCCGCTTTTTCCATCTAACGCATTAAAATATTAAAAACAAGGTGATATAATGTGCAAAGATTGGCCATTTTTGCGCCGGGCCCTCCTTGTATTTGGGGCGGTTGACTGCTATAATCATACTTATTGAATCGGCTGTCTCCGCAGGATTCGGTTCTATTCAGTTTATATTTTAAACTGCGCGGCTCAGCCGCGGATATGAAGGGAGAATGAATCAACCATGGCCAACGGACGCATTTACAACTTTTCTGCCGGACCCTCCATGCTGCCCCTGGAAGTGCTGGAGCGGGCGGGAAAGGAAATCACCAACTACCAGGGCAGCGGCATGTCTGTCATGGAGATGAGCCACCGCTCCAAGGTGTTCCAGAAGATCTTTGATGACACCAAGGCCAAGTTCCGCAAACTGATGGCCGTCCCCGATGATTACGAGATCCTGTTCCTTCAGGGGGGCGCCTCCACCCAGTTTTCCGCAATTCCCCTGAACCTGATCGGAAAGACCGGCAAGGCGGACTATGCCCTGACCGGCAACTTCTCCACCCTGGCCTACAAGGAGGCCAAGCGGTACGGCGACATCGCCGTGGCCTGCTCCTCTGAGGATCAGAACCACACCTATATCCCCACCCAGGACCAGATCCACCTGCGCAGCGACGCCTCCTATTTCTACTACTGCTCCAATAACACCGTCTACGGCACCGAGTGGCAGTATATTCCCGACACCGGCGACGTGCCCATCGTGTGCGACATGTCCTCGGACATCTGCTCCCGCCAGGTGGACGTGAGCCGCTACGGCGTCATCTATGCCGGGGCCCAGAAGAACCTGGCCCCCGCCGGCGTCACCATTGTCATTGTCAAGAAGTCCCTGGCCGGCCATGAGCTGCCCATCACCCCGCTGATGCTGAACTGGCAGACCGAGATCGAGAAGGACTCCATGTATAACACGCCCCCCTGCTGGTGCATCTATATGCTGGGCCTGGTCTGCGACTGGCTGGAGAGCCAGGGCGGCGTGGCCGGCATGGAGAAGATCAAGCACGGCAAGGCGCAGATGCTCTATGACACGATTGATGACTCCCGGCTGTTCACCTGCGCGGCCCAGAGCGGTTCCCGCAGCGATATGAACGTCACCTTCCGCACCCCCACCCCCGAGCTGGACGCCAAGTTCGTCGCTGAGAGCGCCGAGCGGGGCTTCTCCAACCTGAAGGGCCACCGGAAGGTGGGCGGCATGCGGGCCTCCATCTACAACGCCATGCCCGTGGAGGGTGTGGAGAAGCTCTGCGAATTTATCCGCTATTTCGACCAGCACAATTGATTGGTCCGCCCGGATCTGCCGGGTGGGAGAGAAAGAGAGGGAACTACTGTGTTCTGTATCAACTGCGGCAAGCAGCTGGAAGAGGGCAGCCGTTTCTGCCCTTACTGCGGCGCAAAAGTGCCTGGAGCGGGGGATTATACCCAGCCTGCCGCCCCAACGGATCCCTTTGCGGGTCAGAGCGGTGACGCCTGGCAGCAGGCCGGCCAGGGGGCCGGTCAGAGTGAAAACGCCAACGCCTACCAGCAGCCCAGCCAGAACAGCTGGCAGCAGCCCGGCCAGGACAGCGCTGGGGGCTGGCAGCAGCCCGGGCAGGACAGCGCTGGAGGCTGGCAGCAGTCCGGCCAGAATGCCTATCAGCAGCCGGGCGCCGGCGCCCCCGGGGGAAATGCCGGAGGCTTCGACCCCTGGGCTATGGGCGGCGGCCAGAACAGGAAGGGGCCAGCCCCTCAGGATGACCCCTGGGGGAGCCGGGGAGGTGCTGCCGCCGGGGCGCCGGGCCAGCCCCCCAAGAAGAAAAAGCACACCCTGCGCAACGTCATTCTGATCGTGCTGGGGGTGCTGGTGCTGGCGGTGATCGGGCTGTACATTCTGGGCAGCACCGCCACGGCGGCCTATGAGCCGGTGATCGAGAGCTACCTCTCTTATGCCGAACAGGGGGATGCCCAGCGGGTGGAGAGCCTGTTCCAGAGCGAGTATTACGAGGATTCCTATGTGCTGGCCTTTGGCAGGGAAGAGGCGCTCTTTTATGCCGATGCCTGGACGGACAACTACGGCCAGGCGGTGGAGCGGTACGAGATCACCGATGACGAGGAGGAGGAGGACGCCCTGGAGATGTTCAACATCATCTATGGGCTGAACGCCTCTGACTACCGGGATGTGACGGTGGACGTGTACTACGAGAACGGCCGCTACAGCTGCATGGACTTTGAGATGGTGGAGATCGACGGCAGTTGGTATCTGACGGAGATCTGGTGATCCCGCCCTCCGGCGCCGCTGGGGCGGCCGGAGCGGGACGTGACGGAAAGGAGACACCGATATGTTTCGGATTAAGACACTGAATAAGATCGCCAGAGTGGGGCTGGATCAGCTGGACAAGAGCCGCTTTTCGGTGGAGGAGGACTGCGCCAACCCCGACGGCATCCTGGTCCGCTCGGCCAAGATGCACGACTATGAGTTTCCGGAGGCCCTGCGGGCCATTGCCCGGGCCGGGGCTGGAACCAACAACATTCCGGTGGACCGGTGCAGCGAGGCGGGCATTGTGGTGTTCAACACCCCCGGGGCCAACGCCAACGCGGTGAAGGAGGAGGTCATCTTTGCCATGCTGGCGGCCTCCCGCCACATGTTTGCGGCCAACGAGTGGGCCCGGAAGGAGGCCGCCGCCGGAGGCGATGTGCTCACCACCATGGAGAAGGTCAAGAGCCAGTTCGCCGGTCCGGAGATTCTGGGCAAGACCCTGGGCATCATCGGCCTGGGGGCCATCGGCGCCCGGGTGGCCGACGCCGCGCTGGGCCTGGGCATGAATATCGTGGGCTATGACCCCTATCTCAGCGTCCATGCCGCCCTGGCGCTGGACCGCCGGGTCAACGTGGTCAACAACCTGGATGAGCTGCTGAAGGTCAGCGACTATATCACCATCCACGTTCCGCTGAACGACTCCACCCGGAATACCATCGACGCCGAGGCCATCTCCAAGATGAAGGGCAGCGTGCGCATCATCAACCTGGCCCGCAACGGCCTGGTGGATGAGCAGGCCCTGCTGCCCGCCCTGTCCTCCGGACGGGTGGCCGCCTATGTCACCGACTTCCCGGACGCCCAGATTGCCAACGCCCCGGGGGTCATCGCCCTGCCCCATCTGGGGGCCTCCACCCCGGAGAGCGAGGAGAACTGCGCCGTCATGGCCGCCCACCAGCTGCAGGATTATCTGGAAAACGGCAATATCACCAACTCGGTCAACCTGCCGGATGTGAGCATGGAGCGCTCCGGGGACGCCCGGATCTGCGTGATTCACCGGAACATCCCCAACATCCTGGCCCAGGTCACCTCCATTGTCTCCGGCGAGGGGATCAACGTGGAAAATCTGGCCAACAAGTCCAGGAAGGAGTACGCTTATACCATCCTGGACATTGACGGCAAGGTGACCGATGCCATGGTGGAGAAACTCCGGGCGATTGACGGCATCATCCGCATTCGGGTGATGCAGCACTGAGGGGATTTAAACGGTCTCCAAAATAGACTGGACCGGGCGCGCCGCGTTTTCTGGAAAACGCGGCGCGCCTTTTGTCTGCTGCCTTCACGGGGCTCCGGGCCGCCTCTGCGCCGTTTCCCGGATCCCTGCCCACAGCATTTTTTTGGAGGGGGCGGAGGGGGCAGGGAAGTCCGGGCGTGGAATGATAGGGTACAGCGCTGTGCCCCGGCATAATCCGTTGAACGGGCGAGCTTCCGCCCCCAAACAGCGGCTTTTTGCGGCAAAAGGTCGAAACTTCCCTACATCTTGTGGTTGAAAATGGGACCCGCCGTCGTTATAATAATTTTATGTATACTCGGGTGACCAGGCCCATCTGGGCGCTGGAGCAGATATAGCGAGGTGTTTTTTCTATGTTTGGTATGACACGGGACATCGGCATCGACCTGGGCACCGCCTCGGTGCTGGTCTATGTCCGGGGCAAGGGCATCGTGCTCCGGGAGCCCAGTGTGGTGGCGATGGACAAGAATACGGGCAAGCTGCTCAAGGTGGGGACTGAGGCCCAGAAGATGCTGGGCCGTACCCCGGGCAACATTGTGGCCATCCGCCCCCTGCGGGAGGGCGTGATCTCCGACTACGACATGACCGAGCGGATGCTCCGGGAGTTCATCCGCAAGGTGGTGCCCTTCCGGCTCATCAAGCCACGGATGATCATCTGCGTCCCATCGGGGATCACCGAGGTGGAGGAGCGCAGCGTCATCGACGCGGGCATCCAGGCCGGGGCCCGGAAGGTCTATCTGATCGAGGAGCCGGTGGCCGCCGCCATCGGCGCCGGCATTGATATCAACCGCCCCGACGGCCACCTGGTGGTGGACATCGGCGGCGGCACCTCCGACATTGCGGTGATCTCCCTGGCCGGCGTGGTGGAGTCCGCCTCCATCAAGGTGGCCGGAGACAAGTTTGACGAGGCCATCATCAAATATATCCGCCGCAAGCACAACGTGCTCATCGGCGAGCGCACCGCCGAGGAGCTGAAGATGAGCATCGGCTGCGTCTTTCCCAAGCCTGAGGAGGAGGTGGTGGAGATCAAGGGCCGCTGCCTGATGACCGGCCTGCCCCGGGTGTTCCAGGTGTCCTCCAATGAGATGATTGAGGCCTTTGAGGAGCCGGTGCAGCAGATTCTGGAGGCCATCCACGGGGTGCTGGAGCGCACGCCCCCGGAGCTGGTGGCGGACATCTCCAGCAACGGCATCGTCATGACCGGCGGCGGCAGCCTGATCTGGGGCTTTGACAAGCTGATCGAGTCCCACACCGGCATCGAAACCCATGTGGCCGAGGACGCCATTTCCTGCGTGGCCTATGGCACCGGCAGCAGCCTGGACAATCTGGCCAACATGCAGGACGGCACCATCAACCTGAGCCGCCGACGTCAGCTCAACATTTAACTGGTAACAAAAGTTACAATTATGACAGCGGCATTTTGGCTTGCGGGGCGGAAAACCGGCGTTTTCCGCCCCGCAGCGGTCTATTGTGGCCGGATTTTCAGAGGTGAGCGCCATACTTTTTGGCAAGTCGCCGAAAAACAGAGTTTTTTTCATTTCCCTGTTGCAGTATGCTGGTTTCTGCGCTATACTACTATATATAGAAGGGAAACCAGATATTGTGGCGCGCTTGAGAGGCACCGCAAAATGTTGCGGTGCAATTTTTGTAAACCATGATTGTAACCTTTTGTAACAAATTATTCCGATGGAATTTGCTCGAATTTAAATGTTTTATTAATAAAATTTGAACAAAATCTACAGCTGAAATCCCCTGAAAAATTTAGAAAAAACTATTGCAATTTCATTATGTAACCTTTATACTTAGGTTGTCATCAGTGAAGTGGAGGAAAGTGGAGCGAAAGGGCACGCTTAACCACCGCTGAGCCATCACCTGGGGAGGAGGGGAGCGTAATGACCGGCAAATTTGAGCACACCATTGATGCCAAAGGCCGGCTGTTCATCCCCGCCAAACTGCGGGAGGAGCTGGGGACCAGTTTTCAAGTGGCCATCGGCGCCAACCGGGATGAAGGCGGTGAGGCCAGCAAGTACCTGGTGCTCTACCCCAAGGAGGTCTGGCGGCAGCTGGAGGAGAAGATCAACGCCCTCCCCTCGGGCCAGGCAGCCCTGGCCGATGTGCTCCTGGCCTACGCCGCCCCCTGTGAGCCGGACTCCCAGAGCCGCATCCTGATCCCCCAGACCCTGCGGGAGTATGCGGGGCTGCAGCGGGATGTGGTCATCACCGGCAGCAGCAACAAGGCCAAGATCTGGGACCGGGAGACCTGGGAGCGCCGCAGCGCGCCGCAGCTGGACCCGGGCAAGGTGGCCGATATGTTCGACATGCTGGGGCTGTAAACCATGACGGAATTCACCCATCGTCCGGTACTGCTGGACGAGTGTATAGAACATCTGAACATCCGTCCCGACGGCGTCTATATTGACGGCACCCTGGGCCGGGCGGGTCACTCCCGGGAGATTGCCCGGCGCCTCACCACGGGGCGGCTGATCTGCATCGACCGGGACCAGGCGGCCCTGGATGCCGCCCCGGAGCGGCTGGGGGAGTGGATGGACCGGGTCACCCTGGTCCACGGAAACTTCCGGGATCTGGCCGCCGTTATGGATTCCCTGAACCTGGCCGGAGCCGACGGCATGCTCTTCGATCTGGGCGTGTCCTCCCCCCAGTTGGACGACGGGACCCGGGGCTTCTCCTATATGCAGGACGCCCCGCTTGACATGAGAATGGACCAATCCGCTCCGCTCACCGGCTACGACGTGGTGAACGCCTGGCCGAGGGAGGAGCTGAAGCGAATCCTCTACCGGTACGGGGAAGAGCGTTATGCGCCCCAGATTGCCGCCGCCATCGAGCGCCGGCGTCAGGAAAAGCCCATTGAGACCACCCTGGAGCTGGTGGAGATTATCCGGAGCGCCATGCCCCCCGCGGCCCTGCGGGAGAAGCAGCACCCGGCCAAGCGCACCTTCCAGGCCATCCGCATTGCGGTCAACGACGAGCTCTCCGCCGTTGACGAGCTGCTCCAGGCCGCAATTCCCCGGCTCAACCCGGGCGGGCGGCTCTGCGTCATCAGCTTCCACTCCCTGGAGGACCGGATTGTCAAGACCGCTTTCGCCGGTTTTGCCAAGGGCTGCACCTGCCCCCCGGACTTTCCGGTCTGTGTGTGCGGAAAAAAGCCCCAGATCCGGCTTACACCCAGAAAACCGATCCTGCCCTCCCCTCAGGAGCTGGCAGTCAACCCCAGAGCCCGCAGCGCCAAGCTGCGGGTGGCTGAAAAACTTTGATTTGAAATTCTGACTTTGACAAGGAGCTGACCCTAACATGGCAGATTCCAAGCGCCGGCGCACTGCCGGCCCCACCGGGAGCACCTTTGGCAACGTAGCATACAGTTTGGACTATTACGGCGATGTGGCGGCCGCCCCCGCCCCCCGGTACGCCCCGCCCCAGCCCCGCACGGAACCCCGGGAAGTGCCCAAGCGCGCCCCCCAGGTCAAGCCCCGGGTCCACGAGCGCAGCCGGGTCCGGGTTCGGGTCCGGGAGCAGCAGGCGGTGGCCCCCTTTGCGATTCTGGGCTTCCTGGCCGCCGCCGCCATCGCGGTGGTGCTGCTGATGGGCTATATCCAGCTCAACAGCGTGTATGCCGAGACGGTCCAGCTGCGCAGCCAGCTGACCGAGTTGGAAAATGCCGGGGTCAATTTGGAGGCCCGGTACGAGGAGACCTTTGACATCCAGACCCTGGAGCAGGCGGTGGCGGCCGACGGAACGCTGAGCTACCCCACCAGTGAGCAGTCGGTCTACATTGACCTGTCCGAGCCGGACAACGCCGTGGTCTACGACAATACGGAGGGAACGGGCGGCATCACCGGTTTCTTTCAGGCCGTGGGCGAGCTGATCGCCGCGGCGGTGGAATACTTCCGTTGAAACGGAATAGACTGACAATGCCATAATGAAGAGATAGAGAGGGCGTAAGAAAAAAGCCGTTTTTTCTTACGCCCTCCTGGTTCTTTGGGGCATGGAACGCCCCGGTCCCGGAAACGCACTGCCGGAAGAGGCTGCGCCTGTTCCGCACAGATCCAAGAAAGGCGAGACACCGTGGAAGACAATCAGAAAAAACGCAGATCAGAACAGATCGCCAAGCGCCGCCTGTTCCGGCGCACCCTGGTGCTGCTGGTGGTGTTCGGCGTGGCGACCTTTGGGGCGCTGCTGGGCAAGCTGTGGAACCTGCAGATCACCCGCCATGACGAGCTGGAGCAGCAGGCGGTGGAGCAGCAGACCAGTACCCTGACCATCTCCGCCCCCCGGGGCACCATTTATGACAGCAATGAAAATGTGCTGGCCATCAGCTCCACAGCCTATGACATTATCATCTCCCCCCGGGCCATCGTGCAGAAACAGCAGGAGCTGGATCAGCAGAAGGCCGCGGCGGAGGAGGCGAACAACTCCGATAATCCCGCCAGCCAGTATGACGTCAATGTGGAGGACCTGGTGGTCACCGGCATGGCCTCCATCCTGGGGCTGGATGAGGCGGACGTGCGGGAGCGGTGCCAGGACACCAACAGCCAGTACAAGCGCCTGGCCCAGAAGGTGGACGCGGACACCGAGGAGCAGGTGCGCAATTACATCGAGGAGCACGATCTGGCCGGCTGTATTTATCTGCAGCCCAACACCAAGCGCTACTATCCCTACTCCACCCTGGCCAGCCAGATCATCGGCTTTGCCAATGACAACGGCGGCGCCTCCGGCGTGGAGCTCACCCTGGACGAGGACCTGACCGGGGAAAACGGCCTGGTGGTCACCGCACAGGACGGCGACGGCACCGACCTGCTGAACTTCTTCCAGGATTACTATGACGCCCAGGCGGGCAGCGACGTCCACCTGACCATAGATACCAATATCCAGACCATGTGCGAGAGCATCCTGGCCGAGGGCATCGAGCGCTATAACGTGCTGGAGGGCGGCTTTGCCATCGTGCTGGACTGCGATACCGGGGCGGTGCGGGGCATGGCCAGTTCCCCCAACTACGATCTGAACAACTACTCTACCGTCATCGACACCACGCTGCTGGCCGGGGTGGATGAGGCGGCCCAGGCGTATGTGGATGAGGGCATGGACGCTGAGACCGCCCGGCAGCAGGCCATGACCGACGCGGTGTATACCCAGTGGCGCAACAAGGCCATCAACGACACCTATGAGCCCGGCTCCACCTTCAAGACCCTGGTGCTGGCCGCCGCCCTGGAGGAGGGGGTCACCAACCCCAACGACACCTTCACCTGCACCGGCTCCATCCAGGTGGCGGACCGGGAGATCAACTGCTCCAACCGCAGCGGCCACGGCACCCAGGATCTGGCCACCGCCGTGGGCCACTCCTGCAACCCCGCCTTCATCACCATGGGGCAGCGGCTGGGCCAGGAGACCTTCTACAACTATCTTGAGGCCTTCGGCATTGTAAGCCAGGACGGCGGCGCCACCTCCACCGGCATCGATCTGCCCGGCGAGAGCACCAGCATCGTCTGGTCCCTGGAGAACTTCGGCACCGTGGAGCTGGCCACCGCCTCCTTCGGCCAGCGTTTTCAGGTCACCCCCATCCAGCTGATCTCTGCGGCCAACGCCGTGGTCAACGGCGGCTACTACTACCAGCCCTATGTGGTGGACTATGTGGAGGACGGCGACGGCAATGTGACCTATTCCGCCGACACCACCGCCCTGCGCCAGGTCATCAGCGATTCCACCTCTGCCCTGTGCCGGGAGATGCTGGAGGGCGTGGTGGCCAACGGCCTGACCGGCAAAAACGCCTACCGGGCGGGCTACCGCATCGGCGGCAAGACCGGCACCTCTGAGACCCTGAAGGACGTGGACGGCAACGGCGTCAATGAGTACATCGTCTCCTTCCTGGGCTTTGCCCCGGCGGATGACCCGGAGATCATTGTCCTGGTGGCCTTTGACAGCCCCCAGAATGTGGGCAGCAAGAGCTATCCCGTCACCGCGGACGGAGAGTACATCTCCGGTGGCAATATGGCCGCCCCGTCGGCCGGCGATCTGATTGTGGAGATCCTGGACTACCTGGACTACGGCAAGCAGTACACCGCCGAGGAGCTGGCGGGGGCGGATACCATCGTCCCCTACCTGACCGGCTACGATGTGGCCACCGCCCGGCAGATCTGCCAGGAGCGGGGCTTCACCTGCCGGGTGGAGGGGGAAGGGGACGACAGCAGCATCGTCAACTACCAGACCGCCCAGGGCGGCACCTACATTCCCAAGGGCAATGAGCTGGTGCTCTACATCGGGGACGCCACTCCGCCGGAGAGCGTCACCGTGCCCAACCTGTCCGGCCTGACCCCGGAGGAGGCCGAACAGGCGCTGAACCAGGTTGGCCTGTACATGGAGGCGACCGGCGCCTCCCAGTACTATACCTCTGCAACCCGCGCCTTTGACCAGAGCGTGGCAGAGGGGGAGAGCGTGGAACCGGGCAGCGTCATCACCGTCACCTTCCGGGATTCGTCAGAGACAGAGAACGAAACCGACGTCATTGGCTAGCCCGCGGCTGTGCGCCGTGCTGGGCGAGGACGCGCCGGTGACCGCCTGCCTGCTCAGCCAGATTCTGGCCGGGCGGGGGCGGACGGGACTGGCGGCGCTGTCCCCCGGCTTTGACGGCGGGGTGGAAGCGCTGCTGGAGGAGCTGATCCGTTCCGGCTGCCGATTTGCCGTGGCCGCCCTGCCCGAGCGGCAGGGGGCGCTGGGCCGCGGCGTGGACACCGCAGTCATTCTCACCCGCGGTACGGGAGAAGCCGCGGAGGAGCTGCTGGGGCTGTGCCGCGACGCGGTCATCAACCTGGACGACCCGGACGGGGCGGTGCAGCGCCGTCCCCAGGGCCGGGTCTGGACCATCTCGGAGCGCCGGGACGAGGCGGATGTGACCGCCAAAAACCTGCGCCTGCTGCCGTTCCGCACGGAGTTCGAGGCGGTGACCGGGGGCGGCATCTGCCGCCTGAGTGTCCCGCTGCCCGACGGGCGGGGGCTCTATCCGGGGCTGGCGGCGGTGTGTGCTGCGCTGTCCTTCGGCATTGGCCTGGAGGAGAGCGCCCTGCGGCTGCGCCGGGCGGAGCCGGTGCCGGTGGGCATGGTGCCCCTGGCCGGAGGCAGCCCCTTTGCCGCTGCCGGGTATTTTGAGCATCCCTCCGGCCCCGGCGCTTGACAGAGCCGCCGCCGGAAGGTACAATCAAATGCTGGCCCCGACACCGGAAGCGGTGCGGCGGCCCTGGCGTGCGGCCGCTGCGCCGCCCGGCATCTGCCCGCAGGGGCGGATTGGCCGGCGCCCCTGGACATCCTGTCGGAACAGACTGAAACAGAGAGGATACAAGAGATATGATTCAATCAATCATCAGCTTCGTCGTGGCCTTTGGGGTCTCCGCCCTGATCGGGCGCTTTCTGATTCCCTGGCTGCGGGCCCTGAAGGCGGGACAGACCATCAAGGAAATCGGCCCGAAGTGGCACATGTCCAAGCAGGGCACCCCCACCATGGGCGGGATCATGTTCATTGCCGGCATCCTGATCGCCGTGTTGGTGGCGGGCTGGGGCGGCTTTATGGCGGGGGATTTCACCGCCCTGATTGTCTATCTCTTCGCCCTGGTATTCGGCATCATCGGCTTCATTGACGACTTTTTCAAGGTGAAGTTCCACAAGAATGAGGGGCTCACCGCCGCCCAGAAGTTTTTGCTCCAGCTGGCGGCGGCCATCGCCTTTGTGGTGCTGCTCCGGTTCACCGGCCACATCGACAACCATCTCTACATTCCCTTTGCCAATATCACTGTGCACATCCCCTGGGCGGCCTATATGGTGCTGGCGGCCTTTATCATTGTGGGATGCGTCAACTCGGTCAACCTCACCGACGGCATTGACGGCCTGGCCACCGGCGTGACCATGCCCGTGGCCCTGTTCTTCACCGCCGTGGCCCTGACCTGGGGCATGACCGGGGCGGGGGTGCTGAGCGCCGCCCTGTTCGGCGGCCTGTGCGCCTTTTTGCTCTACAACTTTCACCCGGCCAAGGTGTTCATGGGGGACACCGGCTCCCTGTTCCTGGGGGGCATGGTGTGCGGGCTGGCCTTCGCGCTGGATATCCCCCTGGTACTGATCCTGGTGGGCATCATCTATATCTGTGAGACGCTCAGCGACATCATCCAGGTGGCCTACTTCAAGCTGACCCACGGCAAGCGGATTTTCCGCATGGCGCCCCTGCACCACCACCTGGAGATGGGCGGCTGGAGTGAGGTCAAGCTGTTCTGCGTGTTTACCGGCATCACCGCCCTGTGCTGCATTTTGGCCTACTGGGGGGTTATGGACCGGTTCCCGGTGCTCTGACCGGGAAAATTCGGCCCGGCCGGAGCGGAAGAATACCCATTGTTTTCCTTTGATCGAAAGGGGGAAGGACCATGGCACGGATTGCAAAACGGGATCTGACCCGGCAGCAGCAGCTGGCCCGGGGGCCGGTGGATCTGCCCTTCCTGGCCCTGGTGCTGCTGTTGCTGGGCATCGGGCTGGTCATGCTGCTGTCCGCCTCCTCCTATACTGCGTCGGTGGAGAAGGTCTCCAACTACGACGCCGCCTTCTATTTCAAGCGCCAGGCCGCCTTCGCGGTGATGGGGCTGGTCATCATGTATGTGGCCTCCAAATTCGACTACCAGTGGCTGCGGGGGATTTCGCCCTTTATCATGCTGGCGGCCATCCTGCTGCTGATGGCGGTGCTGGTGATCGGCAGCACCAGCAACCAGGCCACCCGCTGGCTGGAGCTGGGCCCGCTGCGCTTTCAGCCCTCGGAGGTGGCCAAGGTGGGCGTAGTGCTCTTTTTCTCCGCCTGCCTGTGTAAGCGGGATCAGAGCGGAGAACACAAGCTGAAGGGCCGCTATCGGGAGCCCATTCAGAGCCTGCGCAAGTTCTGGTACTGGTCCGACCTCCACGACATCTGGTATCTGGTGCTCATCCTGGTGGTGCTGGTGGTGCTGCTGATTCTGGAGCCCCACCTGTCGGGCACCATCCTGATCTGTGCCGCCGCCGCCGCGGTGTTCTTCGCCGCCGGAGTCAAGCTGTTCTGGTTCATCCTGGGCGGCGGCCTGGGGGTCGTGGGCGTTTGGATCCTCCTGGTGGTGGTGGGCTACAACGGCGCCCGGCTTCAGACCTGGCAAAACCCCTGGTGGGATCCCGGCGATGAGAGCTATCAGATCCTCCAGTCCATCCTGGCGGTGGCCTCCGGCGGGCTGAACGGCCTGGGCCTGGGCATGAGCCGCCAGAAGTACAGCTATCTGCCCGAGGAGCAGAACGACTTCATCTTCGCCATTGTCTGCGAGGAACTGGGCTTCATCGGGGCGGCCATCATCATTATCCTGTTCGCCCTGCTGATTATCCGGGGCTATTGGCTGGCCCTCCACGCCCGGGACCGGTTCGGCGCCCTGGTCATCGTGGGATTCACCACGCTGCTGGCGGTGCAGGTGTTCATGAACATCGCCGTGGTCATCAACCTGATCCCCGCCACCGGCATCTCGCTGCCCTTCTTCAGCTACGGCGGCACCGCCCTGATCATTCAGCTGGCGGAGATGGGGGTTATCCTATCGGTATCAAGGCAGATCCCGGCCCCGGCCCAGGAATAGCCCGCTGAAGCTGTCACCTCAGCCAAGGAGGTTTTTCAAATGATGAAAGTGCTCTTCACCTGCGGCGGAACCGCGGGGCATATCAATCCGGCGGTGGCCCTGGCCGGGATGTTTCAGAAGCGCAACGGCGCCCAGATCCTCTTCGTGGGGGCCGACGGGGGGATGGAGAACCGGCTGGTGCCCCGGGAGGGATACGAGATCCGTACCGTCACCATCACCAGCTTTTACCGCTCCCTGAGCGCATCCTCGCTGAAGCACAACCTGGCCACACTGCGCAATCTGAGCCGCTCCAAGGGGCAGGCCAAGCGGATCTTGGATGACTTCAAGCCCGACCTTGTGGTGGGCACGGGGGGCTACGCCTCCTATCCCGTGGTGCGGGAGGCGGCCAGACGGGGCATCCCCACCGCCGTTCACGAGTCCAATGCCCAGCCGGGCCTGACCACCAGGATGCTGGCCAAGTATGTGGACAAGGTGATGGTGGGCTTTGAGGAGAGCCGGAGGCATTACCCCCACCCGGAGCGGGTGGAGGTCACCGGCACTCCGGTGCGGGGGGAGTTCTTTGAGCTGACCCGTGCCGAGGCCCGCCAGAAGCTGGGGTTCCGGGACGACAAACCGGTGGTGCTCACCAGCTGGGGTTCCCTGGGGGCCCAGGTCATGAATGAGTACATGGTGGATTTTGTGGTCCGGGAGTGCCGGGAGGGCACGCCCTTCCACCACATCTACGGGGTGGGCACCCGCTATTACCAGCGGGTGATGGAGGCCATTGCCGCCAAGGGGGTGGACCTGAAGGACTATCCGGACGTGGATGTGCGGGAGTATATCTACGATATGCCGGTAGCCATGGGGGCGTCTGACCTGGTGCTCAGCCGGGCCGGGGCGTCCACCATTTCCGAACTCACCGCCACCACCCATCCGGCCATCCTGGTGCCCTCACCCAATGTGACGGCCCACCACCAGGAGAAAAATGCCCGGGTGCTCTCCGACCGGGGGGGCGCGGTGCTGATGCTGGAGGAGCAGGCCAGCGGCGACAAGCTCTACGACACGGTGCGGGAGCTGCTCGCCCACCCCGACCGGCTGGAGCAGATGCGCGCCGGGCTTCGGGAGCTGGCCATTGACGACGCCAACGAGCGGATTTATCAGGTGCTCTGCAACCTGATCCAATGAGCTGTATGGGCCTGGGGCGGTGCTGCCGACCCGGGCCCATGCTGAGCATGTTTGAACCCCAATTCCCCTTTGCGCATAGGATGAGACAAAGTCCTAGGAATGCGGAGGAAGGAATATGGAATGCTATGAGATCTTGGGCGGACGGCGCCTGGAGGGCACAGTCCGGGTCCATGGGGCCAAGAACAGTGTGCTGCCCATTCTGTGTGCCACCTTGCTCGCCGCCGGGGTGAGCGTCATACATAACTGCCCCCGCCTCAGCGATGTGGACGCCTCCATCGCCATCCTGCGCCATCTGGGCTGCCGGGTGGAACGGGAGGGGACCACGGTGACCGTGGACGCCGGGGCCCTGGACCGCTCCGACGTGCCCGAGGCACTGATGCGGGAGATGCGCTCCTCGGTGATCTTTCTGGGGGCCATCCTGGCCCGGACCGGCCGGGCGGACGTGAGCATGCCCGGCGGCTGCGAGCTGGGGCCCCGGCCCATTGACCTGCACCTGGCCGCCCTGAAGCGGCTGGGAGCGGAGATTGAGCAGCGGGGCGGCAGCCTGCTCTGCCACGGCGGCGGGCGGCTGAGGGGAGCGGAGATCGACCTGGCCCTGCCCAGTGTGGGGGCCACGGAGAACGCCATGCTGGCCGCCTGCGGGGCGGCGGGGGAGACGGTGATCCGCAACGCCGCCCGGGAGCCGGAGATCGTGGATTTGGCCCGGTTCCTGCGGGCCATGGGCGCTTCCATTCAGGGCGAGGGGAGCAGCGTCATCACGGTGGAGGGCGGCAGAGCGCTCCACGGGTGTGAGCACACGGTCATCGGCGACCGGATTGTGGCCGCCACCTATCTCTCGGCGGCGGCCGCCGCCGGCGGGGATGTCCGGCTCACCGGGGTGGAACCGGAACAGTTTTCCACCGTCACCAGCCTGTTTCGGGACGCGGGGGCCTGGGTGGACTGCGCCCCGGGGGAAGTGCGCATCCGCTGCGGCGGGCGGCTGACCGCCAGCGGCGTCATCCGGACCTCCCCCTATCCCGGCTTTCCCACCGACGCCCAGCCGGTGGTGATGGCCGCCCTGTGCCGCAGCCGGGGCACCACGGTGTTTGTGGAGACCATGTTTGAAAACCGTTACCGCCATGTGGACGAACTGCGCCGCATGGGGGCGGATATCCGGGTACAGGACCGGGTGGCGGTGGTCACCGGGGTGGAGCGCCTCCGGGGCGCCGGAGTGGAGGCCCACGATCTGCGGGGCGGCGGCGCGCTGTGCGTGGCGGCCCTGGGAGCGGAGGGGATCAGCCGGGTCACCGGGCTGCACCACATCCGCCGGGGCTACGCCAGCCTGGCCGGCGACCTGCGGGCGCTGGGCGCCGATATCCGGGAGCGCCGGTAGACGTCCGGCCGGCGGACAATGAAGACAAAGGAGATCTGTTATGGGTCAATATCAGAGAAAACACCAGCGCAAAACCCGCCGGGTCCGGTTTACCTGGCTCTACGGCGTGATCTCAGCCCTGCTGATTCTGGCAGCAGTGGTGGGCGGGTGCATTGTGTTTTTCCGGGTGGATACGATCAATGTACAGGGCAATTCCCGCTACACCCAGGAGGAAATCGTGGCGGCCTCCGGCATAGAGCAGGGAGACAACATGTTCCTGATCAACAAGTTTCAGGTCATAGATCAGATGATCTCTCAGCTCACCTATCTGGACGATGTGACCATTCGCCGGGGGCTGCCCTCCACCCTGAATGTCACCGTGACCGAGTGCACGGTGGCGGGGGCGGTGCGCAACGGGGAGAACGGCGAGTGGTGGCTGGTCAGCAGCGGCGGCAAGCTGCTGGAGCGGCAGGAGGAGAGCGGCGACTACCTGCAGGTGACCGGCCTGACCCTGTCCGCCCCCAGCGAGGGCACCTCCCTGGCGGTGGCCGAGGAGCAGCAGTCCCAGCGCCAGGCGCTGGTGGACCTGCTGAGCGCCCTGGAGGAGCGGGAGATGCTCAGCCAGGCCCAGGCCATTGACCTGACTTCCTCCAGCACGGTGACCATGCAGTATGCCGACCGGCTGACCGTCAGGATGAAGCTGTCCGCGGATTTCGACTATGACGTGCGGGTGCTGGCCACCGTGATGGCGGAATACGTCGAAAGCAAATGGTCTGCGGAGGATACCGGCACGCTGGACATGACCCTGGACGACGGGCTGCCCCACCTGATCCGGGACGCTTCGGAAAATTAACATAAAATTGATAATTTCCCGTGGGTTTCTCTTGACCCGGACTGAATAACAGTTTAAAATAATCTAGAGTATTCTCTTGATAATTCAAATAATTAATTTTGCAAATGATAATACAGGAGGAATTGGTTATGGCCTTTGGAGTCGAACCGATGGCGGATACCGTTGTCAGTCTGAAAGTAATTGGTGTCGGCGGTGCCGGCAATAACGTGGTCAACCGCATGGTCATCAGCGGAACCACCGGCGTGGATTTTATCGCCGTCAATACAGACAAGCAGGCACTGGCCAAGTCGGCGGCCACTTATAAGATTCAGATCGGCGAGAAGCTGACCCACGGCCAGGGCGCCGGCGCCAACCCCGAGGTGGGCCGCAAGTCCGCCGAGGAGAACCGCAGCTCCATCGCCAAGGCGCTGGAGGGCACCGACATGGTGTTCGTCACCTGCGGCATGGGCGGCGGCACCGGTACCGGCGGCAGCCCCATTGTGGCCGACGTGGCCCGGGAGATGGGCATCCTCACCGTGGGCGTGGTCACCAAGCCCTTCAGCTTTGAGGGCGCCCGCCGTATGCGCCAGGCCGAGGCCGGCATCGAGGAGCTGCGCACCAAGGTGGACTCCCTGGTCATCATCCCCAACGACCGGCTCAAGCTGGCCACCGATCAGAAGATCACCTTTGCCAACGCCTTCCAGATTGCCGACGACGTGCTGAAGCAGGCGGTGGAGTCCATTTCCGACCTGATCAAGAACACCGGCTTCATCAACCTGGACTTTGCTGACGTCACCTCCATCATGAAGGACGCCGGCCTTGCCCACATGGGCGTGGGCCGGGCTGCGGGCAAGAACAAGGCCGAGGAGGCCGCCCGTATGGCCATCTCCTCCCCGCTGCTGGAGACCAGCATCGACGGCGCTCACGGCGTGCTGGTCAACGTCACCGGCTCCATGGACATCGGCCTGGAGGAAGTGGAGGTCGCCGCCGGCCTGGTGCAGCAGGCGGCCAACCCCGACGCCAACATCATCTTCGGCGCCGCCTTCGATCCCGAGATGGAGGACGAGATCCGGGTCACCGTCATCGCCACCGGCTTTGACAAGGGCGAGGAGGCCCCCGCTGCTGAGGAGGCCGCCAAAGAGGAGGAGAAGAAAGAGGAGGAGCCCGCCAAGGATCCCTTTGACGACATCTTCGCCATCTTCAACAAGTAAGATTGACCCTTTTCAGGGGATGCCCGCGGGGGCATCCCCTGTTTTTACAACATTGCCAAGGAGAGTGACAGCTATGCCCCAGAGGATCACCGGCCACACCGAGCTCATCGGTCTGATCGCCACCCCCATCCGCCACAGCAAATCCCCTATGATGCACAACACCGCCTTTGAGGCGCTGGGGCTGGACTACGCCTATCTGGCCTTTGACTTCCCGCCGGAACGGCTGGAGGACGCGGTCAAGGGGCTGAAGGCCCTGGGGGCCAAGGGATGGAATGTGTCCATGCCCTACAAGGCGGACATCATCCCCCTGCTGGACGAGATCAGTGAGGTCAGCCGCCTCTGCAACAGCGTCAACACCGTCATCAACCGGGACGGCAGGCTCTACGGCACCGTCACCGACGGCACCGGCTACATGCGCTCCCTGGCGGACCGGGGCTTTGACGTGAAGGGCAAAAAGATGACCGTGCTGGGCTGCGGCGGGGCCGCCACCGCCATCTGCATCCAGGCCGCCCTGGACGGGGTGCGGGAGATCAGCATTTTCAACGCCAACGACGCCTTTTTCCACCGGGCGGAGGAGAATGCCGAGAAGATCAACGCCAACACCGGCTGTGTGGCCCATGCCTATCCCCTGGAGGACAAGGCGCGGCTGCGCGCCGAGATCGCGGACAGCGCCCTGCTGGCCAACGCCACCAGCGTGGGCATGGGCAAGCTGGAGGGCATCAGCCTGATCGACGATGCCTCCATGCTCCGGCCCGAGCTGATCTGCACCGACGTCATCTATTCTCCGGAGGAGACCGCCTTCCTGAAGCTGGCCCGCCAGTCGGGCTGCCCCACCATGAACGGGCTGGGCATGGTGCTCTTCCAGGGGGCCGAGTCCTTCCGGCTGTGGACGGGCATGGAGATGCCCATCGACGCGGTGAAGGCGGTGCTCTGAGGACTCCGCAGGAGAACAGACACCACAGAACAGTTGGGTGCCAACAGGACGCCCCCGGGAGTGCAACTCCCGGGGGCGGTTTTTCATGCCCGGCGCAGGCGCCGCGGCGCGGTTTTTCAACCTGCGGTTCATTTTTAGGGGCTGAAACCGGCGCTTTGCGCCATTGTCCCGGGGCCGGCGCTCTGGTATGATGGAGTAAAAGAAAAGGGGGAAGAGCTGTGAAAATCAATCAGATCATCCGGGAAAAGCGCAAGGCCCTGTCCCTGACCCAGGAACAGGTGGCCGAATATCTGGGGGTGTCCGCTTCGGCAGTGTATAAGTGGGAGAAGGGGATCAGCTATCCAGACGTCACCCTGCTGCCGCCCCTGGCCCGGCTGCTGAGGACGGATCTGAATACCCTGCTCTGCTTTTCCGAGGAGCTGACCGATGGGGAAGTCCGCGCTTTCGTGGAAGAAGTGGACCGGAGTGTGCGGGAACAGGGCTATGAGGCCGCCTACCGGATGGCGATGGACAAGATACGGGAGTACCCCACCTGTGACAGCCTGATCTGTTCCGTTGTGCTCTACCTGGAGGGAGCGCTGTTCCTCTACGGTGTGCCCGGGGCGGAGGGCTATCGCGCCCGGCTACACGGCTACTATGAGCGCCTGGCCGCCAGCGAGACGCCGAAGATCCGGGAGACCGCCCTCAATATGCTGATTTCCGACAGCCTGGAGCAGAAAGACTTTTCCCGGGCGGAGGCCCTGATCTCCGACCTGCCCGCCGCCACCGTGGACCGGCAGGAGCGGCTGGCCGCCCTCTATATGCGCCAGGAGCGCTATGAGGAGGCGGAAAAACTGTGGGAGCGCCGGGTGCTGAACGGGGTGACGGAACTCCAGACGGCGCTGATGAACCTGTTGGACATCGCCTGCAAAGAGGGGCGGGAGGGGGACGCGGACTTTTATGCCCAGCGCTGTGAAGGGCTGGCAGAGCTGTTCTGCTTTCCCCAGTGGATGGCCTGTACGGCCAGGTTTCAGCTCTCCGTGGTCAGACAGGATCAAGAGGCGTGCCTGGCTGTCCTCCGGAAGATGCTGCCGTCGCTGCGGGAGCGCTGGCGCTCCCAGGACTGCCCTCTGTACCGCAGCCTGGACGGGGGAGAGACTTCCGCCCTGTCCCGGCGGCTGTTGGAGACCATAGGGGACGAGATGGGGCAGGAGGGGGAGCTGGCATTCCTGCGGGGATGTGCAGGGTTTGAGGACCTGCGGCGGGAGCTGGAGGCGCTGACCGGCAGGTAAGATCCGGGGTGAAACGCACCGGACGGAGAAAGCGGGAGGGGGGGGGCCAAAGGCCCCCCCCCCCCCGGGGGTTTTGGGGCAGGGGGTTTGCGGCCCCCCGGGGCGACCCTGAATA
>CAUGSS010000009.1 GCA_959602365.1 uncultured Eubacteriales bacterium
CAGAACACCCATTTCAGCAGGGAAGCGAAGAAGAAGGTGGGCAGCGAGATGCCCGCCAGGGCCAGTACCGTCACCGTATAGTCTGTTTTGCTGTACTGCTTGGTGGCGGCGATCACGCCCAGAGGAATTGCAATGATGAGCTGGAGCACCAGAGAGACGGCGCCCATGACAAAGGAGACGCCAATGCACTGCTTGAACTTCTGGATGACCGGCATGGTCCACTTCCAGCTGTCGCCAAAGTTGCCCTGGAGCGCCTGTCCCAGCCAGGTCAGGAAACCGGGGACAATCCCCTTGTCCATGCCGTACATGGCCTCCAGCTGAGCCATCCACTCCTCATAGCTCATCGCGCCGGGCTGCTGGGAACGCTCCCGGGCCATCTGCTCAATATAGGAAGTGGGCAGACAGCGCATCAGCACATAGATGATGAGCATGACGAAAAAGAGAATCACGATGGACAGCAAAATTCTTTTGATGATATATTTTCGCACAGATACTCCCTCCATTCAGTTTTAAACCACCGGCAGACAGCGCCCACCGGCGGTGCGCAACTGCAGATCAAGGCGCCGTTTTCCCTTCGGGGAAGCGGTCCCTTAATCTGCAAGTGCGAAAAGCAGGGAGGGCCGCACCCGCGGCAGCATCAGCCGCAGGGCGCGACCCTTTGTCCGCGTTCGTTCAGAAATGCGGGGACTCCGGCCGCCCCGGGCCGGATCATCCAGCCCGGAGCAGAAACGGAATTTCAAATTCAGTTGAGCTCGATGTTCTGAATCTCCTGCATCCAACCATAGAAGGTGGTGATGTCGGGAGTCACAGTGTCCATGTTGACGCGCTCAGTGCTGAAGACAACCGCATTCTGGCGCTGATAGACGGGAATCTCGCAAGCCCAGTCGACCACGATATCCAGGCAGGCCTTGTACATGGCCTTCCGGTAGGTCTGGTCGGTGGAAGCGCGGGCGTCCATGATCATCTGATCCAGCTCAGCGTCCTCGATCTGATACATGTAGTTGGAGCCGCCGGCATTGGCGCCGCCGTTGGCCACATCGCTGTAATAGATCTGGTACATGTCGGGATCGACGGTGGCCTGCCAGGCGGCGGACCACATCTCACAGGTACCGGCGTCCAGAGCGTCCCACAGGTCGGTGGACTGAGTCAGGTCGGTGACGATCAGGTTGATGCCGATGGTAGCCAGGGCATCCCGGGCCAGGGTCAGCAGCATGAAGCAGGGATGGTTGCCGGTGCCGTCGCCGGGAATCAGCACCTCGTACTCCATGGAAGCGCCCTCGGGGGCAGCGGTGACCACGCCGTTCTCCACGGTGTAGCCGGCGGCCTCAAAGTAGCCCAGAGCGGCCTCCAGAGCGGCGGCATAGCGCTCGTCCTCGGTCATGTCGGAGGTGTAGATATCGTTGCCGTTGACATCGGTGGAGAAGGCCACCTTGTAGTCGGCATCAGTGGGCTGAGGAGCAGCCCAAGAGGTGTTGGAGATGGGATAGTTGATAACCTCGGCCAGCTCCGCATAGTAGGAGTTCACGGACACGTCACGATAGACGGAGAAGATGGTGCCGAAGGCCTTGCGCAGGTTCTTGGAGGCGTCGGAACCGGGATCGCCGCCCACAGAGACATTGTGGGTGTTCATACCGATGTAACCATAGCCCAGGTTGTCCACCAGGTCGGTGGTGACCACGTTGCCGGTCAGCTCGCCGGTGTCGTTGGCCTGCTCAATGGCGTCGGCAGTGTCCACGTCCATGGAGGGATCGGTGATGTCCAGAGTGCCGGTGATAACGCCGTTGAGCTTATCGGCCTCCTGGACCTCCTGGAAGTTGACGTACTTGGTCTTGGGAGCGCCCAGATAGTAGTTCTCGTTGGCCTCATAGTTGATAACGCCGTTGGAGAACTGGATGAACTTGTAGGGGCCGGCGCCCATGGGCTCAGTGGTCTTCTCCCGGACGATGCTCAGGTCGCCCTTGGGGAAGCCGAAGGAGTTGTTGTCATAGTCATACAGGGAGTCGTCGCCATAATAGTGCAGGGGGGCGATGGCCACGCCCAGCTGATAGATCATGGTGGCGTCAGCCTGGGTGGCGCGGACGGTCATGGTGTAGTCGCCGGTCTTGATGATGCCGGAGATGTTGGGAGCGGACTCGCCGGTGGCCACGTTGGTGGTGGCGTAGGCATACACGTCCTCAGGGATCAGGTCGGACAGGGCAGAGCCGGCAGTCTCGGCCTCCATGGCGGTGAAGTTCCAGCCATAGTTGTCGCCGATGGCCAGGGCGAAGTCCTTGATGGTGGCGTCCTCTTCCAGGGTGAAACCCCACTGGGAAGCGGCGGCGGCCACGGACAGGCTGTCGTCCTCAACAGCGGCCTTCACATAGTCCACGATCTCCTGGGCGAAAGCCACCAGGCCCTCGTTGACAGCGTCCCAGAAAGCAGTCTGCTGCTCCTCGGTCACATAGGTGAAGTCGGTGTTGTCCTCACCCAGCTGAGCCAGCAGAGCGGCCAGAGTGGTGTTGTTCTGACGGTACTCGGCCAGGCCCTCGATGGGCTGGGCATACAGAGTGCTGGAGCCGTCATAAGTGGGGTCGCAGAGGACATACATGGAGAAGATGACATCGTCAATGGTCATAGGCTCACCGTCGGAGAAGACCAGGTCCTCCCGCAGGGTGATGTTGTAATCCACGGTGCCGTCCTCATTCTCCACGACCTCCACATCAGCGGGGCCATAGTAGGTGTAGTCGGTGCCGTTGTAGGCGATGGTCTCGCCCTCGATGCCGTTGTAGATGACGGCGCCGGTGCGGTCGCTGGTCAGCAGCAACAGCTGGGTCATCTCCTGGGCATCCTGGTCATAGGCGCTCTCCGCAAAGAAGGGGGAGAACTTGCTGCTGAAAGGAGCATAGCCGACCACCAGGGGGGTGTCGGCGGAGTCCCCGGTGCTGTCGCCAGCGGGCTCAGCAGAACCGGAGCCGGTGGACGAAGCGGGGGTGCTGGAGTTTCCGCCGCAGGCAGCCAGGGCAAACACCATGGCAAGAGCCAGAAGCAGAGCCAGCAATTTCTTGGCTTTGTTCATTGCTTGATTTTCCTCCTCTATTCTTTTCAGAACCTGCCGCCCTTCAGCAGACAAAAAGGTATGGTTGCTTCTGTCAAAACAGAAGCAACCAAAGGGAGGCACCTCCCTTTGGCTGCCCATTCCTCCAGAATGATGTCCACCCTTGGACGGGGATTCTAAATTACGCTAAATTATATCGTACAAAAGGCTGTTTGTCAATTCGCTCCAACTGTCAACCATGAATTTTGTGAAAATTAACGGCGTATCATGCCCATTCCAGTCGAAGAACCGTCCGACGCAGCAACAGAGATGCAGCAGCGACCGTCAACTTCAACAAAAGGAATACAATTACCATAGAAATGTTTCCAGAAAATCCAGGTAAAAACAGGTTGACCAGCTCGGCCGCGGCCGTGACGAGGGCAGATACCGCTGTCAACAGACCCAACGGGGGCAGCCAGCCGGCGCTGGACTTCCAGACGTACTCCCGCACCGGGTCTCCCCCCTCGGTGAGCTTGTAGAGCTTCCACGCCTGGACAAAGGAGAGCACCAGGGTGACGGTGTAAGGCACCAGCGACCAGGGGTACTGCTCCATGCCGCAGCCGGGGATACACCCTCCGGCCACGGCCGCCGCCAGGGCCAGCAGGGCCAGGGGCCACAGCCGCCGCAGCGTCCTGCCCCGGGGGCTGCCCCAGGCCCGGGTGGGTCCGGTATAAATATATTCTCCCGCCACATTGCGGTGGAAATCGTCCAGATATGCCTTTCGGAAGGGGCGTTTTTTCTTCTTTTCGCTCTTCTCTTCAGGCTTTTTCCCGTCCACCATGTCACTCCATTCCCGTCAGGTCGAACTGGTCCAGCCAGGCCTGGGCCGTCTGGCAGACCTCCCGCAGGCACGCCTCATCGAAGGGGCTCTTGAGTCCGGCATGGGAGAGCAGCTCGGTGAAGGTGCGGCTGCCGCCCTGACGGGCGTAGGCCATATAATGCTCCCAGGCGTCCTTCTGGTCTCTCTGCATCATCGCCCACAGCTCCAGGGAGACAGTCTGGGCCAGGCAGTAGTCGATATAGTAGAAGGGGCTGGAGTAAATGTGGTGCTGGCGCTGCCAGCCCTCCCCCTCGGCGTAGAACGGGATTTCCCCGTCCAGCTTCATCCAGGGCATATAGATCCCCAGCAGCCGCTTCCACTCGGCGTGGCGCTGGGCCGGGGTGAGCTCCGGGTGCTCATAGACAATGTGCTGGAAGTGGTCCACCATGGTGCCATAGGGAATAAAGGTCAGGGCGCTGGAGAGGTGGCTGTAGTGGAACTTGCGGGTATCCTGTCCAAAGAACAGCTCAGACCAGGGCCAGGCCATGAACTCCATGGACATGGAGTGGACCTCGCAGGCCTCCATGCCGGGCCAGACCGTGGACATGGGCACCCGGTCCCGGTTGAGATAGGCGGCAAAGGCGTGGCCGGCCTCGTGGGTGACCACCTCCACGTCGCCCTGGGTGCCGTTGAAGTTGGCAAAGATAAAGGGCACGCCGTAGTCGGGCAGGCTGGTGCAATAGCCGCCGCCCTCCTTCCCCTCGGTGGAGAGCACATCCAGCAGCTGGCCGTCCAGCATGGTGCGGAAAAACGCACCGGTCTCCGGGGAGAGCTCATCGTAGAATTTCCGGCCCTGCTCCAGGATCTGCTCCGGGGTGCCGGTGGGCCGGGGGTTGCCGGAGCGGAACTCCAGGGCGTTGTCGGCAAAGCTCATGGGGTACTGCTTGCCCAGCCGCTTGGCCTGCTCCCGATAGATGCTGTCGGCCACCGGGACCAGGTACTTGCGCACCGCGGCCCGGAACTGCTCCACGTCCTCCTTGGTGTAGCAGTTGCGGCCCATGCGGTAATAGCCCAGCGTCGTATAGCCCTCATAGCCCAGTTTTTTGCCCATGCCGTCCCGCAGGTGGACCAGCTGGTCATAGAGGCTGTCCAGCTCCTGCTGATGGTCCTTGTACCACTGGCCCTCCGCCTTCCAGGCCGCCAGCCGCCGCGCATCGTCAGCGTCGGTCTTGAAGGGGGTCATCTGGGACAGGGTGTACACGCCCCCCTCGAAGGGGATCTGGGCCGAGGCCAGCAGCTTCTCATACGCCTGGGTCAGATCGTTCTCCTGCTGGAGGTCGGGGATGATCTCCGGGGAAAAGGTCTTCAGTTCGATCTCCGCGTTGATAAACATCAGGTCGCCGTATTCCGCGGCGAAATCGGCCCGGAAGGGGGACGCCAGCATGGCCCGGGTCCACGCCTGGGTGTACTCCTGGAGCTCAGGCCAGGCCCCATTCCAGAATTTGGCCTCCCCGTCGTAGAAGGCATCCCGGGTGTCAATGCTGTGGCGGATGCTGGCCAGGGTGGACTGGGTCTGTATATGCTTCTGCAGCGTCTCCCACTCCAGAAACACATCCCGGGCCTCCGCATAGCTCCCGGCCTGCTCCAGCCGCCGGGTCAGGCCACCGCACTTGACCTTCAGCTCCTCCAGGTCGGGGCGCTGATAGGGCATTTCTGAAAACTTGATCATAACAGGGTCTCCGCCTTTCCTAATCCCGGCCGGAACACCGGCCGTCCGGCTAAAACAACATGTTCCGCAATCACAGTTTGTTTTCTACATATCTTTTTTTCATTCGATGTATCCCCATCCCGCGGATACACAGCGGGATTCCCAGCCGTCAGTCCAGGACCTGGACCGCCGCCCCCAGCACCCCGTCGCCGATGTAGACGCTGAGGGTGGAATCAATCTCCCCCGACCAAAGGTGTTCACAGCCGGGCAGCGCGGCGGTCAGCTTTTCCTTCACCCGCTCCATTCCGGCGCTGTCGCCCCCGTTGGCCACTGCCAGATTATAGCGCCGGTGGGGGCCGCAGGCCTTGACCGTCAGTTCCACCAGCTTGTCCACCACCTGGCCGCTGCCCCGGACCTTGGCCACCGACTGGAGCTGACCGTCGGGGGCGAAGGAGAGGATGGGCTTGATCTTCAGCAGTGTGCCGGCCGTCGCGGTGATCTTGCCGATACGGCCGCCCTTCTGCAGATACTCCAGGGTGTCCACAGAGAAGAAGGGGAAGGTATGTTCCAGCAGATAGGGAATCCGGCGCTCGGTCAGCTCCTCCCAACCCATACCGGCGCGGATATCTTCCGCCACCTGGAGCAGGGTCAGTCCCTGGCCCAGAGAGCCGCTGCGGGAGTCGTAGACCCGGACGGGCAGCCGCCCCTCCAGCTCCTGAACCGCCAGCCGCATCAGATTATAGGTGCCGGACAGGCCGCTGGAGAGCATGATGGCGATGGCGCCGTCATAGCCCTGGGAGGCCACCCGCTCCAGGGCCGCCTCCATATCCTCCCCTGCCGGCAGAGAGGTCTGAGGCAGTTCTCCCGCCCGAAGCCGGGCATAGATGTCGGAGGGGGTGATGTCAATTCCGTCGGCGTACTCTCCATCCCGGCAGCGGATGCGCAGGGGGATCACATGGATCTGGTACTCCTCAATCAGCGCCCGGGACAGGTCCGCGCAGGAGTCCGTCAGCAGGGCGATCTTCTTTGGCATCATGTCGTTCGCTTCCTTCGATGATAATAATAACAGAGCAACGCCGCTCGAAACGGTGCAGATCAGCCAACGCACCCCATCCGGGCGCAGGCCGGGGGCTCCAGGGCGGGCAGGTCGTAGAGGATCAGGCCGCCCCGCTCCTCATAACCGGTATCCCAGAGCCGCTCCAGGGAGATCCACTCACAGCCGCCGTATGTGGTGGCCCGAACCCACAGCCCGTCGGGCCGGTCCTCATAGCCGGTGATCAAAAACCAGTGCCAGATATAGTCATCCAGCTTCTTGTCCTTATGGCGCAGGGTAAGGCAGGGCACCAGAATATCCCGGTCCAGCTGGGCGCGGATCGCCCGGGCAGCCCGGGAGACCGGAGCATTGCCGGAGAGCGGGGTCATGCTCACCCGGGCCTCTCCCACGTCGGCCAGATAGCGGGCCAGTCCATTGATATACAGCTCCAGCCGGGAAATTCCCTTCCAGCCGGGAGAGAGATAACCTTTCTTCATCCGCTGGGCAAAGGTCATATAGTCCCGACGGGTCAGGTCCCAGGCGTCACAGGGACACAGCCGGGACAGCCCAAAGCTCCGGGCCAGGCTGATGCAGCTGTCACTGGCGGCGATGGCGGCACAGCCGGCTAATCGCATAATCGGGTCCCAAAACCAGGCTTGTCGCCCGCCGGTCCGGCCTTCAATGCAGAAATAATCCAGCTCATGCTTCATCGCACGCTTCCTCCTCATTCTTTTCATTCGCTTAAAAAGCGTGATAAATAGTTTACTCGATAAGGCCCCATCCTGTCAATTTTATTTTATGAAATTTTTGCCCTATCGGGCGGAAAATGGCAAAAAACGAGACGGCGGCACGAACGCCGCCGCCCGGTGGTTTTGGTCCAAACAGGAACGCTCAGTCCAGCTTCGCGTCCATCCATTTATAAGCTGCCAGCAGCACAATTAAAGCGGCCAGAACCGCCAGCCCGTGGAGCCGGAACAGGGGCAGACGGACAAAGGCACTCAGCGCGGTGGAACACCCCAGAATCAGGGCGAAGAGCAGACAGGACAGGTTTCGGCCCGAGGCCCACCCCGCCCGAAATACCCCTTTTGCCAGGACAGCGAACAGCAGAAAGGCCCCCGCCAGGATCAGCCCGGCGCTGACGGCGTCTCCCAGGGTTACGGTAAGATAGGGCCATTGCTCCACCCCAAGCAGCCAGTCCACACACCGGAAAGCCAGCCGGATGCCCAGCAGCACCGCCGCGCACAGCAAGATATCCCGGAGCGGCGTCAGCAGCCGGGCCCGGCCGCTCAGTCCCGGCACCTCTGCGATCACGCTGTCGCAGAAGGACTGGTAGTCCGGGCCGATCACCTCCCGGGGCGGCAGGCCCCGCCGCTCCCCTTCCAGGAGCATCTCCGTGAAATCACGCCGCACCAGCTCCTGGTCATAGGGGCTGATCCCAGAGGAGCGGAGATAGACCACCAGCTCAGTCAGCGCCTGGCGCCCCTCCTCTGACAATCCCTGCTCCAGCCGGTTATTTTCCTCCAGCATCCGTCGGGTTCGCTTACTCATCTGCCTGCACCTCCAGTTCCTCTGTCTCCTCGATCAGCCGGCTGACCGCCCGCTCCAGCGCCCGATAATGGGTCAGAAAGTCCCCCAGCGCCGCCCGGCCTGTCTGGGTCAGGGCATAATACTTCCGCCGGGGCCCCAGCTCTGAGGAGCGGTAATCGGCCCGGATCAGGCCGTTGCGCTCCAGGCGCAGCAGCAGCGGATAGACAGTGCCCTCGGCGATCCGGCCAAAGCCATAACCCTCCAGCCGCTCCGAGATCTCGTAGCCGTAACTCTCCCGCCCGCTGAGGATGGCAAGCACACAGCCCTCCAGCACCCCTTTGAGCATCTGGGACGGTATCACCCAACCACCTCCGCTACCTTGCAAAGCAAGCTATCTGTTCCAGCTGTATTGTAATGCAAGATAGCGGCGCTGTCAAGCCTGTATTTCACCTCGACCGACCGGAGGCCGGCCGCCCTTCTGAACGCTGCGGCGGGATGGGGTCCCTCTTGATAAATTGTTTTATTTTCGATATGATAGGAAAAAGTTTTCTGCCTATGCAATAAAAGCGCCGCCCTGAATGTTAATAGGGTGAGCAGGAGGAAAGCCATGCTGTTCATGTCCATACCAGCGCCCGCCGAACGTTCCGGGCCCGACAACCAAATACTGGACCGCTGCATCCGGCAGATCGCCGGGGGCGACCGGGAGGGCCTGGCCACCCTCTACCAGCTGACCCGCAGCGCGATCTATGGCTTTACCCTCTCCATCCTGAAGAACGTGGACGACGCGGAAGACATCACCCAGGACACCTTTGTACAGATTTACCGGGCCGCGGAGCAGTACCGCTCCCAGCAGAAGCCCATGGCCTGGATGCTGACCATCGCCCGAAACCTGGCCCTGAACCGGATGAAAGACCGGGGCCGCACCCTCCCCATGGAGGCCCCCGACCTGAGCGCCCTGGATCGCCAGAGCCAGGTCACCCCGGAGGACCGGCTGGTTTTGGAATCCCTGCTCTCCCTGCTGGGGGAACAGGAGCGGCAGATTGTCACCCTTCACGCCCTGACCGGGCTGAAACACCGGGAGATCGCCCAGCTGCTGGGGCTGCCCCTGTCCACAGTTCTTTCCAAGTATCACCGCGGGATGAAGAAATTGCAAAACGCGTGGAAGGAGGTCCAATGAGATGAACAAGCGCGAAACAGATCGCATCGAGCGGAAAATCCAGACCGCATCGGAACACGCCACCCCCCATCAGTTGGACGCCATCCTTTCCGCCTGCGACGAGCAGAAAGGAACTGTGATTCAGATGCCAAACTATACCACCGCCAAAAAGAGACGCTGGCTGCCCGCCGCCGCTGCGGCCGCCGCCCTGGCCCTGGTCCTGATGGGAGGCTGGTTCGGCCTGAACCTGGGCCGCTCCACCGCCGCCCCCGGCTCCGCCGGAACTGCCGGATCCGCCGGCTCCAATCCTTCCAATCTGATTACCAGCTCTGTAACCACCACCGCCCTGGCCGCCATCACCTTTGACGTCAATCCCAGCGTGGAGCTGGTGGTGGACACCGACCAGATGGTCACCGACGCCGTCTCCCTCAACGAGGACGGGGCCGCCGTCCTGGGCGGGATGGAGCTGGTGGGCACCAACCTGGAGACCGCCACCAACGCCCTGATCGGGTCGTTTCTGACCAACGGCTACCTGGATGAGCTCCAGAACGCCATCCTGGTGTCCGTGGAAAGCTATGGCGAGGACACCTCCGCCCTGGAGTCTGAGCTGTCCAGCCGGGTGAGCTCCCTGCTGTCCAGCGGCGGGCTGGACGGGGCGGTCCTCTCCCAGACCATCTCCGCCGACGACAACCTGACCTCCCTGGCCCAGCAGTACGGCATCTCCACCGGCAAGGCCGCTCTGATCCAGGAGATCGTGGCCCAGGACAGCACCCTGACTATGGACGCCCTGTCTCAGCTCTCCATCACTGAACTGGCCCTGATCGCCGACAACCGGAACCTGACTGTCTCCTCCGTCTCCCAGACCGGCGCCGCCAACGACAGCAGCTATCTGGACTCCTCCTCCGCGCTGGAGGCGGCCTGCCAGCAGGTGGGTATCTCCTCCGCTGACGCCCAGAACCCAAAAGTGGAGCTGGACGGCTGGGAGGGTTCCATGGTCTACGAGGTGGAATTCTGCTACAACGGCACCGAGTACGACTTCGACCTCAACGCCGTCACCGGCGAGGTTGTGAAGTCCGGGCAGGAGCCCTGCGACCACAACGGCCACCACAGCGGCGGAACATCCGGCGGCAACGGCAATAACGGTAGTTCCGGCAATAACGGCAATAATGGCAATTCCGTCGGCAGCACCGATATCGGCGCAGACGCCGCCCAATCCGCCGCCCTGGCCGACGCGGGAGTGGATGCCAGCCAGGTGTGGAACCTCCACACGGAACTGGATGACGGCTGCTATGAGGTGGAGTTTGAGGTTTACGACAGCGCCGCCCAGACGGTCACCGAGTACCAATATAAGATCAACCGCACCACCGGCGCCGTTCTGGAGCGGGAGGTGGAGCGGGAATCCGCCCATGACGACGACCACTGGTTCGACGACTGATCCCTCCGGACCGCATTCAGATCCTACAAATCAGACGCAAAAAGCCGCCCTCCCGCATTCCGCGGGAGGGCGGCCTGTTTTTCAGTTACCAATCATCCGCGCCTCACAGAATACCTGTATGCTGCAGCAGCTTGATGATATTCAGAAATAGAATCAGCGCGCCCACTCCGGCCAAAATCCAACGCACCGGCAGCTTTTTGCACAGCATGGCCCCGATGGGCGCCGCGATCACGCCGCCCACAATGAGCCCCGCCACAATGGGCAGATAGCGGCGCAGATCCCCCAGCATCGCTACAAAGGTGGTGGTCTCCGCCACGGTGACAAAGAACTCCGCCGCGTTGACGCTGCCGATGGTCTGGCGCGGGTCATGGCCCGAGGCCAGCAGAGTAGAGGTGACCACCGGCCCCCAGCCGCCGCCGCCCAGCGCGTCGCTGAAGCCGCCCACCAATCCCAGCGGCATGGCATAGCGCCCAAACTCCCGCTTCCGCTCCAGGGTCTGGAACGCTTTGCGCAGAATCACCGCACCCATGACAATCAGATAGAGGTCGATGATGATATCCAGCACCCGGCTTTCAAAATTCACCAGCAGATAGGCGCCGATCACGCCGCCCACAATACCGGGGAACAGCAGCATAAAAAACAGCTTCCAGTTGATGTTCTTGAGCCTGAGATGGGACAGGCCGGACACCAGCGTGGTGAACATCTCCGAAATATGGACACAGGCGCTGGAGACAGCGGAGGGAATGCCCACCGCCCGCAAAAAGGTGTTGCTGCTGACGCCATAGGCCATGCCGGCGGTGCCGTCAATCAGCTCGGCCAGGAAGCCGAGCACAGCGCAGATGAGAAACTGCACAATTACTCCCCCCGAGCGCAAACGTTTGCGCAAATACTTTGACTTCGATAGAATTCATATGCTACAATCAGAAGGAGATCACCGGTTTTTTCAGCCGAACGCCTCCCCTGCCGGTTTGCCAGGGAAAGAATAGAGCAAACCGGAGCAAATAGCAATGCAATTTCACGCAAACGTTTTCTTTGGAGGCCCTATACTATGTCTTTAAAAGAGATTGCCGCACGCACCGGCGTGTCTGTGTCCACCGTCTCCCGGGTGCTGAACAACCGGCCCGGGGGCTGCGTCTCCGCCCCGGTGCGGGAGCGGGTCTGGGCCGCCGCCCGGGAGATGGGGTATCAGCCAGACCTGAACGCCAGAAACCTCAAGCGCAAAACCTCCGCCCCGGTGCCGCGCCGGATTTCCGTGGTCATGGCCCGGGCCGACACACCGCGGGAGGACCCGTTCTTCTCCCAGTGTCTGGAGGACCTGTCCGCAGAGCTGCTGCACTCCGGTTTTCAGCTGGGCGAGACCGCCTACCCCGAGGAGGACGCCGACCGGATCCCCGCCGCCGACGGCTATATTGTGCTGGGCAAGTGCCGCCCGGAACTGCTGCGCTCCCTGGGGCAGCGCACCCCCAACCTGGTGGGGGTGTGGCGCAATCCCGGCGCACTGCCGGTGGATCAGGTGATGTGCAGCGGCCAAAAGGCGGCCCAGCTGGCCATGGAACACCTGATGGAGCTGGGCCACCGGCGCATCGCCTACATCGGGGACTGTTCCTATGAAAACCGCTATGTGGGCTATGCCGAGGCCCTGACCAGCCAGGGCCTGCCGCTGATCTATTCGCTGGTGTTCAACGTTCACCAGACCAGAGAGGACGGACAGCGGGCCATGGAAACCCTGCTGCGCAGCGGAGAGGCCACCGCAGTCCTCTGCGCCAGCGACGAGGTGGCCCTGGGGGCCCTGGACGCCCTGGGCCGGACCCGGCAAAAGCGGGGCGCCGTCCCGGTCTCGGTGATCTCCATCGACGACATTCCGGAGGCGGCCAGAGCGGGCCTGACCACGGTACATATCCCCCGGGGCGATATGGCCCACCTGGCGGTGAGACTGCTGGCGGACCGCATCTCCGGCGGCCACCGGGAACAGGTGTGCGTAGAGCTGCCCTGCCGGCTGGTGGAACGGGAGAGCTGTTACTGGGCGCTCTGACATGCCGCCCGGTGCAAAACATTTGCAATGCAAACAAAAACTGGCAGGCTCCCCAGGCGCATACTTCTCCCTTCTTCGTCAAAACTACGCTCGGTAATTCCCACAGCGGAAGACGCCAAAACCAATTCTGACAGAGAAGGAGATGTATTGTTATGTCCAGCAACAACAGCAAGAAGCCTATGGTGCCCGGCGCCCGTGAGGCCATGAACAAGTTCAAGATGGAGGCCGCCTCTGAGGTGGGCGTCAATCTGAAGCAGGGTTACAACGGCGAGCTGACCTCCAAGGAGGCCGGCAGCGTGGGCGGCCAGATGGTCAAAAAGATGATCCAGGCCTACGAGAGCGGCATGCAGTAACATTCTGCCCTAACCTGGAGAAAACATGGGGGCGGTTCCTTCGGGAACCGCCCCAAAATTTTCTCGCTTTTCCAAATATCTCAGGCCAGGCCCATAATAGTGGACACCAATTCCACCGCCTCATAGACCATGCCGTCACAATGCTCCTTCTTGTCGCCGCCCTGGGCCGCATTTTTCTTCAGCAGATCGGCACAGTCGGTCATGCCCTCGTGGTTCTGCTTCATGGCATCCACAAACTGGCGGCGCTGCTCCTCGCTGCTCTCCAGCATGCCCAGCACCATCAGCCCTCCGGTAATGGCCCCGCATGTGGCGGCCATCCGCATGCCTCCGCCGAAGTGGGCGCCCATCTGAAAGGCCTTGCCCTCGCTGATGCCGCACTCGGCGGCAAAGGACACCACCACCGCCTGGGCGCAGTTGTAATGGATGCTGGGATCGTTGCGGAACCGCTCCGCCCGCTTGACATACTTGTTCATATTGATTACCTCCGCTTTTGCTTCTGTCTTTACGGTACATGTGTACGGGCGCCGGGACGGGCCCGCCAAAGTCAATTAAATATATCCGGATTTTCCTCAAACAGCCGGCGCACCCGCGCCCGCACCGGGGCATGCTCCGGCCGCTCCAGCGCCGGATCCTCCTCCAGCAGCGCCCGGGCGGCCTCCCGGGCCTCATAGAGCACCCGGGTGTCCCCCGCCAGGTCGGCCACCCTGAGCTGGGGCAGGCCGTGCTGCCGCCGGCCGAAAAAGTCGCCGGGCCCCCGGAGCTCCAAATCCTTCTCCGCGATCTGAAAGCCGTCATTGGTGGCGCACAGCGCCTTGAGCCGCTGCCGGGTCTCCTGATTCCGGTTGGAGGAGAGCAGGATGCACCACGCCTTTTCCCTCCCCCGGCCCACCCGGCCCCGGAGCTGGTGGAGCTGGGAGAGGCCGAACCGGTCTGCGTCCTCGATGACCATCAGGGTGGCGTTGGGCACGTCCACGCCCACCTCGATGACGGTGGTGGCCACCAGTATATCTGTCTCCCCCCGGACGAAGGCGGCCATGGCCGCCTCCTTGGCCTTGGGGGACAGCTTGCCGTGGACCAGTCCCACCCGCAGGTCGGGGAATACTTCTTCCCGGAGCTGGCGGGCGTAGTCGGTGACGTTCTTCAGCCCGGGGGCGCCCTCCGCCGACTCCTCCACGGCGGGGCAGACCACATAGACCTGATGCCCCTCCTGGACCTGGCGGCGGATGAAGCCCTGGAGCCGGGCGCGCTTGTCCTCCCCGACCAGGAAGGTGTCCACCCGCTGGCGGCCCGGGGGCAGCTCGTCGATGATGGAGACATCCAGATCCCCGTAGATAATCAGGGCCAGGGTGCGGGGGATCGGGGTGGCGGACATGACCAGCACATGGGGGTGGCCGCCGCCCCCCTTGGCCGACAGGGCGGAGCGCTGCCCCACGCCAAAGCGGTGCTGTTCATCGGTGACCACCAGCCCCAGCCGCTGGAACTCCACCCCCTGGCTGAGCAGGGCGTGGGTGCCCACCACCAGGTCCAGCTCCCCCTGGGAGAGGGCCTGGAGGGTCTCCCGCCGCTGCTTTGCCTTCAGGCTGCCGGTGAGCAGCCCCACCCGCAGCCCCGCCCCGGACAGCAGTCCGGTGAGGGTGTGGTAGTGCTGCTGGGCCAGGATCTCCGTGGGGGCCATCAGGGCGCTCTGCCAGCCGCTCCTGGCCGCCAGCCACACCGCACCGGCGGCCACCGCCGTCTTGCCGCTGCCCACATCGCCCTGGATCAGCCGGTTCATCACCCGGCCCGAGGCCATGTCCTGAAACAGCTCCCCCAGGGTGCGCTTCTGGGCTCCGGTCAGGGCAAAGGGCAGCAGGGCGGCATACTCCTCCGGCGCCCGGTACCCGCAGCGGCACCCCGCTCCCGCCTGACGGCGGGTGTGGAGCAGGGCCAGTCCGGCGGTCAGATAAAAGAACTCCTCAAACACCAGCCGGTGCCTGGCCTGCTCCAGGGCCTCAAAGGACTCCGGAGCGTGGACGCACCGCACCGCCCAGTCCCGGGCGGGCAGCGCGTGGGCCCGGCGGATATGGCCGGGCAGATCGTCGGAGATGGGATCGGCCAACCCCTCCAGGGCCTGGCGGATCCAGCCGGAGAGCTGCCCGGCAGACAGCCCGGCCGTCAGAGGATACACCGGCACGATGCGGCCGGTCAGCTGATTTTTACCCTCCGGTTCAAAAATCGGATTGGTCAGCCCCCGGCGGCCGCCCTGCACCTCCATCCGGCCGCAGAACACATAGCTCTCCCCCAGCTTCAGGCGGTTGGCGTTGTAGGGCTGATTGAAAAAGGTCAGGGTGACCGAACCGGTGTCGTCAAACGCAGTGGTCCGGGTCAGGGTCAGCCCCCGGCGCAGGTAGGTGGTGCGGGGGGGCTGGGCCACCACGGCACAGATGCAGGCGCTCTCCTCCTCCGGTGCCTGCCGGATGGGCCAGATTTTGCGCCGGTCCTCATAGCTCCTGGGGTACCATTCAATGAGCTGCCCCAGGGTGTGAATCCCCAGCCTGTCCAGCACCTCCGCCTTTTTTTCCCCCACTCCGGTCAAAACGCCCACCGGCTGATCCAAATGCAGCTGCATGCCATCCCCCCTTTCCGTGCCGGCGCCCGCCAATCCCAGGCCGCACCGGCAAGCAGTCGGAACATCCGAAACCAAGTTGTCAACCAAGTTATCTGTGTTATTATAACACAATGCGCCGCCCAGGAAAAGGCCGCCGACCCCGGGTACCGAACCGGTCTTTGGGCATGCGGGCAGGCAGGGTCCAGGGCCCAGTTCTTCCTTTTTTCGGAAATCCGCCCCGCGTCAGCCGCCTGAGGCACCGGTCTTGCAGGATCCGCCGCACCGTCGAAAAATCCTCCGCGGGGCGGCAGCCGGACCTCGCGGGCAGGAAAAGGCTGGAACAAGAGTGGAAAATAAGCATTTTTTCGCAACATTTTACCTAAAATTTAGTTGCATTTGGGAAAAGATGTGTTAAAATGAAGGTAGTTCGGTTTTCTTTTTTAAAAGTCTTTTTTGGATCGGTGTGGTGCAACACACCAGTCAACACAGAAGGGGTGTTTTCATGGTTTCTTACAATACCGCCGAACTCCGCCGACAGAACCGCAACCGCGTATTCCGCTATATATACAGTTCCGAGACCCCCGTCTCCAAACAGGACGTGGCCCAGAACCTCTCCCTCAGCCTGCCCACCGTGGGGCAGAACCTGCGGGAGCTGCTGGACAGCGGCCTGCTGGAACTGCAGGGCACTTTTGACTCCACCGGCGGCCGCAAGCCCAAGGCCATCGGCGTCACCGCCAACTTCAAGTACTCTGTCGGCATTATGCTCTCCAACCGCCATATTCACATCGCCTGCATCGATCTGAAGGCCCAGCAGGTGTGCGATCTGGCCGTCTTCAAGCCCTTTACCGGGGATGAAGCCTACTGCCGGGAGGTGGGGCAGATCCTGGAGGATTTCCTGGACTCCAACGCCATCGACCGCACCCGTCTGCTGGGCATCGGCATCGCCCTGCCCGGCATTCCCAACCGGGACCGCCATGTGGTGGAGCTGTCCCACGCGGTCAACGCCCGGACGCTGGACATCGACCTGCTGACCAAGTATATTCCCTATCCCTGTTTCCTGGAAAACGACGCCAATGCCGGCGGCGTGGCAGAATGGTGGAACAACAGCGCCAACTCCACTATGGTCTACCTCTCCGTCCAGAAGGGCGTGGGCGGCGCGGTGCTGCTGGACGGCGTCAACTACATGGGCCATCACCTTCACTCCGGCGAGTTCGGACACATGTGCATTGTGCCCGGCGGCCGCCCGTGCCGCTGCGGCAAAAAGGGCTGTCTGGAGGCCTACTGTTCCACCGCCCGGTTCAGTGACGACCTGGGCATCACCCGGGAGGACTTCTTCGCCGGGCTGGAGGCGGGCAATCAGGAGTACAAGGCCCTCTGGGACGACTATCTGGACCATCTGGCCATCGGCATCTACAACATCCATATTGTTTTGGACTGCGACATCGTCATGGGCGGCGTGCTGACCCAGTTCATTGAGCCCTATCTGGACGATCTGCGCCGCCGTATCCGGGATATCTCCTCTTTTGAGACCGACGCCTCCTATCTGCGTTGTTCCAAATACCGCAAGTGGACCAGCTGCGTGGGCGTGGCCCTTCACTTCATCGCGGAATTTTTGGACACCATCTGACGGTCTCTCGCCCCGGCAGGGGCGCCATCGGTATGAGAAATGCCCGCCGCCTTGCGGTGGGCATTTTTGCCGCCTGCCCACTTCTCTGCAAGGTGTGATAGACAATGAACTGCAATAAATTCGCCGGCCCTCTGATGCTGCTGCTCACCGCTATGATCTGGGGCGCCGCCTTTGTCGCCCAGAGCGTGGGGCTGGACTATGTGGGGCCGTTCACGCTGAACGCCGTCCGGTTTTTGGTGGGCGGCGTGTTTCTGCTGCCCTGCATCGCCCTGCTGCGCCGCTCCGGGGTGCACCCCGGGGGCTCCGGCAGCAGGAGAGACCTGCTGGCCGCCGGCCTGGTCTGCGGCGCATTGCTGGCCGTTGCCAGCAGCCTGCAGCAGATCGGCCTGGCCTATACCACCGTCAGCAAGGCGGGATTTCTCACCGCCCTCTATGTCATCCTGGTGCCCATTCTGGGGCTTCTGGTGGGCAAGCGGGTGGGCAGGCTGGTGTGGGGCTGCGTGGTCCTGTCTGTGGCGGGGCTCTATCTGCTGTGCATGGCGGGTCCCGCCGCCCTGGGCACAGGGGATCTGCTGATGCTCCTCTGCGCCCTGGCCTTTGCCCTGCACATCCTCGCCATAGATCATTTTGCCCCCCGGGTGGACACCCTGGCGCTGAGCTGCCTGCAATTTTTTGTGTGCGGAGTCCTCTGCGGCATCCCCATGCTGGTACTGGAACGCCCCGCCCCTGGCGACATCCTGCTGGCCTGGAAGCCCATCCTCTATGCCGGGTTGCTGTCCAGCGGAGTGGGCTACACCCTCCAGGCCGTGGCCCAGCGGCGCACCGACCCCACCGTGGCATCTCTGATCCTGTGCATGGAGTCGGTTTTCAGCGCCCTGTTCGGCTGGCTGCTGCTGGGCCAGTCCCTCTCCCCCCGGGAACTGGCGGGCTGCGGGCTGATGCTGCTGGCCATTCTGCTCGCCCAGCTGCCCGAAGGGCAGCGGGCCAATCGCCTGAAGTGAGAAAATTCCGGCCGCGCCGCAGCACTGCGGCGCGGCTTTTTCTGCGTTTCTGTCCTTTCCGCCTGTGCCGGGACAAATTTCCGCCCCCTTTTTCACTTTTTGTGGCGCACTCTGTCCCGGTGTGTTATACTATGGGGAAACCGGCAACCGGTATTTTCTCTCAATAAGGAGTGTTTCCCATGAACAAGGATTGGAAGCTGGAAACCAACTGCATTCAGGCCGGCTACACCCCCGGCAACGGTGAGCCCCGGATGATCCCCATCGTCCAGAGCACCACCTTCAAGTATGACACCTCCGCCCACATGGGCGCCCTGTTTGACCTGGAGGAGAGCGGGTACTTTTACACCCGGCTGGCCAACCCCACCTCCGACGCGGTGGCCGCCAAGATCGCCGCTCTGGAAGGGGGCACCGCCGCCATTCTGACCTCCTCGGGCCAGGCGGCCAACTTCTTCGCCGTCTTCAACCTGTGCTCCGCCGGGGACCACATTGTCTCCTCCTCCACCATCTACGGCGGCACCTTCAACCTCTTTGCCGTCACCATGAAGCGGATGGGCATCGAGTGCACCTTCGTGGACCCGGACTGCTCCGACGAGGAGCTGGAGGCAGCCTTCCGCCCCAACACCAAGCTGGTCTTTGGCGAAAGCATCGCCAATCCCGCCCTGATCGTGCTGGACATCGAGCGCTTCGCCAAGGCCGCCCATGACCACGGGGTGCCTCTGATTGTGGACAACACCTTCCCCACCCCGGTCAACTGCCGCCCCATCGAGTGGGGGGCCGACATCGTGACCCACTCCACCACCAAGTACATGGACGGCCATGACGCCAGCGTGGGGGGCTGCATTGTGGACAGCGGCAACTTCGACTGGATGGCCCACAAGGACAAGTTCCCCGGCCTCACCACCCCGGATGAGAGCTATCACGGCGTCACCTACGCCGAGAAATTCGGCCAGGCCGGCGCCTTCATCACCAAGTGCTGCGTCCAGCTCATGCGGGACCTGGGCGCCACCCCCGCCCCCATGAACGCCTACCTGCTCAATCTGGGGCTGGAGTCCCTCCACGTCCGGATGCCCCGGCACTGCGAGAACGCCCAGAAGGTGGCCGAATTCCTCCAGAGCCACGAAAAGGTGGCCTGGGTGGAATTTGCCGGCCTGCCCGGGGACAAGTACTATGAGCGTGCCCAAAAATACATGCCCAACGGCACCTGCGGCGTCATCTCCTTCGGCGTCAAGGGCGGCCGGGCGGCGGCGGAGCGGTTCATGGCCGGGCTGAAGCTGGCCATGATCGCCACCCATGTGGCCGACGCCCACACCTGCGTGCTCCACCCCGCCTCCTCCACCCACCGGCAGATGACCGACGCCGAGCTGGAGGCCGCCGGCGTGGCCCCGGACATGATCCGCCTCAGCGTGGGTATCGAGAACGCCGGCGACATCATCGACGATATCCGTCAGGCGCTGGAACAGATCTGATCTGTCTATAACCTCTCCCCCTCCGGGGCGGAGCCGGACCCGGCTCCGCCCCATTCTGCTTTGTGAATTAAGCACAATAATTTTGAAAATCTACTTTCCATATCAATGAAAATGCGCTATAATTCATCCAGCATACCCTATAAGGTTTTGAGTTTGAGGTGAATGAAAATGAATCAACAGTTTTCCCATGTGCTCTCCCCTATACGGATCAACGGAGTGCTGTTTAAGAACCGCATCATCTCCGCCCCCATCACCCCCCACTCCTCCAGCAACGGCGAGCTCTATCCCAACGAGGACGCCATGACTTACTTCGAGGACCGGGCCAAGACCGGCGCGGCAGTGGTCTACTGCGGCGGCACCAAGGCGGTGGACGTGATCGACGACGGCGAGCACTGCACCTGGGACACCGTGACCTTCAACCACAAGAACAGCCTGTCCCTGCTGGCTGCCCGGATCCACGCCCACGGGGCCCTGGCGGGCATGGAGGTCATGGGCCTGCTGCCCACCACCTGGCGTCCCGGCCCTCCGCTGGGCTGCTCTGCCGGCAACCGGATGATGCAGTCCCCCCCCATCACCCAGGAGATCACCGTGGAGGAAATGGAGCGCTATAAGCAGGCCACCGCTGAGATGTGCGCCAACCTGCAGGTGTGCGGCTTTGACAGCCTGCTCTTCCACTTCGGCCACTCCATCCCCGTGGCCCAGTTCCTCTCTCCCCTGACCAACCGCCGCACCGACCAGTATGGCGGCTCCACCGAGAACCGCTGCCGCTATCTGGTGGAGATTCTGGACGCCTGCCGGGAGTCCACCCGGGGCCGCATGACCTTTGAGGTGCGCATGTCCGCCACCGAGTTCGCCGAGGGCGGCATCGACCTGGAGGAGGGCATCCGCATCGCCTCCATCCTCCAGGATCACTGCGACATCATCCAGGCCTCCTGCGGCATGATCACCGAGAAGTACATGACCTGGACCCATCCCTGCCAGCACATGGGCTATCATCCCAACCTGTGGCTGGCCGAGGCCTTCAAAAAGTCGGGCAAAATCCACAAGCCGGTCACCGCAGTGGGCGGCCTGGAGAGCCTGCAGGCCGCCGAGGACGCCATCGCCGAGGGCAAGTGCGACTTCTTCGCCGTGGCCCGCCAGCTGATCGCCGACCCGGAGACCATCAAAAAGGCCATCGACGGCCGGGCCGACGACGTGGTGCCCTGCATCAAGTGCATGCGCTGCCACGACTCCGACTGCTATGAGCACCTGTTCCGCTGCGCCGTCAACCCCCTGGTGGGCTACGAGACCTGCCGGGAGAAGATGTTCCCCGCCGCCCCCGCCAGGGTCAAGCGGGTGGCCGTCATCGGCGGCGGCCCCGCCGGCATGAAGGCCGCCATCACCGCCTTCGACCGGGGCCATCAGGTCACCCTGTTCGAGAAGCAGGATCACCTGGGCGGCGCCCTGGAGTTCTCCAAGTATGTGGAGTTCAAGTATGCCCTGTGTTCCTACAAGGACTATCTGGTCCACCAGGTGGGCAAGCGGGCCATCGACGTGAAGCTGAACTGCGAGGCCACCCCCGAGATGCTCAGCGGCAAGTTTGACGCGGTGCTGATCGCCGTGGGCGCCGAGCCCCTGATGCTCCCCCTGCCCGGCTTCAACACCGACAACGGCATTGTGGCCACCGACGCCTACGGCCGCGAGGACCAGCTGGGCCACAAGGTGGTGGTCATCGGCGGCGGCCAGGTGGGCTGCGAGACCGCCCTCCACCTGGCGGACAAGGGCCTGGACGTCTCCATCATCGAGATGCAGTCCTCCCTGTGCCCCGACGCCTCCAAGACCTGCGGCGACGAGATCCGCATCCTGCTGGAGGAGAACCCCAACTTCACCGCCATCACCTCCGCCCGCTGCCAAAGCGTGACCAAGCACTCCGTCACCTATCTGGATGCCGAGGGCGTGGAGCAGACCATCACCTGCGACACCGTGGTGCTGGCCGCCGGCATGCGCGCCAAGAGCGATCTGGCCGACCGGTTCGTCACCGACTGCGACGTGCCCGAGTGGGCTCAGATCGGCGACTGCGTCCGGGCCCGCACCGTGGAGCAGGCCACCGCTGAGGCCTACAACGCCGCCATGGAGCTGTAAGTCTCTCCCCCCACTCCAAACCATACATACGACGGGAGCCGCCCTCAATGGGCGGCTCCCGTTTTCCTGTCTCCCCCGGTTCACAGAAATTTAAGAAATTGACCCAGTCCAACCGAATTGACATAACAGCGAAAAAACGGTATAATTTATCTCACAATGTGAGACTTTTCCGGAGGCGAAGCCATATGGATCAGAAGAGTGAAGCGGAAGAATTACTTCGGGCACTCACGCAGCTGACCCACCACCCAGAGCTGGAGCCCACCGAACAATTGGCCCGGGGCGAGGGCGCCCTGCTGTGGTATCTGGCCAAGGGCCATGACGGTGCCACCGCAGGCGCTCTGCGGGAGGTCCTGGCGGTTGGGTCGGGGCGCGTGGCCAATGTCCTGAAGAGCCTGGAGGCCAAAGAGCTGATCACCCGGGTCCCCTCGGATGCCGACGGACGGGTGGTCCAGGTCTATTTGACCCACGCGGGGCGGAACTACATTCTGGAGCGCCACAATCATCTCGTGAACTGGACTATGCGGCTGATGGAAGAACTGGGCGAGGAGGACAGCAGGCAGACCCTGCGCCTGCTCCGCAAGCTGCTGCAGGCCAGTGACCGTATCCGGCAAAAGTCCCGATGAGGGCGTCCCGCGCCCCTCTTTCCCTATCGGCCCACAGGACAGAAGCAGAACAGGAGGTTTTTTATGGCAGAAAAAAGAGATTATTCCGCGATCACGCCCGAGATCCTGGCACTTGCCGCCCACTGCTCCGAGGAGTGTGTGATTGACAAGCAGCTCTATACCAAGTTCAAAGTCAACCGCGGTCTCCGTGATGAGAACGGCAACGGCGTGCTCACAGGCCTGACCGAGATCAGCGAAATCCAAGCCAAAACCCCTGACGGCCAGCCCTGCGAAGGCTCTCTGTTCTATCGGGGCTATAATGTCAACGACCTGGTCAAAGGCTTTTTGAAGGACGGCCGGTTTGGCTTTGAAGAGATTACCTATCTGCTGCTCTTCGGCGATCTGCCCTCCAGGGAGGAACTGAGCAACTTCTGCCAGCTCCTGGCCAGCTATCGCTCCCTGCCCAACTCCTTCGTCCGGGACATCATCATGAAGGCCCCCAGCACCGATATCATGAACTCGGTGGCCCGGAGCGTACTCACCCTTTATTCCTACGACAACAATCCCAACGACACATCCATCCCCAACGTGCTGCGCCAATGCCTCCAGCTCATCGCCATGTTCCCCCAGCTGGCGCTGTACGGCTATCAGGCCTATAACTACTACAAAAACGACCATCCCACGTTTTTCATTCACGACCCTGTCCCCGAGCTGTCCACCGCCCAGAACATCCTGTATATGCTCCGGCCGGATATGAAATACTCCCAGACCGAGGCCCGGGTGCTGGACATGGCCTTGGTGCTCCACGCAGAGCATGGCGGCGGCAACAACTCCTCCTTCACCACCCATGTGGTCACCTCCTCGGGCACCGACACCTACTCCGCCATTGCCGCGGCTCTGGGCAGCCTCAAGGGCCCCAAGCACGGCGGCGCCAACATCAAGGTGTGCCATATGTTTGAGGAGATCAAGGCGCAGATCCGCGACTGGAAGGACGACGACGAGGTCAAGGCCTATCTGGCCAAAATTCTCCACGGCGACGCCTTCGACCACGCCGGCCTCATCTACGGCGTGGGCCATGCGGTCTACTCCCTGTCCGACCCCAGAGCCGTCATCTTCAAGTCCTTTGTCCACCAGCTGGCCCAGGAAAAGGGCCGGGAAGACGAGTATCAGCTCTATTCCTCGGTGGAGCGCCTGGCCCCCGAGATCATCAGCGGCGAGCGGAAGATGTACAAGGGCGTCAGCGCCAATGTGGATTTCTACTCCGGCTTCGTCTATCAGATGCTGGGCATTCCGGAAGAGCTGTTCACCCCCCTGTTCGCCATCGCCCGGATCAGCGGCTGGAGCGCCCACCGGCTGGAGGAGCTGGTCAACGGCAACCGGATCATCCGGCCCGCCTACAAGGCCATTCTGCCCCGGCGGGAGTATGTCGGCCTGTCCGACCGGTGACCTCGCCGGCAAAACACCATACATACCCAAAAACCGCCCCCGCAGCAGTGCTGCGGGGGCGGTTTTGACTGTCAACAGGGCGTCACATGTCCTCAGAGATATGCTCCCTCCAGAACACGCTTCCTGGCGCTCACCAGAGCGCCCGGTAGATCTGCGCCACGTCCTCCGGGGTGGCCAGCCTGGGATTGTCCACCGTGCAGGAGTCCTTCAGCGCCCCCTCCACCATGGCGGGGATCGCCGCCTCATACTCCTGCTGGGTGCAGGTGCCGGTGTCCCGCATGGAGATGTGCATATCCATTTCCTTCATCATGAACTGGGTCCAGGCGATCAGCGCGCGGACCGTGGTGATGGTGTTGAAATTCTGCAGCCCCAGCACCCGGGCGATGGACTCATAGCAGCGCACCGTGTGGTCGTAGTCCTTGCGGCTCTTGGAGTGGGGGGTGATCTGGCTGTTGAACTCAATGATGTGGGGCAGCAGCATGGCATTGGCCGCCCCGTGGGGGATGTGGAACTGGGCCCCCAGCTGATGGGCCATGCCGTGGTTCAACCCCAGGCCGGAGGCGTTGAAGGCCAGCCCTGCCAGGGTGGAGGCCACATGCATCTTCTGCCGGGCATGGATGTCGTTGTTGTCCAGGAAGCTGCGCAGCAGGTAGCTGCCGCAGATCTCGATGGCCTTTTCCGCCAGAGCTGCGCTGAACTCATTGTAGCGCAGGCTGACATAGCTCTCCAGGGCATGGGTGAACACGTCCATGCCGGTGTTGGCGGTGACTGTGGCGGGAACGCTCTTCACCAGCTCCACGTCCAGGATGGCCTCGTCAGGCAGCAGGCTGTTCGCCACCAGGGGATACTTTGTGTGATTGGCGGGATCCGAGATGACGCTGAAGGAGGTCACCTCGCTGCCGGTGCCGCTGGTGGTGGGCACCGCAATCAGCGGCAGCCGCACCCGGCTGGGGTTGGTCTGGATGGCCACCTCCCGGATGGCCTTGGCCGAATCGATGGCGCTGCCGCCCCCCACGCAGAGAATGCTGTCCGGCTCGAAGTCCGTCAGAGCCTGAACGCCCTCCACAATTTTCTCGATGGGCGGATCGGGCACCACCTGGTCAAAGAGCCGGTACATGGCGCCGTGTTGATCCAGCGGATCGGTGATCAGGCGGATCAGGCCGCTGGACACCACAAAGGGATCGGTGACAATCAGATAGCGGTGATAGGGCAAATCCTTCAGTCGATCCAGGGCGCCGGGGCCAAAGTAAATTTTCGTACGGATATCAAATTCCTTCATAGCAACCTCCCCTGTTCGGGCAGAATCAGCGGTCTTGTCTCTGCTATTATACCGCCAACCAGGGCATACCGCAAGGGATTTCTCGTTAAAAAATTAACTATTTTCCGATTTTTTCTGTTTTTGTGTTTTTCGATGGTTCTTTGCAGCGGGAGAACGGCGGACGCCCGCAGGACCTCTGGGTCCCGCGGGCGTCCGATTGAAAATATAAATTACTCCCCGGCAAAGAATCGGCGGGGGTTGTCCACCATAATGGTGTGGATGTCCGCCTCGGTGAGGCCGGCGGCGCAGAGCATTGGGATGACTTCCCGGCTGATGTAGGTGAAATCGATGTCCAGGTTCAGGTAGTCGGCGGAGGAGGTGGTCTCCCAGCTGTCCCAGAAGGCCAGATAAGTGGCCCAGTCGTGGCTGAGGAAGATGCGGTCGATGTAGCCCTTCTCCACCAGGTCCAGAATGTTCTTCACCGAGTTTTTCACCGGATTGTCCAGGTGGCCGTAGGCCAGCCGGTCAAAGCCGATGTAGGCCCCCGCTTTGACCAGATCCTCCTGATAGGCCCAGTCGTTGCAGTCCCCGGTGTGGCCCAGGATGACCCGCTTGGGCTCCACTCCGGCGGAGGCGTAGACCTCCAGGATCTCATAGCCGCTCTTGACCGAGGGGTCGTGGTGGCAGAAGATGGGCAGGTTTGCCTCCCTGGCCACAGTGCCCACGCAGTGGAGCAGCTTGCGCTGCAGCGGGGTGACGCCGGCCTTGGCTACGCCGTTTTTCATGATGCCGGGCTTGGAATCGGTGCCTGCAATTCCATGCAGGCACTCGTCCAGCAGCAGGTCGTGGATCTCTCCCTCGTCCCGCATGGCCAGCCAGGCCTCTTCCTGGTAGTAGAAGCCGGAGGAGGCCACCACATTGACCCCGGAGCGTTCAGACACATCCCGAAGCAGGTGGATATCCCGGCCCAGGTTGACGGCGGTGCCGTCCACAAAGGTGGTGACGCCGTACTCTTTCAGCTTCTTGAGCTGGCCGGCGGCCATCTCCACCAGCTTGTCGTATTGCAGGAACTTATCCCCGAAGTTCATGCGCATAGACCAGTCGGCACAGGTGATATGCTCATGCATCAGGGTCTGGCCCAGCGCCTCGGCGGCCACCGGGCCCAGAACGGTGTTGACCATCATATCTTCAGCGTCCTCCTCTTACCGCAGCATCAGTTCCCGGGCCTGCTGGCGCAGCTGGGAACGGAACTCAGGGGCGGCCACATTGATCAGCTCCTCCACCCGCTGGGAGATGGTCTTGCCCCGCAGCTTGGCAATGCCGTACTCAGTGATGATATAGTCTACAATATTCCGGGAGATGGAGACCACAGCGCCGGGCTTCAGCTGGGGCACAATCCGGGAGATGGTGCCCCCCTTGGCGGTGGCGTTGATGGCGATGATGCCCTTGCCGCCCGGGGCGTGGTAGGCGCCATAGGCAAAGTCGGTGGCGCCGCCGGTGCCCGACCACTGGCGGGAGCCGATGGACTCGGAGCACACCTGACCGGTCAGGTCAATCTCCAGGGCGGTGTTCAGGCTGACCATGTTCTCGTTCTTCATAATATTGAAGGGGTTGTTCACATAGGCCACCGGCAGAATCTCCACCATGGGGTTGTCGTTGATATAGTCATACAGCTCCTGGGATCCCCAGCAGAAGGCGCCGATGGTCCGGTTGCGGAAGAAGAACTTCTTGCGGGAGTTGTTCACTGCGCCGCACTGCATCAGCTTGCCCATGGAGGAGGAGATCATCTCGGTGTAAATGCCCAGATCGTGGCGGTCCTCCAGATCATGGGCCACCGCGTCGGGCAGGCCGCCGATGCCCAGCTGGATGCAGTCCCCGTCCTTAATCAGGGAGGAAGCATAGTGGGCGATTTTCTGCTGCTCGGGAGTGGCGGGCGCCACCGGGGCGTTGGTGATGGGGTAGTCCACATCAATGAAGTAGTTCACCTTTTCAATGGGCACCCGGACCGTGCCGCCGGTGTAGGGCAGGCGCTTGTTGACCTCAAAGATCACCAGGTCACAGGAGTCCAGCATCTCCAGCTCTGCCTGCTGGGTGCAGGACACCGCCACATAGCCGTAGCGGTCCATGGGGGTGACGGCGGCCCAGAAGATATTGGGCTTCCGGGTCTCCATCATGACCTGAGACATGGAGTGCAGGTTGTTGGGGCAGAAATTGATCCGGGTGGATCCCTTGGCAATCTGCTCCCGCAGCGCCGGGCCCAGGAAGATGGAGTTGACGCTGATCACGCCGTCCAGGTTGTGGTTGGGGTCGGTGATAAAGGGATATGCCTCCTGAGGGGCGCCCATCCAGACGCACACATCCTCCACGCCCCGGTCCGCGATGGTGTGCAGATTGCGCAGCATGGCCAGAGGCTCGCAGCCATAGGCGGCCTGGGCGATGGTGTCGCCGGAATGGATCATACCCAGCGCATCCTCCAGGGTGATGAATTTGGATTTATAAAGTGCCTTCTTTTCCTCAAATGTCATTCATATCACTCCAATTCTATCAGTTCAGTTCCATTATTCTGATGTCTTCCGCCCTCTATTGTACTGTAAATTTTCACCGGTGACAAGGGGCAGGTCAATATCCTCCAGCTCTTCCGGCGCCGCCGGAACCAGGACAGCCTCCTCCAAATGGCGCTGCAGCACCGCCCGGCCCCCGGTATCCCCGCTGAGGGCTTCCAACTCCGGCCGGAACCGGGCGGAAAACCAGGCCGGATTGCCTCTCCGCCCTCCGCAGGACAGGCAGCCCAGCGGCGCGCCGGAGCCCCGGCAGCACTCCAACAGCCGCCCAATGGTGCTCTCTCTCAGTCTGGGCTGGTCGGAGACAAAAAATACATAGCTGTCTGCCTCCCCGGCCAGCGCCAGGGCGGCGCGGATGGTGTGGGAGATCCCCTCCGCCGCCCGGGGACTCGCCCCCCAGGGGATGCCCCGGCCCCCGCACCAGGCCTGGATGGCCGGGGTGTTGGTCATAACCAGCAGCCGGGTGTCCTCGTTCCGCAGCTGTTCCAGCTTGTCCAACGTGTGCCGGTAGAGAGGCCTGCCCTCCAGTTCCAGCAGCAGCTTGTCCTCCGGCCCAAAGCGCCGGGATAACCCCGCCGCCAGCAGGATGAGCGCTGTCTTCACCGCCGGTTCAGCTCCCGCCACACCTTTTCCGCCGTGATCGGCATCTCCCGGATGCGCACGCCGCAGGCGTTCTCCAGGGCGTTGGCGATGGCGGGACAGGGGGTGTCGATGACCACCTCGCCGATGCTCTTGGCCCCGAACGGCCCCTGGGGCTCATAGCTGGGGGCGAACTCCACATGGATGGGGCAGATATCCTGACGGGTCGGGATTTTATACTGCAAAAAATTCCGCTCGATCAGGCTGCCGTCGGGGTTGTACCGGACCGTCTCGGTCAGCGCCATCCCGATGCCCTGGACGATTCCCCCCTCAGTCTGGACCCGGGCCAGATTGGGGTTCAGCGGCGTACCGCAGTCCACCACCGCGTCATATTCCACCAGGGTGACCTTTCCCGTCTCCGGATCCAGGTCGATCTCCGCAGCCCCGGCCATAAAGGGGGGCGGAGAGTTGGGGCAGGTGTGGTTTTCGGTGGCAATGATGGGAACCCCGCCGCACTCGGAGGCATAGGCCACCTCGGCCAAAGACACCTTTTCCCCGCTGGGCAGATGCTCCACCAGGCCGTCGTGGTATCCGGTCTCCTCCACCGGCCAGCCTCTCTGACGGGCTGCCTCGGCGCGGATTTTTTCAATGAGGGTCTGGGCGCACTTGTACACCGCCCCGCCGGTCAGAAACGCGGTGGAGGAGGCGTAGGAGCCTGAGTCGTAGGGAGAGGTGTCTGTGTCCACCTGAGCCGTCACCACCTGGTCCACCGGGATCTCCAGGCACTCGGCGGCCACCTGGGCCAGGGTGGTGTCGCAGCCGGTGCCCATGTCCGCCGCGCCGATGAGCAGGTTGACCATGCCCTCGTCTCCCACCTTCAGGGTGGCGCCTCCCACGTCGATGCCGGAGATGGCGCTGCCCTGCATGGCCATGGCCAGCCCCACACCCCGGATGTGGCCGTTGGGCAGCACCCGGCGGGGATATTTTTTCTCCCAGCCGATCATCTCCTTCACCCGCTCCAGGCACTGGTCCAGCGTGCAGGAGGTATTCCTTTCCCCAAAGTAGGAAGGCATGATCTGGCCTTCCCGGACCAGGTTCTGTTCCCGGATCCGGGCCGGATCCATATCCAGCCGGTGGGCAAGCTCATCCACAGCGGACTCCACCGCATGGATGCCCTGGGTGGCGCCAAAGCCCCGGTAGGCCCCCGCGGGCTGGAGATTGGTATAGACCACGTCGGCCCGAAAGGCGTAGGCCTCCAGCTTTCCGTAAAGCGAAATCGCTTTATGCCCGGAGAGCCCCACGGTGGTGGTGGAGTGCTCCCCATAGGCGCCGCCGTTGGACAGGGTGTACATGGAGATGCCCCGGATATGTCCATCCCGGTCGGCGCCGATCCGGACCCGGATCTCCATCTCATGCCGGGGGCAGCCGCAAGTGGTGGCCTCCTCCCGGGAGTAGACAATCATGGCGGGTTTTCCGGTGCGCCAGGTGACAATGGCCGGATAAATCTCCGCCTCCACCGTCTGCTTGGCTCCAAAACCGCCGCCAATGCGGGGCTTGATGACCCGCACCTTGCTCTTTGGAATCCCCAGGGCTGTGGAGACAATGCGCCGGACATGGAAGGCGATCTGCGTGGAAGGCACGATGTTGAGCCGTCCATAGGTGTCCAGATAGCTGAAGGCCCGGAAGGTCTCCATCATGGTCTGGTTGTTGGATACCGTGTGATAGGTCTCATCCACCACCACGTCGCAGTCGGCCAGCACTGCCTCCACGTCTCCGTCGGCGCTCTCCTCATGGCAGATCAGGTTGCGCTTCACTTCGCTGCCCTGCTCGTACAGAATCTTCCAGTCCTCCTCGGGATGGACCACGTTGGGGTTGTCCAGGGCGGCGCGGAAATCCAGCACCGGCTCCAGCACCTGATAGGTCACTTTGATGAGCTTGAGCGCCCGCTCCACCGCCTCCTGGGTCTCTCCGGCCACAATGGCCACCGGGTCCCCCACATAGCGCACCCGCCGGTCCAGGATATACCGGTCATAGGGCGAGCCCTCGGGATAGCTCTGGCCAGCCTGGGTAAAGCGGATCTGGGGCACATCCCGCCAGGTGAGGACGCAGGCGATGCCGGGCACCAGCTCAGCCCGGGAGACGTCGATATCCTCCACCAGGGCGCTGGCATGGGGGGACCGGAGCAGTTTGACCACCAGGCAGTCCGCCGGGGCCAGGTCCTGGGTATAGACCGGCTGGCCGGTGACCAGGGCCTTGTAGTCTTTTTTGCGGATGGGCTGATTCACCGCCCGCAGTTCACTGACAGGCTTCATTCCTTGTCACCTCGCTTCAGCCAGGCCTGGATGGCCCGCAGCTGGCTGACATAGCCGGTGCAGCGGCACAGGTTGCCCGCCAGGTACTCGTTGATCTCTTCCAGGGTGGGGTCTTTCAGTTCCCGCTCCATGGCCAGCACATTCATAATAAAGCCCGGGTTGCAGAAGCCGCACTGCTCACCGCCCTGATCGGCCAAAAAGCCGCCGAATTCCTCGGCCTGCTTTTGCACCCCCTCCAGGGTGGTCACCTCTCTTCCCGCGCACCGGGCGGCGGGCATATTGCAGGAGAGGACCGGCGTCCCGTCCAGCCATACTGTACAGAGCCCGCAGTTCGAGGTCTCGCACCCACGTTTCACGCTGTAGCATCCCTGGCTTCTGAGAAAGTCCAGCAGCACCATGTCCGCCGGGATCTCGGCGGTGACTGCTCTTCCGTTGAGGGTGAGGTTCAGCGTCATGCATCTTCTCCTCCTTTGAGTTGCTCCAGACCGCGGCGAAGCAATACGCCGGCCAGGTGGGCGCGGTATGCTCCGCTGGCCCGGGTGTTGGAGCCGTAGGTCAGGGCTCCGGCGGCAGCCAGCAGCTCCTCCTCTGTCTCCGCCTCCACCCGCTCCGCCCGGGCGGGCCGGGCTCCAATGGCTGCCCGCCAGCCCGTCTCTGTCCGGGCCAGGGCCGCCGTCAGCACCGGCAGGTCGGTCTCCGCATTGCGGAAGCTCTCATAGACCACCCGCAGCGGTGTCTTTTTGACAATGATATGGTTCAGGATGTCGCTGTCCTGCTTCGCGCCGGCAAATTGGGGCAGCGGAAGCTCTCCGCCCCGGTACAGACACACGCTGGCGTCCAGGGCCAGGAAACAGGTCAGCACGTCGGAAAAACCGTAGCGTCCCCAGAGGGTGCCTCCCACTGTGGCACAGTTGCGGAACTGCACCCCCACAATGTGGCGCACGCACTCCCGCACCGCCCCACGGGTATAATCGTTGAGCCCCGGATGGAGCTCCAGCTGCCGCAGGGTGACCATGCACCCGATGCGGAAGCCGTCCTCCGTCTCCTCAATCTGGTCCAGCCCCAGGCCGGACAGGTCGATGGCCGTATTCCACTGGCGCTCTCCCATCTTGAGCCAACCGGTGCCCCCCAGAACACAGTTGGCCCGGCTCTGGTTCAGCTTCCAGGCCTCCTCCAGTGACCCGGGCCTGACATATTGTTTGAATCTTAGCATGTAATGTCATCCTCCTTCACAGGGATGATGAGATATTTGGCCGCTCCGCCGCAGATACTGCCGGCGGAACCGTCCATATGATAGGTGAACAGGCCTGGACGGCCGGTCTCCAGGGCCTCCAGGGCCTTTGCCCTGGCCTCGGCCTCCCAGATCCCCCCGCCGATGGTGCCCCGAATTTCTCCGTTGGGAAAGACCAGCATGCTGGCCCCAGGGCCCCGGGGGGTGCTGCCCTGGCTGTCCACCAAAGTGACCATGGCATAGGGAAAATGGTCCAGCGCCCGGAGAAAAGGCTCCTCCAGCGGGGCCCGGAGCCCCAGGTCCCGGCGGCGGCATACCAGCTCCGCCACCACGGAGACGGCGATCTCCGCCGGGGTCTCCGCGCCGATGTCCAGGCCGATGGGGCTGCGGATGGCATTGATCTCCGCCTGAGCGAAGCCGTCTCGGCTCAGATGTTCCCGGGTGGCGGCAGCTTTCCTTCGGCTGCCCATCACGCCCAGATAGCAGTGGGGCAGCCGCAGGATCTCGCTGACACAGGTCCAGTCCTCCTGATGTCCCCGGGTCATCACAGCGTAGAAGGCACAGGGGCCAAACCCACCCCCGCGGAGCAAGTCGGCAAACGCCCCGCAGCGCAGATCAGTTTCCGGGGGAAAGGCGCCCGGCTCCAGCACCTCAGGCCGGTTCTCCAACACGGTCACCTGGAAACCCACCGCCTGGGCCGCCGGAACCAACGCCCGGGAGACATGGCCGCCGCCGCAGATCACCAGCCGGGCCGGGGGGCGCAGCTCCTGGACAAAGCGCGCTCCGCCAGGCAGTTCCCCCAAGGTTCCGCCCGGCCAGCTCATCCGCTGCCGTCCCAGGTGTTCCGGCTCCAGAGAACTCTCCAGCCGGACCCACTGGCCGGAACCAAGCAATTCCTTTAGGGTTCGATAGAGCTCAGTCCCCATGTTCCCGCCTCCAGTGGCAGACCGCCTCCAGCACCCCGCCGGCGATGGCCAGAGCCTTGTCTGAAATTGTAAAGCAGTTTTCCCGCACACAGCGGGCATCTACATCCCCGGCCTTGAAACCGGCCCGGGGCACCCGGGTGCCGGCGGGCAGGATGCCCCGCAGACAGCCGGAGATGGCGCTGACCACCCTCTGTCCCTCCACCAGGGCCACGGTCTCCCCGGCCTCCACCCGGTCTCCGATGGCCCGGAGGGGCTCAAAGGTGCCGGCGCAGGGGGTGCGCAGCACCCGCTCCACCGTATACCCCCCCACATCGCCGGGGATGCCGGTGTTGGGCAGGGCGCTGCCCTCATAGAGGCAGCGGCCCAGGGTGTGTCCCCGCATGGTCTCGATGACGCAGTGGCAGTCCGCTCCGGCGGTAAATCCGGGGCCCACCCCGATCACCAGTGGGGCGTCGGCGATTTGAGTGCCCAGGTTGCGCTTGGCCAGGATGGCGTCCACCACCACCTCCGGCCTCAGCTCCGCCACCGCCCGGCCCTCCGGATCCGGGAGCACCGGGATCGTCCCGGCAGCCAGCGCCCTCCGGGCCTGTTCTCCGGTGTCGCACCGGCGGGCGGCAACCCCTTCTACTTCACAGCTCCCCGCCCAGACGGCCTGGCAGAAGGCGGCCTTCCAGCGCACCGCGGTGGGCTGCTCCAGGTCGGTCATGGCCACCGGGAAGCCGCTGCGGACCAGCCGCCAGCCGATGCCCGAGGCGATGTCCCCGGCGCCGCGAATCAAAATCAGCAAAGTTCTCTCTCCTTCATCCGGGCCACCCAGGCCTCTATTCCCCGGGCTGCCAGCAGTTCCCCGATCCTCCGGCCCCGCTCCGCCAACTCTGGCGTGTCCGCCTGGTTGAGCACCGCCAGGCTGTGCTCTGTAAAGTGGGACGCCTTCAGGCCTCGTTCCAGCAGCTCCGCCGCCAACGGCTCGTCCAACCGGCGCCCGGGAGAAAGCCCGGCCTCCTGCCAGCCGTGGAGCACCTCCCCCGCCGGCCGGTCCAGGGCGGTCAGTCCCGCCAGCTCGATGAGCAGCCCGGTCTCCGCCGGCACCACCGGTTCAAAGGGCCGGTGGTATTTCAGGGGCAGTCCCCGGCTGCCGTCGGCCTCCACCAGGATATAGTCCGCCTCCAGCCCGCCGTACCAGTTTTCCGGGATGCCGGTCAGCTTGCGCCCGGCGGCGTCGGGGTATCCCGCCAGCACCGCCCGGCCCGGGGCCAGCATCCGGTTCAGCTCCTCCGGTCCGGCTGGGGCGACGGCCGCCGGATCATAGCCCAGATGGGTGGTGGTGGTCAGCACCACCGCCCCGCCCCGGGCGGCCAGATGTGCCCCCAGGGCATAGAGCAGGGTGGTCTTGCCCCCGCCGCCAATCAGGGCGGTCACCCGGGAAAGCCTGGGGGTCAGGGCCGCCAGCAGCTCCGCCCGGTCCAGCACAGCACCGCTCACAGCCATAAACACAGCACCTCGCTGTGCTGTAAACCATTTTTACTCAACAGATCTTCCATCTGTTCCCGGGCCTCCGGCGGGGCCATCCAGGCCAGGCCGCAGTCGGCGGTGACCACCGTGGGGGTGGGGATGAGCCGCCCCGGGGTCGCCAGCTCCCTGGCCCGGCGCTCCATGGCCATGGCGGCGGCGGTGGAGGGAAAGGTGACGATCAGCCGTTCCGTCTTTTGTCGCATAGATTCAAAAACTCACTCCGTGGCCAAGGTGCGCAGGGCGGCCAGGCCCTGGTCGATCTCGGCCTCTGTATTGCAATGGGAGAAAGAAAACCGCACCGCTCCCTGTTTCCAGGTCCCCAGAGCCCGATGGGCCAGGGGAGCGCAGTGGAGCCCGGCCCGGGTGGCCACGCCGAAGCGCTGAGACAGCTGGTCGCTGACCGCGGCCGAGTCCCAGTCCCCCAGGTTCAGGCTGACAATGGGACAGCGCTCCGGGGCGGCGAAATCGCCGTAGACCGTGACCCCGGGGATCTCCCAAGCCCCCTGGTAAAAGCGCCGGGCCAGTTCCTGCTCCCGGCGGCGGAGCCGGTCCGGCCCCTGTTCCTCCAGCCAGTCCAGGGCGGCCCCCAGCCCGGCGATGCCCGGGCCGTTGAGGGTGCCCGCCTCCAGCCGGGGGGGATACTCCTCCGGTTGGCGCTTGCTGGCGGACTGCACCCCGGTGCCCCCCACCCGGAGGGGGCGCAGCTCCACCCCGGGGCCCACCAGCAGGGCGCCGATGCCCTGGGGGCCCATCAAACTCTTGTGGCCGGCCAGACAGAGCAGGCCGATGTGCTGCTCCTCCATATGGATGGGAAACAGCCCGCCGGTCTGGGCCGCGTCCACCACGAAGGTGAGGCCGTGTCCCCGGCAGAACTCTCCCAGGGCGGTCAAATCATTCAGATTACCGGTCAGGTTGGAGCCGTGGCAGCACACCAGCGCCCGGGTGTTATGGCGCAGGGCGGGCTCCAGGGCCTCCCAGTGCACCCGGCCCCTGGCGTCGGCGGGCAGGATGGTCAGCTCCACTCCCCTCTCCTCCAGCAGGTAGAGGGGCCGCAGCACCGAGTTGTGCTCCATAGCGGTGGTGATGACGTGATCCCCGGGGCAGAGCAGCCCCTGAAGGGCGATGTTCAGGCTGTCGGTGGCCCCGGCAGTGAAGCACACCCGCTCCGGGGCGCTCAGCCCGAACTTGCCTGCCAGCTTGCAGCGGACGCCGTAGGCGGTGCGCAGGCTGTCCAGGGCGCCGTTATAGCCCCCCCGGCCGCCGTTGCCGCCGGTGAGCACCGCCTGGGCGCAGGCCCGGGCCACCGCTTCCGGTTTGGGCAGGGTGGTGGCCGCCTGATCGAAATAGATCACGGCCGCAGCACCAGATCGGCCTCCATCTGCTTCTCCACAATATCGTACATATTGGTGACCCCGCCCACCGCCAGCTGCTCCTTCAGGCCGTAGAAGTCCAGGCAGGTGCCGCAGGTCAGGATCTCCACCCCCTGCGCTTCCAGGGTGCGCAGGTCCTCCAGGGAGTCGGAGCCTTCGCAGGTCAGGTGGGCGCCGCCGTTGTAAAAGAGCACTGTGGCGGGCAGCTCCTCCTGCATGGTCAGGGCGAACAGGAAGCCTTTGATCAGGGCCCGGCCCAGCTCGTCATTTCCCTCGCCCATATGGTCGGCCCCCACGGCGGCCACGATGCGCCGCTTTTCCGGCCGGGTGCGGAGCAGGGATTTCTCCGGGGCGTCGTTGACCGCCTCATCCCCCACCGTCATCAGTACCCGGTAGCAGTCGTCAGACTGTTTCTCGCTCTCCACCCGATAGCCCTTTTGATCCGCCATCTTGGTCAGATTCTGGACCGCAATCTCATTGTCCACCAGGGTCTCCACCGTACCCGCCCCCTGAAGGGACTGGATGGCCTGCCTGGTCTTGACCACCGGGATGGGGCAGGCTTCGCCCCGGGCATCCACCTGAATTGTCGCCATAACCACATCTCTCCTTTATCGAATCAGGATCTCCGCGCCGTGTCTTTCCACAACCGAGCCGATGGCGGCCGCGGGAAGGCCCTGGGCCCGCAGCTCGGCCACCACCGCCGCCGCCTCCAGCTCGGGCACCGCGGCCAGCAGGCCGCCGGAGGTCTGGGGGTCAAAGAGCAGTTCTTCCGCCTCAAAGGGCAGCCCGTCAAACGCCACATGGCCCGCGAGATGGTTGCGGTTGCGCTGGGCGGCGGCGGTGAGCAGGAAGTCGGCAGCATAGTCCAACGCCCCGTGTATCCGGGGAATACGCTCCCAGGACAGCACGGCGGAACTCTGTCCGGCCAGCATCTCGTGGAGGTGGCCCAGCAGCCCAAACCCGGTGACATCGGTGCAGGCATGGACAGTGTGCCCCCGCAGCACCCGGGCCGCCGACCGGTTTAAGGTGGTCATGGAGGTCACTGCCTCCTCCAGATCCAGGGCGGAGGCCTGCCCCACCCGGGCCGCGGTGCACACCAGCCCCACCCCCAGCTTTTTGGTCAGGATGAGCCGGTCCCCGGGCGCCGCCCCTACATTGGTCAAAATACGCTTGGGGTCCACAAATCCCATGACCGACAGCCCGTATTTTACCCCGTCGTCGGCAATGGAATGCCCTCCCACCAGACTGCCTCCGGCCTCGGCCACCTTTTCGGCGCCCCCCTGGAGAATGCGGCCCAGCACATTCAAATCCATCTTCTCGGGAAAGCAGACGATGTTCAGGGCGGTCTTTACCTCGCCCCCCATGGCGTAGACATCGCTGAGGGCGTTGGCTGCGGCGATCTGCCCGAACAGATAGGGATCCTCCACCATGGGCGGGAAAAAGTCCAGGGTCTGGATCACCGCCAAGTCGTCGGAGACGCGGTAGACCGCCCCGTCGTCCCGGCTGTCAAACCCCACCAGCAGCGCCGGATCTGGCTCCCCCTTGGGCAATCGGGAGAGCACCCGCTCCAGCACCCCGGGGCCCAGCTTGGCGGTGCAGCCGCCCCCTTTACAGAATACGATGGGCTCTGACATGGCACTCCCTCCCAGAATCATTTCATTCTATTGTATCATCCCCCGGCCAAAAGCAAAAGGGGAAAATCAAAAATCCCGGCCCTGATGGGCCGGGAGAAGGGGGCAAAGGGCCGAAGCCGGAGGGACGGCACCACAACAGGCCACGGCTCCATCAGCCGAGATGGGCCAAGTCATTTGCCTTTACAACGCACCGCCTGCCGCCGGCCACCCGCCATTCATGGATGCCGGTATCGCCGGTCTGAAAAACCAGATCTGTGTCAACCGGAAGCCTCAGAAACGCCTGATAGAGCCGGTTGATCATTCCGCCGTGGGAGACAACTGCAATCGCGGCATTCTCGCCGTGTTCCGACAGGAGCTTTGAAAGGACCACTTCCGCCCGGTAACGGAACCTCAGCGCGCTTTCCTGCTCATATACCGAATCATGCAGCGGCACGGGCACGCTGGGATACCGTTCCCGGGCCACGCTGTACTCCAGGCCCGCCAGCAGCCCGTTGTCAAACTCCATCAGATCCGCTTCCGGAACCAGCGGCGCACCCGTCGCGGCGGCAAGGGCCTGGGCCGTCTGAACCGCTCTCTTCAGGGTGCTGTGATAGATGCGGGCGATGTCATAGTGTGCGCTGACATATTTGCTCATCGCTTCGGCCTGCCGACGGCCCCGCTCTGTCAGGGCAAAATCCGCCCGCCCCTCGTGTACGCCCAGAATATCCGCCTGGCTTTCGCCATGCCTGATGACCAATAATCTCATTGCCGACCTCCTGTTCTCTCCAAACTCCAATGTCCCAGGCGGTAACCAAAGGCCGCACTGTCCGTCAAAGGTCGCGACACACTGTGCAGACCCGTCAGGGCCGCGCCTCCTCTCCTTCGCGCCGGCGGAGCCTGACCTGCAGGCGCCCGGCGATCCAGATCAAGACCAGGATGACGGCAGCATAGAGGATTGCCTCCCCATCCCGGCTCCAATCGATGCGGCCGCAGAGATGCAGCGCCAGATGGACGCCGCCCCAGAGTGCCGGGGCGATCCCGCCCAGATACCAGTATTTTGCCTGCCGCTGGGACGCCCAGGCATGGGCCGCCGTGACCGCAACAATGGCGCTCCAGACAATCGCTGCTTTCATATCCTCATCTCCCCGGCCCCAGGCCCGTCAGAGCCCCGGCTTCCGTCCCGGAACCCTCCGCCGGCAGGCCCCGACCCAGGGCTCAGCCCCTGCCCTCGGCCAGCCGCTTGCCCCGGCCCATCAGTTTCACCAGGTACACCGTCAGCTTCCAGCACAGCCAGCCGGCGAAAAAGAGGATCGCACCCAGCAGGATGGAGGCCAGCAAGGTGGCAAAGGGGCCGGCAGAATAGCTGCCGAACTGGAATCCGATCCAGTCCATATTGAAGCCCAGCAGCATTCCCACCAGCTTGACGATCCCGGCCAGGGGGCACACCGCGCCGCTGAACAGGAAGGCGGCGGCGCAGATGCTGGTGACCGGCAGCACGCAGATCCCCCCAAGCCCCGCCAGGCTGTAAAAGGCGATCAGGGCGCTCACCCGGCGCCAGCCGTGGGCCTTGGCCACGTTGTCGCTGAGATAGGCCCGGGCCAGGGTCTTGGCGTCCCCAAGCCGCTCCACAATCTGCTCCGGGGCCACTCCCGCCCCCAGCAGCTCCAGCATCTCGCTCTTGATCTCCTTGACAATGTCCACCCGGTCGGAGGCGGACAGGGGTTTCAAATAGCGCTCCACCCGCGCTAAATAGTCATTCAATATCTTTTCCATCTTGTTCCTCTCCTCTCAGTGCCTGAATGGCATCCACCAGATGCGCCCACTCCCCGGACATGGCCGCCAGATAGGCCTCCCCCGCCTCCGTCATGGCATAATACTTTCTGGGGGGCAGGCCCTCGGCGCTCTCCTGCCAGGAGGAGGAGATATACCCCTCCTTCTGCAGCCGCCGGAGCAGTGGATAGATGGTGTTCTCCTTGGCCGCCACAATGGGGTACTGCTCCAGCGTGCTGATCATCTCATATCCATAAGTGGGCTTCCGCCGGATCAGCAGCAGAATGCAGAACTCCAGCGTCCCCCGCTTGATCTGGGATTTCCAGTCTTCAAGATCCATATACTGCACCTCCTGTATGTATATCGTACCACACAGTATATTATATGTCAACAGTATATCGCAAGAACAAAACAAAAAACCGCCCGGCGCTTTGCAGTAAAAGCGCCGGGCGGCCTGGGTTGATATAGCCGGGTTGGGACCGGACCCTGTCAGGGGGCATCCGGGAAGAGATGGCGGTAATAGTCCTCGTCGATCAGATAGCGGGCGTAGGTATACCGGTCCTGAAGCAGCCGGTTCACCTGGGAGACATAGTCCTCCCCCACCTGGACGCCCTCATTGGGGGTAAAGGTGTCGGTATAGGCCTCATAGGTGCCGGCGGCGGAGATCCAGCTGTTTCCATACCCCGAGTCGGCGAAAATCACCAGGTGCATGTCGGTGCCCACCTGTCCCGCCGCCACGTCCGGGGCCAGGATATCCCGGCCTGAGAGCAGCCGGGAGTCGTACTCCAGGCCGAACAGGTTGGACAGGGTGGGGACGATGTCGATGGCAGAGCAGGGGGTGTCCACCATCACCGGCTCCTCCATCTCTCCGCACCACAGAATCAGGGTGTTGCGGTAGCGGGAGGTGTCCCGGGTGGTGTCCTGCACCCCGGTCAGCTCAGGATAGTAGTCTGTGTCCCCCTCGCTCATGGCATAGGGGTAGTGATCGGCGGAGAGGGCAATGACGGTGTCGTCGGCAATCCCGGCCTCCTCCAGGGCGTCCATCAGGTACTCCATGGCGTACTCCAGCTCCTGCTGGCAGGCCAGATAGGCCCGCACCGTCTCGCTGGCCTCCATTCCCTCGGTGATCGCCTCATTCTTCTGGGACATGTGATTGACTCCAAATCCGTAATTACAGTGGCCGGACACGGTCATATAATAGGTGTGGAAAGGGGTACCGGTATCCAGATAGTCCTGAATCTGCTGGTCGATGGTGGCCTGCATCATCTCCAGGTCGGAGCCGGGCCACAGGTCGGGATTGGCCAGCTCCAGACCGTTGCCGATGCCGGTGAACGGATATCCCAGGTTGGGATGGGTCTGATCCCGTTTATAATAGGTGTAGCTGTTGTTGTGGTAGGCGTGAACATTGTAGCCCAGCTCCTGGAACTGCCAGCCCAGAGCAAAGGGCATGGCCTTGCCCACACTGGCAGAGAACGAGGGGGAGCTGCCCACCCAGGTGGGAATAATGCCGGTCATCACAGCGAACTCGCCGCCGGTGGTGGACTGGGTCCAGTCGGGCTGATAGTAGTTGCTGAACACAAAGCCGGAGTTGGCCAGCTCATACAGGGCGGGCGTGCGCTCCGGGTCGATCACCGCCGGGCTGAACGCCTCCGCTGTGATTAAAATCAGGTTCTTCCCCTCAAACATACCGGTATATTCATTCTGTTTGGTGGGGGTCTGGGCAGAGAAATACTGATCCATGGCCAGCAGGTTGCCGCTGTCCGAGGCCATCAGGCTCTCAAAGTCGATGTCCATCACATTGTCGCCGTAGACGATGGGCTCCGGCTCCTCCGCCGGCGCTTCTCCGGAGCTATCCGCCGGCAGGAAGCCGCCGGACTGATCCGGTTCCTCCGGCGCCGGCTCCGGCTTCTCAGGCTGAACCGTCTCCTGGGTGTCCGGGGGCTGATAGCTCAGTTTGGCCTCCGGCATGCCGAACAGCCCATACTGCACCTCCAGCCGCAGGGTATTCACCAGACCGAAGCGGGGTATGGCGCTGTTGGCGGAGTAATCCACGGTGTAATACCGGATGTCGCCGCCCACATGACAGAGCACCACCGTGAGGATCTGGAACACCACGGCACAAACCCCCGCGGCGATGCCCAAGCCCCGCCGCTCCGCCGCCAGCCGCCGCCGGGCGCGGGTGGACCGGCCCTCCTGCTGCTGGGGCACCAGCCGCTTGCGGAATATGGCGAACAGGACCGCCGGCGCCAGGGCCAGAGGGAAGAACCAGAGGTTGCGCAGGACCACCGACAGTGCGGTGCCCAGGAAATCCCCCGCCACCTGGCCGGTCATCCCGGTCAGAAAACCCAGCTGAAAATAGGCACCAAAGAAAGCCCGGCAGCAGCGCTGGGCAATGGCCACCGCCCCGACGAAAAAGAGCACGCCGAACACAATGCCCCGGGCAATCCCCTTCCTGGGGATCAGCACCGCCGCCAGCCAGAGCAGACTGCCCACCGCCGCCCCGGCAAAGAGGCTGCGCAGCAATCCCAGGCCAAAAAACGCGGTATCCGCGTCGGCCAGCCGCAGCAGGGCTTCAATCCACGGGATGCCCAGAAAGCAAAAAACAGGGGCAATCTTCTTCCACCGGGATTCCCTGCGCCGCTCCGCCGCCAGCGCCTCCCACTGGGCCTCTTCTCTCTGCTCCATATCTCAACGCCTCCTTTGACGCAGCTCTATTGTATCCACTTATGTACACTTTGTAAACATTATTCTACAAAATCAGACAGTGCTTTCTTTTTCTCTTTTTCTCGGGTTATAATAGAAATATAAAAGGCACGCAAAACTTAAGATGCCCCAACCTGCGGCCCGAGAGACGGGAGGCGGGACAGCCAAATTATGACGGCTTTTCCCCTCCCTGCCATCCGGCGGCCGGGGGTATACAAGGAGGATACAAAATGAAACTGATCTCCTGGAATGTAAACGGCCTGCGGGCCTGCCTCAACAAGGGATTTGAGGACACCTTCCACGCTCTGGACGCAGATATCTTCTGCCTGCAGGAGACCAAGCTCCAGCCCGGCCAGCTGACGCTGGAGCTGGAGGGCTACCGGCAGTATTGGAACTGCGCTGAAAAAAAGGGGTATTCCGGCACAGCGGTGTTCACCCGGCGGGAGCCCCTCAGCGTCCGTTACGGCATGGGGCTGGAGGAGCACGACCACGAGGGGCGGCTCATCACCCTGGAGTTTGATCCCTTCTATCTGGTATGCTGCTACACCCCCAATGCCCAGCAGGAGCTCAAACGCATCGACTACCGAATGCGGTGGGAGGCAGACCTGCTGGCCTATCTGCAGGCCCTGGACCGGGAAAAGCCGGTGGTCTACTGCGGCGACCTGAACGTGGCCCATCAGGAGATCGACCTGAAAAACCCAAAAACCAACCGGGGCAACGCCGGCTTCTCCGACCAGGAGCGGGACTGCATGACCCGGCTGCTCTCCAGCGGCTTCACCGACACCTTCCGGCTGCTCTACCCGAACCGGACCGGGGCCTATTCCTGGTGGAGCTACCGGTTCCATGCCCGGGAAAACAACGCCGGATGGCGCATTGACTATTTCATTGTCTCCGACCGCCTCGTCCCCCAGGTCACCGAGGCGGAAATCCATCCCCAGATCACCGGCAGCGACCACTGCCCGGTGGAACTGGACCTGTCCCTCTGAATCAGGGCCTCAGGTCAAACCACAACTGCCAGATTGGAGGTATCCCTATGGCAAAGCAATACATCATCACCGGCGGAGCCGGACATCTGGGCTCCACCATCCTGCGCCTGCTCCGGCGCACCGGCGCGCCGGTGCGGGCCCTGGTGCTGCCGGGGGAACCCCGGAATCAGGCATCCGAGCAGATCACCTATTACACCGGCGACGTGCGGGATCCCGACTCCCTGCGCCCACTCTTTGAAGCGGGCGATCCGGCAGAGACCGTGGTCATCCACTCCGCCGGCATCATCGACATCTCCGGCAAGCTGTCCCCCGCCCTCCGGGCGGTCAATGTGGAGGGAACCCGCAATCTGCTGGAGCTGTGTCAGGCCTACGGCGTGTCCCGGCTGGTCCACGTCAGCTCCGTCCATGCCATTCCCGAGCCTCCCCAGGGACAGGTCATCCGGGAAGTGGACGCCTTTGACCCGGAGCTGGTCGTGGGCGGGTATGCCAAGGCCAAGGCAGAGGCCACCCAGGCGGTGCTGGAGGCGGCGGAGGCGGGCCTGGACGCCGTGGTGGTCCACCCCTCAGGCATTCTGGGGCCCTATGACAACGGCAGCAACCATCTGGTTCACATGGTAAAGACCTTCCTGGCAGGAAAGCTGCCCGGCGTCGTCAGAGGCGGCTACGACTTTGTGGACGTGCGCGACGTGGCCAAGGGCTGCCTGCTGGCCGCACAGTCCGGAAAGAAGGGGCGCTGCTATATTCTGAGCGGCCGCTTCTCGGAGATCCGGGAGCTGCTGGCCCTGGCCGGGCGGCAGATCGGCCGCCGGGTGCCCCCGCTGATGCCCCAACCCCTGGCCAAGGCCGTGGCGCCTGTGCTGGAAGCGGCCGCCCTGCGGCGGCATGAGCGCCCCCTTTACACCCGCTATTCCCTCTACACCCTCACCAGCAATTCCCACTTCTCCCACGAGCGGGCCACCCGGGAGCTGGGCTATCACCCCCGGAATCTGAGCGCCACCGTCCGGGATATGGTGGACTGGCTCCGGGGCCGCTATCCTGAGCTGTCCCATTGACACCGCGCTTCGGAACACAGAGGACGCCTGAAAACAGCAGAATTGGGTGCGCCGCGGCAACGCCGCGGCGCACCCTTTTTTTTCTGTCTCCCTCTGAATGCAGCGGAGGGGGCGCCTTCCCGGAACGGCATCCCGCCGTCATCCCGCCTCCGGGAAATCCCGGCGGCGGCGCCACAACACCCCGGCCATCCCCAGGGCGGCGCACAGCAGCAGCCAGAAGATGCTCCGGCTGCCCCAGTGCTGATACATCAGCCCAAACAGCCAGGAGAACACCGCCCGCCCCACGGTGGACACCGCGGCATTGGTCAACACCGCGGCGGCATAGTGCTCCCGGGGCACTGCCCGGCGGAGCAGGACCAGATTGACCGCGGTATAACCGCACACGCTGAAGCCATAGAGCAGAGATCCGGCCAGAAAAATCCCCGGCGTGGGGGCCAGGGCATAGACCACACACCGGAGGGCCAGCGCCAGGGTAACCGTCAGGCAGACCGGATAAAAGCCCCACCGGGGCAGCGCCTTTCCCGCGGCCAACGGCAGCAGGATCAGCTCCGGCACCACGCAGCACAGGGTATTCCAGCTCAAAATAGACGCATCGGCGCCCATCACCGTGACCAGATGATTGCCCAGATAGGGCTGCAGGGCACTCACCGCCACGCTGCCCTGTACCCCCAGCAGCAGCGCCAGCCGAAAGCCGGGCCGGCGGAACAGGGCGCCCAGCCCGCCCGGCCGCCCCGGCCCAGGGCGAGAAGCGGAGGCGGGCCGGTGAAAGGCGAAGGACAGGGCACAGCCCGCCGCCACCAGCGCCAGGTAGACGGGAAACAGCACCCGCTCCAGCGCCCAGCGCCGGGCGGCGAACCCCATGGCCATCCCTCCGGCCAGGAAGCCCAGGGAGCCGAAGATGCGAACGGCGCCGTAATTCCTGCCCCCCGCCTCACACAGCTCCACCGCCCCCTTGTCCGCCAGGGAGACGCAGGCATCCCGGGCGGTCTCCCACAGCACGCCCCACAGCAGAGCCCCCAGCAACCCGGTCTGCAGGCTGAGCAGCCCCGCTCCCACCAGGGCCGCTCCCAGCGCCCCGGTCAGCATCCAGCCGCCCCTGCCGGTGCGGTCCGCCCAGCGGCCCAGCAGGGGCAGCACCGCCACCGGCGCCAGCGTGGTCAATCCGTTGAACCAGCCCAGCTGCCCTCCCTGGAACCCCAGGCTGTGCTCCAGATAGACATTCAGGTAGGAGGCCATACAGGCCTGGGCGGCAAAATAGCAGAAATAATAGCCCCGCGCCAGGGCGACGGCTCTTGCTCTCATGTATTGATACGCTCCCATCCGCCACAGCAGCCGTCAGGGCGGGGTACCCTTTCTCTGTACCCCGCCCTCCAGCGCTCCGCCTCCGCTCCCATCCGTCGGATCAGCGCTCTGCCGTCAGGCCGGAAACCCGGGCGGAGCCCCCTGGGGCAAAGCCTTACTGGGGCATACTGCTGGTATATTTGGTCTTGGCCTGGTTGATCTTATCCATGGGGGCCTGCTCCACCTGATACCAGCCCCGGCTCTGGGCGGCCTGAAACAGCTCGGTCTGGGTGCTGTGGCTCTGGGTCAAATCCTTGACAAATTCGTTGCGCAGGGCCAGATTCACGCACTCTGAGGCAAAGATGTCATAGTTATTGCCCAGCTTTTTCTCCATGGCCAGCAGATCGGCCATACGCTCCTGATCGCTCATAGCCTCTCCTCCTCACTGCAAAAAGCTCAAAAGATTGGTGTAGTTTGTCTTGTGCTGCTGGGCATAGCCCCGGAACTGGGCCTGCAGCGCCTGGTCGGCGGACTGCTGCGCCGCATCCTGATACTTGCAGAACAGCAGCTTCTCCAGCCCAAGCTGATCCTCCAGGGCGTGCAGCTCCTTGGTGGTGAGATTTGCCATATGGCTTCCTCCTTCTTCAGAATCTGCCGTTAGCTTGCCCCGCAGGCCCCCGCCCTATGCGCCCCCGCCAAAAACCGCCCTGGAACCGGTGGGTTCCAGGGCGGTTTGATTCCAGGTATTGTTACAGCAGCTGGAGGCCGGCGCTTTTACAGGCGTCCAAAGTGGCCTCATCCCACAGGGAAACCTGCACCTCGCCGATGTGGGCCTTGCCCAGCAGCAGCATGCAGAGCCGGCTCTGGCCGATGCCGCCGCCGATGGTGAAGGGCAGCTCCCCCTCCAGCAGCATCCGGTGGAAGGGCAGCTCCCGGCGCTGCTCGCATCCGGCCAGGGTGAGCTGACGGTCCAGGGATTCAGGGCTGACCCGGATCCCCATGCTGCTCACCTCCAGCGCGCATCCCAGCACGTCATCCCAGAAGAACAGGTCGCCGTTCAGGTTCCAGTCGTCATAGTCCGGCGCCCGGCCGTCATGGGGCCTGCCGCTGCGCAGGGCGCCTCCGATGTTGCGGATAAAGGCGGTGTGGTGCTCTGAGACAAAGCGGTTCTCCCGCTCCCGGGGGGTGAGATCCGGATACAGGTCCTCCAGCTCCTGGGTGGTGATAAACGCCACCTCCCGCTCCAGCTCCACTTCCAGCTGGGGGTACTGCCACTTCAGCTCATCCAGGGTGCCGCAGATGGCGGTGACAATGCGCCGCACCGTGTCCTCCAAATAGTCTGGGGTGCGCTCCTGCTCCAGCATGACCTTTTCCCAGTCCCACTGGTCCACATAGATGGAGTGGAGATTGTCCAGCTCCTCATCCCGGCGGATGGCGTTCATATCTGTGACCAGGCCCTTGCCCGGCAGAAAGTCGTAGGTATGCAGGGCAAGCCGTTTCCACTTGGCCAGGGAGTGGACCACCTCCGCATCCCGGCCCACAGCGGGCACATCAAAGCGAACCGGGCGCTCCACCCCATTGAGGTTGTCGTTGAGGCCGGTGGACGGGTCCACCAGCAACGGTGCCGTCACCCGCACCAGATGCAGGGCGGCGCACAGCTTGGCCAGAAAAATATGTTTGATCCGCTCAATGGCCCGCTGGGTATCGTAGAGAGAGAGCTGGGAGCGATAGCCTTCCGGAATGACAGTCATAAAAATCCCTCCTGTTTTATCTTGTCCGGCCCCGGGCCGTCCGTTTTTCCATGTAGTGGCATTCTACCACTGATGTGGAAATTTGGCAAGGCCGCGCCCCCGGCGGAGGAGGCTTTCCATGACTTGGGGCGTTGTCTTTTCCGCCGCCGGGTGCTACAATAAGCGGGACCGTCCGGCAAAACGCCGGCGTTGCACAGGTCTCAATCACAGCGAAAGAGGAATGACATATGCCGGATTTTTATGCCCACCAGGTCTTTGGCGGCCTGGTGCTCTCTGCCCTGCCGGATCCCGCCCGCACCCGGATAGAGGCGGAAAAAGAGGGCTGGCTGTGCGGGCTCTACGGGCCGGACCCGCTGTTTTTCCACTCTCTGCGCAGGGGCGACCCGGTGTGCGCGGAGGGCCACAGGCTCCACAGCTGTCCCCCGGCCCAAGTGATGGAGCGCTTTCGTACCGCCGCCGGGCGCGTCCCCTGCGCCACGGGCTATGCGGCGGGCTTTCTGTGTCACTATGTACTGGACGCGGTCTGCCATCCCATCGTCAACCGCCACACCCAGGGCAGCTCCCTGGGGCACACCCTGCTGGAGGGCTCCTTTGACCGCGCCCTGATCTCCCCCGGAGAGACCGGCCTGCCCGCCCGTTTTTCCCCGGACAGCCCGGTCTATTCCGCCGCCGCCCTGGGCTACAGCCAGGCCGGGCCGGAGCAGTTCCGCCGCGCCCTGAATCACTTCTGCCGGCTCTCCCGGCTGATTGCCAAAGCGCGGCGTCTCACCCCGGCCGGCGGCCGCTGGCGGCAGGGTGTGGCAGAGCTCCGGGCCGGGATGGAGGGGGCGGTGCTCCGATGCGCCGAATTGGTATCCGAACTGATCGGGCACCTGGAGGCCGGACAGGCGCTGGACTTCCTGCCCAACACCGATTTCAACGGCCAGGAGATACCGGAAACCGCCCCAGTACATCAGTTTTAATCGCAGGCTCCATCGGGTTTCCACCCCGCCCGGCGGCTTTCTGCCGCCGCCAGGCCCCGGTATCCGGAGAGACGGATTGCAATCTCCTTGCCGGTATGTTACAGTAGACAGAGCAGGAAAAAACCTTTGATGGGGAGGATTGGCCCATGTTTTGCCGCATTTGCGGGGAAAAGATCCCCGATGACTCTCTCTTCTGCCCCCGGTGCGGCCGGGAGGTGATCCCGCTGGAGGCCGCCGCCCCGGCGGAACATCCCGCCTCCGGCCAGGAGACCGGCGCCGCCCCGGCCGCCGCCTTCCAGACCCAGGTGTTCACCTTCCCCGACAACACCACCTATGACCAGGCGTCAGTGCCGGTCAACGACTGGCTGTCCCAGCGCAGGGTACACATTCTGGACGCCCGGTTTACCCTGGAGCCCTCCCTGCTGGCGGGCACGGTGGTCCCCCTGGTGGAGCGGCTGGAGTTGGACTGGACAGCGGAGGAGACGGAGCAGCGCTACCAGCTGGGCGTCATGCTGGACTCCAGAGGCGACTTCGGCCTGGGCCGGAAGAAGGGCGCCGCCGCCCTGCAGCGCCAGTTTGACCGTTGGCAGGCAGAGCACCCGGAATATGAAATCGCCGCCAAGCAGGACTGTCAGCTCTCCCTGGGCTGGACCCGCGCCTGGGCAATTCTTTTTTTTTACCGCTGAGCGGAAACCCATACACAGCACACCCGGGGTGGCCGCGCCGCAGAGACCGCGGCGCGTCCACCCCTTTCCCCATATTTACAGATAGACCCGGGGTACGCTGGCATTGACAAAGATGGGGTTGACAGGCAGCTCCACCACCTCCCCGGGCTGCACCTGGGTGCCGGTGGCATCCAGCACCGTGTCACACATGCCCACCCGGCCCAGCACCGGCAGTTTTCTCTGGCCCGCCCGGGCGCACAGTGGTTCCCTGCGCTCCCGCAGCCGCCGCAGGGCAGAGGCGACCGCCCCGCCCCGGCCGCCGGGGGCCGCCGACCGCTCCAGGCCAAAGCCGTGGGCATACCCCGCCCCCACCACCGCGATCCGGGTGGTACGCCGGGTCACGAAGCCGCTGCCATACCCCACGGTGCTGCCGGCCTCCAGGGTGCGCACCTCCCGCACCCGGGCGCACAGCGCACCGATGGACTCAAAGCCCCAGAGGTCCCGGAACGGCAGCCGCCCCAGGAAAGCGGAGCCAATGCGCACCCCATCCAGCCTGGACTCCGGACAGCACAGCAGGCCGTAGGACTCCACCAGGTGCCGCACCCCGGGCTCCACCCCGGACGCGGCGAGGGCATTGCACACCTGGGTCAGCCGCTGCTCCTGCCGCCGGGTCTCGCCGCCCTCCGGGTCCGCCCCCTGCCGCAGGTGGGAATAGGTGCCCACCACCCGCAGCCGCTCCAGAGTACGGGCGGCCTCCCAGATCTGCTGGGGCTGCTGCCAGGAAAAGCCGTAACGGCCGAAGCCGGTATCCACACACAGCTGCGCCTTTCCAGTGCAGTCCAGGCGTCGGGCCGCCCGCTCCGCCGCCTCGGCCCCCTCCCGGGAGTCTACGCACAGAATCACTCCGGCCCGGAGGGCCTCCTCCAGCTCCCCGCCGTCACAGAGGGGGGAGAGCAGCATAATCTCCGCCGAAATGCCCAGACGCCGCAGGGTCAGGGCCTCCTCCAGCTCGCTGACCGCCAGATGGCGTACCCCGTACTCCACCAGATGGCTGGCCAGCTCACCCAGCCCCAGGCCGTAGCCGTTCCCCTTGACCACGCCGATCACCCGGGCATCCCCGGCCAGCCGCTGCACCAGGCGGATGTTGTGGTGCAGGGCATGTTTGACAATCCGCAGTTCACACATGGCGCTCTTCTCTCCAATCCTCAGATATCCGATGCTCCAGCTGCCGGACAGGGCCGGGCGACTGAATGATCTGTTATGGATTGTACCGAAGGCTTGCGGCGCAGGGGTGGACAAGATGCGTCATAGTTGTGTCGGCTGCGAAATATTTACAAAGCTGCGCAAAAGGCGCCGCAGCTCGTGCGGCGCCCTTTTGTGCGTCAGTCTCACCCTCCTCCGCCGTCAGCGCCTGGGGTCGGGGAGGGTGCGGCAGCGCTCCAGGTCGTACCAGCGGGCAAAGCGCTCCGGCTCCAGCCCGTGGTCCATATAGTCGATGAGCAGCTCGGCACAGGCCCGCCCGTCGCTGGCGGCGTCGTGGTGGTCCAGGGGGATACCCAGCCAGCCGCACAGGGTGTTCAGCCTGTGGTTGGGCAGCTTGGGGTAACAGGCCCGGCCCATTCGGCAGGTACAGGCATAGCTCACCCCGGGATGCCAGGACATCTGATAGCGATTCAGGCATTTGGCCAGCACACTCATGTCGAAGGGGGCGTTGTGGGCCACAAGCAGGCCGCTGTCCATCAGCGGGGCAATCTGTTCCCACAGCTGCGGAAAGTTTGGCGCCCCCTCCACCATCTCCGGGGTGATGCCGGTGAGCTGCATGTTGAAGTAGTCGAAGTGGACCTCCGGGTCCACCAGGGTGGAGAAGGAATCCACCACCATCCCCCCCTCCACCACCGCCAGGCCGATGGAGCTGATGCTGCTGTTGTTGGCGTTGGGGGTCTCCACGTCAAAGGCGATATACCGCTCTGCCATGGCGGACCTCAGCGGGAGGGATAGCGGTCGAACTGGAACAGGAAGGGCTGGCTGCCCGGCAGGCCGATGATGGCCTGGCCGGTCTGGAGCCGGGAGATGTTCCAGTCCTCCACCACATAGGCCTCCCGGGTCTCCTCCACCATGCCCCGGTTCTGGACCAGGGGGACATAGGCCTCCACCTTCCGGTTCTTGCCGAACAGCTCCTTGATGTACTGCTTGGAGGAGTTGTCGGTAACCCGGAAGTTGAAGGTGGACAAGAAGCCGGACATGATGCTGCGGGCCCGCTGGGCGCCGTAGATCTCATAGATCTGCTCCACGTTCTGGATGCCGATCATGAATTTGACCCCCAGGCTGCGGCCGAAGTTCACCGCGTCGTCGATGTGCTGCAGGTTGGGCAGCAGCCGGAACTCGTCGGTGATGAAGTAGACGTTGCCCGGGCTGCGCTCCCGGCACAGGGCCTCCTTGATGGCCTGGTCGAAGAGCAGGGTGTAGACGGGGGAGAGCATCATGCCGATGCTCAGGTCGTACTCGATAAAGACGATCCGTCCCCCCTTCTGATAGACCAGGTTGCGCATGCCCAGGGTACCGTTCTTGGCGAAGTTGCCCAGGAAGATGTTCCGGGTGATCTGGAGCAGCTCGCTCATGACGCCCTGGGTCTGGCCCGAGTCGTCCTTGGCGATGTAGCTGGTCATGGCCCGGAAATCCTCGTACCCCTCCAGCATGGCGCGGAACTGGGCGGTGGGGGTGGAGTTGATGTAGTCGATCAGGTGGCGGTTGGTCCGCTCCCGGGCAGGCCGGGAGCGGATGAAATGGGTCACCGCCGCCATGAACAGGTCCCGGGCGGCGTTGGGGAAGAAGATCTGGTTGGTCTTCTCGCAGGCCTCGGCAAACAGGGACTTGGAGATCTCGATGATCCCCTCCATCATGTGCTCCCCGCCGTAGATCTCGTTGAAGATGTTCCAGTAGTCCTTCCGGTCAGGGCCGGTGGCGGTGGGATCGTTGCTGATGACGATGTCTCCGGGCCGGTAGAACTCCTGGTAGAAGTCCCCCTTGGTGTCGAAGACGATCATCACCTCGTCGGGCCGCAGGGTGTCTCGAAGCTGGCGGATGATCTGGCTGAAGGCGTTAGTCTTGCCGGTGCCGATGCCCCCCAGCAGCATGATGTGGCGGCCCAGCATGTCCTCGTTGAAGGGCACCTGGATGTGCCGGTTGGAGGCGTCGATGCCGCTGAGGAAGCACCGGGGATTGGGCACATTCATCGGAGGCGCCGCCATCAGCAGGCTGTCGCCGAAGAGGGTCTCCGCCGTCTGGTTTCGGTTCATTCCAACCATAGTCTCTCTCCTTGTCTGGGTCACATATCCATGCCGTCGGAATCGTTGGAGGGCCCGCTGTCGCCGCCGGAGCTGTCGCCCCCTCCGCCGCTGTCCGAAGGGCCGCTGTCATCGTTGGAGGGTCCGGAGTCCTGTCCGCCGGGATCGGCCGTCTGTCCGTCATCGGAGGCCCGGTCCGCCCCTCCCCCGGCGTCGTCGCCCAGTCCGTCATCCCGGGCAGGGCCCTGTTCGTCCTGGGCGGAGTCCTGTCCGCCCTGGTCCGGGGTATCGGCCCCCATGGCGTCATGGCCGGTGCTCTGGCCTTCTGCCTCGTCGTTCCGGGGTTCCTCACCGGAACCCAGGGAGGTGCGGCTCGTGTCCTGATCCTCCCCCTCGTCGTTCTGGGGTTCCTCGTCGGAACCCAGGGAGGCGCGGCCGGTGGCCTGCTCCTCTCCCTCGTCGTTCCGGGGTTCTTCATCGGAGCCCAGGGAGGTGCGGCCGCTATCCTGCTCCTCCCCCTCATCGTTCTGGGGCTCTTCATCGGAGCCCAGGGAGGTGCGGCCGGTGTCCTGCTCCTCTCCCTCGTCGTTCTGGGGCTCTTCATCGGAGCCCAGGGAGGTGCGGCCGCTATCCTGCTCCTCCCCCTCATCGTTCTGGGGCTCTTCATCGGAGCCCAGGGAGGTGCGGCCGGTGTCCTGCTCCTCTCCCTCGTCGTTCTGGGGTTCCTCGTCGGAACCCAGGGAGGTGCGGCCAGTATCCTGATTCTCTCCCCCCTGCGGGGCATGGCTATCATCTTCGGCGGGGGTATTATCCTCAGCCGGAGCGTTGTCCTCAGCAGGGGCAGAGTCCTCACCGGGCGCGTTACCCTCCGCAGGGGCATTGTCCTCGTTCAGCGCGTCATCCTCGGAGGACACCCCATCCTCCGAGGGGGCATCTTCCCGGGCGGGCGCTTCGTCCTCGCCAGGTGCATTATCCTCAACAGGCTCGTTATCCTCCGCCGGGGCGCTGTCCTCACCGGGCGCGTCACCCTCTGCCGGGGCATCGTCCTCGTTCAGCGCGCCATCCTCCGAGGACATCCCGTCCTCCGAGGGGATATCTTCCCGGGCGGGCGCTTCGTCCTCGCCAAGTGCATTATCCTCAACAGGCTCGTTATCCTCCGCCGGGGCGCTGTCCTCGCCGGGCGCGTCACCCTCCGCCGGGGTATTATCCTCGTTCAGCGTGTCATCCTCGGAGGACACCCCGTCCTCCGAGGGGGCCCCTTCCCGGGCGGGTGCTTCCCCTTCGTCAAGTGCATTATCCTCAGCGGGGGCGTTATCCTCCGCTGGGGCGTTGTCTTCACCGGGCGCGTCACCCTCCGCCGGGGCATCGCCCTCGTTCAGCGCGCCATCCTCAGCGGGGGTGTTGTCTTTGCCGGATGCGTCCTCTTCCACAGGGGGGCTGTCCTCACTGGGGACGTCATCTTCGGAGGGCGCGCCGTCCCTGCCGGACGCGTCATCCTGGGCCAGGGCATTGTCCTCCACCGGGGCCTGATCCACCTGGGAAACCTCCTCCCCGGCGGCGGCCGCCTGGTCCGCCCCCACCTCTGGGAGGGGGGCCGCTTCAGCCTCCGCCTGGGGGACCGCCGCAGCCGCCTCCCCCTCCAGCCCGTCGGGGGCTGCGGCCAGCAGGGCCTGCTTGTCGTCCCCCACGCCGCTCTGGTAGTCCTGGGGCGCCAGGGCATCTCCGGCGTCCAGGGCGTTGTTCTGGCCCTCCTTGAGGGACGGGATATCATTGACCTGCTTGATGTAGGAATTCGGGTCGGCCCCGGGCTGGGCCTCGTTAGGGAAGTCGAAGGTGTAGGCAGTGCGGTTGCCCGCCGCGTCCTCCTCGATGAAATAGCCGGAGTAGGCGGTGGGCCGGTCGGAGCCCGGCTCTTTGATGGTGTCCACATGGGCATAGATCTTGCCGCCCTGCTCCATGGTGTTGGCCCACCGGTTTTCCATGGCCTTGTAGGCTCCCCGGTTCAGATTCTTGTTCTGGGCGTCCAGGTTTTCCTTGCCGCCGCTGCCCCCGAACCGGTTGGCGATCAGGTGGCCGCCGTCGTCGTCGGGCCGCCGGTCTGCCCCGCCCACCGTGCGCTGGGCATAGGCGTTGCGCTCACCGGGCTGATCAGAGAGCACCCCGTAGGCGGATTTCCCCTGGCCCGAATCCTGATAGGTGATGTCCCCCGGCTTACCCTGGAAAAGGTTGGGGTCGTTCAGATCCCGCTCCAGGCTGCCCACCCGGGAGATGCCGCCCACCTCCGGGCTGGTCTGGGGGTTGGGGAAGGGATCGGTCACCCCCTCATCCAGGCCGCCGGTGGTCTTCCCGGTGCCGGTGAACTGGTCGTTGGCCCCGGACAGGGAGGCGTCCGGGGTGCGGAGATTGTGCTGGGTGGGATCATAGACGTCCACCCGATAGGGATGCTGGCCCAAGCTGCCGCTCTGAAGCCCCAGCTCCTGTTCCCAGGCCCGGACATCGTCGGGGTGACGGGCCATCAGGTCGTCCATCTGCTGCTTGGGCACCATGAATTGGCCGTCCGGGCGGCCAATGGTGTCCCGGCCGGCGACATAACGGTCAAAGTTCTCCTGGGAGATCAGATAAGAGCCTCCGTTCCGGAAGCTGTCGGAAACGCTCATCCCCTCGTCCCCCTTACCGCTCCAGCCCGGCGCCCCCTTCCAGGGTGCGGGCGGTGATGTTGTTGCCGGGATTGTTGGCGGTGTTGCCGCTGCCCGGAACGGTGTTCAAAACTTCCCCCTGTTCCGGGCGCTCTTCCGCCTCCCGCCCCGGCTCCTCCGGCGTCACGCCGGCTCCAGGCCGGGTCTCCCGCTCCGGAGCCGGGGATATATCCGAATGTTGGTCCCCGGCAGGGGCATCCTGCGGCCCCATGGGGATGCGCCCGGCGGGGATCTCCGGCCGCCCCTGCGGCCCCACAGACCGCTCTCTCATCGCCGCAGCACCCCCCGGTGCCAGCGCCGCTCCAGGGCCTGGTCCGCGTGCCAGATGTCCCCCCACAGCCCCTCCGGGTCGCTCTGTCCGCTCCACTTTTTGGTCATGGTCAGCTGCATCCGGCAGCGTCCCAGTGCCGTGTGAAGCGCTTCCACCGGGAACCCCTCCAGGGCGGGAAGTTTCACCTTCCCGCCCTCGGCGGCGTAGCAGAGGGAGAAGTAGACATTGTAGGCGCACCACACCTCCAGGGCGTTGCCCTCGATCAGGGCGCAGATGGCCGCCCTCAGCGTTTCCCAGCGCTCCCCGGTCTCATCCTGGGCGCAGTAGGGCAGCACCCCCTCCCGGAGCAGGGCGCTCCAGTCGGTGGGCGGGGCCGCGGGCAGGAAGCGGTCCGGGGCGATGGCATAGGGGGCCTCCCCTTTCAGCAGCTGGGGCACCTGATCCTGCTCAAACGCCCGCCGGGTCAGCGCCAGCACGTCTTGTCTCATGCGATCTCCTTCCGCTCAGGAACGGCTCTTCCACTGCTCGATGGCCCGGTCCCCCATCTTCTGGATGTCGTTGATCAGGGCGCCCACCTCCCGCAGAGCCCGCTCGGTGTCGGCGGCGGGGAGCACCTCGTTGAAGCCGGTGTATTCGTTGCGGTCAGAGCTGAAGTTAAAGAACAGGGAACGCTTGCGGCGGATCTGAATGGGGGCGCCGCCGCCCATGGTCTTGAAGTCAAAGATCAGGTTGGGCTTCATGCAGAACAAAAAGATGCCCAAAATCAGAACCACCACCGAGATCACCAATACGATGGTGCACAGGCCGCTCAGCAGACTCCAGCCGAAGGCATCCCGGTACTGGGCCATCACCCGGGCCGCGGCAAAGGCGGAAACCGCCGCCCCCGTGCCCGCCGCGCCGCACAGCATCTTCAGGAAGAACTGCCGGAACAGCAGGAAGAAGGGGACCGCACCGGCCAGACCCATCACCAGGCCCAGCAGGCAGGCAAACACCACATTGGTCCGGAGCAGCCCGGTGACGATACCCCCGAACAAGCCGCCCACAATGGCCACACAGAGGAGGGCGGCCAGCAGATCCAAAAAGCTGAAGCGATAGTCCTTGTGAATTTCAAAGCCCTTCAGGTCATCCAGGGCGAACTCGTGCTGGAGGGTGGTCTTGCCCCGGACCGAGCGGCCGGTGGCCCGGAAGAGCAGCCGCTTGTTGGTCACCTGGAGCCGGCCCTCCGCCCGCTGGAACTTCAGGCGGCTGCGCAGCACCGCCACGTCGTACTGGCGCACCGGCACCTCGCCCTCATTTAAAGCCAGGTTATCCGGCACAATCTGCATTCCCCGCTCATAGACCCCGTCGGAGTTGCTCTCCGGATCGCCGATGCCCATGCGGTTCATCAGTGCCGTCCACCACTGACGGAAGCTGGCGGCCTGGAAAGCCGGACCCTGACCGGCGCCGCCCTGAGCGCCAAAATATCCCGCGCCATCGGGGCCGCCCGCCTGGCCGCCAAAGCTGTTTCCGCCGTTGGGCGCTCCGCCCTGGCCGCCAAAGCTGTTTCCGCCGCTGGGCGCCCCGCCCTGGCCGCCAAAGCCGTTCCCGCCGCTGGGCGCCCCGGCCTGGCCGCCGAAGCCGTTCCCGGTGTTGGGCGCCCCGGCCTGGCCGCCGAAGCCGTTCCCGCCGTTGGGCGCTCCGCCCTGGCCGCCAAAGCCGTTGCCGGCGTTGGGCGCTCCGGCCTGGCCGCCAAAGCCGTTTCCGCCGTTGGGCGCTCCGGCCTGGCCGCCGAAGCCGTTCCCGCCGCTGGGCGCCCCGGCCTGGCCGCCGAAGCCGTTCCCGCCGCTGGGCGCCCCGGCCTGGCCGCCAAAGCCGTTCCCGCCGCTGGGCGCCCCGGCCCGATTGGGAGTGCCGGAAGTTTCAGACGCGGACTGCTCCGCCGGGCAGATATGGGGCTGACCCGGAATCAGGGGGGCGCCGCACTTGTTGCAGAATTTTGCCATATGTGTTTGCTCCTTTCTTTACACGCTCTGTTTACCAATCCAGTGACCAGACATCGTAGGGAATCCAGGTGCCGTCCTGATAGACGAAATCCAAAATGATCTCCCCGTAATCGGTGTAGCTGTCTGTGCTGTCCAAATAAGAATTTTCCAGCCTGGCGTATTCTATGGCACAGTCAAACTCCAAATCCAGGCTGGCCATCAGCTGTCCGTCCTCGCTGTAGTAGGCGCTGCAGTCCCAGACGCTGAAATTGTCCAGGGTGATCCCCAGGGCCCGCCAGTTCTCGTCCTCAAAGAAGTCCTCCCGCAGTTCTGCGTAGAGTTCCGGGAGCTGGCCGTTCAGCATCTCATCAGAATAGCTGCCCGAGAGAGCAGAAAAATCGCTGTTGGCCAGAGCAGCGGTGAAGAGCTGCTCCAACAGGGTCTTGGTCTGGGTCACCAGCTGATTTTGAACGTTTTCGGTCATGGCGGCCAAATCACCGGCGTAGTAGTAATCGCCGCTGCCCCACAGCTCATAGGTAGCAGTCTGGGGCCCCAGCCCGGTGACAACGGTGATCTCGTGGGAGCCGATAAACAGGTCCAGGGTATACAGGTCGGTGGCATTATAGCGCTCGGTCAGCAAGCTGTCATCTACCACCAAGCCATCCACCACCAGGGTGGACCCCAGGGGCACCTCCACCTGGAAATCCCGGGCCACAAAGTCCATCCCGTCCACCACCTGCCAGTCAGGGAAGAAGAACATCTCCCGGCCGCCGCTGGGCATCAAGGTCAGCTGCTCAGAGTATACCTCCGGGTCACCCTGATACATGTACTCCACATCCACATAGCGCACATAGCTGCCGGCTCCGCCGGAAGCCTCCTCCTCATCGACAGAGACCAGATTGACTGTCCGGCCCTGCAGCCCTTCATTCTCCTCCAGAAAGCGCTGGAAACTCTCCTCGGTGAGGAAGGGGCTGTCAGGCAGATCTCCCAGGGCCCGCACCTGATCCCAGTCCCCGCTCATCACCGCCTGGAAATAGCTCCGGGCGGCCCGGCTGGGGCTGGTGCGGACGCTGCCCATCACGCAGAATACCATCACAGCGGCCGCCAGCAGCACTGCCTCCACCGCTGCCGCAATATGGAACTTAGAGGGTTTTCTGCGCACTTTTGGCGGTCTGGGGGGCCTGGCAGGCCGCTGCGGCGCGCCCTGGCTTCCCCAATTTTGGCTGCCCTGGCCAGGCCCGCTCTGGGCTGTCCAGCCACGGCTCGTGGACTGGCCGGAGGGAGTCTGGCTGCTCCAGCTGCCTGCCGTGTCCTGGGCCGGGTTTTCTCCGCCGCCCTGGGCCATTCCGTCTCCGGCGGGCGCTCCGCTCAGCCGGGCACCGCACTCCTCACAGAACAGGGCGTCGTCCTCGTTATGAAATCCACAGTTCTGGCAAATCTTCATATCTCTTCTCTCCCCCTCGTTCACTGTCCGGAATACAGGGCCTCATAGGACTGAATCAGGTCCCGGTTGGCAATCTCATACTCGTTTAAAATAGAATCTCCCAGCGCGTCAAAACTCTCCGCGTCATAGAGCGGCTGATACCAGGATTTGGAGCCGAAGTAGGCCGCCAGCGTCTCATCCTGGAAGATGCGCCCATGGCGGGCATAGATCTCATTGCGGGCCAGCCGGAGCTGCTCCGGCGTCAGGGCCGCCACCTGTTCCTCGGTCAAATAGGTGCTGTCCGAGTCGGGGAAGATATACTCCCCGCTCAGGGCGTCGGTGGCCTGATCCGGATTCTGAGGGGTGTCGGACTGTTCCGGCGCCTGGGGCAGGGCCTGCTCCGGGGCAGACACCGTCACCTGTTCCGGTCCGGCATCCACGGCGGCGGGCGCCTCACTCCCCTCCCAGGCGGTCAGGGTCGCCGTCCCCTGCCCCCCACTGGAGGCACGGCCTCCCAGCAGCAGCGCGGCGGCGAAAAAGGCCAGGAACAGCACCAGGACAATCCCCAGCACAATGGCGGCCATCCGCCCCCGCTCCGCCGGTCTGGCGGCCGCCTGGGGCCTGGCCCCTCCTTTCGGCGGCCGGGCTGCGGGCTTCTTTGGCCCCGCCGGGCCGCTCTGGACTGGCCGGGGCCCCTCCTGGGATCCGGGGCCGCTCTGGGCCTGCTGCTGGCGCTGCCGCCACTCCACCGCATTGCGGCAGGTGGGGCAGAGCTGTTGGCCGTCGGGAATCTTCCGGCCGCACATTTGGCATTGACTCATCTTTCACGCTCCCTTTCCTCGGGTGTGATGGTACTTTATTCTCCCTGGGCCGGGGAAATGATCCCCCGGTCCAGTTTGACGGACAGAATACGCATGACGCTCTCGTCAATTCGCGCCTGGCTGAGCTGGCCGGACTCCACCGCGTCCAAAATTCCCTCCACGGCTCCCTCCAGGTCCTCGGGCATCAGCAGCAGATCCATTCCGGCCTGGACTGCCAGCACGGCGGTCTCCGCCGGGGTGTAGGCGTCGGTAATGGCCTGCATGGACAGGGAATCGGTGACTGCCAGCCCCTCAAAGCCCAGCTGCTCCCGCAGCAGGCCGGTGGCGATCTCCCGGGACAGGCAGGCCGGAGTGTCCTCCCCGGTGACGGCGGGCAGCGCGATATGCCCCACCATTACAACCTCCGCCCCGGCCTCCATGCCGGCGCGGAAGGGGATGAACTCGCACTGCTCCAGCTCCTCCAGCGTCTTATGGGACAGGGCTGCGCCATAGTGGCTGTCGGTGGCCGTGTCCCCATGTCCCGGAAAGTGCTTCAGGACGCACAGGGTGCCGCTGTCCCCAAAGCCCTCCACACAGGCGGCCACCATCTCCGCGGCGGTGTCCGGATCGGAGCTGAAGGCCCGATGCCCGATCACCGGGTTGTCCGGGTTGGAGTAGACGTCGGCCACCGGGGCAAAATCCAGGTTGAAGCCCAGCGCTCCCAGTTCCGTGCCCAGCGTCAGTCCTACGGAATAGGCCTGCTGAGGATCCCCTGTGGCGCCAATCTCCGCCATGTCGGGAAAATCAGTGGTACCCATAGCCGGGTTGCGGCCCAGCCGGGCCACGGTTCCCCCCTCCTCATCCACTGAGATAAAGAGGCCCAGCGGGGCGGCCTCCTGAAGTCCGGCAATCATGGCGGCGGTCTGATCTCTGTCCTGCAGATTGCCCGCAAAATATATGACGCCTCCCACCGGATTGTCCTGGATGGCCTGGACGCTGGTGTCGCCGCACTGGGTGACCGGCCCCGCCACTCCGGTGAGCTGTTCCGGGGTGACGATAAACATTTGAAGCACTTTTTCCCGCAGCGTCATACCCTCCAGCAGTGCCTGGGCCTGAGCGGCCTGGGGATCGTCCTCCCCCGGGGACTGCTGGAGCGGCTCCTCCGCCCCGTCCGTCCCGCCGGAGGAATCCGGGGCCGGCACGCCGCCGGCAGAGCTATCTCCCCCGGTGTCCGTCCCGCCGTCGGACACCGCCCCGGCCGTCTGGGCCGATGAGGCCCCCGGAGCCGGTTCCCCCGGTGTCTCTCCCCGGTTCAGCCCCAGCGCGGCGGCCAGGGCCAGGGCGGCCAGCAGCAGCGCCAGGACGATCAGGACCGGTATCCACCGGCGCCGTCTCCTGGGGGCGCGGTCCAGCCGCCGCCCCCCTTGTCGTTTGCCGTCCATCTCTCAGCCCTCAAATTCGATGACGTAGCCCACGGCGCCGGACACCGAGGGCAGGGCCGCAATCAGGTCGCCGCGCTGGTCGTTAAAGGTCCAGCCGCTGCCCTCCACATTCCACATGCAGAGCACATCCTCCTGCGTCCCGTCCTCATCCTGGCCCGAGGGCTCCCCGGGATACCAGGCGGAAAAGCTCCAGTCCTCTCCGGTAATCCAGCAGTCGGCGCCGCTCCAGCCCCCGCCGCCAAGCCGGGCCCCCAGCCACAGATAGCGCACCCCGGTCTCCGCGGCGGCCTGATCTGCGGCGGCACAAACGGCCTCATATTCCGCCTGGGAGGTGATGGTGGCCAGATAACCTCCCGCGGCGGCAGCCCGGTCATAGGCCTCCTGCCAGGTGGCGTCCTCAACCACCACCTGATAGCTGTGCCCCGCCAACGGGTCCGGGGGCGTATTCTCCAGCACCTGCTGGGCGTCCGGAGCGGTGAGCTGAAGGCTGTCCGGCCCGGGCTCGGCGGCCGGGGCGTCATCTCCGCCGCCCTGCCAGCGCTCCAGGGTGTGGGCGGAGTCCTCCGCCCCCTGGGGCGTGCCGCCCCGGCTGCCCAGCAGCAGTGCAGCGGCGAAAAACAGCAGGAAGGCCGCCAACAGGGCACTCATAACGATCATTGTCATCCTGCCCCGGTGGGCGGCGCCGGCCGACGCCGCTGCTGCCTTCCCGGCCGGCGCCGTCCGTTCATCCTGTCCGGCCCAGGCCGGCTGCACCGCCCCATCTCCGTCGGCCAGGGGTTTTTCTGTCCCCCGGACCTGTTCGGCCGCCTGGCATTGCCCGCACAGCCGCGCTCCCTCCGGGATCTCTCGCCCGCACTCTTCACAAAAGCGCATCTCTCTGCTCCTCTCCCCGGTCCCGGCTCCGGCCGGGTTCACATCTTGTTCACAGTTTATATTATAGATTTCCCCGCCCGGCCACGCAACCGGGTTTTTGTTTTTTTATTCCTTTTTCACCCATTGCAATCGGATTTTAACCGAACTTTCATGGGGAAGCGTTTGACAGGCGGGAAGGGGCTAACGTATAATGGGTTTTAACAGCCCGCCTGGGGCCGGATTTTGAGATGAGATGGGGAACGCTGTTATGGTACTGCTGGGTTATATCGTGGGAATCATCGTCATCGTCCTCTGTATGCGACGCCGCAGAGAGGGGCTGCGCAGCGCTGTGCTGCTGGGCTATAATTTCCTGTTTGTGGCGGCCATCAGCTTCTCTCTGCTCTACACCCCGGGGCTGAGTGGGCCGGAACTGATCCGGGTGATGCTGCTGAGCATCTATCAGGCGCCTATGATTATGGGCTTTCAGATGGGGTTGGAGGAATTTACCCAGCTGCAATATGTGGTCATCTTTGTCTGTGCCTCCATCTACACCATCCGCACCGTGGCTCAGGCCCTGTTCCGCCGGTTTTTCAATGACATGAGGCTGCGCATGCGGGTGCGGCGCAGCAAAGAGGTCTACCTGATCTTCGGTGAACTGACCGACGCCCAGGCCCTGATTGAGGACATCCAGCGCACCGTCCCCCGGGCGGCCATCCTGTACCTGGATCCCAATCCGGACAGCGACGACATGCTGCCCATCTCCGGCGCGCTGACCACCGATTGGAAACACCTGCTGCGACTGGCGCCGGGACATGAGTACCACGCAGTGCTGCTGCCCGAGCCCAATCACGAAAACCTGAGCCTGCTGCGCCGGCTGGAACAGCTGGGGGAGCGGCTGCCCAACCTGCACGTCACCGCCTTTTTGGATCCGGGCCTGCTCCGCCTGGAGGATCTGGACTTCACCCACCTGGACGCCTGGCTGGTCTCCCGGGAACAGCTGCTCGCGCAAAGCCATCTGAACGGACATCTGCCCATCACCTGGCTCAAAGAGCAAGGCCGGGGCAGAGAAATCGGGCATGTGTTCGTGCCCGACCGGCCGTTCTCCCTGTGCGTGGTGGGTTTTGGGCCCTTGAGCCAGGAATTCCTGCTCACCACCTATGAGAACACCGCCTTTGAGACAGCCGCCCCCGACGGGCGGGGGCTGGACGCCCTGATTGTCTCCGAAGACCTGCCCCGCTGCCAGGGAGCCTTCTTCCGGGACTTTCCCCAGCTCTCCCGCCACCCCGGCCTGACCTGGCTGAACCACGGGGCGGAGGAGGAGGCCTTCTTTGACGCCCTGGAGCCCCGCTTGGGCAGCCTGGACCAGATCTTTATCGACACCGGAGACACCGCCCGGAACATCAGCACCGCCCTGCGGCTGCTGCGGCTGTGCCGTCGGAGGGCGGTCGCCCCCCTGCCCCAGCTGGTGGTCGCCCTCCACGAGGACGCCCCGGGCAGCGCGGAGCTGCTCTCCAGCGTGGACTGCGTCACCTTCCTGCAGGACAACCGCACTCAGTTTACACTGGAGGAGCTGATCCGCCGCCGGGCCGACCGGGAGGCCCAGGCACTGCACCGGCGCTATCAGAGCGCCAACGGCTCCGCCCCCGATTGGCACAAAATGGGCACCTTCCTTCAGGCCTCCAACCGGGCGGTGCTCTGGGACATCCCCAACAAGCTGGCCCTGGCCGGGGACCTGTCCGGCCTGTCCCAGCAGGAGCGGGAGCAGGTTTACTGGCGCATTGCCCGCTATGAGCACCGGCGCTGGAACGCCTTCCACTTCAGCCGGGGCTGGGTTCCGCTGAGGGTGGAGGAGCTCTCTGAGCAGGAACGGGCCCAGTGCAAGACCAAGCACGCCGACGAGCGCCGCCACATCTGTCTGGTGGACTGGGAGGAACTGGACGCGCTGCCCCAGTCTGAGCCCGGGATTCTGAAATTTTACGACTATGAAAATGTGGCCCATGTCTTTGAGCGGAAGTCCTGACCCGATTCCAGCACTTCTTTTATAAAATGCCGCCCCGCGGAGCGCTCCGCGGGGCGGTTTTTTCGACGCCGCCCGCCGCGGCAAACCATCCGGCCGCTGTAATTTGCAGGGGCGGCGGGCAATTTATATCGTAATTTGTGTTGACTTGTCAGTTACAAAATGCTATCGTATATATGTATGCGAATGAAAAAATATGAGAAAAAGGAGTGTTTTTCATGGGACTGACCCAAGAACAGACCGCCGCCCTGACCAAGAAGCGGTGGGTCATTCTGATCGCCAGCTGTCTGATCAACCTGTGCATCGGCTCCATGTACGCCTGGAGCAGCCTGTCCGCCCCCATGGCGGTGGAGTTAGGTGTAGAGACCGGAGCCATGTCCTCCGTTTTTTCCACCTCCAATGCGGTGGGCTTTATCACCATGATCATCGGCGGCCTGCTCAATGACAAATACGGCCCCCGCTGGGTCATGTTTGTGGGCGGCCTGATGTTCGGCATCGGCATGTTCACCTGCGGCTTTGCCCAGAGCGTGGGCAATCTGATGGTCAGCTACGGCATCGTGCTGGGCCTGGGCCTGAGCCTGGTTTACGGCTGCACCATCAGCAACACCATCAAGTTCTTCCCCGACAAGCGGGGCATGGTGGGCGGCATGACCACCGCCTTCTACGGCATCAGCTCGGTTATCTTTGCCCCCATCGCCACTGGCCTGAGCGGCGCCTTTGGCCCCCGGAATACCTTCCGGATTCTGGGTGTGGTCTTCCTGGTCATCATCTGCGCCGGCTCCTTCATCATGCAGAAGTGCCCCGCCGGCTTCGCCCCCACCGGCTATGTGGCCCCGGTGACCACTTCGGTCAAAAAAGTGGAGGACAAAACGCCGCTGCAGATGCTCAAGATGCCCATCTTCTATGTCATGCTGCTGATGCTGACCTGCGGCGGCACCTTCGGCATGATGATCATCTCCAATGCCAAGGGACTGGCGGAAAACATTGCGCTGGTAGCCAACGGTACTCTGTATGTCTCCATCCTGTGTCTGTTCAACACCGCCGGGCGGCTGGTGGCGGGCACCCTCAGCGACAAGCTGGGCCGCATCAACACCCTGACCGTGGCCCTGATCATCGCCCTGGCGGGTCTGGCTGTGCTGCTGCTGGCCACCAACACCGCCTCTCTGGCGCTGCTGGTGCTGGGCCTGGTGCTCATCGGCATCTGCTTCGGCACCTTCATGGGTGTATTCCCCGGCTTCTGCACCGACCAATTCGGTACCAAGAACAACACGGTGAACTACGGCATCATGTGGATCGGTTTCTGCCTGGCGGGCATTGTGGGCCCCACCATTCTGAGCTCGGTCTACTCCGCCACCGGCACCTATGTGATGGCCTTCGTCATCTCTATCTGCATCGCCGTGGTGGGACTGATCCTCACCTTCGTCTATCGGGCGATGAACAAAAAAGCCGCCTAAATGGCCGACGGGGCTGTTGCAACTCCTGCAACAGCCCCGTTTTTTGTCATCCCGGGCGCCCTGCCTTTTGTCATCCTGAGCGCCAGCGAAGGATCTTTTCCCGGCAGTTCTCCCCCTGGAAAAAGATGCTTCGCTCCCTGGGGCACAGAATGGCAAACTCACTTTGTTTTGCAACACTCCCGTTTTTATTCCAAGGAGGGATAGGCCATGGAATATTCTCTGTACAAGCTGGAGATCTTTGTTCCCCCGGAGGCTTTTGCGCCGGTGCGGCAGGCCCTGTTCTCGGTGGACGCCGGTCACATCGGCAATTATGACCGCTGCCTGAGCTGGTCGCCGGTAAAAAGCTGCTGGCGGCCCCTGGAGGGGACCCGGCCCTATCTGGGGCAGGAGGGCGAGCTCCAGGAGGCGGAGGAGATCAAGGTGGAGGTGAGCTGCAAGGGGGAGCGGCTGGAGGAGACCCTCCGGGCCGTCCGGGCCGTCCACCCCTATGAGGAGCCGGTCATCAACGTGCTCCCCCTGCTGGCCACCGGGCTGGAGTGGTGACGGCGAAGATTCCCCCGTTACCTCCCCAGAAACGGCCCAAATCGCAAAGCTCTCCCTGATGAACTTCTCGGCGGTATTCGCCACCGCTTCCATCGGCAAAAAACGGCGGTCTGCCCCCTTTGGGGCAGACCGCCGTTTTTCCGTCTCACTGAAACAGGTCCAGATCCAGGCTGACCTGTCCGGGGCCGGGCAGGTTCATCCGGCGCTTGCGGTTGGAGGAGTACTCCAGTTTGGCGGTGACCCGCTCCACATCGTGGTGCTCCAGGGCCACCCGGTAGGCGTGGATATTCTCCTCCAGCCGGATGATGACCTGGGTCAGGGCGTCGGCATTCAGGGTCATCAGCTCCTTCCACAGGGGCACGTCCAGGGCGGCCACCCGGGTGCAGTCCCGGAAGGAGCCCCCCTCAAAGCCCTTGCACTGGAACAGCTCCGCGTCGTCGCACACCGACAGGGCGATGATGTGCATCAGCTGGCTGGTGTAGGCGATGATCTGGTCATGGCGCTCCGGCGTGGTCTGCACCACATCCGCCGCGCCGATGTAGTCCGCGATGCGCTCCATCAGGGCCACATGCGCCGGAGCGCTCTCTGCCCGGGGGGTCAGGATAAAGTGGCAGCGCTGGAACAGCTCCGGGAAGGAGTGCTCTATGCCGGAGAACTCGGTGCCCGCCATGGGGTGGCAGCCGATAAAATCCACCTGGGGGGGCAGCACCTGGGCGGCCTTCATGATGGCGGTCTTGATGCCGCACACGTCGGTGACCAGGCTGCCCGGCCGGAACACCTCCCGATAATCCCGCAAATAGCGCACCACCGTGCTGGGGGCGGTGCACAGGAAGGTCACGTCCGCCTCGGCCAGGGCCTGGGCGGCATCCAGCGTCCCCCGGTCGCACACGCCGTGCTCCCGGGCATAGTCCAACGTCTCCTGACGGCGGGCCACCCCCACCACTTCATAGTCCTCAAAGCCCCGCAGGGCGGCGGCCAGGGAGCCGCCGATCAGCCCCAGGCCCACAATGGCAATGACTTTTTTCATCGTCTCTCCTCCTCCATGAGGCTCTGCTGTCTGTCCCCTTTACTTTAGCACTTTCCATTTATAAAGTCAACCATTTCCATGCAATCGCCGCAGCCGCAGGCGACAGGAAAAACAATGGCCGCCGGTTGCTGCCCGGCGGCCATGTCAAAAGCGTTCAAAGGCGTCCGCAGGCAGCGCCGCCCTCACCGGAGCGCCGGAGGGTGCAGCCCGGGGCCTTGGTCACTGGTTCCAGCCCTCATTGCCGTCGTCGTAGGGGGCACCGCCGTTCTGGCCCCAGGGCTGATTGGGTCCCCCCTGGTTCCAGCCGTTGGGGTCGTTGGGTCCCCAGCCGTTGGAATTGGGACCGCCCTGATTCCAGCCGTTGTTGGGTCCGCCCTGATTCCAGGTGCCGTTTCCGCCCTCTCCCACCGGCGGGGCCTGGTTGCCCAGGACATAGAGGTAGAAGCCCGCGTCCGCCAGGGTCATATAGCAGACCAGGAACATGTTCACCGCAATATTGGCCGCCAGCGTCACCAGCGTCATCACCACGGTGGAAACGCCCGTCATCCCCTGGAAGACCAGAAGCATGGTGACCTGCTGCACCAGCATCTGAACCAAGGCCACAATCACACCGGCCAAAATCGACCAGCCCAGGAAGGACAGGTCCAGCACAAACAGCTCCATCTTGTGCCCCTGCATCATCCTCTTGCTGCGGCGGATGGCCTCCAGACAGGAGATCTCCGGATCATCCAGCAGGGCATACTCCGCCATGCGGTAGCGGTAAAGGGCAATGATGCCTGGAACGATGAACAACAGTGTCCAGAGATAGACGAACACCATCCGCAGAACGGCAACCAAAATGACTTTGCCGGCCATATGAAACTGGGAAAAGGGCGCCTGATAGCCGCCGCCCTCCATTCCCCGCATCACCCGCAGGGCATAGCTGCTGTAGCCAAAGCTCACCACCATGGAGTAGAAGCCCAGGATGAGCGCTACCAGCAGGGCCGCTGTGGCCATGGGGCCCTGGAACAGGGCCATGATCTGCTGGGTCAGGGCATTCATGGAGCCCTGGCTGATCTCGCCGCCGTTCTCCATGATTGTATTAAACCAATTGAGATACAGGGCATCCACCTGGTCCACCGGATTGGGCAGGAACAGCCCCACCACGGTGGCCAAAGCGGTGGTGGCCAACAGGAAAATCAGGGTCACCATATAAGCCGGCGGATTTCCCTGGGTGACCAGGTGCTTGGCCCGGCGTTTCAGTGCGCCTCTGTCAAAATACATATGCAGCGCCTCCTTTTCTCTATGTGGAGTGTAGTATACCACACCAGACCGAACTTAGCAATGCGCCGTTTTTCAAATAAAAGGAAAACAGGGCCCGCCGCAGTGCGGCGGGCCCTGATCCGGGTGGATGGAAACGAAAGGCGGTCCTTACTCCTCGGGGTCGATGAAGTCGTCGGAGTCCATGTACTTGACGCACTCCATACCGGCGATACGGCCGGAGTTCAGGGCGTAGGACATGGTGGAGCCGGGGTTGAAGAAGCAGTAGTTGCCGGCGAAGACGTTGGCGGTGTCGTTGCCGCAGCCGTACAGGCCGGGGATGGGATCCAGGTCGTTGTTCAGGATCTGCATGTTCTCGTTGACCTGCAGTCCGCCCAGAGAGCCGTAGCCGGAGGGGAAGTGACGGGCCACATAGAAGGGAGCGGTGGTGATGGGCTTCAGGAACCGGTGGTCCTTGGTGAACTGCCAGTCGTAGCCGTTGCCCCAGCCATTGCACATGGCGTTGTACTCCTCGATGGTCTTCTTCAGGTTCTCCAGGTTGATGCCCAGGGTCTCGGCCATCTCCTCGATGGACTGGAACTCGAAGAAGTTCTGGGGGATGTCCTCGCCGTAGGAGACATCCTTGTCCTCACTGGCAAAGACGCTGTTCTCCACGTCGGACTGGGCGCCGGAGAAGTACAGCTCCTTCTCGTGCTCCCAGCGGTCCATGGTCTTGATGGCGTGGTGATAGGTGATGTAGTCCAGGCCGTGCTCCTTGTAGTACTCGACGATCTTGGAGTCGATGATGGAGAAGCCCATGTGCTTCTTCTGCAGCAGCAGGGCGTTGCCGGTATAGGTGGTGTTGTCCATCAGCTCCTCGTTGAAGAAGCGCTTGCCGTCCAGGTTGACCAGCAGGTTGGGCTGGCGCATGACCTCGGACAGGGTCTTGAACACGTCGGTGGTGCCGGGGGTGTTGTAGTTGACTTCCATGAACACGTCGTTCTTCTTGGCGCCGATGGCCCAGGCCATGTTCAGGCCGTCGCCGTCGATGCCGGGGATCCGGAAGGAGGTCATGTCCTCGCCCCACTTCCAGCCCATGTACTGCTGGATCATGTCCACGTTGTTGCCGATGCCGCCGGTGGCGATGATGACGCAGTTGCACAGGCACTCGATCTCCTCGCCGTCATCGGTGACAGCCAGCACGCCCCGGACCTGGCCCTTGGAGCCGGTCAGGATCTGCTTGACGGAGGTGTGCAGCTGGATATCCACGCCGATCTCCTTGGCATACTCGTGGATCTTCTGGATCATGGTGGCGGCGCAGCGCTCGGTGGGCTTGTTGGTGCCGGGGGCCTTCACCATGTGCTGGGTGCAGTGGGAGTTCTTGAAGTACTTGAACACGCCCAGGAACTCCACGCCCATCTTCTGGACCCACTCCACGGTGCTGGCGGACATATTGAACCAGCGGCGCACCAGCTTGGCGTCGGCACGCCAGTGGGTGTAATCCATGAAGTAATTGAAGGCGTCATCCTTGGTGAAGTCATTGGTCATGTTCTCCTTCTGGAGCTGGGACTCAATGGCCAGGAACGCCATGCCCATGTTGGCGGCGCCGCCCACGGTGCCGCTCTTCTCAAAGGCGACGACAGTGCCGCCTCCGGTGGCGTTCAGAGATTCCTGAGCCTGGGTGGCAGCGGCCAGGCCGGACATGCCACAGGCAACGACGACGACATCTGCTTCCATCTGTCTCATAACTGTTTCCTCCTAAACTTTTTCAAATCCTGGATATTCTGTCTCATATCCCATTTGAACCGCACACAAATGCGGATTCAAACTGCATTATCCCCGGCGGCGGCGGCGGCCTCCGCCGGCAGCGGCGGCGCCAAAGCTGCCCACCGGGACAGGGTCGGTGGGGATGGGGGGCTTGACCAGCCCGGCCTTCTTGATGGCCCCCACCGGACACACCGCGGCGAAGTCCGAGGACTTCATCTCCAGCAGGTCCTTCTTGATGACATGGATCATGCCCTCGCCGCCGGCCACGGCCCCATCCGGGGCGGCGGATACGCACTTGCCGCAGCCGTTGCACAGGGCGGGGTCGATATACAGGGTATAGCAGGCCGGGCACTCCATGGCCTTGCAGCGCTTGCGGGTCAGGTGGTCATACCACTCGTCATAGTGGCTCTCCAGGGAGGCCTTCACCAGCTCGGCGGTGCGGACGCTCAGCTCGCACTCGTTGGCGGTGATGATGAGCTCGCAGCAGTCCTTCAGCAGATCCAGGTCCTCCACACTGCCCCGGCCGTTGGAGATGTCCTCGGGAATCAGGTACAGCTGATACATGCCGTCCCGGCAGAAGGTGCCGTGGCCGCAGACGCTCTTGTGGGCCTGGCGGGCAATCCGGGCGGCCTGGCACACCGGGCAGGTGCCCTCGGCCAGCTGGGTCACTTCCTCAACGGCGGGCAGTCCCTCGGCGGTGATCTCACAAATTCTCTTCATTTTGAACTACCCCCCAATCAATATTCCGTCCACAGCTTGGTGCGGTGGAGCTGCAGCCGCAGCGGGCACTTCAGGCAGCGGGCGGCCTCCGCCTTGGCCTGCTCCTCGGTAAAGTTGTTGTCCACCTTGACAAAGGAGCAGCGGCGCTCGTCGCAGGGCGTGATGTCGGCGTGCTGCCGGGGCAGCTCGGCGTAATCGTCAATCCGGCCGATGTAGGGATCGGGGGCGGGCACATCCACCAGCTTCTCCTCGATGTCGCCGTCACCGCCCAGAACCTGGTCGATGGCCGAGGCCGCATCCCGGCCGGCGGCAATGGCGCTGATGACGCTCTTGGTGCCGGTGACCACGTCGCCGGCGGTGTACACGCCCTCGACGCTGGTCTTCAGGCCGGACTTGCCGGTCTCCGGGTCCACGGGATAGCCGGGCCGGTTGAGCTCCAGGCCGAAGCCGGCATCCAGATTGGTCTTCTGGCCGGAGGCATAGACCACCACATCACAGGGCACAAATACTTCGGTGCCGGGGATGGCGTCCACCTCCAGGCCGCCGGGGCCGAAGCGGAAGTCGGAGATGGCAAAGCAGTTCAGCCCGGTGACCCGGCCGTTTTCGTCCCGGGTGAAGCCGGAGTTGGAGTAGCCGGAGTAGAGCTTCACGCCCTCTTCGGCGGCCTGATCGATCTCCTCGTCATCGGCGGTCATCTGGCCCTTCTCCCGGTTCTCCAGGCAGACCACGGTGACCTCGGCGCCCAGGCGGACAGAGGAGCGGGCCACGTCATAGGCCACGTTGCCGCCGCCGTAGACCAGCACCTTCACACCGGGGCCGATGGCCGGGGTGGTGGGGTTGCCCATGGAGATATCCCGGAGCACATCCAGGGCGGTGGCCTCCTGGGCCGGGTTGTTGTTGGCCACGGGGATGATCTTGCCGTCGGAGGCGCCCACAGCCACCAGCACCGCGTCGTAGTCGGCCTTCAGGGCCTTCACATCGGTGATGGTCTGGCCGGTGACGATCTTGACGCCGGTCTCGGCGATCAGGTCCACTTCCTTCTGGACCTCGTCCCGGGGCATACGGTAGGCGGGGATGCCGTAGCTGAGCATGCCGCCGCAGGTGGGATAGCGCTCGTACAGGGTGACCTCATGGCCCTTCTTGGCCAGATAGTAGGCCGCGGTCAGGCCGCAGGGGCCGCCGCCCACCACCGCCACCTTCTTGCCGGTGGCCGGAGCGGCTTTGACGTACTGGTCCTTCCAGGACTGGGTGGTGTCGTGCTTGGCGGCAAACAGCTTCAGCCCCTTGATGTCCACGGCGCCGTTCAGGCCGTTGCGCTTGCACTTCTTCTGGCAGTAGCTGGTGCACACATAGCCCAGGGACATGGGGAAGGGCACCTTCTCCCGGATGGTGGCCACGGCGGCGTCATAGTTGCCCTCGGCGATCATACGGATATACTGGGGGATGTTGATATGGGCGGGACACTCGGCGGAGCAGGGGATCAGGGCCTCGTCCCGGATCAGGTCCTTGCGGAACACGCCCTCCCGGTCCTGGAGCGCACCGGTGGGACACACCTCCACGCAGGCGCCGCAGAACCGGCAGCCGGAGGCGTCCAGGGGCAGGTCGTTCAGGGTGCCGATATAGGTCTCGCCGTCCTTTTTCTGGTAGTCCAGCACCTTGACGCCCCGGACATCGGCGCACACCCGCACACAGCGGCCGCACTGGATGCACCGCTCCATCTCCCGGTCGATCAGGGGATTGACGGTGTTGATCTTGGTGGTCTTCTTGGTGACATGGCGCATGCTGGGGTTGACGCTGGCGTTCAGGTACTGGAACAGGGCCTGCAGCTCACAGTTGCCGAAGCTGCGGCAGCCGGTGCAGTCCCCGGGATGGCCGGCAAAGATGAAGTTCATGGAGGCCCGGCGCAGCCGGTCCAGCTGGTCGGACTTCGTCTTGACGTGCATTCCCTCCGCCACGGTGGTGGTGCAGCTGGTCACCGGCTCCTGGCCGTCGATCTCCACCACGCAGAGCTTGCAGCCCCCCTGGGGCTTCAAGTCGGGATGGGAACAGATATGGGGGACATAGATCCCCGCATCCAGTGCGGCATTGAGGACGCTGGTGCCCTCCTCCGTTTCGACCTGGACGTTATCGATCCAAAGTGTTACCTTTCCCACGATCCAATTACCTCTCATTAAAATTATTTGTTTTCTATCATTCTGCAGTGCCGAAAGCGGCGGCCTTCGGCCCACAAATTCGGGTCAAATAAACACTGACCCGCCATTCGCGAATATATTATACAGCATTCGTTGTGGTAACGCTACATTTTTTTGTGGAAATTTGCATGTTTTTTTTACCGTTCTCAATTCCCGAATGGAATGACAATATTCGTCTCTCATGGGCTTTCTTGACAGTTTGCGGAGAAGAAAGCTATAATATAGAATGAATTATTATGTTTTGCAAATGGTGAGGAACAACTTATGCCCAGACAAAAGAAACAACAGTACGACAATGAGGCAATCTCCTCCCTGAAGGGGGCCGACCGGGTGCGCAAGCGCCCCGGGGTGATCTTCGGCTCCGACGGGCTGGAGGGCTGCGAGCACGCGGTGTTCGAGATCCTGTCCAACGCCATCGACGAGGCCCGCAGCGGCCACGGGGACAAGATCATTGTCACCCGCTATGCCGACCGCTCCATTGAGGTGGAGGACTTCGGCCGGGGCTGCCCGGTGGACTGGAACAACGCGGAACAGCGCTACAACTGGGAACTGGTGTTCTGCGAGCTCTATGCCGGCGGCAAATACGGCAGCGGAGAGGCCGGGGACGCCTATGAATTTTCCCTGGGCCTGAACGGCCTGGGCGCCTGCGCCACCCAGTACTCCTCTGAATATTTTGACGCCACCATCTACCGGGACGGGAAAAAGTACACCCTGCACTTTGAGAAGGGGGAAAACGTGGGCGGCCTCCAGACCGAGGACGCCCCCCGGCACAAGACCGGCTCCCGCTTCCGCTGGAAGCCCGACCTGGAGGTGTTCACCGATATCGCCATCCCGGTGGAATATTACACCGACGTGATGAAGCGCCAGGCGGTGGTCAACCCCGGGGTCACCTTCCTCTTCCGCAACCAGACCGGCTCCACCTTTGAGGAGACGGTGTTCCGCTATGAGCACGGCATCCAGGACTATGTGGCGGAGCTGGCCGGGGACAACGCCCTGACCACCCCGGTGTTTTTCCAGACCGAGCGCACCGGCCGGGACCGCTCTGACAAGCCGGACTACCGGGTCAAGATCGCCGTCAGCCTGTGCTTTTCCAACACAGTCAACATCATTGAGCACTACCACAACTCCTCCTGGCTGGAACACGGCGGCTCCCCGGAGAAGGCCATGCGCTCCGCCCTGCTCAGCGCCATCGACACCTATCTGCGCAGCAACAACAAGTACAATAAAAATGAGTCCAAGATCACCTGGGCGGACATCCAGGACTGCCTGATCTTTGTCTCCAGCAACTTCTCCAGCCAGACCAGCTACGAGAACCAGACCAAAAAGTCCATCACCAACAAGTTCGTCCAGGAGGCCATGACCGACTTCCTGAAGGAACAGCTGGCGGTCTACTTCATCGAGACCCCCGCCGACGCGGTGAAGATCGCCGAGCAGGTGCTCATCAACAAGCGCTCCCGGGAGCACGCCGAGGCCCAGCGGGTCACCATCAAGAAGAAGCTCTCCGGCTCCCTGGACCTGAGCAACCGGGTGGCCAAATTTGTGGACTGCCGCACCAAGGACATCTCCCGCCGGGAGCTGTATATTGTGGAGGGCGACTCCGCCCTGGGCGCCTGCAAACAGAGCCGGGACGCCGAATTCCAGGGCATTATGCCGGTGCGGGGCAAAATTCTGAACTGCCTGAAGGCGGACTACAACAAGATTTTCAAGAGCGAGATCATCACCGACCTGATCAAGGTCATGGGCTGCGGGGTGGAGCTCAAGGGGGTCAAAAAGTCCAAGGAGCTGGCCGACTTTGACCTGGACAACCTGCGCTGGAGCAAAATCATCATCTGCACCGACGCCGACGTGGACGGCTATCAGATCCGCACCCTGATCCTGACCATGCTCTACCGGCTGACCCCCACCCTGATCCGGGAGGGCTACGTCTATATCGCCGAGTCCCCCCTCTACGAGATCACCTGTAAAGACGACACCTGGTACGCCTATTCCAACAAGGAGAAGGACGACATTGTAAACGGCCCCCTGGCGGGCAAAAAGTGCACCATCCAGCGCTCCAAGGGCCTGGGCGAGAACGAGCCGGACATGATGTGGCTGACCACCATGAACCCGGAGACCCGGCGGCTGGTCAAGGTGATGCCCACCGACGCCGAGGCCACCAGCCAGACCTTCGATTTGCTGCTGGGGGATAACCTCCAGGGGCGCAAGGACCACATCGCCCAGGACGGCCACCTGTTCCTGGAGCTGGCTGATATCTCCTGACCGCCGTCCCGGCGCGCACGCCGCCGGAACGCGGTCGGATTTCCCCGCTGCCCGCCCGGGCGGGCTCAAAGATGCACAGAAACGGGTTCTGATCCAGAACCAGACGAAGTAAGGACGATCATATGGCAAAGAAGAAAAAAACGGAAGATGGAGCCAAGAAGGTAGACGCCTCCCATGTGAAGGGGCTCCGGGCCGAGGTGCTGGAGCAGCCCATTGTGGACACCCTGGAGTGGAACTACATGCCCTACGCCATGAGCGTCATCATCTCCCGGGCCATCCCGGAGATCGACGGCTTCAAGCCCAGCCACCGCAAGCTGCTCTACACCATGTACCAGATGCGCCTGCTGGGGGGCAACCGCACCAAGAGCGCCAACATCGTGGGCCAGACCATGCGCCTCAACCCCCACGGCGACGCCGCCATCTACGACACCATGGTCCGGCTCTCCCGGGGCTACGGCGCCCTGCTGAACCCCTATGTGGACAGCAAGGGCAACTTCGGCAAGGTCTACTCCCGGGACATGGCCTGGGCCGCCAGCCGGTACACCGAGGCCAGGCTGGACCCCATCTGCGCCGAGTTCTTCCGGGACATCGACAAGGACACCGTGGACTTTGTGGACAACTACGACGGCACCATGAAGGAGCCCTCCCTGCTGCCCACCACCTTCCCCAACGTGCTGGTGTCCGCCAACCAGGGCATCGCCGTGGGCATGGCCTCCAACATCTGCGGCTTCAACCTGGGGGAGGTCTGCGACACCGCCATCGCCCGGATCAAAAACCCCCGCGCCGACCTGATGGCCACGCTGAAAGCCCCGGATTTCTCCACCGGAGGTATGCTGCTCTACGACCAGAGGGAGCTGGAGAAGATCTACGCCACCGGCCGGGGCTCCTTTAAGGTGCGGTGCAAATGGCGCTACGACAAAAAAGAGAACGTCATCGAGGTCTATGAGATCCCCTACACCACCTCCATCGAGGTCATCATGGACAAGGTGGTGGAGCTGAACAAGGCGGGCAAGATCAAAGAGATCGCCGACATGCGGGACGAGACCGACCTGAACGGCCTGAAGCTGGCCATCGACCTGAAGCGTGGGGTGGACCCGGACAAGCTGATGCAGAAGCTCTACAAGCTCACCCCCCTGCAGGACAGCTTCGCCTGCAACTTCAACATCCTGATCGCCGGCATGCCCCGGGTCATGGGGGTCGGGGAGATTCTGGACGAGTGGACCGCCTGGCGCACGGAATCCGTCCGCCGCCGGGCCTTCTTCGACATGAAGAAGAAGGAGGAAAAGCTCCACCTGCTCCAGGGCCTCAAGAAGATTTTGCTGGACATCGACAAGGCCATCAAAATCATCCGGGAGACTGAGTCCGACGCGGAGGTCATCCCCAACCTGATGATCGGCTTCGGCATTGACCAGGTCCAGGCGGAATATGTGGCCGAGATCAGGCTGCGCAACATCAACAAGGAATATATTCTCAAGCGCACCGCCGAGGTGGACGAGCTGTCCGGCCAGATCGCCGAGCTGAAGGAGCTGGTGAACACCCCCAAGCTGCTCCAGCAGGTCATCATCCGGGAGCTCACCGAAGTGAAAAAGAAATACGCCGCTCCCCGGCGCACTGAAATCCTCTACGACGTGGAGGAAGAGGACGTGATCATCGAGGACGAGGTGCCCGACATCCCCGTCAACCTGTTCCTCTCCCGGGAGGGCTATCTCAAGAAGATCACCCAGCAGTCCCTGCGCATGTCCTCGGAGCAGAAGTACAAGGAGGGGGACGGCCCCTACCTCCAGTGGGACGCCTCCAACCGGGATGAGCTGCTGGTGTTCACCGACCGGCAGCAGTGCTACAAGACCCGGCTCAGCGACTTCGACCCCACCAAGGCCAGCGCCCTGGGGGATTACCTGCCCACCAAGCTGGGCATGGACGAGGGGGAGACGGTGGTCTGGGCCTGCATCCCCGGAGACTACTCCGCCCATGTGCTCTTCTGCTTTGAAAACGGCAAGGTGGCCCGGGTGCCCCTGTCCGCCTATCAGACCCAGAGCAACCGCCGCCGGCTCACCGGAGCCTACTCGGATAAATCCCCCCTGTGCGCCTGCCTGCTGCTCACCGAGGAGCGGGAGTATGTGCTGATCTCCACCGAGGGCCGGGCGGTCATCTTCAACTCCGCCTCCCTGGCCCCCAAGGCCACCCGCTCCACCCAGGGGGTGAACGTCATGACCCTGAAGCCCAAGTGGCACGTCCAGCGGGCGGTCGCCCTGGAGGAGTCCGGCATCGTCAACGTGTCCCGTTACCGCTCCCGCTCCCTGCCGGTGGCCGGCGCCCTGCTCAAGCCCGAGGACAAGGGGGAGGAGCAGATGGCGCTGATCTGACCCGCCCTGCCCGGGAGGCGCCGTTATGACCGGATTCTGGTGTTTTATGCTGGCCATGGAACTGCTGATTCCCCTGGCCATGCTGCTGGTGGGCCGCCGCTTCTGCAAGTCGCCCCCCAGCCGGGTGAACGGCCTGTACGGCTACCGCACCCCCCGCTCCATGAAAAATCAGGACACCTGGGCCTTTGCCCACCGCTGCTGCGGCAGGCTCTGGACGCGCCTGGGCGGGGTACTGCTCCCCGCCACCGCCCTGGCGTCCCTGGTCTCTCTGGGCCGCCCCGACAGCTTCACCGGCTGGTACGGGGGCGCGCTGGTGGGCGCCCAGTGCGCGGTGATGGCGCTCTCCATCCTGCCGGTGGAGCGGGCTTTGAAGCGTGCCTTCGACGAAAACGGGAATTGGCGGGAGCAGGCCGCCCCGCAAAAACAGCATCTGCCCCCGGGACAGGAGAGAGGTGACGCATATGACAAACAGGAACCCCCAGGTCAGGGAGATCAACTTTGACCTGCTGGCCGCCGGATGCGACACGGACTGTCTCCACTGCTATGTCAACGGGGGGCCCGGCCGGCGGATGGCTCTGACAGACATCCAGACAGCCCTGGAGAAGCTGGACGCCATCGCCGCCCGCCTGACTGTCCCCGCCGCCTTTACGCTGGACAACGAACCTCTGGGGCACCCGGATATTGTAGAGATCATACACGCCTGTGCCGCCACCCGGCACATCCGCTACGACCACCACGGCATGACCACCGGACTGGCCCTCATGCGGCGGGCCGACCGGGAGGCGGTATTGGGGGCTTACCGCAGCTGTGGATACGACCGCTTCGGTGTCACCCTCCACGGCATTGGCCCCCACCATGATGAGATCGTCCGGCGCGGGGGCGCCTTTGAGCAGACGGTCGCCGCCGCCCGCCTCTTTCACTCCTCCGGGTGCCGCCTGGAAATCTCCATCATGATGAACCGCTATATCCCCCAGGACCGGGCGGCGATCTCCCGGCTGCTGGCCGAGCTGGCCCCGGAGCGCATCTATTTCGTCATCCCCATCTTCGCTCCCACCGCCAGAATGCTGGCCTTCGAACCCTACCGGGCCAGGCGGGAGGATTTTGACCCGCTGGCAGGCTACCTGACCGATTGGGGGCAAGACGAAGGAGAGATCTTCCGTCGGGCGGAGCTGTACAGCGCCCGCACCGCCGCAAGGGCGGCGGAGGGCGGCATTGACTGGGGCGGGCTGGACGCGGCCAGCGCATCCGAGCTCTATCTGACCATCCACAGCGACCTGACGCTGTATGTGGGCAATACCGGCGCGGAGACCGCCTGTCTGGGGCGCCTGGATGCGCTGGACCCGCAGAAGGCCGCCGGCATCCTCAACGCTCTGCCGGGCAACCGGGACTACGGCGCGTTTTATGATCTGAACCGGCTGCCCGACGGGGCCGCGCTGGGGCAGGTTCTGGCCGCGCTGGAGGGGAACCCGGTCTACGGCGATTTCCCAAGCTGTCTTTACCGGGCCCTGGCAGAGCTGGGAGTACCCACCAGACTGTTATTCCACTGAGGTGAATATTATGGCAAACATCGAAAAACTCAAGCAAAACCTGCTGCGGGAGGGCTTCCAGGTCTCCTGCTTTGAGACGGCCCAGGAGGCCTGCGCCTATCTGAACGGCGCCATCGACGGCGTCAGCGTGGGCTTCGGCGGCAGCCAGACCGTCCGGGACATGGGGCTCTATGAGCAGCTTTCCGCCCACAACCGGTGCTACTGGCACTGGGATCCGGCCACCCAGGGCATCCCCGCCGAGGCCACCAATGCCGACGTCTACATCTCCTCCCTCAACGGCGTCAGCGAGGACGGGGAGCTCATCAACATCGACGGCCGGGGCAACCGGGTGGCCTCCACCCTCTTCGGCCACAAAAAAGTTTACTTTATCATCGGGGTCAACAAGATCGCCCCGGACTACGACGCCGCCCTCTGGCGGGCCCGGAACATTGCCGCCCCGATGAACGCCAAGCGGCTGGAGAAAAAGACCCCCTGTGTGCAAACCGGACGGTGCATGAACTGCTCCTCCCCGGAGCGCATCTGCCGCGGTCTGGTCGTCCTCTGGGAGAAGCCCTTTGCCATCGAGGAGATGGAAGTGGTTATCGTCAACCAGTCCCTGGGATACTGACCCATCCCCTTCCCCACGCCGCCTCCGGGCAGAGAAAGGAGATCCCGCCGTGAAACGACTGCTGTGCACGCTGCTGGCCTGCGCCCTGGCCCTGGGGGGGCTGGCCGGCTGCGGCTCTATCTTCGACCGGCGCTATTCCTCGGTCACCACCCACCAGGAGCAGGCCGCCACCGAGGAGGACAGCTCCATTCTCCGGGCGGAAAACTACACGGATCTGGTCAGCTGCGTGCAGCATTTCGTCTCTCTGGGCCAGAGCACCGGCACCGTTCAGGTCTATAAATACTCCGGAGACATCGCCTCCGACCTGGAGGCCGCCTGCAACGAGGTGTGTACCGAAGACCCGCTGGGGGCCTACGCCCTCTATGGTATCTCCTATGACTACAGCCGGATCATCTCCTATTACGAGTGCACCTTCACCTTCTCCTACCGGCGCAGCGCCGAGGATATCGCCGCCATTGTCAGCGCCTACGGCAACGGCACCATCCGGGATCTGATCCAGGAGAAGCTGTCCGCCTTCTCCCCCTCCCTGGCCATCCGCACTTCCAGCTTCTACAGCGACTCCTCCAATCTGTACACCCTGGTCCAGGAGGCCTACTACACCGCCCCGGGCACCGCCCTGGGCTATCCCGAGGTATCCATCTCCGTCTATCCCGACAGCGGCGACACTCGGATTGTGGAGTTTTCGTTTGCCTATGGTGACAGCCAGGCGGTCCTGGCCCAGCGGGCCGAGGCAGCGGCGGCGGCCGCCGCTGGTCTGGTAGGCCAGGAGAGCGCCGCCGACAACACGGTGGCCTGGCTGCTCTATTCCCGGCTGCTGGGACAGACCGATTACTCCCCGGAGGGGGCCAGCGACATCTACAGCGCCCTGTGCCTGGGCACCGCCGACAGCGAGGGCATGGCCCTGGCTTACAGCCTGCTCTGCCAGCAGTCCGGCATCACCTGCCTGCTGGTCCAGGGCACGCTGAACGGCCAGCCCCACTGCTGGAATCTCATCACGATGGAGGACGGGGTCTCCTGGCAGGTGGACGTGACCCGGGCCGATCCGGAGGGAAATTTCCTGCACAACGACGAGACGATGGCCGCCGCCGGCTATAACTGGTCCCAGGAGGATTACCCCGCCTGCCTGGGCGAGGCGCCGGCGCAGGAGACCGACGTCACCGCGGAAACTGAAATCGCCACCCCGTGACCGGGGCCGAAAGGGAGCGCCGGGAAGGAGGCCAATACTATGATCTACACCCCTCTTACCAACAAGGCCATGCGCCTGGCCTATGCCGCCCACCAGGGGCAGACCGACCAGGCCGGCCTGCCCTATATCTTCCACCCCTTTCATCTGGCCGAGCAGATGGAGGACGAGATCAGCGTCTGCGCCGCCCTGCTCCACGATGTGGTGGAGGACACCCCCATCACCCTGGAGGAGCTGGAGCAGGAATTCCCCCCTGCGGTCACCGACGCGCTGCGTCTGCTGACCCATCAGCCGGGAACCAACTATTTTGATTATGTCCGCGCCATCCGGTCCAACCCGGTGGCCCGGGCGGTCAAGCTGGCAGATCTGGAACACAACTCCGACGAGACCCGGCTGGCGGGCTGCCTGGGGGTAACCGCGCAGCAGCGGGAGCGCTGGCGGAAAAAATACGCCAAAGCCCGGGCCATCCTGATGGAGAATCCCGAAAATCCCGAGGAAGACGCCGGACTGTGACCGCCGCCTGCGGCTTTGCAAAAGCCGCAGGCGGAAATACAAAAAAACAGTTGACAAACCGCTTTTTTCTGGTATAATAATGTCTGCTGTTGCGGGAGTAGCTCATCTGGTAGAGCGCCACCTTGCCAAGGTGGAGGTAGCGAGTTCGAGCCTCGTCTTCCGCTCCACTTTCAACACCCGGTCAAACTGACCGGGTGCTTCTTTTCCCGAGGAAAGGATCGAACTCGCTGCCTCCACCAAAATCCGGGTGTAGCCCGGATTTTTGCAATCCGAGGTGTGGGGCCCCCGGAGCGCATCGCGCTCTGGGGTGCGGATAGCGGGTTCGAGCCTCGTCTTCCGCTCCAAAAAAGAAGGACATCCGAGGGATGTCCTTCTTTTTTGGTGTCCTGGCGGACTTTTCACTTGCTCGGGGCGAGTGAATCGCCCCTGCGCCAAGGTTTTCGCCTCAGGGCGAAAACGCTTGGGACGGCGCACTCGCGCCGCGGCCCCGAGGGGCCGTTTCGCCCCCTCTCTTGATGCCCTGCCTGCCGTGATGCTCTTCTCTTTTTTAGTGTCCTGGCGGACATTGCTCATGCTCGGGGCGAGTGAATCGCCCCTGCGCCAAGGTTTTCGCCATAGGGCGAAAACGCTTGGGACGGCGCACTCGCGCCGCGGCCCCGAGGGGCCGTCTCCCTTCCCCCTCCAAGGCCGGTCCGATAGAGGGAACCCGTGAGGAATTCGCACACTGTAATTCAGACAGGAGGAAGCAAATGAAAACCATGTGCGGAGCCTACTGCTCCAAATGCGGAATGAAGCAATCCTGCAAAGGCTGTATTGAAACCGACGGTCATCCCTTCGGTGGTGATTGTATTACCGCTGAGTGCCTTAAAAAGGGCGGATCTGAATACTTTTGCTCCTTTAAAGCGCAGGCAATTAAGGAGTTCAATTCACTTGGCATCTCTGATATGCCTCAAATCTCAGAGCTCGTTCCCCTTTGTGGTGCATATGTAAATTTAGAATACACCCTTCCAAACGGGCAAAGGGTGAAATTACTGGAAGATCATAAAATCTATCTGGGATATCAAGTAGAAAAAATAAACAGCGAGAGATGTTACGGCCTGGTCGCCGATCATCAGTGTTTGCTGGTCTGCGAATATGGCTGCAATGGTTCAGATCCTCAGATTGTGCTTTACAAGAAACGGAAAGAAGAGCAATAAGCACACCACTCCCCCGCCAAACTTCTTCGGCCCGGCTCAAAATCAGAGGGCAAATCCCACACCGAACTTGGGTATTTTCGCGGTTGCTTTTTCTCCGTTTGGGAAATATAATAGAGCACGGGAATTTTCCCGAAACCACCAGGAAGGAGTTGGACTTGCATGGAAGGCGACGGTCGAAGTTGCAGACCTGATCCCGGCATAGGCCAGGACGTCCCGGTGCCCTTGCGGGTCCGGCGCCCAGGTTAATCCACCCTGCCTTTTGGGCCGGGATTGTCTGCCTCTAACCGTTTTTTCTGCTGTAAATCTGTACATGTAAGAGAACGGAGGCAAGCGCATATGGATCGAGAAGATTTCGTGGAAACCTACGGCTTCTCCCGCGATGAGCTCGACCAGCTCATGGAGGAAAAAAAGTTCCGCCAGCTGCGGGAGAAGATCAACGACATGAACGAGGCGGATATCGCCGAATATCTGGAGGAGCTGTCCGACGAGCGGCGGCTGCTGGTGTTCCGCATGCTCCAGAAAGACGTGGCATCCGATGTGTTCGCTTTTCTCCCGGTAGATGTCCAGGAGATTATCATCAACTCCATCACCGACGCGGAGTTGGGCAGCATCATTGAAGACCTTTACACCGACGACGCGGTGGACATGCTGGAGGAGCTGCCCGCGGGCGTGGTGCGCCGGGTGCTGAAAAACGCCAAGCCGGAGACCCGGAGCCTGATCAATCAATTCCTCAAGTATCCGGAGAACTCCGCCGGCAGCATTATGACCGCCGAGTACCTCTCCCTGAAACAGGAGATGGAGGTACACGACGCCTTTGACTACATCCGGGCCCACGGCCAGGACTCCGAGACCATCTATGTCCTGTTCGTCACCGACAACCAGCGCCACCTGGAGGGCGTGGTCACCGTCAAAGACCTGCTGATGAACGCCTATGAGGCCAGGATCGGCGACATCATGGAGGACAACGTCATCAAGTGCGTCACCACCGACGACCAGGAGGACGTGGCCGAGCTGTTCAACCGCTACGATCTGCTCTCCCTGCCGGTGGTGGACCAGGAGAACCGGCTGGTGGGCATTGTCACCGTGGACGACGCGGTGGACGTCATGGAGGACGAGGCCACCGAGGACATGGAGAAGATGGCCGCCATCCTCCCCACCGAGCGCCCCTACTTCAAGACCGGCGTCTTTGAGACCTGGAAGAGCCGCATCCCCTGGCTGACGGTGCTGATGGTCAGCGCCACCTTCACCGCCATCATCCTGACCACCTTTGAAAACCAGCTGGCCGCCTGCGCCGCCCTGACCGGCTTCATCCCCATGCTGATGGGCATCGGCGGCAACTCGGGCAGCCAGGCCAGCGTCACCGTCATCCGGGCCATGAGCCTGGGAGACGTGGAGTTCAAGGACACCTTCCGGGTGCTCTGGAAGGAGTTCCGGGTGGGCCTGATCTGCGGCATCTCCCTGGCGGCGGTCAACTTTGTGAAGATCTGGCTGGTGGACAAGCTGCTGCTGGGCCACGAGATCACCCTGATTGTGGACCTGGTGGTGTGCATCACCTCGGGGGCCGTGGTGGTCATCGCCAAGTTAGTGGGCTGCGTGCTCCCCCTGCTGGTGGAAAAGCTGGGCTTCGACCCGGCGGTGATGGCCTCCCCCTTCATCTCCACCATTATGGACGCAGTCAGCCTGCTGATCTACTTCTGCTTCGCCCAGCTGATGCTGGGGCTGGTGTGACTCCATTTCATTGCAAAACCGACAAAAACGTCCCGGTCCGTATTGGACCGGGACGTTTTGCATTTGGAATGCCCTCAATATTTGATGGGAATCTCTTTCAGCCGGATGATATAGTCGGCGTTCAGGTACTGCTCCTTCCCCTTCGGGTCGGTCAGGGTGAGCCAGCCCTGGCTGTAGTGGGTCAGCTTGCCGGTCAGGGTGTCGTTAATGGTGGACACCTGGACCCCCTTGTCCATCAGCTTTAAAATGATTTCCTCCATGACGGGTTTCTCTCCTCTCCTCCGGCGGCGCCGGGATGCGGTATGGTATCCCGCAAACCGCCGGGTGCGGACGGCCAGCCAGAGGGCCAGGATCAGCGGGATATAGATGCACAGCAGATAGGTGTAGTTCACGGCGCCTCATCCTCCCAGAACAGCTCGTCCAGGGTCTTGTCCAGGGCGCGGCAGATGGCGACGCACAGCTTGATGGTGGGGTTGTAATCCCCTTTCTCAATGGCGTTGATGGTCTGGCGGGACACCCCCACCAGATCCGCCAGCGCCTGCTGGCTCAGGTCCTTGGCCGCCCGGGCGGATTTCAGTTTCAGATTTTTCATGCCTCTTCCTTTTCTTCCCGCCGGTTGCGGGCGATTCGGACGCTCAGGGCGATGAGCATGGCCAGATCAGTGGCCGCCACCATGAGAGAGTCAACCGCCCCGGTCAGCATCCCGTCCCGGATCAGGGCGACATCCCGCACCGTCATGGCGAGATCGGCCCCGTTCACCAGGAGCACGAAGATCAGCGCCCCCCGTAACACCCCGGCCCGCTCATACAGCCCAACATAGGCGTCCTTCCAGATGGCGACCACCAGGAATATGGTGATTCCCAGCCACGGCCCGATGATCACGCCGGTGACGGCGTCACACCAGTAGAACTCCAGCCCCAGCGTGACGGCATAGCACATCTCATAGGCCATGACGGCGAAAAACCCGGCCCGCGCCGCCGTCCCCCGGGCCAGCTTCTGCCGCTCGTCGTAGGAATCCCGATTCTTCCGCACACAGGCCCAGACAAATATGGCGATGACCAGGATCAAAACGAGATAACCGATGCCAGTTAAAATCCACGCGCCTACCATAGCAATCCGCCTCCTGTCTCCGGCCCCAGGCCGGGCCCGCAATGCGGCTTCAGTCCTCTGCCTCCGCCCGGCGGGCGCGGGCGTTGTGGATGAGCTGAGCACACAGGATGACCACAAACAGGGCTGCGCACAGGCCGTTGAGCCAGTTTTCGGTGAGCATCCCGTCCCGGACCAGCTCCCCGTGGACGGCCTGGTTGAGCACGCAGGAACCGTTGGTAAAGACGACAACGCCGCACAGGATCAGCCAGTTGTTCATCCGCTCGTTGATGGCCAGGTAGGCGTCCTGGACGATCGCCGTCACGGCAAAGACCGCCAGGCCCAGGAACAGCCCGATCAGGATGCCGGTGAAGTTGACGCACCAGCGCAGCCCCATCAGGTCGGCAAAGCCGTAGAGCATCTCATAGCAGATGACGGTGATAAAACCCGCCCGAAAGGCCCTGCCCCGGGCCAGCTTCTGCCGCTCGTCATATTTGCCCCGGCCCGGGCTGGGGGGATCTTTCTGCCCCCGGCTGCGCAGGGCGAGGGTCAGCAGCGCAAACAGGGCCAGCACCATCAGAATACCGGCGACAAATCCCAGGATGTGAGCGATCATGGACTTCAGCCTCCTTTTTCCTTTCCGAGGCCAGTATAGTCTTGTAACGGCTTTTTGTCAAGTATATATGACAAAATTATTTTTATATTTTACTCTGCGGTTATGTACCCTTATTCCCAGCCCTTCCACACATCGGGGCAGTAGCCCACAGTGGCCTGCTTCCCGTTGCGGACAATGGGGGTGCGGATGGCCTTGGGGTTGTCCAGCAGGTGCTCCAGCTTCTGGCTGTCGTAGGCGTAGTAGCTCAGGGCTTTGGCGTCCGGGTGCTTGGGGTCGATCAGGTTGTCCACGCCCCCCACCGCCCGGGCCACGTTCTCCAGCTCCCGGGGGCCCATGCCGTAGCGGGGCAGGTCGATGAACTGGAATTTGACCCGGCGCTCCTGAAAATAGCGCTGGGCCTTCCTGGTGTCAAAGCACTTGTTCTTGCCGTAAATCTGAATGTTCATAGCGCGCTCCTTTCCTCCCGCCGGTCCGGCGGAAAAACAGGGGACGGCCCAAGCCGCCCCCTTGCCGTTTTGCCTGTCACTTGCCCGCCGTGTGGATGGCGGCGTATTTGGCCTGTACCTCTTTTATTTTGCCGCAGCTCATCTTGCCCTCAGGGCACCGGCCGGTGGCCACGCAGCTGGGGCCGCTCCGGCCGAACAGGTTGGGGGCCACGGCGTAGACCAGCTTGTACATCTCCTCTGCCAGGGCCCGGATCTCCCACTGAGCCCGGTTGCAGCAGCGGATGGAGAAGAAATTGTTCAAACTCCGGGCGTTCATGGTGACCACCATCTTGGTCTCGCAGGCGTTGGGCAGCACAAAGCGGGCGTCCTCGTTGGCCATCTTCTCCGCCTTGCTGTGGGCCTCCTTTTCACTGAGCCCCTGGGCCAGGAAATCCGCCTCGTGCTTTTTGGTCAGCGCCTGGGCGATGGAGAGATAGTGGGCGGCCTCCTCCTCCATGGCCTTCAGGAAGCGGGCCTTGGACTCCGGGTCGGCCTCCACCTCGGGAGGCACCACAAACTTGAAGTCGTCCAGGCGGACATAGCGCTGGCTCTGCACCGAATAGGAGGCGATGCGGTGCCGGGTGATCTGGGCCAGCAGCGCCCGGGACACCCCCTCGATGGCAAAGGTGAAGGAGGCGTGCTCTGTGGGGCTGGCGTGGCCCAGGTTGGAGAGCATGTTCAGGAATTTGGCGCTCTTCTCCGGGGTCAGGCCCTCCATCAGCTCGTCCACCCCCACCGCGGAATAGCACAGCTTGGCGGCGGCGGCCACCACCCGCTCCGGCTCCGGGGTGTGGGCGATCAAGTCAACTTTCAACATTGTAATATCCTCCTGTTTATCCTATAATGAGTTTAAATTAGTCTATCATAATTGATGAGGTAACACAAGAATGGAACTGAAACAGGCCTTGGGCAACACCTGGTATCTGGAGGACTGGCAGCTGATCCCCCTGTACCGCACCGACGAACACCACTGCATCCTGCTGGACAGCGGCCTCTATGAGCAGCGGCAGGACATCGAGGACACCCTCTCCGCCGCCGGGATCGTCCCCATCGGCATCCTGGGCTCCCACGCCCACAACGACCACTCCTCCAACCACCGCTATTTCCAGCAGAAGTACCACATCCCGGTGGCCCTCTCCCTGGGGGAGGCCGGGCTGTGCGTCAGCCCGGAGAGCCTGAAGAGCCACTTCTTCATGGTCTCCGTCCGGGAGTTCATGGCCAACCAGCGGGTGAGCCACATGATGGTCCGGGCGGACCGGATCATCCAGCCTGAGGAGCGGGAGATCGACTTCTGCGGCGTACGCTTCGGCATCCGCCCCACCCCGGGCCACTCGGTGGACCCCATCGCCGTGAGCACCCCGGACGGGGTGCTCTATCTGGGGGATGCCCTGCTCTCCGGGGAGGAGCTGGCGGGGGCCCGGTTCCCCTATCACTTCCGCTTCGAGACCGCCATCCAGACCATGCTGGAGTTGAAACAAGAGCAGGCCAACCTGTTCCTGTGCGCCCACAAGGGGGTGTACTCAGACCTGGGAGACCTGCCCGAGCAAAACATCCAGCTCATCGAGAGCCGGGCGGAGGGCATCTGCCGGCTGCTGGAGCAGCCCCTGGACTTCAGCGAGCTGAGCCGGCGGGTGTGCACCATCTTCCGGCTGCGCTCCCGGGCCAAGGGGGCGGTGGCCCTCTACGAGCGGAACATCCGCTCCTATCTGGAATATCTGCTGGACACGGGACGGGTGGAGTCCCTGGTCCGGGACGGGGGATTTTACTACCAGGCGGTACATCAGTAACAGCCGGCAAGGCGGAATAGATCAAAAAAGCAAGTCTGTCATGCTGAGCCCCAGGGGGCGAAGCATCTGTTTTCCCAGGGACAAAGGCCGGGAAAAGATCCTTGACCTGCGCTCAGAATGACAAAAACCGGGGCTGCTGCAAACGCTGCAACAGCCCCGGTTTGTTATGTTCCGTCATTTTCTGTGGATGCTCTTCATCCGCTGCTCCAGGTTCAGGATGCGCTTGCGGATGCGCAGGTTCTCCGGGGTGACCTCCAGCAGCTCGTCGTCGTCCAAAAACTCCAGGCACTGCTCCAGGCTCATCTGCTTGGGGGGGATCAGCCGCAGCGCATCGTCGCTGCCGGCGGCCCGGGTGTTGGTCAGCTGCTTGCGCTTGCAGGCGTTGATGGCGATGTCCTCCCGCTTGGGGGTCTGGCCGATGACCATGCCCTCGTACACCGGCACACCGGCCCCGATGAACAGGGTACCCCGGCTCTGGGCGTTGTAGAGGCCGTAGGTGACCGACTCGCCGGTCTCGCTGGCCACCAGGGCGCCCACGTTGCGCCGGTTCAGCTCTCCCCGGTAGGGGGCGTAGGAGTCAAAGACCGAGGCCATGATGCCCTCGCCCTTGGTGTCGGTCAAGAACTCGTTGCGGTAGCCGAACAGCCCCCGGGAGGGGACCAGGAAGGTCATCTTGACCCGGCTGGTGCCGATGGGGGTCATGTCCAGGAAGTCGCCCTTCCGGGCGCCCATCTTCTCGATGACCGAGCCGGAGCAGTCGCTGGGCACGTCCACCACCAGCCGCTCCATGGGCTCGCACTTCTTCCCGTCGATCTCCTTGTAGAGCACCCGGGGCGGGGAGACCTGGAACTCGTAGCCCTCCCGGCGCATGGTCTCGATCAGGATGGACAGGTGCATCTCGCCCCGGCCCGCCACATTCAGCGCGTCGGTGGAGTCCTCAATCTCCGTGACCCGCAGGGACACGTCCTTCAGCGTCTCCCGCATGAGCCGGTCCCGGATCTGGCGGGAGGTGACGAACTTGCCCTCCCGGCCGGCAAAGGGGGAGTCGTTGACCGAGAAGGTCATCTCCATGGTGGGGGCGCTGATCTTGACAAACTCCAGGGGCTCCACCGCGGTGGGGGCGCAGATGGTGTCGCCGATGGTGATGTCGCCGATGCCGGACATGGCGATGATGTTGCCGGCGGTGACCTCGGTGACCGGCACCCGGTTCAGCCCGTCAAACTCGTAGATGGCGGTGGCCTTGGCCTTCTTGCTCACCTGGTCCGGGTCGTGGTAGTTGCACACCACGATCTCCTGGTTCTGCTTCAGGCTGCCCCGCTCGATGCGGCCGATGGCGATGCGGCCCACGAATTCGTTGTAGTCGATGGAGGACACCAGCATCTGGAAGGGGGCCTCCACATCTACGTCGGGGGCGGGAATATAGTTCAGGATGGTCTCAAACAGCGGCTTCAGATCCCCGCCGATCTCCTCCGGGTTGTAGCCGCACACTCCGTCCCGGGCGGAGCAGAACAGCATGGGGGAGTCCAGCTGGTCGTCGGTGGCGTTCAGGTCGATGAGCAGCTCCAGCACCTCGTCGATAACCTCGTACACCCGCTGGTCGGGGCGGTCGATCTTGTTGACCACCACGATGACCCGGTGGCCCAGCTCCAGGGCCCGGGAGAGCACGAAGCGGGTCTGGGGCATGGGTCCCTCGGCGGCGTCCACCAGCAGGATGACGCCGTTGACCATCTTCAGGATGCGCTCCACCTCGCCGCCGAAGTCGGCGTGGCCCGGGGTGTCCACAATGTTGATCTTGGTACTGCCATAGGTGACGGCGGTGTTCTTGGCCATGATGGTGATGCCCCGCTCCCGCTCCAGGTCGTTGGAGTCCATCACCCGGTCCACCACCTCCTGGTTTTCCCGGTAGACGCCGCTCTGGCGCAGCATGGCGTCCACCAGGGTGGTCTTGCCGTGGTCGACGTGGGCGATGATGGCCACATTTCTCAGGTTCTCTTGTATCATGCGGAAAAAGTTCCTCCTCCACGGGGCGTGCGCCGCCCCACCGTCTATGCCGGAGCCCCCGGCGCTCCAGGGCCTCCAGCCTCTCAATCTCCTGCGCAGGGCCCCAGGGCCCGGCGCGAAGCACACAACAGAAGAGCCGCAAAAGCGCGGCTTGTTTCATTATATCCCGATTTTTTACAGATGGCAACCTCGTTTGCCCCTGCGTTGACAAAATTGGTATCTTCGGTTAAAATAATAGCGCTGTGCCGCCCCCTTTTGGTGATTTACTCAAATCCCACGGCTGTGCAGTTTTTTCACCCATGCCCCCGTACCTCACCAGGATAGAGGGTCCGCCTCCTAAAAATCGAATCGTTCGAATCCTGGAGCCCTGTAAAATTGAATATTTTCTGTATAAGCCCCCGTAGCTCAGTTGGATAGAGCGGTCGCCTCCTAAGCGACAGGCCACTGGTTCGAACCCAGCCGGGGGTGCCAAAAATGACCGTTGTAAGCCGTTTTTCGATGGTTTACAGCGGTTTTTTGTTGTCATTCTCTCAGAGCATTCTTGCCGCTCCGCCGGAACGATTTTATACATTTTCCGCTGTATGCCTGCTAATTGGCTTCGAACTATTTTTCCGGCCTTGCTAATAAAAAACGCCGATTTGCTAATACGATTTTCCCGCCCTATTTTTCGGATGGGGCCGACGCCAGCAATGCAGCCAGTGTGTTGGCCAGTTCCGGCGACTTGCGAAGCTGTTCCACCAGGGCCTCCAAATCCAATGTGGCGGGCGCCGGTTCCTTTGGTTCCTCCGGGGGCCGAACCGAACGCAGGTCAGGATTGGCATAGAAGGCGCTCTCAAACTTCTGGGCGTTGATCTTGCGGTCCTCGTCCAGAATGTGCGCATACACGCTGGTGATCATGTCGATCTGGGCGTGGCCCGTATCGCCCTGGGTGGCCTTCAGGTCGCCGTGGTTCAGTTTCAGCTTATAGGTCGTGCTGGAATGGCGGAGGGAGTGAAAGACCACTTTGGGCAGCCCCGCTTTCTCCCGCAGCTTCTCAAACGACTTCAGGATGATACGGTCCTCACAGGGGCGGCCATTGGCCAGTGCCACCACCAGATCGTAGTCCTGATACTCGTCGCGGAGCAGCGCCCGCAGCTCGTCTTGCGCGGATTTCCATTCCCGCAGGATGTAAGCCAGGGTCTTGGGCAGCCACACCTTGCGGATACTGGAATCGGTCTTGGGCTTTTTCAAGATGATCCTGGTGCTGGTGTTGGGAAACAGCGGCGTGAACACATGGTAGATGTCCTTTTGCCCCAGCATCTCAATGGCCCGCTTGGAGGCACGCGCCAACTCCTTGTCGATGTAGACATAGGCGTTGTCATCGGCAATATCTTCATCGGAGATGTGGACATTGCTCCAGGTCAGCCCCAGAATCTCACCCATGCGCAGCGAACAGGCAAAAGCCAGGTTCATTGCCACATAGAGCTTGCTGTCCGTACACTGGTCCAGGGCGGTGCGGATCATATCGGCGGTCCAGATGTCCCGCTTCTTGTATTCCACTTTGGGCAGCACCACATTGTCAAAGGGATTCTTGGCAACCAGCTCCCACCGAACCGCCTGCTTGAAGGCACAGCGGAGAAGCTTGATGATCTTTTCGATGGTAGCGTTGGTGACAAACTCCGTTTTGGCGTGGTGCGTCCTGGTGTTCACCGCAGGGGTTTTCTGCAAGGTCTGGATGTACTTGTCCACCACCCGCGTGGTAATGTCCTGCACCTTCATATCCCCGATGATGGGGTTGATGTAGTTGGCGATCAGCGAGTTTTGGCTGTCATACATGGACACGCCCCACCGCTTTTCACCGTAAAGGGAAACAAAGTCGGACAGGAACTCTGCAATATTCTGATTGGTGGGCGGCAGGAAGGAGTTGGAGCTTTTCTGGCTCTCAATCTCTGCCTTGCGCTTCAATGCCTCCTGATAGGAAGTGCGGGTTTCCCACTTCTGCTTGGTCTCGCCGTTCTCGTCCACATAGGTATAAACAATAGAATAGTTTTTCTTTCTTTTGATGATGGATGCCATAACGAACCTTCCTTTCTGATGTCACAGATCAAGCGGCTCCAGCCACTTGTCAAACGACCGTTTGGGAATTCGTATGGCGTTACCAATTCGTACGCTTTTGAAAAGGCCCTCCTGCACAAGGCGGTATGCTTGTGTCCGACTGACGCCTAATATACGGGCGACCTCGTTGACCGTATAGGTTCGGCACTCCAGAGGCCTTCTCTCCGTACCGTTCTGAATTTCTGACACAGCAGCCTCCTTTCCTATCAGAAACGGCACACAAAAGGGTGTTCATTCATAACTTCCACCCTCATTGTACCGCGCCGTTTCGGGTTTGTCTGCTGCTAATGGAAAGTTTACGAATTATCCGTAAACAGAAAAGCAGAAGATTTATCTGAAAATAAAAGAGGCAAAAAACGGATGGCTGCTGGCCGCAGCTCCACGGGAATCTCACCCCGGCCCATGCTGATGGGTGCGCCGCGCAATGCTTTGAGGGCGTTCAACGCGGGAGTCTCATTATCCTGTCTGCGTATCCTCGCCCACAGGCTGCCACACCTGTTTTGCGGCCTGGTTTTGTCGCTCACCTGTTTGGTAGGGGTCCCGTCCTGCGGACTTGCAACAGGGTCATGGCGCACCGGCCGACCGGCTCCACACAGACAGATCGTATCCGTCTGCCTTATGCTGCCCGAAGGCTTTCTTTGTCAAGG
>CAUGSS010000010.1 GCA_959602365.1 uncultured Eubacteriales bacterium
AAAGCTTTTCTACGGGGCACCTCCACCGGCTGAGCCGGTGGTTTCCCTACTCAATGAAAAAAATAACACCCCACACCGTCCGGTGTGGGGTGTTATTATAGGCGGGTGTTGTCGTTCCGCACTTGCAGGAAAGCGAGAGGATCAGTAATACTGAGAGTCGGTGATTTTGGTGTTGGAGCCGTACAGGCTGCCGCTGGAGGTGTAGACGTTGGCGGTGCAGTAGAGGCGGTAGTAGTAGCCGTGAGTGATGGAACGGGTTTCACTCAGGGAAATGTTAAAGCTATTACTACCTGTCCAAGATTGTACCGTAGTCCAAACCGATTCATTGACGCTCCGTTGAAGACGCATAGTTAACGTTTGCGAATAAGAAGTAGAAGAAAGTGTTGAAGAGGAGCGACACCAAGCCTCTCCAGCAGATATTGTTAGGCCAGCTGTAAAAGTTGAAATACCAGTATATCGAGGCTCCACTGTCTGTTCAGTGCCTGCAGCAGAAGTACTAAAACAAAGCATAGACAGAATTAAAATTAAGCACGCCAAAGTAGTAGGAATGCGTTTTCTCACGTGAAAGCCTCCTTATATTAATCACTTATGTATTATGTGTATCATCAAGTTGACCCCATGAGACAAAAAATGCAACGGTCAATTTTCAACAAAAGAAATCTCGGAAATTAAATCTACCACGACTTCACGATCAAGTCCAACACAATAGACTTGTACAAATGTGTTGTGAAGAGTATCAGCATAAACGACATTGCACATATTGTTTTCTTCAGTAATAATTCCGTCGAAGCCCTGGATTTGAAGATGTTCAATATACTCGACATTTTCTGTGTCAACGCCATATGACATGTCTATAGCTTTCTGTACAGTAATAAAAATGAGTGTATCATTATTGGCTTTATCGCAGAATAGCTGCCAGCGTTTCGAATCATCTTGCCCCTCTTCCGTCAACTCAAATCCCTCCGGACAATCGGGAAAGACGTAGTGGCTCAGCAGGTCGGAGCCTGCGGCGGCTTCGGTGGTCACCAGCTCCAGATCCGCTGATTCCGCGGTCATGCTGACCACCAGGTTCCGCACCCCCTCCCGGAAGGCCGGGCTGATGGCGAAAGCGGTGGTGAACAGCAGCACCCCGATCAGCACCGCCACCGCCACCCGGTGGAGCACCACATTGGCCCCCCGGGCCAATGTGCGCCGCCGCCTGGCCCGCATGCCCCGCTGGATGGCCTTCAGCCCCTTCTGATAGGCGGAGTCGGGAATGGCCGCCTCCGGATCCTGCTTCAGCCGCTGGTTCTCCGCCTCCAGCCGCGCTCCCTCCTGCTCCGCATAGTCCAGCATCAGCAGCGAGAAGATGTCGTCCTCGCACTGCTGAAATAGTTGTTCGCGCCTGTTCATACTTCAGATCCCTCCAATGTCAAGATCAGATTCATGGCCCGGTGCCTGGCCCGGCTCAGCCGCATGCGGATGGCCGTTTCCCTGCAGTTGAGCTGCCGGGCCAGCTCCCGGTCGGAATAGCCCATGATGTACTTGCCCTCCAGCAGCATGCGATCCCCGGGGGAGAGGGCCTCCATCACCCGGGAGATCAGCTCCCGCCGGTGGAGCAGGAGCATCATCTCGTCGGCGGTGATGGGCCCGGGCGGCGGCTCCCCCTCCTGGGACTCCTCCAGGGGGACAAAGCGGCTGCTGAGTTTGGCCTCGTCGTCCAGTAAGTTGAATGCCGTGTTCCGGACGGTGGCTGTGATGTAGGAGATCACCGCGTAATGGGGCAGCTCCCGCAGGGTGTCCACATGCTTTATCAGCTGTTCCAGGCTGCTCTGAACCACGTCCTCGCAGTCCGCCTGGCTGGACAGGTATTTCCTGGCGGTGGCGAACATCAGCAGGTGATACTCCTGGTAGAGCGACAGGAGAAACGCCCGGTCCCCGGCGTCCTCAATCGCCTCGATGGCGGCAAAAATCATGCTTCTCTCTTCCTTCTGTCGTGGGTGGGCAGGCCGGGAGAGGGCGGCCGCTGCCGGTTCGGGCCGCCCCGGCATCGGCCCTTGCCGCCGGCCCTGGCCCGGCGGTGAGCGGGGCAGCAGATCAATCCCCTATAAATAAAGATGCATAATTTGGAAAAGTGTAACGCTTTTTCAGGAAAAATTTTTCGGCTCCCCGGCGGGCCGTCCCTGAGACTGAAATTCCGCCCGACGAAGGTATAAAAATCCGCCCGGTCCTCCGGCACAAGCCGGTGGCCGGGCGTCGCTCCGGTGGGCCCGTGGTCGGCGGGGCGGCTCCGTGCCCGCCGGGCATTTCGGGGACAGCTTTGCGCCGGCGGACCGGTTCCGCCCCGGGAAGCTGGGGCAGGGGTTAATCTGTCCCGTCCGCCGGGTGCGCCTCCTCCGCCGAGAGCACCCCCACGGCCAGCTCCAGCCCCCGGGTGATCTGCTCCAGCGCCATGCTGGGGGTGCCCGGGGCCTTGCCCGCGGCCTGCTCCGGGGCATAGGGCACATGGATAAACCCGCCCCGCACCGGGAGATTGTCCCGGTGGATGCGCTCCAGCAGGGTGTACATGAGGTTGTTGCACACATAGGTCCCCGCCGAATTTGACACGAAGGCGGGAATGCCCCCCTCCCGCAGGGCGGCGGCCAGCCGCTTCACCGGCAGGGTGGCGAAGCAGGCGTCCGGCCCGCCGGGGACGACGGGCTGCTCCGCGGGCTGAAGCCCCCGGTTGTCCGGGGCGGCGGCGTCCCGCAGATTGATGGCCACCCGCTCCACCGCCAGGGCGGCATAGCCCCCCGCCTGGCCCACGCAGATCACCGCGTCGGGATGGCAGGACGCCATGGCGGCCTCCAGAGCGGGGCCGGAATCGGCAAAGGAGACCGGGATTTCGGCTTTGAAAATCTCCGCAGTCCCCAGCCGCTCCGGCAGGCGGCGCACCGCCTCGAAGGACGGGTTGACCGTCTCGCCTCCAAAGGGTTCAAAGCCGGTGAACAGTATTTTCATGGTGATCCCTCATTTCAGTCAAAACAGTCCGGCGGTTCCAGGGGCCGCCCGCCGGGAGCGATGGGGCAGGGGATGCGCTCAGAGCTCCATCCCCAGCACCCCGGTGATGCCCGAAAAACACAGTACGCTGAGCACCTCGGAGATCTCCTGGATGGACTGGCTTCGGCCGGAGTTGAACCAGGTCTGATAGACGGCGATCATGCCGGTGACGGCGTAGTCCACAATGATGTCCGCCTGCTGTTCGTCGCAGGGCAGCTGCTGCAGCAGGGCGTCCCGGACTTTTTCCTTGAGCAGGTCGGTGATTTTATAGACCAGGCTCTGGTTGCCCCGCATGCGGCACAGGTGGCCGTAGAAGTCCAGGTCGCTGTTTAATATATTGGTGAGCTTCTCAAAATAGACGGAGGGGTGTTTCAGATCCCGGCGGAAGTCCACTTCCTGAATGGCCTGGTCGCAGGCGGTCACAATCTCGCTCTCAATCTCGTCGATCACCTGATGAACCCCGTTATAGTAGTTGTAAAAGGTCTTTCGGTTGATGTCCGCCCGGTCCGCCAGCTCTTTGACGGTGATCTGTTCCAGCTCCTTTTCCGAAAGCAGCTGGACCAGCGCATTGCGGATGGCCCGCTTGGTCTTTACCACCCGGCGGTCCTGTTTCTGTTCCCCCATCGGTCAGCCATCTCCTTGAAACATATTCCGGGAAAACTGTATCATTTACCACATAAATATGAAGATATGTTGCATTAACACCACAGGATGGAGCTTCTGCCCATTTGTAAATATCTCAGATGTATTATAATATCCACATGTGGTAAAAGTCAATTTTGACGCAGAATTTGCCGCAAATTCAGGAAAAGGAATTTTGATATGAGATCCGTCCCCGTAACATCTGAACAGAAGCGGCGCGCTCCTTACATTCTGCTGCTGAGCTGCAGCACGGGGGAGGGCCACAACCACGCCGCCCGGGCCATCGCAGAGGAGCTGGAGCGGCGGGGGATCCCCTATGCCGCGGCGGACCCCATCGCGTTTCGCAGCAAGCGGGCCAGCAAACTGGCGGCCTCGGCCTACAGCCGTATGATTCAGAAGGTGCCGGGAACCTTCAACGCCCTGTATAAGATGGGGAACCTGTACAGCAGCACAGGGCGGCGCTCGCCCGTCTATTGGGCCAACTCCCTCTGTGCCCGCAGCCTGAGCGCCTATATTGCCCAGCAGGGGTTTTCGGCGGTGATATGCACCCACCTGTTCGCCATGGAGGCCATGACCGCCGCCAGGCAGGAGGGGCTGTGCGCCCTGCCCTGCTTTGGCGTGCTCACAGACTACACCTGCATTCCCTTCACGGAGGAGACCAGGCTGGACGGATACTTTGTCCCCCATGCGGATTTGACGGAAGAGCTGGTGGGCAAGGGCATCCCCCGGAAGCATATTTTCCCCACCGGGATTCCGGTCAGCGGGAAATTTGTCCGGCCGGCGGATCGGGGAGAGGCGCGCGGCCGCCTGGCCCTCCCGGCGGAAAAGACCGTGGTGCTGGTGATGGGGGGCAGCGCCGGGTGCGGCCATATGGGGCGGCTGTGCCGGGAGCTGTCGGCATATCCCGGGGATTGGATCGTCAATGTGCTGGTGGGCCGCAACCGGGAGATGGAGGAGACCCTGGAGCGCCAATTCGGCGCCTCGGACCGCATTCGGCCGGTGGCCTTTACCGAGGATGTGGACCTCTACATGTCGGCGGCGGATGTCATCATCACCAAGCCGGGCGGCCTCACCAGCACAGAGGCCGCCGTGGCAAATGTGCCGCTGGTACACCTGCTGAGCTATGCCGCCTGTGAGGTCAGGAATGTGGAGTTCTTTTCCGCAAGGGGGATGTCGGTTTGGGCGCAGGATGAGGCCCAGGCCGCTGCCGCCGCCTGGGAGCTGGCCCGGGACGGGGAGCGGCGGGCGCAGATGATCGCCGCCCAGCGGCGGGAGATCAACCCGCGGGCGGCAGAAGATATTGTGGAAAGTGTGGTGAGTTACAGTGGAGAATAATCTGCTCTGGCTGTTCTGGATCGGGGGAGAATTCCTCCTGGGGGGCGTGATGTTCAGCCAGCTGCTGCCAAAGCTTTTGGGCAAGGGGGATGTCGGCCGGGACAGCGACGACCACAACCCGGGGGCAGCCAATGTGTTCTGCCTCTGCGGGGTGCCCCTGGGCGTTTTCTGCCTGCTGCTGGATTTGCTGAAGGGATTTGTGCCCGTTTTCCTGGCCAAGGACCTTCTGGATCCCCGGTCGCTGCTCTTCGCCGGGGTGATTGCGGCGCCGGTGCTGGGCCATGCGGCGGGGGTGTTTAACCGGTTTCGGGGGGGCAAGTGCATCGCCACCGCCTTCGGGGCGCTGGCCGCCCTGCTGCCGGAGACATGGATCGTGTGTCTGTTGGCTGGGCTCTACATTTTCTTCTCCACCCTGGTCAAAGTGCAGCCCATGCGGCGGAGAAGCCTGCTGGTATTCACCCTGTTCGGTATCACCGCGTTTGGGTATCTGACCGTCACCGGCCGCCTGCCCCAGGCGCTGGGCTGTGGGATCGTTGGCGCGGTAGCCGCCTTCCGGCATCGCAGGCCGCTGCCGGAGGAGCCGCTGCTCCGGGGGAAACGAGCCGTCCGGTGACATTGGACGGCATAATTTTCTCGTCCCATCTTTTTTTGCCCGTTTGGACAAACAGATGGGGAAAATATCGGAAAATGCTATATATATTTAGCTATGAGACCGACGCAGTGTATCTGGACAAGGTGCTCCTGGCCGAGGGCCTGATCGAGGGAGATGAGGGCGAGTACGGCCTCTATGTCACAGTGGTGGATAGAGAGATTGCTGATTATAACGCCGGCGGGGCCTATTGGACCTTCTATGTGGGGGACGGGTGCGCCGGCTTGGGCGTGGACGCCATCCCATCGCCGACGGGGATGAGTTCTGCCGGGTCTACACCGTTGGCTGAATCCAAAGCAGGCTCACCGCCCGGGAGATCGCCCTGTTCAGTGTACTGGGCGGCCTGACCTTTACGGCCAAGATGGCCATGGCGGGCCTGCCAAGTATTGAGCCGGTGCCGCTGCTGGTCATGCTGTTCGCCGTCACCTTCGGCAAAAGGAGCCCTATCCTATCTATGTGTTGCAGGAGTTCATCCTGTATGGGCTGAGCCTCTGGTCTATCAATTACCTGCACATCTGGCAGATCCTGGCCGCCGCGGCCTGGCTGCTGCGGAAGATGACCCATCCCCTGGGCTGGGCGCTGCTGTCCGGCGGGTTTGGGCTGCTCTTCGGCGCCCTGTGCGCCCCGGTCTACCTGTTCGTGGGCGGCCCCGCCTTCGCCGTGTCCTGGTGGGTCAGCGGCATCCCCTTTGACCTGCTGCACTGCGCCGGCAACTTTGTCATCGCCCTGGTGCTGTTTGTCCCCCTGCGCAGGCTGATGGCCCGGCTGGCCCGGCCCTCGGGACAGGGATGAAACGACCTCAAAACGCAAATATCGGGAGCGCCAATTGGCGCTCCCGATGTAGTTTTTCTGCCTGGTGTGAATCGCCTTGAATGCACCGCGTGCGTGAAATCCCTTCTATTTTCTCCGCAGAGCTTCTTCAAGTTCTATATCTTCTTTATATGAAAATTTTATGAAGGGATCTGCATTCGCGGTCGCGGTGATCATCACTGTTTTGCCTTTTAGGCGGCCAAGGAAAAGAAACGATAATTTGTCCATGTCATACGCCGCGCTTTCAATGTAGCCGCTCATCCGCAGGAACTCATCCATGCTGTAATTTCTGCTCACACTTTGCATATCGCGCTCTACGTTTTCCTCTACTTTTACATAGAGCAGATCTATTTCCGAGCCCCGAATTTGTTTTGCCAGATCGATATAGGTGGCTCCACTCAGTACATAATATTTGTTGTATGTTCCCCCTAAATGATTTTCGGACAACTTATGATACGCCATATTTCTCCCCTTTCCCCGAGCAATACGCCCTTTCTGCCGGGCCATTCCACCGAAAGCCGCTCCATGACCGCCGCTTCCCGTTCCGGCGGGCATTGGGGCGCGTTTGCATTATCCCTCTTGACTGCCGGCCTGTTCCCTGCGTAAGCTCACGACGGTCTCGACACGTGAATCGTTGTCCAAACTCAGACTCATGTTTTCTTCAATAATGGGTAGCTTGAACCTAATGGATTTCAGCCATTGTCCGTTGGGCTGCCGTTCCTCGAAAATCTGAACCTCAGAGATCAGTGCCTCCATAAGCTGCCGCCGCTCCTGCTCGTCCATCCTGGCGTACAGCTTATCAAAATAAATCAGCACCTTGTAGATATTGTCGCCGGTCAGCTTCTCAGCTTCAATCGCCATTTTCTTTGCTCTGGCCGCAATCAACAAGTTCTCCGTGTCTTCGATTTTATCATACATTTTGTAGAGGCGATCATCAAGGTCTGTTTTACGCTTAAGGTAATGCCTGTCGTCCGGATCGAGAGAATCTATTTCTTCCATCAGCCTTGCCTTTATCGAATAGTTCTGCCTCAGCTGCTTTTCGTAGTTGGCAATTTCCTGCTCGATAGCAGCGGTATCAACTTTCATATTGATTTTTTTCTGCATGATGCCAGCAAACCTCGGATTGCTGACCAATTTCACGATGACTTCTGCAACTGCGCTGTCCAATAATTCCTCATTGACCTGCTTTTTATAGTCGCATTTATGACCACGGGTCATACTGCGATGTTTGCAGCCGTAATAAAAGAAATCTTTATACTTTGTACCATCTGACTTGTACTTGACACTTTTGTTTCCGTACATGCCGGCACCACAAACAGGGCATTTCAGGATGCCGGAAAGAAGATGAACCTTTGTGTCCTTACCAGGGTTGACACGCTCATACTTTTTTGCCTGTGCCAGGAGCTTCACTTGTGCTTCATGCCAAAGTTCCTCAGATACGATTCCCTCATGCAGCCCATCCACCAGCAGATAGTTTTCCTGTTCCACTAAGCGGTACTCGTTTCTGGTTCCATGCACCTTTTCCGTTTTGCGCCTGCCATAGGAAATCTTCCCGCAATAGACTGGGTTTTTCAGAATTCTTCGGATAAGAGAGGCGTCAAACAGGGGATTTTTCCCGTTTTGGCGCTGAATTTTGTGAATGCCGTGTTGCTCCAGATATTTTGCCACCCCAGTTGCACCCATATTTGTATGAACATATTGATCAAAAATGGTGCGGATGGCAACCGCCTCTTCCTCGTTAATCAGAAGCATTCCGTTTTCCAGCTTGTAGCCATACGGCGCAAATCCGCCGTTCCACTTGCCCTCTCTGGCCTTTTGGATGCGGCCTTCCATGGTTTGGACACGAATATTTTCACGCTCAATCTCCGCCACCGCCGACAAAACGGAAATCATCAATTTTCCAGCATCTTTGGAGCTGTCGATACCATCCTCCACGCAGATCAGATTCACACCAAAATCCTGCATGACCTGTAAGGTGGAAAGCACATCCGCAGCATTTCTCCCGAAACGGGAGAGCTTGAATACCAGCACATAGGAGACGCCATCCTTGCCGCTTTTGATGTCCTCCATCATCTGGTTGAACTGGATTCTGCCTTCAATGGATTTACCAGACTTCCCGGCATCCTCGTATTCGTGGGCAATCTCATACTCATTGAATTCAGCAAAAGCTTTCATGCGGGCTTTTTGGGCGTCCAGCGAATAGCCGTCAATCTGCATGGCGGTAGATACTCTGGTATAAGTATAAACTTTTATCTTTTCTTTTGCCATCTCATTTCCTCATTCATATTGGTTTGTAAAACCTTATGTATTTTCTGGAAAGCGTATCGCTCTCCAGAAAAAGTTTGGACACTTAACTCACGATTGTTATATCATGCTGCTTTTGAAACTTCAATGTCTTTCCCGTGTGCGTTTTCATCTGCATCGCATTTTTCTTTTTCTCTGTTGGCAAAAATCGGATCATGCAAAGAGTCAATGTCCAATTCCACAGCATATTTTTCAATCAGATTTGCCAGTAAAACGGCGAAGCCGTTCCACTCATCTTTCATAGGCATTAGTCCTCCATTTATCCGGGCTGTGCATGTACTCTGCAAGTACCTCTTTAGGAATTCGATCCAGAACAGCAACAGCGTCTGCGTAGTCCCGCCGCAGCTTGGCATCGGCCAGTTGCTTCAAAGTACTTTCTTTGGTTGCTTTTTCCAGGGACCGCCCCAGCTGAGCGTTCTCCTGTTTCAACTTTTTGTTCTCCACGGTGGTTTCCGTAAAGGCCACCTGATACTTCTTCATGGTGCTGTGCATCCGCTCCACAGCCGGGATATACTGATCCAGCAGAGCTGCAATCTTGGCAGCTCTGCTTTTTGCGTTAAAGGCGCCAATACCGGCCAGCAGTTCCTCCAGCTTGGCTTTTTGCCTAGTCAGACGGGTCATCTCCTTGAACACTCTGGGCGGGATGTGGTCCCGCCCGGTTTGGCTGGCACTTTCACCACGCTCCAGGTCGGGATATTTCCGCACCATGTGTTCCCAGAATTTGTCCTGCCATTGGGTCAGCTTTTTCTTGTTTCCCACGATCTCCTTGGCGCTGAGCCTGCCATCCGCAGTCAGCGGGACAAAAGAAAGGTGCATATGGGGCGTTTTCTCGTCCATATGCACCACGGCGGATATGATTGTTTTGGGGTCTTGATTATGCTGGAGAAAGGTCAACGCCTCTTGAAAATAGGCGCTGATCTCAGATTTCTCCTTTCCCTGAAAGAACTCCGGTGTAGCAGTTACCAGGACTTCCACAACTCGAACACTGTCTGAACGGGTACGGCAACCGGCTTCTTTGATCTGCTGCTCCGCCTCTGCACGATATTTTCGTTCCGGCTCGATCAGATGGAAATTGTCTTTGCTCCTGCTGATGTCCACATCGGGATTGCTGGCATATTTCTCTTTGGTGCGCTCGTTGTGGGCTTCAATGTTCCCGATCTCCGGCCCTTTGTACTTGGCAAAGCGGAGAATGGCGTATTGCGGCTTGCTCATAGTGTTTCCTCCTGTTTTTCGGATAGTAAAATTTGTGTGCATTGCAGTAAAAGAGGGAACAGCGGTCAATCAAAGTGTACGTACGTACGCATCGTATCACCGGTAAACGCTGATATATTGTTTCCCACCAGCACCTCAATGCCCAGGAAGCCACGCACCCGTCGCCCGGCTGCATTGGTCACATTGTTGCAGTATTCCAGGTTGTAGCGGCTTTGGCAGGCGATCAGGGCCTCGCTGAAGCTGCGGGGTTTCAGGGCGGGCAGGTTGTTTTCGGTGCAGTAAAGCTGGTATACCTCATACAGTTCTTTGGAGCTGGCGGACATATCGGCTTTCAGCCGTATATATCCGTCCGAATCCAGAAAATCGAACACATTGTTGTGGTCCCGTTTGACGGCCTCCCGGTTTTCTCTGGTGCGCTCACTTTCGGTAAACTTGAAATTGTTGGCGGCCAGCCGCTGCAATCCCTCAAAGGCCCAGAGCAGAATGCCTTCTACTTCGGTTTTCATTTTCTCTGCAAGGTCAGGATCATCCACACGGCCAGCAGGTCTTTCCTTTGTGGTCAACACCAGCTGACGGCGGTAAAATCCGTTGCTCCGGTCAAACAAAGCCTGCAAATCTCCGTTGGAGAAGGCCAGCAGCCGGGCATACATCCACCCCTGATAGCTCTGCTTGCCCTTGCGCTCCAGATCCATTTTGCCCTGGGCGGTGACAATGGATTTCACATAGTTGGTCTGGCGCAGGGCCTCCATCCGCATATCATCGTCCACACACAGGAGGATATGCTCCAAATCTGCCCGGGCAAATCGGTTCTCGGATATTTTCCCGATGCTGCCGTCCTTCATGTTGGAGCCAAACAAAGCCCCCAGTACAGCACCGATCTGGCTCTTGCCCTCGCCACCGTTGCCCTTGATGACCATCATCCGCTGGCCTTTGTTGCTGGGAATCAGACAGTAGCCGATATACTCTTGTAAAGTGGGGATGTCCTCCGGGTAGAGCAGACCATCCAGAAATTGCAGCCAGAGGACAGGTTTTGGAGCGTTAGGGTTGTAGGCAACAGGGAAGCGGTTGCGGACGATTTCAGGTTTTCCCTCCACAAACCTTCCATCCAGAAAAAGCGTCCCGTTTGCAAGATGAATCCGATCTGGCTCCGGTGGGAAATCCTCAACCAATGCCGCCAGCTTCATCAGCTCCACAATGTTGCTGATTTTGCGGGGAATACTGCTGACCGCACAGTATTTCAGCTCCTCGAAAATTTCTCCCCGCAGAGGCAGTTCATCGGTCACACGACCTTCGGGCGTGAAAAAAGCCCCGTTTGTGAAGAAAATCTTGTGCGTCTGCAAGAATTCCTCACAAAACAGGGCTTCGTTGATGCTTGTTCCATCAAACCAGACGGGCAACCCGTCAGGCTGTTTGTTTTTCTTCATGGGTGACTTCCTCCTTATTCAGTTTTTGCAGCCGTTCCTCTAACCGGGAAATCAGGCCATTTGTGGTCAGCTTGTCTACCATTTTCACCCGATCTTCCAGTTCGGCGGCAATGAGTAAATCTGCCAAATACTCCACATAGTCCAGCATTTGGCAGGCTTCCACAAAACGGTCATCCAGATCATCTGCGGGTGTTTTGGGGGCGTGCTGTACCTTCCAGCTTTCCAGAAGATGCAGATAATCGCACAGCACCCGCAGGCAGCGCACTTCCTGCTGTCGGTATGCTTTCAGCAGCGGCCGTTTCGGTTTGGGTAAGGCGACTGCCGCAGGGGGCTTGCTCGGATCAATTCCGAAGTCATAAGCCAGCTTTTTTGCTGCCTCGTAATTACTCAGGCCAAACAATCTTGCCACAAGGTTGACCACATCGCCAGTGGCTCCGCAGCCGAAACAGTAAAAATATTTCTCATTCAGCTTCATGCTGGGGTGCCGGTCCTTGTGGAATGGACAGCGGCACATCCCACTGTGGTTGACTTGCAGGCCGTAATATTCAGCAGCATCCCGCACCTGAACGGTTTGCTTCACCAGCTCAAAAAGCGTCATGTTCACTTCCTCCTTTCCGAATCATGATTGGATCGCATTTTCCTCATAGAACCTCTCTTTCTTGCGCTTCCGGCGCATCCGTTGTATAATGCTCTTGTAGTTCCGAAAGATGTAATCTAATTTTAGATTACTCTTTCACTAATAGGAGAAATCCGGGGTGTAAATCGGAACCCTTTTTGAACGGATACGATAATTTTTTGAAAGAGGTGAGGTCATGGCGTATCTGTCTGAGGACGAGCTTCTGGATACCGAAGGTGGCTTCACCGGATGGGATGATGAAATCGGCGCTGGGTCAGCGGAAGAAACGCTGGAACAGGCGCTTGCAGAGGAACGTCTGGCGAAGCTGGAAAGTGAGCTGGAGCAGGACGAGCATCCCGTCGATTATGATGCTGAACTGGAAACCGAGGAAGAAGAAACTGCCCCGCTCAGTGAAAAGCGGCTGAAGCGGGAAATTCGGGCGGAAGCTATGCGGCGGCTGGAGGAAGCGGCCCGCACCGAACAGGATTTTCAGGTTGTCGTAGGGGAGTGGGATAAGCTGGATCGGAACCGGGAGCGCCGGGAGCGGGACCACGAAAACCTCCGTGGAGATGTGCCGCTGGAATATCAGGCGATGCCTGAACCAAAGTTAATTCCCCGCTGGATGAACAACCCGGCATACCGGCAGCTGGTGGCCGGGAACTTTCTGGACATCCTGTTTGACTGCCCCTATGAGATGCACAACCTGACTGCCAACACCTTTGTTTCCCGCATGGTGGAGGATCTGAGCAAGGAACACAAGGAAGTGCTGTATTTTCTCTCTTTGCGGTTGTACAGCACCACTCGGCTTGCAGCTGTTCGTGGGCAGTCAGATCGCAATATCCGCAAGCTGCGGAAAACCATCCACAAGAAATTGCAACGTCAGATGTATGACCATCTGCGTGGCAAACCGGAAAGTAGCCTGACCTTGCGGGAACGCCAGTTTTTGGAGGAATACTCGAAAATCGCAGAGGAACAGGGGAAGGACGCTGTAATCCGGCGGGAGAATAAGACCAAGCGCAGAAAAAGGAAAACCGCCCCTGATGGTAGGGACGATTGAGCGGAAAGGGCGTGTATGATGAAGAATTTATTTGAACAGTCCCGGTCCCATTGGGTGCGGTACGATCATTACGAGTTGAAAACAGCGGAAGATGGCAGGAGGTATATCACCCCTGGCAAAAACGCAAAACCGGATGTCTACAATCCGCTGCAAGAGGCCCCGAACATTGTGCTGGATGCGCTGAATGTGGGGATGCTGATGATGGGGCGCAAGCCGGAGGCAGAGGTAGAAAAGGCGGTGATGGAATTTGTCACCCGGTACGGCCTGCTGGGGCTGATGACTGCACTTCCCACCACACCGTCCTTTATGGATTATGCGGCGGTGTATCTGCCGAAAAATCACTTCATCAAGGAAGAATCCATGGCGACAGACAAATACCTGTCCCTGTTTTACCCCTTTGACCAGCTGGACTTGGTGAAGAAGGGCATTGAATCCACATGGAATGTGTCCAATGACAGGACGATGGTTGCCCTAACCATGACTTTCATGGACGAGCCGATGGCAAAGAACATGAGCTTCCAGCGGGAATATGCGGAACCCTATGACTGGGTTGCCCAGCAGTTCAAGGATTGGGCATTCACTCTGTCTACGTCCATCCTGTACTACAATGATTATGATTCCATCGATGAGGAAGCACGGGGGCTGTATCGCAAGGCCATGGCTGCGTTCGGCGGGATCGCTCCCAGCTACCACATTGAACTGCTGGATAAACCCACCATCTATTGGGACTTCCATTCGCTGTTGTTGGGTATCCAGATGATGTTCAGCTTCATGCTGGTGGACGATGACCAGCCCCTGCGCCTGTGCAAGCACTGTCAGAAGGTGTTCCTGGGCAGCCGATCCAATGCAACCTTTTGCAGCCCACGGTGCAAGAACCAGTATAATGTCTATAAGAGCCGTGACAAATCCAAGGGGGAAGCAGACTAACGAGGGCTCTTTCGCTGCGGCGGGACGGGGGAGGATATACCTTTTCTTCCTTTTCCGATCAGGCGGATTTTGCACTGTGTGCAAATGCGGATTCGTCGGTGGCCGAACAAAATCCGCCTGACCTACTGCCACCGAAAAGTGTCTGTCCGCTGCCCATCTGCCCAGGTTGCAGATGCCGCAGCCAGCCCCTTCCCGGCGTCAGCCGGAAGCAAAGGTATAACACACTAGACTTTCCTACGGAAAATCGTGTGCCAACAGGGTTGCTGCTCGCCCCTATTGGATGACCCAGAGCCAAAGGGACTTTGCCCCTCTGGACACCCCGCCTGTCCGTGCGGTGGCTATCCATCCTGTTCCGACACGATGGATGCGCTCCTGCTCGAACAGGGAAAACAGGCACAGAGATTTGCCCGAATAGCTGGCAGATTTCTGCGCCTGTTTTGTTCGGCAGTAGAGGGAAAAGGGAAACTAAAAACCATGCTGAGCAATAAATTGGAACCACAGATTTTCGCACCTTGATGCGAAAATCTGTGGTTCTGTACTCCTGCATCTAATTAAATATTAAATTTTCTAAACTGAGGTGCCTACGTGGTTACCTACTATAGTAAGCACTGGAAACTGATCATCTATTACAAAATAGCACGGTAGAGATTTGATTTTACGACGCATTTCGTAACATCTTTGGCTACTTTGCAAATGCTATCTATCCAGCCAGTAAGCTTGCTGATTTTTAGTATCCGACTTTAATTTCAACCTGTAGAACTTATCGGAATTTATGGTTATTGTATTCTGCAAAATGGTAAAAGCCCTATTCGCGGAGGGGTGTGCTTATCGGGGTATTTGACTTAAAAATAAACTTTGTGGCAGGAACATCAGGCTATTCTAAATGACTTATGAAATGTAAATCTTGCCTCCAACTTTATGCCCTGAGGCCGGCACGCTTGTTGAAAAAACCGATTCCCATAAAATGCCGGTTTTCGATGGTGGATTGCAAGTGCAAATTTTCTTAGATAAAATGCATTGAACCACCCGTAAGAAATCGGATAAAAGTATATGCCTATCACCTTGGAAAATCTGTCATTGTCAGCAAGATCATCCTGTAGTTTCTAATGATAGATATTGTAAAAGATCACCAGTAACAACTCTTCAACAATTCTCTTGTTGATCATATGCTTATCCACCGGCCAAAGTATCCCATCCCTGGGACAGTCATTTTGGGTGGGGCATAGCAGAACACTGCTTTTTTGACGTAAGTACGCTGTATTGGAACCAAATGGGTGCCATGCTTGTAATGCCTGTTTGCAGCCTGTATAATAATGAAAAATGAAATAAGATCTTGAATGAAAACAATACTACCCGCTGCGGGTAGGGAAAGAGAACAAAATCTGTGTTATATTAAAAGATAACAATTTTTATAAAACCCTGAATAGAGAGATTGAAAAGCGTTGAGTTGAGGTATGAAAAAGCACAAGGGGGAGCAATGTATGAAATATAGAAATTCCATTTTTTTGTTGACTGCAATCTTTATGCTGCTTTGTGTGGGCTGTTCAGATACGGTGAAAAAAGAAGATGCTCCGACTACCATCACTGTTTGGCATGTCTATGGTGGGCAGGCAGATTCTCCGCTCAACGATCTGATCAATCAGTTTAATCAGACGGTGGGAAAAGAGCAGCAAATCAATGTGCAGGTTACCTCTGTGTCCAATACCAACACAATTCACGAACTGGTGCTGGCATCTGCCAATGGAGAACCGGGAGCTTCGGAACTGCCGGACCTTTTCATCTCCTATCCCAAGACCGTGCTGGCGTTGCCCGATGACAGCATTCTGGTAGACTATCGGGACTACTTCAGTGAGGAAGAACTGGCCGCATTCATACCGGCTTTCGTGGACGAGGGGATGGTAAATGGTCGGCTGGTGGTCCTTCCTGTGGCGAAATCCACAGAAATTATGTTTATCAACCAAACTATTTTTGACCGCTTCTCTCAGGCAACCGGAGTGACGGTTGAAGATCTGGATACCTGGGAGGGACTTTTCGAGGTTGCAGAGATCTACGCGGCCTGGACCGATGCGCAGACACCGAGTATTGCAGGTGATGGAAAGTCTATGTTCGTCCATGACTATTACTTCAACTATTTCCAAGTAGGGGCGGAATCTCTAGGTGAGAATTTTTTCCAGGGTGATGAGCTGGCATTTGGTCCTGCATTCCAGACGGCGTGGGAACCGCTGGCACAGGCTGCACTTCAGGGAGGGGTTTGGCTCAAGGGGGGTTATGCCACAGAATCTATCCGCACTGGTGACAGCATTGTCAGCGTGGCTTCCTCCGCCAGCATCCTCTATTACAGCGATGTAGTGACCTACCCGGATAATACTTCCGAAGATATCTCCATCATCTCTCGTCCCTGTCCGGTATTTGAGAATGGAGAAAGACTGGTTATGCAGAGGGGGGCGGGCTTTTGCACGGTGCGCTCCACTCCGGAGCGGGAGCAGGCCGCTGTAACTTTCCTCAAGTGGCTGACCGAACCGGAACACAATGTGGAGTTTGTGACCAGAACGGGCTACATGCCGGTGACCTGGGATGCCTTTGAAAGCGAACTGCCAAAGGCCATCGAGGGACTGGAAAGTGCCAAATATGCTTCGCTCTATCAGGCATATCTAGACACTCAAGCAAACTATGAGTTCTATGTGCCACCGCAGCTGGAGACCTATCTGAGCCTTGAGACGGCACTGGAAGACCATGTGAGGGCTCAGCTTGCGCTGGGGCGGCAGGATTATCTGAATGCTGGAGAGACCGGGCTGGAAGAGATTAGTGCAGATCGGTATCAGGCCTTTCAGGAGATCATGGAGTGATACACGGGGGAGGAGGAAAGGCTGTGCTGAACAAGCTGAAGGAGATCCGGGCTCTGAATGCTTTCGCCAAAAAGCAGAGCGTAGGTATGCAGAGAAAATTGATGCTCTACTGGGTATCCATGATTCTGGTAGTTTTTGCAGCGGTGATCCTCTTCCTGTCAATTGCTGGGGTTTTCTCCCGGAGTGATGAGCAGCTCCATGAGGTAATGGAACTTCAGTTAAAAAACACGCAGGAGAACCTGGCAGATCATCTGGATCGTCTGACTGCCCAGAGTTTGAACCTCTCCAAAGAATTGAGTCGTGAGATAGAAGGCGCGCTGGCACAGGGTGGCATTTCACTGCAGGAGGTCAACGATGATCCAGAGCAACTGTTGGAGCTTCAGGAGGTTATATACCCGCTGGTCAATACTGCTCTCCAGACGGCGGACTGTAATGGTGCGTACGTCATCTTGGATGCAACGGCCAATACCACATTGACTGAGGCAGACCATTCCAGAAGCGGAATCTATCTGCGCTATTCCAACCTCAGTACCAGCAGTCCGGTCACCCCTACCGTGGTCTACTTCCGCGGCATTCCCGATATCGCCCGGCAAAAGAATCTGGAGCTGCACAATCGATGGAATCTGGAATTTGACACAGATCAGCTTCCAGGTTGCCGGGAGTTGATGGACGCATCTTTGGATCGGCCTGCGGAACGTTATTTCTGGTCTCATCGGATTAACATGAAGGATACCTGGGAATCCGCAATGTTGCTGTGTGTTCCCGTTGTTGGCAGCAATGGGACTGTATATGGTGTCTGCGGTGTGGAGATCAGTGCCCAGTACTTCCAGTTGTCCTATCCGGCAGTGCAGGGTCAGTTCGGTTCTGCAGTTACAGTGCTGGCGCCAATTCAGGACAGCCGCCTCCGGTTGTCAGAGGGGTTGGTTGGCAGCGTCAACGGTACCTACTTGGATGGCCAGGAGACACTTGTCATTCATCGGGGTCGATACTATAACGAATATGACACCGGCACAGAGCAGTACATCGGCCTGCATCAGAATCTAACGATTTCCAAAGGGGAAGCAGGGGATACAGCCTGGGCCACCGCAATTCTGATTCCACAGGACAGCTACGCCGCATATACGGCTGACGTACAAAAGACATGGGTTGTTGCGGCTTTGGGGCTGTTTCTGATGCTGTTGGCCCTTTCCTTTTTCCTGGCTCGCAGATTTGTCCGGCCCATCACAGATAGCTTAAAACGGTTCCAACAAGAAGAGCTGCCGGAACAGAGCATGTCCTCCGGGATTTCGGAAGTGGATGAATTGGCAGAGTTTCTCAATGCCCGGGCACGAAACCAGCGGCTGGAGCAGGGAGAGCTTCCGCCCAACATTGCAGAACTCTTTGACCAGTTCGTTGTACGAAAGGATTTGCTGACAGAGGCAGAGCGGAATATCCTACGCTACTATATAGATGGGCATGAGATTGCGGAAATTCCGGATCTGGCATTTATCAGCATGAGTACAGTCCGAAAACACAATCGGAGCATCTATGAAAAGCTGGGGGTGTCCTCGCGGGATGAATTGATGCTATACATCGATCTGCTCCGCCGTTGCGGAAGACTTCAGGAGCTTTTATAAGACAGTCTGGGTAACACAGCAAAGCGCACAAAACCAAGGATTTGGTTTTGTGCGCTTTTTCTATTATCCAATAGATACCTTTTACACAAACCCCCAAAAAGTATCCGGAAGACCATATACGCTCGGACCTGTTCCTGTTATAACAGGAACAGAAAGGGAAGGAGGTGCGCAATATGACAAGTCTGTTGTCCAGCTATCTGGAGGATTGTTCCACACCACAGTATTTCTGTTTTTCCATTCGCTGCGAGGTATGTGGAGAATTCTGGTACAGCAGCAGTATTCCATTTTCCAAAGCAGGACAAGCGGCCCAGTACCGGGAGAAGAAGGAACTCTATGATGCCATCTACCAGCGGGAGAAGCAACGAGCCTGGCTGGCCGCCGGGCAGGAAGCCAGGGAACGGTTCAGCCAATGTCCCGTCTGCCGACGGCTGGTTTGCGACGGCTGCTTCCTCATCTGCGATGAGATGGATCTGTGCCGGGAGTGTGCCGGCCGTATGAGTGAGTCCGGGGAGCCGGTGGAGCCATGAAGCTGCGGTGGTTATCGCTTTTGATGCTCTGGCTGATGCTGACTGGATGCAGCACAGCAGCTTCAGGGAGCCATTTAATTTCCGCAGCAGAGGGCTCCGAGGAATACTGCGCAGTGCTGGATTCTTTCCTTTCCGGGTATACGATTCAGGCGGCAGAAGATACCCTCTATGCAGAGGTATCCCGGGGCAATGCTGTGGCCTGCTTTGATGTACAGGCCATCCCGGCCATGGCCCGTGGTGTTGGTCGATATTGGTATCCCCAAGTAACGGCCACAGTGGTTTTGGCGGTAGACCGCACACGGACAGATGCGGTTATCACCGGCTGGAACAGTCTTCGGGAGAACCGGATTTTCGTCGGCATGGGCAGCACTACTGTCATTCGCAATATGATGGCCATGGGTGCGTTGGCCTACGGACTGAACCAGCAGCAGCCTGCAAAGGGGGATGCCCTTGTTTTTCTGGAGCATCTCAACCGGAAAGGAGGCTTTGATTTGGATAAGCCGGACGCCCCTGTTTTGATCTGTCTGGACTACGAAGCTGTGGCGTGGAATGAAAGAGGAGGAAACTATGAGATCGTTGTGCCGGAGGAAGGTACATTGTCTTACCACTTGGGGCTGCTTTCGGATATCCCGCTGACCGTGGAGCCAGGACTGGATGAGACCCTCCTGTCTGCAGGCCTGCCCTTGACGGGTGGGGAGAGACCTGCTGACTTTCCCGAAGATTACCGGTCGGCTCACACTTTGGGAGAGGAGGAGTATGACTGGTTTCTGACACTCACCGGGGACAGTAGCCGGGATCTTCGACGGCAGGTGTTCCATGCTCGGCTTTACACCACTGCCGACATGAGAGAGCATATTTTATCTGCTCTGTTGATTGCCGCAGCCATACTGCTGTGGAAGGGGACGGTATCCCACCGAATGATTCGGCATGATGTCCGCCGGGTTGTTAACGTGATGAGCTGGCTCATGGTGGGGTGGCTGTTGCTGCGCCTGTTCAAGTACCAGCTGCCGTCGGAAGGAACCTTGTGTCGGCTGTGCTGGTATGGTTACTACATCTTTCAACTGGCCTTGCCGGTGGCGCTGCTGTATCTGACGGTGATTCTGGATCGGGCAGAGGGGGAGAAAAGGCTGATGCGTCCCCTGTGGCCGCCTTTTGCGGCATATGTCCTTTCTGTGCTGCTGGTGATCAGTAATGACCTCCATCAGCTGGTATTTCGTTTTATACCGGATGGGAAGTGGGCATCAGATTACCATTACGGCCCGGGATATTGGATTGTGATGGCTTTTTCCCTCCTGTTCCTGGTATCCGCACTCTGGAACCTGCTGTGCAAAGGACACAGGAGCCCCTATCGGAGAGGCCGCATACTTCCGCTGTTGTTCTGTGGGGGGTTGTTGACCTATCTTGTCGCCTATATCTGTCGGGTTCCCCTGGCGTGGGAGAGTGATCTTACGGTCAATGTCTGCGTGCTCTCTGTTTTATTCTTTGAAACAGTACTCCATACAGGGCTGATTCCGGTCAATATCCAATATCAGCGGCTGTTTGCTTCTGCGCCCATCAGCTTGACGCTGCTGGATGAGCATGGTCGTGCAGTTCTGTCTTCTCCCGGTGCCCGACCGATTTCCTGCTCCGTATGGCAGCGACTGCGTGCGGATATGAGGCAGCCGCTGCTCCGGGATAGGGATACCCGGATTCACGCTGTTTCCATCCGCAGCGGTATGGCAGTGTGGCAGGAAGACTTGTCCCAAATCAACCGGCTGCGCAGAGAGATTCAGGATGTACAGACCCGGTTGGAGGCCGCAAATGCCCTGCTGAGAGAGGAGGGCGAGGTAAAGAAACGCCTGTTGACTGCGGAAGCCAACCGAGCCCTGTTTGAACAGCTGGACCAGGATATGGAGCGCCGTATTACATCGCTGGTACGACTTATCGATACATTGTCAGAAACGGAAAATCCCAGGGAGCTGACTGCGTACATTACCTTGTGCCTATGCCATATCAAGCGCAGATGCAATCTGTTTTTCCTGGCTCGTCAGGGAGAAGCGCTCCCCAGCGATGAGCTGAGCATGTATCTGGATGAACTGGCAGAACTGGCCCGCTACGGGGGGCTGAAAACGCTGATTCGCTGCGGACAGATGGGTGCTCTGCAGATTCGCAATGCGGCGCTATGTTACGATTTTGCCTTTGAGACCATATCCTGGGCGCTGCGGGAGGATACCTCACCGCTGATGGGCTATTTGGAGACGGAGGGTGTCCAGCTGGCATTCCGCTTTCTTCCCGGCGGCGACCCCGGACGGTGGCAGTTTTCTCAGGAGCTGATGACGGCGGTTACTGCCCAGCATGGGCAAATCGTTTGCAAGGACCTGGACGATGCTTTTGGAATATGTCTGGCAGTTCCTCTGGGAGGTGAGGGTTGTGGCTGAATTTTACTGTTTTCCCCAATGGATTCTGACTGCTTTGGTAATGATAGCGGCGGTAAGTATCATGCTGCAGACCCTGGCCGTTTCCTTCAGCCTCCGCCGTTTGCCTGCAGGCTGGGGCCGAAGGGTAGAAAACGGGATGGAATGCGCTGTCCTGGCAGTGCTGTTTCTTCTCGCCGCCCTCCTGGGGCAGGTGCAATATGGGCTGTACGGCGGCTTCTTGATGCCCAGCGCCTACGGTTTGGCCCGTCAAATTGTTTTTTTGTTGGTTGCGGTGTTGGGCACAGCTGCCGCCGTTGGAACAGAGTCGATTTGGCCGTTTTTCGTCATCGCAGCGGCAGCCGTTCTCTTCCCCATGACAGAGGAAATTACCGGGGCTGCCTTTCCCTTCTTTTTCCTGACCTCTCTTTTGTATTTTCTGGTCCGCAGCGTACATATCTGCCTGATGCGTCGGCAGGAGCTCTATACCCAGATCTCAGCCGTATCCGTCAAGGAGGCCATAGATACCTTGCATACTGGGCTGCTGTTCTTCCGCCCGGAGGGGGATATTCTGCTGTGCAACCAACAGATGGATGGGTTGGCCCGACGAATAACCGGGCAGCCCCTGCACAGCGGCAGGGACTTCCAGCGGCATTTGGAGGGTGGAGCACTCACTGGCGGATGTACCCGGGAGATGCTGGGGGATCAACAGGTTTTTCGTCTCCCCGATGCCTCCGTGTGGAGTATTTCTGCCCATGACATTCCTATGGGGCAACGGACATTTGTCCTGCTTACCGCCAACGATGTTACAGAACAGTGGGATGCAGTAACACTCTTGGCCCGACAGAATGAGGCCCTGGAGAGGCGCGGTCAAGAACTGCGCCACACCATCGAGCATCTGCGGGTTATTTGCGAGGCGGAAGAGCTTGCCCGGAGCAAAGGCAGAGTCCACGATTTGCTGGGACAGCGTATCAGTTTGCTGCTCCGAGCACTGCGGGAGGGCCAACAGCTGGACGAGGCATTGTTGATGGACTTTGCCCGGAGTCTTCCCACGGCACTTCGGGAGGACAATATGCTCAGCCCTGCCCACCGTCTGGCATTGCTGCAGGAGACCTTTCGAGGCATGGATGTGTTGGTGGAAGTCCGAGGGGAACTACCGGAGGACGGGGCGGTGGCGGACAGCTTTGCTGAGATTGCCGTAGAGTGCGTCACCAATGCGGTGCGCCATGGCTTTGCTACCCGGATCCAATTCAACTTGTTCCAAAATGACTGCTGGCGCATGACGGTTACTGACAACGGAATTCCTCCTGTTGGGCCTATCCGGGAAGGAGGCGGCATCGGCGGGATGCGTCACAGAATTGCCCGACTGGGGGGAACTATGGAGCTTTATACTGTTCCCCGATTCAGGATTGAACTCTCTGTTCCAAAGGAGGCTGAGCGGAAATGACCAAAGTTCTGATCGTAGAGGATCACGCATCAATGCGGGAATCGCTGACCACGGCGCTGATAACTGCCGGAGATTTTTCTGTGGTGGGCGAGGTTCCAAACGCTGATTATGCCCTGGACTTCTGTAAACATCTGCACCCCGATCTGGTGTTGATGGACGTTTGTACTGAGGGGGGTGCTTCTGGATTGAAGGCGGTGGAAGAGATCCGTAAAACCGATGAGACAATCAAGATCATTGTCATGACCGCCTTTGATGAAATCACCTATGTTCCCCGGGCCAAAGCTGCCGGGGCCAACGGTTTTATCTATAAAAGCCGCAGCCTAAACGATTTTCTGGAGGTGGCCAGGGAGGTAATGGCAGGGGGCAGCAGTTTTCCGGAACCCAAGACCATCCCTTTGCCCCAGGGAGAGGCACCGCTGACAGATCGGGAGATGGAGGTGCTCCGGCTGATGTGTAAGCATATGACCAGCAAAGAGATCGCTCGGGAACTTTTCATTAGTGAGAATACCGTGAAGTACCATAAAATGAACATGCTTGGAAAAACCGGCTTTTCCAAAGCGGTGGATCTGGCCTTTTACATGATTGTCAACGGCTGGATCAATCCGCTGTACTAAACATATGCTTTCAATCCACCGGCGTGGCCGGTGGATTTTTTGTTTCCGGGTAAAGACTACCCGCTGCGGATAGGGTGCAGAGGGAAAATAAATTCTACAATAAGATTGTAAATCAAGATATGCAGGGAGGTGGGCACGCTGAAAACTGTGATCCTGATTATGCATCGGGCGTCTTTGTCACAAGGATTGATGGCAAAGGTGCGCGATATCCCTGGAATCCAACTGCATTATGAACCCAACTACGCCAATGCAGATAAGAGCATCCGTGGTCATTCGGCTGCAGGAGCACTGCTGGAGGTCTCCGAAGACAATGTGCATGACATTGACTCCTGTTTAACTCTGTGCGCATGGCTACGGGAGGTTACGCCCCACTGCAGACTCATGCTGATGTGTCCGGAAGGACAGACGGAGGTCATTCGTCGTGCCATTGAGGCCAAGCGGAAAGGCCTGATTGACGACTTTGTATTTTACGATGTATCGCTGGACTATCTGGTTGCCAGTCTGCAATCGTTGTAATAGGAACTCTGGTTAGACATATCTGACTCAGCCCGATATGGACGGGTACCTTATAGATGGATAGAGGTTCCTGACACCTTAATCAAAAGATGGGAGAGGAGATTACACTATGGGACTGATCAAAGCTGCATTTGGGGCCGCCGGCGGTGTAATGGCCGACCAGTGGAAGGAGTTCTTTTACGCGGAAGCCATCCCTGCAGATGTACTGGTGGTAAAGGGCCGCAAAAAGGTCACAGGCCGCTCCAGCAACCACAAGGGGGATGACAACATCATCACCAACGGTTCGGTCATAGCGGTGGCAGATGGCCAATGTATGCTCATCGTGGAGCAAGGTAAAGTGGTGGATGTGTGCGCTGAGCCGGGAGAGTACACCTACAACATGTCTACCGAACCCAGCGTGTTCTCCGGCGACCTGGGTGAATCCATCCAAAGCGTGTTTCAGAACATCGGAAAACGCTTCACCTTTGGTGGGGAAGCCCCCAAAGATCAGCGAATTTACTACTTCAATACCAAGGAACTCACGGGCAACAAGTACGGAACTCCAAGCCCCGTCCCATTCCGGGTGGTAGATCAGCGGGCGGGCATTGATATGGACATCGGCATCCGGTGCTTCGGCGAGTACAGCATCCGCTTGAAAAATCCGTTGTTGTTCTATACCAATGTCTGCGGCAACGTGGGGGAGGACTACAAGATCGACCAGTTGGCCGGACAGATGAAGACGGAGCTGCTCACCGCCCTCCAGCCCGCCTTTGCCAAGATCTCAGATATGGGAATCCGTTACTCCGCCCTTCCCGGCCATACGTTGGAGCTGGCTGACGCCCTCAATGAGCAGCTCTCATCCAAGTGGAGAGACCTGCGGGGTACGGAAATAGTGTCCTTTGGTGTCTCCAGTGTCAAGGCCAATGAAGAAGACGAGCAGATGATCAAGGAGCTGCAGCGCAATGCAGCCTTTATGGATCCCACTCGGGCGGCAGCCCATCTGGTGGGGGCCCAGGCCAGTGCCATGCAGGCGGCAGCCAACAACCCAAATGCAGGTCCTGCCATGGCATTTATGGGCATGGGAATGGCTGGGCAGATGGGGGGCATGAACGCCCAGAACCTCTATCAGATGGGGACGCAGCAGCAGGTGCAGCCAACACCTGCGCCGCAGCCGGCACCCACTGCTCCGTCTGGTTGGAGCTGTACATGCGGTCAAAGTGGCATCACCGGCAACTTCTGCCCCAACTGCGGCAGCAAAAAGCCGGAGCCCAAGCCGGCGGACGGCGGCTGGAAGTGCCCCCGGTGTGGCGCGCAGGCCAAGGAAAAGTTCTGTCCCGAGTGCGGTGCCCCCAAGCCCATGGCAGACGGTTGGACTTGCTCCTGCGGTGCCGTCAATAAAGGGAAGTTCTGTTCCGAGTGCGGTGCAAAAAAGCCTGCCGGTGTCCCCCAGTACAAGTGTGACAAATGTGGCTGGGAGCCGGCTGATCCCACCCATCCGCCCAAGTTCTGCCCGGAGTGCGGTGATCCCTTTGACGATGGAGATCTGCAGGGATAAATAGAGACAATCCATAGCGGTTTTTCTTGGCTGCACCCATGGACAGGGGGACAGTTATGCTGAACTGAGAACGGCGTTGGAGAGTCCCAATATCAACATCAAGATGAGGAAGTACATTAAGTCCCACAAAAAAAGAAAGGAGATTAGCACATGAACAAGCGCATTACCTCGATTTTACTGTCTGTTGTTCTGATTGTGAGTATGTTTGCTGTATCAGCAGTACCGGCATACGCTATCGGATGTGACTGCGCTTCCCATCTGGTCCTAGTGCCGGAGAGTGCCGCCACCTGCACCACACCCGGCATCAGGAGGGAACACTATAAATGCTCTAACTGCGGCGAGCTCTATGAGGACGTTTCCGCCAATGAGGTGATTGAAGATCGTGACAGCGTTGTCATTGATGCGCGGGGTCACGATTACATCGTGCGAATAACCGACGAAGCCCACAAGAGATCCACTGCCGCAGACTGCCGTGAGTATGACACCTATTGGTTGACCTGTGCCAATGACATTACGCACAGCGCAAAGGATGATCCTGCAGCTGCCGATAGGTACTACAACTATTGGCCTGGCCCCCACAGCTACGGTGAGGATTGGGTCAGATACGATCAGGAAAAGCACGGTCACCAGTGTGTGCTTTGCTGGGACATGAAGGATTTTACGCCTCATAGGCCTGGTGCACCTGCAACTGAGACTACCCCTCAGGTTTGCCTAGACTGTGGCTGTGAGCTGACTTCCGCAACCGGACATTTGTGCATCAGCCATCTGGTGGAGGTGCCCAGAGTCGATCCCGACTGCACCACTCCGGGTACTGAAGCGCACTATAAGTGCAGCGATCCCGATTGCGGTAAGCTCTATTGGGATGATGACGCTTTTGAAGAGATCACCAACCCCAATGAATTAGTCATTCCTGTGCTCGAACACAACTGGGCAAGCGAATGGAGCAGCGACGAGTATAACCACTGGCACACATGCACCAGCTGTAATGCCACTGCAGATCTGCATGCCCATGACCCGAATCATGAGGGCGGCGCTACTCTCGAGTATCCCATTCTGTGCACCGAGTGCGGCTATGTGATGGAGGAGCAGCTGGTGGAAGCGACCCTCCTCCGGGTGGAGCTCCCCTTCCGGCTTACCGTCAAACAGACCGATGAGATGGCTCCTGGTCCTGAGACCTTCCAGTTCCTGGCGGAGGACTTTGGCGCCCCTGTGGACTATGTGGTGATCAAGGACACGGTGGAGACCGACGGGGTTAAGACCTATGATGGCATCTTCGCCTTTACCATCCCAGAAGAGCAGTGGGGCAACCTTTCCGAGGGCTTTTTCTTCCGACAGATCCAAGGAAATGCTGAGGGCTGGACCTATGATCAGACGGTGTACTACGCCGTCCCTGAATTCCGGGACAATAACTTTGGTGTTTCCAACTGGATCTTCTATTCCCTGACTCCTGATGGCTGGCCGGATTACAACAATCCTATGGAGGAGGCTGACTTCACCAACAGTTATGCAGCAAAGAAGCCCGTGGAGCCCCCTCAACCTTCCAATCCTGTGGAGCCTACCCAGCCTTCTAACCCTGTGGAGCCCACCCAGCCTTCTAGTCCTGTGGAGCCCACTCAGCCTTCTAGTCCTGTGGAGCCCACCCAGCCTTCCGAGACTGTGACACCCAACCATTCCCAGTCTCCCCAGACAGGGGATCATAGTCAGCCGGTGCTGTGGGTCTCGTTGCTGCTGGTGAGCAGCGCAGTAGGGATAGCGCTGGTGAGTCGGCAGAGAAGATGTAACACAAAGTAACTCCGGTTTCTTCAGACAGGAACCAAACGAAGCTGGAAGCGGCGGTCCCAACGCCGCCGCTCCCGGCAGTTGGAATCGGGCTTGGAAAAGCCCCTTTCCGAAAGCGGATGATTCTGGAATGTCCGACCATCATCCCCTTTCGGAAGGAAAAACTTGAGCGGGATGTACCTGTTTGTGCAAATAAAAACAAGTGGGGACCAATAGAAACACGAAATAATTTGCTGCTTTCGGTGTTGCATCGGGTTTAGAAAGGAATAGGGGCTATGGGACTGTTTGGAAAGTTGTTTGATAAAAAGGAATGTTCTGTCTGCGGTGGTGAAATTGGCCTGTTTGGCAATCGCAAGCTGGAGGATGGAAACCTGTGCAAAGAATGTGCCGCCAAACTCTCACCTTGGTTTAGTGACCGCCGTCAGAGTACGGTGGCAGAAATCCAGGAGCAGTTGGACTACCGGGAGGCAAACCGGGAGAAGGTCGCCGTATTCTGTACAACCCGTACTCTGGGTGAGCGCACCAAGTTGTTGCTGGATGAAGATGCAGGTCTGTTTATGGTTACATCCGCAAGAGATTTGCAGAAGGCAAATCCGGATGTACTGGCTTTCTGCGATGTAACTGGATGTAAGCTGGATATTGACGAGCATAAGACAGAAATCGAATACGAGGATAAGGATGGGGCGCGGCAGAGCTTCAACCCTAAACGCTATGCCTATTCCTATGATTTCTACATTGTAATTAACGTCAACAACCCTTATTTTAGTGAAATTCGTTTTCAACTAAACAGCGAGCCTGTGGACAACGATGAGGAAATACTGCTGGAAGGGCCGGACGCCATGCGTAGGTCCCGCAGCGGCAACCGCGGAGGGTTTGGTGGTGTGAGAGGCTCCGTCCTTACATCCAACGCAGAGGAAGTCCGTGCCAGCGTAGAATATCAACAATATGAGGAAATGGGCAGGGAAATTCGGGATGCACTTCTTCAGGTCCGGCAGCAGGCACGAAAAGAAGCTGCGGCAGCAGCGGCGCCTAAGATTGCGGTGACCTGTCCATATTGCGGTGCAACCACCACGCCGGATGCCAGTGGATGCTGCGAGTTCTGCGGAGGCGCTGTTAACGGATAAATGATTTTAGAGAAGCAGAAACAAATAAAAATGGAGGGAGTTTTATTATGAAAAAGTACGAAATTTTAGGAGGAAACCTTCCCGTTGTCGTATGCGAATTATCCGCAGGAGAATCCATGATCACAGAAAGCGGAAGCATGAGCTGGATGAGCCCGAACATGAAAATGGAAACCACTTCCGGCGGAGGCGTAAAGAAAATGCTGGGCCGGCTGGTATCGGGAGATTCTGCCTTCCAAAACAGGTTCACTGCAGAGGGGGGAGACGGAATCATTGCATTTGCATCAAGTTTTCCGGGAGCCATCAAAGCTCTGAATATCAGTGCAGGTCATTCCATGATCGTGCAGAAAAGCGCATTTCTTGCCTCCGAAGAAGGTGTGGAGTTGTCCATGCATTTTCAGAAAAAACTGGGATCCGGTATTTTTGGCGGTGAAGGCTTTATCATGCAGAGACTGAGCGGAAATGGAACCGCCTTTATCGAGATTGACGGACATGCGGAGGAGTATGTCTTGGGTGCCGGGCAGGAAATGCTGGTCAGTACAGGATATTTGGCGGCAATGGAAGAGAGCTGCACTATGGATGTTGTGATGGTCAAGGGCGCAAAGAACATGCTCCTGGGTGGAGAGGGTATTTTTAATACCGTTGTCAGAGGCCCCGGCAAGGTAATTCTGCAGACGATGCCCATCAGCAAGGTGGCCGAACTGCTGATGCCGTTTTTCAACAACAAAAAATAAGGATTGTCGGAAAGCCGCCGCAGAAATCCTGTGCGAAAACATAGCGCGATAACACAAACACCATCGATTTCAAATTAGAAAGGAGATATTACAATGGCGAACGCTAATTACACAATGAACACAGCAAATCTTAGTGAAAAGGACTGGCTGATTACATTGCTGCTCTGCCTCTTTGGCGGTGGCATCGGCGTACACCGCTACTATGTCGGCAAGGTTGGTACCGGCATCCTTTATACGCTGACACTTGGTATTTTCGGTATTGGAACACTGGTTGATTTGGTCAAGATTGCAACTGGTAAGTTCACCGATAAGAACGGCAACTACATCCAGAAGCAAAAGTAAGATAAGAATGCGTTTTACTTGCCGTTGATTAGTAAATTTGCGTATCTCAGGCCAAACAGGAGGAGGGAATTATGAAACGGACAAAGATGAGAATGTTGTGCCTGATTCTCACGGCATTGCTGCTGATTGGTCTTGCGGCCTGTGGCCGCAGTGACCCGCCCCCGATGGAGTCCTCAGAAGAAGACGGAGCAGGAAGCGCATCGAGTCAGGCTTCGGCAACAACAGAACAGAATGCGAATGCTGGTGAAATGGTTTCCCCCAAAACAGTTGATACCACCCTGTGGGATTTGTCTTACGATGAAGCGGATGGCTGGATTTATGAAGAAGATGAATTGTATGATGACGATACATACTCTGATATTATTCTGACAATTCCTGATGAAACAGGCGACTCGGATCTCATCAATGTGGAGATCAGTGTTTCCATTGAAGATCCGGGATACTTCCGCGACTATCTTACCAGCTATGGGTTTGACGAATACGAATATGCAGTTAATCAGGCCTATGACTTTACCAAAGTAGGCGGCATTGACTGCCTGGAAGCGGAAGGAGACTATTGGGGCTCTCCGTGCCTGCGGTATTTTAGCCGCGAGGAGGGCGCGGGAGCAACCGTTTTCATCGAGATCATCGGTGAGTATGAGGACGAACGTGTGAATAAGCTGCTGTCGGGTCTGACGATTCAGCTGGAGGATGTCGGGAACGTGGATGGCCCCTGGTACTGGGAGGGGGAACCCTTCTCCGCCGAATCGCGCAGTGTTGTGGTGGGAACGCACACAATTAACAGCCAGTGGATCCCCATCACGGACTGCATTATGACCAAGGAAATCTTTGAGCATGCTGTTGCTGTTATTGGGAATCAGGCGTTTCTGTTGGTGGACGGTGAGTTGAAGCGCTACGATTACGACGGTACATCCCTGACATTCGCAGAGGATATTGTGCTGGATGCGGAGTATGAGAATATTTCCGCCGACACCGATGGGACGCTATGGCTTGCAAATTTCATGGAACCGCTGATCAGCTGGAAGGATGGCACACAGACAGCAGCCTATGAGGGCCCGGATTACGTAGCCATGCACCCGTCCGGGACTTGGGGCATCAGTTGGTTCTCCAGTGCAGAGTGCGAGAAGATTACCTTCGCCGGCGGTACGGTAACCACAGAGCCGTTGGTGTTCAGCGAGGTTGATCTGATCAGTCATCTGTTGGTTGATGAGAACCACATTTATGTTTGTGGATCTGCTGCAGGTAATGGCGATCATAAGGTGTTTGTCTATGATACCAACGGCAACCTGCAATTGACGCTGGCCAGTTCCAACGGAGGCAGTTTGGGAAGCGTCACCTTTGTTGCGGAGATGGAAAGTGGCTATCTTGCGCTGGATGGAAACATGCGCGAGGTGGTGCTCTGGACGAAGGACGGAACCTATATCGGCGAGGCGGAGGACAGCGACCTGTTTGGCACAAGTTACCCCTGGTTCTGCGGTGGAACGAAGCTGGACGACGGCAGTGTGCTGGCTATTATGACCGAGGAAAGAGCGGACGAATCTGCCCAGGAATTGGTGGCGTTCAAGCTGAGTGGCTTTTAATGAGAAGGGGTGGTAAATATGAAACGCACGAGACTGATTTGCGCAATTCTTACGGTATTGATGCTGTTCAGCCTGACAGCCTGCGGCAAGGGAGGCCAGGAAACAAAAGACCCGAATTTGCTCTCGGTGGGAGATTTTGAATTGCTCTATAAGGGCGCAAGCATTATGAAGGATTATGCAGGAAACGACGCCCTCGTTTTGACGCTGGACTTTACCAATAACAGTAAGGAGACTGCCGACTATTTTTGGTCCATTTACGAAACGGCAACGCAGAACGGCACGGTGTTGGAGATGGCCTTGGTCTATCTCGATGAGAACTCCATGCAAGCGGTGGACGACAGCCAGTATCAGAATGTGGAGCCCGGTGCCACCCTTGAGATTCAAACCGCCTTTGAGTTGACCGACACCACCGGTGAGGTGGAGGTGACGTTTGAGGAGATGGACGGCAGCAAAAACGATTCCATCACCATTGATCTGTCTACTCTCAGCCGGGAATCCGCTGAAAACGGTGCACCATCGCTTACTGACGACAGCAAGACCGCTGAAGCTGGCGCTGAGACCAGTGAGCCCGTCGTTGAGACCGGCGAGTCTGACAGCCAGATGCTGAGTGACTGGTGGAACGGTGATTGGTACGGCTGGTGGATCATGACCGGCTGTTGGGGCGGTTACGAGGATATGGAAGGCATGTGGTGGGACGTCTGCGGCACCATTGACATCGGTGAGGATGGTATGGGTAGCGTCACCCTCTGGGACGAGGACTACACAGAATCGGAACCTATGGTTTCTGCCGTGGTTAGTCTGAGTGAAGCAGGGACAGGTGAATACGGCACCATGATGTCCGAGGGCGGATGGTTCACGGATATTGAACTGGAGCATGCGGACTGGATTGTTGACCCGGGCCTTTTGGATTATGAGAACCTACTCCATATCAGCGGTTACTATGAAAACGGTGATGATGAGTACTTCTATGATATCTACCTGCGCCCCTGGGGAACCTACTGGGATGATGTGACGGAGGAAGATCTTCCCGCCTTCTATAATGACTGGTATCTGCCTTTGATCGAAGCTGGCGAGCCCATGCCGGACAGCATCGGATAACGGACAGACGCCCCGTATTACATGGGTTTTCCAGCCAGTCTGAGAGCGGCAAGCAATATGGGAAAACCTGAGCGCGATTGACAACGCGGGAGGCATACTCATACAAAGTGGAATCGCTCCCGCCCCATCGGGGGCGGGAGCGATTTGAATTTGCGCAAAGGGATGGAGTGGAAAAAGTTGAAAGGAGCGCTTATGAGAATAACATCCAAACGAGTGATCGCATTTTTGATGGCACTGGTTCTGATGCTGTCTCTCTGTGCCTGTGCGCAAGAACCGCAAACGGGAACGGGATCAGGCAGGACGGATATAAGCGCCGACGATGAGGCACTGCCTGTCATGCCTGATGGAAAACGGCCGGAAAAGCAGCATTCGGTGATCGGGCAATCAGAGGAGCATCCAGTGCAGATCGCATTTTCTGAAGAAGCAGCACAATCCGTGGATTGGCTACGGGACAGAATGGACTTTCCGCAGACTATGTTCGGCGCAGCCTATTTGGGCTATACCGGAGAAGCTGCAGATGGAGATTGGCTGTTGGAAGCGGATCAGACAATGCTGGAGGAATACCCATTTATTTCAGAAATTGATGCGGAACATACCATTGGGAGCGATGATTATCTGTTTTGTCTCCTGCCGCTTGATGAAAACACCACAGTTTCAGTCAATCTGGTACAGTGGAACACGAGATCGGAGGGTGAAGAGGTTATTGAGGTCCTCTATCGTTCGGAATCCGGCGATCCGGTGCTTCTTTTGGCGGATTGTGGCGATGATGTACTTGTAGACAAGCCCTACATGCAGGTTCAGCTTGTCGACAACGCAGGAAATAGCTGCCAATGGTATCCGCAGCTGGATGCCATGGGGCACATTGTACCGTCTCTGTCGGAAAACGGAGACTGCCTTTCCTTTGACTTTACAGAATACGGATGGATGGATGTTCCCTCTGAACTTGAACCGTGGTTAGATGTGGGTTATTGCGGAGTTTATGCATCCGGGCTTGAGGGCTGCTGGAGAACACAGGGGACAGCATGGAATACGGACCGTACTGCTAATTACTACCTGTGGTTCTTTTACGAGGATGATACAGGCGGAAGTGTGGATCTGGATTGGCAGTACGAGGGTTCTGATCTCTTTGAAGAGATGTGGAGCGGATCTTGGACAATCACATCTGTCATGGATGGACCCAGCTATGTGAGCATCAGCCTGTCACTTGTGGGCGGTGAACACTATGGTGTCATAGATGGCCCATACTACATCTATGAGACGTATCCGCTTGTAATAAGCCCCAACGGTGAGGAGATGGTAATCGGATCAGGAATTAGCGGTGTCAGTCTGCCGTTTATGCCCCAGTATGACTCGCAGCTGTGTACGCTGACGCTGGAAAGCTGGTTCAGCGACAGCCCGTTGGGCTGACCTACTTCGGATTCCAAGCATTTCCGGATTGCTGCAGTGTGGCCCACTACAGCACCGGCATAAAAAGGAGGCGTTTCTATGCCAACACAGGTTACCAATTATCAATGTCCGGCTTGTACAGGTCCGCTCCATTTTGAGGGAGGATCCGGAAAGCTGGAGTGTGAATACTGTGGCACCAGTTATGATGTAGCGGAAATTGAGGCGCTTTACGCAGAGAAGGAAGAAAAGGCAGCTGCAGCGCAGCAGGCGGCAGATGAAGCCAGTGCCGGGCAGAGTACACCAACTGGGGATGGCAGCGTGTGGGATACGTCCGGCTTTTCGGAGGACTGGGGTGCAGAGGGCGACGGTATGCGTGCATACAGTTGCCCCAGCTGCGGTGCGGAACTCATCTGCAACGAAAACACGGCGGCCACCTCCTGTCCTTATTGCGGCAACCCCACCGTGGTGCCAGGGCAGTTTTCCGGACAGCTTCGGCCGGATTTCATTATTCCCTTCAAGCTGAGTAAGGAAGCCGCTGTCAAGGCCCTCAAAGAGCACTACAAGGGTAAATTTTTCTTGCCCAAAAGCTTTACTCGGGAAAATCATGTGCAGGAGATTCAGGGAATCTATGTTCCTTTTTGGATGTTTGACGGAGAGGCCCGGGGTGATGCCCGCTATGAGACTACAAGATCCCATACATACCGCTCCGGTGAATATGAGATTACCGAAACAGAACACTTTGATATCTACCGGGCTGGATTTGTTTCCTTTGAGAAAATCCCGGCGGATGCCTCCAGCAAGATGCCAGACGATCACATGGACTCCATCGAGCCCTATGACTATCAGGAGTTAAAGCCATTTTCTACGGCCTATCTCCCTGGCTTTCTGGCTGATAAGTTTGATGTGACAGTAGAGCAGTGCCGGCAGCGGGCGGATCAGCGATGCGAGGGGACATTGGCTTCAACGCTGCGCGCCACAGTAACAGGATATGATACCTGCATGCTCATCAATAGCAACGTTGATCTGAAGCGGGGCAAGGTGCATTACGCCTTGATGCCTGTTTGGATGCTGAACACTAAGTGGAAGGGGAAGGATTTTCTCTTTGCCATGAATGGGCAGACAGGAAAGCTGGTGGGCGATCTTCCGGTCAGCTGGGGCAGGTTTTGGGGCCTATTTGCAGCCATTGCCGTTCCACTGTCGGTGTTGGGCACCGCATTGTCCTTTTTGTTGTGAGAAGGAGGGGGATGGGATATGAAGAAAACATGCTTCCTATTTGGTTTGACGCTCCTGCTGACGCTGACGGTCACCACTCCTGCCATGGCAACAACGGAGTACGACATGGACACGGGATGTAGCGTGATCTATGATGAAACAAAGCAGCTGGGATCCCAGTATCTTACAATGCAGGGGGAGCAGACCCTTCCGGAGCTTTCCGAGACACTGGGTCTCGACCTGCGGGTGGATGTGCTGACCATGATTGACGATGACACCATCGGTGAGACCGCCGGATGGATCTACGATACATATGGATATGGCTGGGGGGACCACCGGGAGGGAGCTACTCTGACCATCTTGATGGAACCAACGGAGGATGATACCTATGCTATGCCCGCTGATGGTTGGTGTATTTACACTACCTTGCGGCAGGGGCGAGGCAACAGTCAGGACTTGGCCGATGCCATTCGGGATGCCGTAGAACCGTCCATGGCGGAACAGGCGTGGAACGGCGAAGACCTGACCATGAGTGCTACCGCCCTGACCCAAGCTGTAGACGCCATGGCAGAGGCCGCATCAGATTACATCCTCGCCAACTGCCCACCGGACAGTTTGGGGCCTGAGGCATTGGAAACACCGGAGACATCGGAAACGTCTGCGCCAAGCGATGTCAGTATGCAGTATGTGTTTGACATCAGCAACCTCCTCACTTACGAAGAATGGGAGGAACTGGAGTCCCGCGCCGCAGACATGTCCTACCGTCATCATTGCGGCGTCTATTTTGCCTTGGTGGATGACTACACAGAATATGGAGCCGACGGCATATACGAAGTGACCTGCCAGCTTTATCACAACAGTGAGCTTGGCTTTGGATACGGTCGGGATGGGATTATCGTTCTGCTCAGCATGGAGGAGCGGGACTATGCTATGTTTGTCTACGGAGAGTATGCGGAGTATGCCTTCGATGAATTTGGCCAGAGGAAATTGGAGGAAAGATTCCTGGAAGCCTTTGGGGAAGATGACTGGCAGGGAGGAATTTCCGACTATCTGGATGCCTGCGACGAATTTCTGACAAAGGCCGGAGAAGGTAAGCCGGTGCGAAGCTCTCCATGGCTGATGGTGGCTGCTGCCGTAGGAATTTCCTGCCTGATTGCAGGAGGTATATGTTTTTTCCTTCTGAGCAGCATGAAGTCAGTGCATCAAAAGAAAGAGGCCGATGTATACCTTACTGAAGGCGGGCTGCATCTGACAGAGCAGTTCGACCAGTACACGCACACGACTGAGACGCGCACTAAAATCGAAAAGGAAAGTAGCAGCGAAAGCGGAGGAGGAGGCAGTGGTCGCAGTGGAAAATTCTGAGAAGGAGACTGCATGATGCGCCATTTGATCCTACGAGATTTTTTATTGTTGTTTTTATGGCGCTGGATCTGAGCCTGATCGCCTGCGGCGGGCAGGACAAGCAGTCAATGGGTAATCAATTGAGTTGCACAACGGAAACGCTTTCCAGCAGGATAAGAGTAGGGGAGTGAGTCTGCGCCAGTGGTCCATTCAGAACAGGCAGAAAAGCCCCTTGCGCTGCTGTACAGCAGTATGACATGCAGTGAAGTGGCCTGCCTGGGTTATTGGGGTCAGGGAATTCCATGACAATGGCAGATTGGCTGTGGAAAAATTGCTCAGATTGAGCAGAGGCGATGCCGTTTGTTGGTATATGAATCTTAAGGATGCTTATGTCGTGGGTCTCAGACGAACTGATACAAGTAAACCTGCGTTTTGGGCAGAGGAGGTTGATTATGAAAACAATACTGTTTATTTCAGCCAATAAGATACTTGGTCAGGGATTATCGGCGGCAATTATGTCTAAACCAGGGATTGGATTTCAATGGAAAGCACAATTCAACTATGCGCAGGCCGTAGTTGGTGCTGATATTTTTCACGCTGATATGGTAATATTAGATGTTGTAGATCAGACGGACATGGAGAATGCAACAGAAATTTGTCAATCATTACGGCAATGTAATCGCGAGATAAAAATATTGCTTCTTGTCAGACCTGAACAGGCAGCCGTTCGCAAAAAAGCGGTCGATATTCAAAATATTGGTTTGATAGATAATTTCGTTTTTTATGATAGTTCCCTAATATACCTGCTTGCGAAGTTAGAAGCGTTATAATTTCTGTTGAATTTCAAGCAGAATAAGTGACATCACATTACAACTTTACTTTCAAACAAATTATAAAAGAGCAAAACATCGCCCACCAATCTCTGAGGACCGGAGGGCGATGTTGTTTCGTTCAGCGGTATTAGCACTTTCGTGCGCTTCAGATGCCTGTTTCATATCGGCAAAATCTGGGATAACTCATATTATCTTTTGGCTTAAATCATCCCAAAGAACTTCAATGCTTCTGTGATTGCCGCTTCCTTTTCCGGCGGGCATTTCGGTTGCCTGGCATCTTCGGACTTTGGCTTGTTATAGTTCTCCCGCTCGATAATGCCATACTTCTGCTTGACCTGAGCGATATAGAGGTGGCTGACTTTCAGCCCTGTATGTTCCAACACATACTCTTTAATTTCCTCATAGGTGGCCTTGCTCTCCGCAGCGGTCAAATCCAGTTCATCCAGGTTCAACTCAACCTCGATATGCTGCTTGGCATTAAGTTTGGACAAAAGCACTATCGTCTCCACATGTTTCGTCCTGGGAAACATATCCACCGCCTCGGCTTTGACGGCCCGGTAGCCCAGCGCCGCGAAGCGCCTGCAGTCCCGGGCCAGGGTGGCCGGATCGCAGGACACATAGACCACATGCCCGGGGTCCATGGCGGCGATGTGGCCGATGACCTCCTCCGCCATCCCTTTCCGGGGCGGGTCCACGCAGATCACATCAGGGCGCAGCCCCCGGCGGGAGAGCTCCGCGGCCGCCTCACCGGCGTCTGCGCAGATGAACTCCGCGTTGGTGATTCCATTGCGCCGGGCGTTTTCTTTGGCGTCTTCCACGGCAGAGGGAACGATCTCCGCCCCGATGACCTGCCCGGCCTGCCGGGCTAGCACCAGGCTGATGGTGCCGGTGCCGCAGTAGAGATCCACCACGGTCTCCCGGCCGGTCAGACCGGCAAACTCTGCCGCCTTCTGATAGAGCACCTCAGTCTGCTCCGGGTTGACCTGGAAAAAGGAGGGGACGCTGAGCTGGAAGGACAGGCCGCACAGGGTGTCATAGAGAAAGTCCTGCCCCCACAGAGTGCGGTACTCCTTGCCCAGGATCACATTGGTCTTGTCCTGGTTTACCCCCAGCACCACCCCGACGGCCTTCGGGACCGCCGCCCGGAGGGCCTGGACCAGCTCTTCCTCATGGGGCAGCTTGCGGCCGTTGCAGAGCAGACAGATCAGGGATTCCCCGGAGCGGTTGGTGCGCACATAGACGTGGCGCACCAGGCCGGCATGTTTTTTTTCATCATAGGCGGAGACGTCAAAATCCCCCATCCAGGCTTTGACGGCCCGGCCCGCCGCGTCGGCCTCGGGGCGCTGGAGCAGACAGCTGGGCACGTCGATGACGTCATGGCTCCTGGCCCGGAAAAAACCGATGTGGATGCCGGACTGGGTTGCGTCCGACACCGGGAACTGGGCTTTGTTGCGGTACCGGTCCGGACAGGGTGCGCCGTGAATGACTGTCACCGGCAGCTCCAGCCCGCCGATGCGCTTCAGCGCGTCCTCCACTTTCTGGCGCTTGAACTCCAGCTCTTCGGCATAGCTCATGTGCCGCAGGGCGCAGCCGCCGCACTGGGGAAAGTGGGGACAGTCGGGGCTTTGGCGGGCAGGGGAGGGAGCGCGCACTTCCTCCACCCGGCCCCAGGCGGCGCTCCTGCCCACTTTGAGCAGCCGGACCAGGCACTCCTCCCCCCGGAGGGCGCCTTTGACAAACACCGCCATGCCATCCAGCCGGGCGACGCCATCCCCGTCGCTGGAGTAGCCCTCGATGGTGAGGGGGACAAGCTGATTTTTTCGGGCGCTGACCATAACTGATTCCTCCGAACTGTTTTGCTGGAAGATATTATAGCGGAAAGCGGCGGCCTGTGCCACGGTTTCCCGAAAAAAAGAGTTATCAAACGGGGATATCTATGGTATACTCAGGACAATGTCTATGATAAGGAGCGAAACGCCGATGAGCGATCTGAGTTTTATCACCGATCCCTCCAAGTGGAAGGATATTACACCGGATATGTATGATGAGATCAATGCCCAGATTGAGCAGACCTTTGAGGAGGGCTGCCATGGCAACTGTGAGTCCTGTCAGTCCGACTGCGACCACCGGGAGAGCGCCCAGCTGCCCCGGTTTGCCAAGCGGATGTACGCGGTCAACGGCGGCAAGGGGGGCGCGGGCAAATCCAGCGTCACCGTGCTGCTGGCCGGTGAGCTGGCGCGCCGGGGGCTGAAGGTGGGAATATTGGACTGCGACATCTACACCGCGGTCATCCCCCACATGCTGGGGCTCCAGGGCCCGGTTCACCGGGGCGAGGGGGGCGGGCCCATCCCCCACAAGACCGCCTCGGGCATTGAGGTCATGAGCGTGGATCTGATCCTGGACAAGCCCATGGACCCGGTGCTCTGGCCCGGGGTGGACGCCTTCAACATTTTGAACTACCTCTATACCTCCACCGCCTGGGGGGAGTTGGACGTGATGCTGCTGGACATGCCCTCTGGCTGCGGCGACATCCCCCTGAACCTGTACACCACCTTCCCGGTGGACGGCACCATTGCCGTCACCAATCCCGGCGCCCTGTCGGTGGAGGCGGTGCAGCGGTGCATCAACCTGTGCATGATGCTGATGAGCCCCACAGTGGCCTATGTGGAGAACAAGAGTTTTACCGACAAACCGGTGAGCAGCGAGGCCTATGTGCTGCCCCGCGGCTGTGTGACGGTTTCCGTCCCCCTGTCCGGCGAGATCACCGCCCTGGGGGAGGAGGGCACACTGGAGAATCTGGAGTGCCCCGAGCTCAAGCCGGTGGCCGACCTGATCGCCACGGCTGTCCAGGTGTCTGCCCAGAAGCAGCAGAAGAAAACCACGTGACGTTTCCTCTCCCGCCGCTCCCCCGGAGCGGCGGGAGAATTATTCACAATTATGACTTTCCTTTTCCAGGCTGTTGTGGTAGAATCTAGTCTGTATTGATATGGATACGCGCGCCCGGCGCGCGCCGGAAAGGACACTGTTGAAATGAGCATTCTGAAGAAAATCTTCGGTACCAGCTCCTCCAAGGAGGTCAAGCGGCTGATGCCGATTGTCAATCAGATTGAGGCTCTGTCGGAGGAGTACAAAGCGCTCTCTGATGCCGAGCTCCAGGCCAAAACTCCGGAATTTAAGGAGCGCCTGGCCAAAGGTGAGACCCTGGACGACATCCTGCCCGAGGCCTTTGCCGCCCTGCGGGAGGCGGCCGACCGGGTGCTGGGCCTGCGGCCCTATCGGGTGCAGCTGATCGGCGGCATCGTGCTCCATCAGGGGCGCATCGCTGAAATGAAGACCGGCGAGGGCAAGACCCTGGTGGCCACCCTGCCCGCCTATCTGAACGCGCTGGCGGGAGAGGGCGTGCACATCGTCACCGTCAACGACTATCTGGCCAAGCGTGACTCGGAGTGGATGGGCAAGGTATACCGCTTTATGGGCCTGAGCGTGGGCCTGATTATTCACGGCCTGACCAAGGCGGAGCGGAAGGCGGCCTATGCCGCGGATATCACCTACGGCACCAACAATGAGATGGGCTTTGACTACCTGCGGGACAATATGGCCATCTATGACCGGGATCTGGTCCAGCGGGGCCAGAGCTTTGCCATCGTGGACGAGGTGGACTCCATCCTCATCGACGAGGCCCGCACCCCCCTGATTATCTCCGGCAAGGGGGAGGAGTCCACTGCGCTGTACACCCAGGTGGACCGGTTTGTGGCCGGCCTGAAGTGCCAGCGTATCGCCGAGACCGACGACAAGGAGCTCCAGGATGAGGACTCCGACGCCGACTATATCGTGGAGGAGAAGGGAAAGCACGTCACCCTGACCCCAAAGGGCATTGCCAAGGCGGAGGCCTATTTCAATATCGAGAACCTCTCCGACGCGGAGAACACCACCCTGAACCACCACATCAACCAGGCCATCCGGGCCCGGGGCATCATGAAGCGGGATGTGGACTATGTGGTCAAGGACGGCCAGGTCATCATCGTGGACGAGTTCACCGGCCGCCTGATGTTTGGCCGCCGCTACAACGAGGGCCTGCACCAGGCCATCGAGGCCAAGGAGGGGGTCACCGTGGCCAACGAGTCCAAGACTTTGGCCACCATCACCTTCCAGAACTATTTCCGGCTCTACAACAAGCTCTCCGGCATGACCGGCACCGCCATGACCGAGGAGGACGAGTTCAACTCCATCTATAACCTGGACATTGTGGAGATTCCCACCAACAAGCCGGTGGCCCGGGTGGACGACCCGGACCGGGTCTATAAGACCGAGGAGGGCAAATACCGGGCGATCATCGCCCAGATCGAGGACTGCCACGCCAAGGGGCAGCCGGTGCTGGTGGGCACTGTGTCCATTGAGAAGTCCGAGCTGCTCAGCCGGATGCTGGACAAGAAAGGCATCAAGCACAGCGTCCTCAACGCCAAGCAGCACGACAAGGAGGCGGAGATCATCGCCCAGGCCGGCAAGCTGGGGGCGGTGACGGTGGCCACCAATATGGCCGGCCGCGGTACCGACATTATGCTGGGCGGCAACGCGGAGTATTTGGCCAAGGCGGAACTGCGCAAGGCGGGCTATTCCGACGAGGTCATCGCCGAGGCCACCGGCTATGCCGACACCGACAATGAAGAAATTATCCAGGCCCGGCTGCTCTTCGCCCAGTCTGAGAAGAAATTCAAGGAGGAGATTGAGAGCGAGGCCGAGCAGGTGCGCCAGGCCGGCGGCCTGTTCATCCTGGGCACCGAGCGCCACGAGTCCCGCCGCATCGACAACCAGCTCCGGGGCCGCGCCGGCCGCCAGGGCGACCCGGGCGAGACCTGCTTCTTCCTCTCCCTGGAGGACGACATCCTCCGGCTCTTCGGCGGCGAGCGCATCCAGGGCCTGATGGACCGGATGGGCGTGGATGAGGACACCCCCATCGACGCCAAGATGCTCTCCGGCGCCATTGAGAACGCCCAGAAGCGGGTGGAGTCCCGGAACTTCCAGGCCCGGAAGGACGTGCTGGACTACGACGACGTGATGAATACCCAGCGGGAGGTCATCTATGACCAGCGCCGCAAGGTGCTCTCCGGCGAGAACCTGAAGGAATATGTGGCCGGCATGATCCGCACCATTATCTCCTCCGCCGTCCACGGGGCCATGGGGGAGCAGAAGCACATGTCCGCCGAGAGCTGGCGGGACGCCACCGCCGAGTTCCGGGGGGTGTTCCTGCTGCCCGATGAGCTGGATTATACAGATGAAGAGCTCTCCAGCCTCACCGCCGACCAGCTGATTGAGAAGCTGGAGGAGCGGGCCTTCGACATCTACGACAAGAAGGAGACCATCCTGGGCGAGGAGCTCATGCGGGAGCTGGAGCGGGTGGTGCTGCTCCGGGTGGTGGACGAGTACTGGATGGAGCACATCGACGCCATGGACGACCTGAAGCAGGGCATCCGCCTGCGGGCCTATGGCCAGGAGGACCCGGTGGTGGCCTACAAGCGGGAAGGCTACGAGATGTTTGAAAACATGATCGGCGCCATCCAGGCCGAGACCGTCCGGCGCATCTATATCACCCGGGTCAAGGAGCGGGTGGAGCGCAAGGCGGTGGCCAAGGTCACCGGTGAGTCGGGCAGCAGTGACGGCACCGTCAAAAAGCAGCCGGTCCGCAAGGTGAAGAAGATCGGGCGCAATGAGCTGTGCCCCTGCGGCAGCGGTCTGAAGTGGAAGAAGTGCACCTGCGCTGCCTACCACGAAGATCTGAATCAGAATCAGCAATGAAGTTTGTCAGATTAACACGGCAGGGGGTCACCTTTTTTCAGGCGGAGGGACTGGGCACCGTCCACGGCTTTTCCACCCGCTTGGGAGGGATCAGCTCACCCCCCTATAACACACTGAACCTGGGACTGAACCAGGGAGACGCCCCGGCCTGTGTCCGGGAGAATTACCGGCGCTTCTGCGCTGCCCTGGGGGCGGACGGCAACCGGATGGCCTGTACCCATCAGGTCCACGGCGATGTGATCCGGGTGGCCACCTCTGCCGACGCGGGAAAGGGGCTGGACCGGAAACGGGATTATGAGGTGGACGGCCTGATCACAGATGTGCCCGGCCTGCCCCTGGTAGTCCACACTGCCGACTGCATTCCGGTGCTGTTCTATGACCCGGTGCGCCGGGCCGTCGGCGCCTGCCACGCGGGCTGGCGGGGGACTGCCCTGGGGATTGCCGCCAAGACGGTGGAGCGGATGGCCCAGGTCTACGGCACCCGGCCTGCCGACCTGCGCTGTGCCATCGGGGCGGGCATCTCCCGGTGCTGTTTTGAAACCCGCTCCGACGTGCCTGAGGCCATGACCGCCGCCCTGGGGGATGTGGCCATGTCCTTTGTGGACGACCACGGGGACGGAAGATTTCATGTAGACCTGAAAGGGCTCAACCGCCTGTGGCTGCTCCGCGCCGGTGTCCGGCCCGAGCAGATTGCGGTTTCAGATGCCTGTACAGCCTGTGACCTTGATACCTTTTTCAGCCACCGCCGCACCGGCAGCGCCCGGGGCGCTATGGCGGCGCTGATCCAGCTGACCTGAGTCGACCCATTGGAAAATCCGGCCCTGAAGGCGGCCGAGGAGGTTAGAGAGAGTATGAATTATGTATTTCGATGCTACGCGGAAAAGCGCCCCGGCTTCGATGTGGAGGCGGGCAAGGTCTTTCAGGAGCTGAGGGAGCAGCTCGGCATCGCCAGCCTGCACGGGGTGCGCATTTTCTGCCGCTATGACGTGGACGGCGTGGACTACCCGGTCTATCTGAAGAGCCGCACCACCGTTTTTTCCGAGCCCATGTGCGACGCCTTCTATGACGAGCAGATGCCCCAGATTGTGGGGGCGCATTCCATTCTGGCCGTGGAGTCCCTGCCCGGCCAGTTCGACCAGCGGGCCGACTCCTGCGCCCAGTGCATCCAGCTGCTGGCCGGGTGCGAGCGGCCCATTGTCCGCTGCGCCACCATCTATGTGCTGATGGGCGAGCTCAGCGATCAGGATATGGAGGCCATCCGGGGCTACCTCATCAACCCGGTGGAGACCCGGGAAGCCTCCATGGACAAGCCGGAGACCCTGGTCCAGAGCTATGACATCCCCACCAGCGTGGCCACATTGACCGGTTTCCGGGAGCTGGACGAGGCGGGGCTGACTGAAATGCTCTCCGAGTACGGCCTGGCCATGGATTTGAATGACCTGAAGTTCCTCCAGTCCTATTTCAGGGACGAGGAGAAGCGGGACCCCACCATCACCGAGCTGCGGCTGGTGGACACCTACTGGTCCGACCACTGCCGCCACACCACCTTCGGCACCCACATCGACGCCGTGGACATCCAGGACCCGGAGGTCCGGAAGGCCTATGAGGCCTATCTGGCCGGCCGGGAGGAGGTCTACGGCCCGGAGAAGGCGGCCCGGCGGCCCCAGACCCTGATGGATGTGGGCACCCTGGGGGCCAAGGTGCTGAAGAAGCGGGGCGAGCTGCCCAACCTGGACGAGTCCGAGGAGATCAACGCCTGCTCCATCCACATTCCGGTGGACGTGGACGGCCAGGAGCAGGATTGGCTGCTCATGTTCAAGAACGAGACCCACAACCACCCCACCGAGATTGAGCCCTTCGGCGGCGCGGCCACCTGCATCGGCGGCGCCATCCGGGATCCCCTGTCCGGCCGGGCCTATGTCTATCAGGCCATGCGCATCACCGGCTGCGGCGATCCCCGGGTTCCCATGAGCGAGACCCTGGCGGGCAAGCTGCCCCAGCGCAAGCTGGCCACCACCGCCGCCGCCGGCTACTCCTCCTACGGCAACCAGATTGGCCTGGCCACCGGCCTGGTCAACGAGTTCTACCACCCGGGCTATATCGCCAAGCACATGGAGCTGGGCGCTGTGGTGGGCGCCGCCCCGGCGGACAATGTGGTTCGGGAGCAGCCCGCCCCCGGGGATGTGGTCATCCTGCTGGGCGGCCGCACCGGCCGGGACGGCATCGGCGGGGCCACCGGCTCCTCCAAGAGCCACAACAAGAAGTCCCTCCAGACTATGGCCTCTGAGGTCCAGAAGGGCAACGCCCCCGAGGAGCGCAAGATCCAGCGGCTGTTCCGGGACGGCAATGTGACCCGGATGATCAAGCGCTGCAACGACTTTGGCGCCGGCGGCGTCAGCGTGGCCATCGGCGAGCTGGCCGACGGCCTGTCCATCGACCTGAACGCGGTGCGCAAGAAGTACGAGGGCCTGGACGGCACCGAGCTGGCCATCTCCGAATCCCAGGAGCGGATGGCCGTGGTGGTGGCCGCCCAGGACGCGGAAAAGTTCATCGCCGCCGCCACCGCGGAGAACCTGGAGGCCTATCAGGTGGCCGTGGTCACCCAGGAGCCCCGGATGGTCATGACCTGGAACGGGGTCAAGATCGCCGATCTGAGCCGCTCCTTCCTGGCCAGCAACGGCGCCGACAAGCACACCACCGTCTCTGTCCCCGCCCTGCCCGAGGCGGAGGAGAAAGTGGACTACGAGGGCGATCCCATCCAGCTCTTCCAGCGCATCGCCTCCGACCCCAATATGGCCTCCCAGCGGGGCCTGGTGGAGCGCTTTGACGGCTCCATCGGCGCCTCCTCGGTGCTGATGCCCTTCGGCGGCCGGGAGCAGCAGACCCCGGCCCAGGTGATGGCCGCCCTGCTCCCGGTGGGTCCCGGCCATGAGACCAAGACCTGCTCCGTCATGGCCTACGGCTTCGACCCCTACCGCAGCGAGCGCAACCCCTTTGTGGGGGCCGCCGAGTCGGTGGTGGAGTCGGTGGCCAAGCTGGCCGCCGCGGGCTGCGACGCCAGGCTGGCCTATCTCTCCCTCCAGGAGTACTTTGAAAAATTGCGGGACGAGCCCCTGCGCTGGGGCAAGCCCTTTGCCGCCCTGCTGGGCGCCCTGTCCGCCCAGATCGGCCTGAAAGCCGCCGCCATCGGCGGCAAGGACTCCATGTCCGGTTCCTTCCTGGACATGGACGTGCCCCCCACCCTGGTGAGCTTCGCCATCGCCCCGGCCCGGGCGGACCAGCTGGTGACGGCGGAGTTCAAGAAGTCCGACGACCCGGTCTATCTGTTTACCGCTCCCAAGGGGGATTATGAGGGCACGCTGGCCATGTGGGACCGGTTCCATGAACTCTGCCAGTCCGGCAAGGTGCGCGCCGCCTGGGCGCTGACCTCCGGCGGCGTGGCCGAGGGCCTGATGAAGATGTGCTTCGGCAACCGGATCGGCTTCGTGGGTGCGGAGCATCTGAAGGGGACCAAGCTCTTCGCCCCCGCCTGCGGCTCCATCATCGCGGAGCTGAGCGAGGACGTGGACTTCGGCGAGAAGATCGGCCGCACCGCCTTCCCGCCCATCCTGGAGGCCGGCGGGGCCTACCTGCCCCTGGACGATCTCCAGGCGGTGTGGGAGAGCACCCTGGAGGACGTCTATCCCACCCGGCTGAAGTCCGAGGAGCCGGAGCAGACCGAGGAGGACAAGCTGGACGACCCCATGTCCTCCATCCACTGCGAGGTGGGCCGCCACGGCCAGGCCGACCTGGTGCCGGAGATCACCTGCGACCAGCGCTCCAACCGGGCACCGGCTGCCAAGACCGCCCGGCCCCGGGCGGTGATCCCGGTCTTCCCGGGCACCAACTGCGAGTACGACACCGCCAACGCCTGCCTGCGGGCAGGGATTGAGCCCAAGATCCTGGTGGTGCGCAACCTGACCACCGACCTGCTCACCCAGTCCGCCCATGAGCTGGAGGAGGCCATCAAGGGGGCCCAGATGATCATTCTGCCCGGCGGCTTCTCCGGCGGCGACGAGCCCGAGGGCTCGGGCAAGTTCATCGCCTCCTTCTTCCGCAACGAGCGCATCAAGGACGCGGTCCATGACCTGCTCAAGAACCGGGACGGCCTGATGCTGGGCATCTGCAACGGCTTCCAGGCCCTGGTCAAGCTGGGGCTGGTGCCCTACGGCGAGATCCGGGACATGGACGAGAGCTGCCCCACCCTGACCTTCAACCTGATCGGCCGCCACCAGTCCCGCTATGTCACCACCCGGGTGGCCTCGGTGAAGAGCCCCTGGATGCTGAAGGCGGAGGTCAACGACCTCTACACCGTGCCCGTCTCCCACGGCGAGGGCCGCTTTGTGGCCCCGGCGGAGATCATGGCCAAGCTCATCGAGAACGGCCAGGTGGCCACCCAGTATGTGGACCTGTACGGCAATCCCACCATGGACATCTCCGCCAACCCCAACGGCTCCATGAACGCCATCGAGGGCATCTTCAGCCCAGACGGCCGGGTCTTCGGCAAGATGGGCCACACCGAGCGCTGCGGCGCCTATGTGGGCCTGAATATCCCCGGAGACAAGCACATGCCCCTCTTTGAGTCCGGAGCAGAATACTTTAAGTAATACGGCTCAATGCCTGACGGAAATGGAAAACGGCCGCCCTCCGGCGGCCGTTTTTCCTGATTCACTGCCCGCAGAAAGGAGCGATTGCCCCAATGGACGCGATTATTTTCGATGTGGACGGCACCCTCTGGGACTCCCGGGTGCCGGTGGCCCACGCCTGGAACCACAGCATTGAGCGCTTGACCGGCAAACCCAGCAGCTTTACGCCGGAGTACCTGGGTCAGTTTTTCGGCAAGACCATGGATGTGATTGTCCAGGTGCTGCTGCCCGACTGCCCGCCGGAGGAGCGGCTGCGCCTGGGAGAGCAGATCTTCCGGGAGGAAAACGACTGGCTGGAGCAGGAGCCGGGCACCCTCTACCCGGGGGTGGAGGAGACGCTGGCAGAGCTGGGCCGGCGCTGGCCCCTTTTCATCGTCTCCAACTGCCAGAACGGTTATATCCAGGTCATGTTAAAGACCACCGGACTGGGACGCTTTTTCTCCGGCTATCTGAGCTACGGGGACACAGGAGAGGGGAAGGGGAAAAATCTTGTCACCCTCTGCCGCCGCTATGGGCTGTCCGCTCCGGTCTATGTGGGGGACACCCAGGGGGACGCAGATGCCTGTGCGGAGGCGCGGATTCCCATGATCTATGCCGCCTATGGCCTGGGTACGGTGGCCCGCCCGTGGCAGACCATTCGGGCGTTTCCCGAACTGTTGGGCCTGCTGCCGCGCCTGGAGGGCGGCGCTGTTTAAACCTGGAGAAGACACGGAGGGCACGCCGCGGATGACGGCGTGCCCTCTGATTTGATGTTTGATGCTTCTTACAGCACGAATTTGAACAGGGTGAGAAATGCGCCCAACAGCACCAGACAGGCGCCGATGACCCGGTTGAGCAGCCTGGGGGTGGCGCGGTTGGCAAAACGCGAGGCCAGCCAGGCCCCCAACAGGGCGGACAGGGCGCATATCACCAGCGCGGTCCAGTTGATCTCCCCCAGCATGGTGAAGTGGGAGATGGCCCCCACCAGGGCCAAAAAGGTCATAATGAACACGCTGGTTCCCACAGCGGTTTTCAGCTCGTAGGAGAGCAGGCTGGTGAGCAGGAACAGCATCATCATGCCGCCGCCCGCGCCGGAAAAGCCGCAGATGGTTCCCACCACCGCGCCGGAGAGGATGGAGAGCAGATGCCGCGTCCGGGTGGAGCAGCCCTGCACAAAGGGCAGGGGCTTTGCCTCCTTTGCAATCAGGAATTTGATGCCCAGTCCGATGGGGAAGAGACAGGACACCATGCCCAGCGCGGTGCTGCTCACCGAGTAGCCTAGAATACAGCCAAACACGGTCAGCGCCATGGCGGGGAGGAGCAGCCACAGGCCGCCTTTGACATCCATATGTCCGTTTTTGGCGTAGGTGGTGGCGGACAGGGCAGAGGCCAGCACGTCGGAGGCCAGTGAGATGCCGATGGCCATAAAGGGGTCAAACCCCAATAGCGTGATCAGGATGGGGGAGATGACAGATGCCGCAGACAGACCGGCCAGGCCGGTGACGACTCCGGCGCCCAGTCCTGCAATCATGTAAACCAGGTATGCCATAACATGCGGTCGCTCCCATAAGATTTGTATCAATTTGACATTATACCATAAGGAAAGTGTCCTGTATAGCTGTATTTGATTCCCATATGCGAAGTAACCGGGGCAGTGCCCCGGCGGAGATATCCAGATTTCTACTTGTATTTTTGCCCGGGATAGAATAAAATAGAATTGTATTTCTGTGAGAAAGTGTGCGCCGTTCCGCGGCGCGGAAGGGAAGTGCTCCGGAATGAAGATCCAGATGGAAAAAGGCAATCTCGTCATCAGCAACGATGTGTTCACCCAGATCGCCGGTGCGGTCGCCACCAGCTGCTTCGGCGTCAAGGGCATGGCGGTGCGCTCCAAGACAGACGGCCTGGTTCATTTGCTCCGGCGGGAGTCCATGGCCAAGGGCGTGAAGGTGACCGCCAACGAGGATGCCAGCGTCACCATCGACCTGCACATTATTGTGGACAGCGGCGTGAATATCGCCGCCATCAGCAGCTCCATCACCAATGAGGTGGCCTATAAAGTCAAACAATACACCGGCGTTGAGGTCAGAAGCGTCGAAATCTATATCGACTCCATCTCGTTCAGCTGAACGCCTCGGCCCAGTTAAAAGGAAACTGGCGCCGGACACTGCGCCGAAAGGAAGAAACATAATTATGATTGATATCATCGACGGAGAACTGTTTCGGAATATGATCCGTTATGGTGCGGCTGCCATCCAGGTGGAAAAGCAGTCCATCAATGATTTGAATGTTTTTCCCGTGCCGGACGGCGATACGGGTACCAATATGAGCCTGACCATTGGGGCCGCTGTAACGGCTCTGGCGTCCGGCCCGGCCGGCAGCGTGGGGGAGGTTGCCTCGACGGCGGCTTCCGCGCTGCTCCGGGGGGCACGGGGTAACTCCGGTGTCATTCTGTCGCTGCTCTTCCGGGGGATTGCCCGGGAACTGAAGGAGAAAGAGCAGATGGACGGCGTGGACTTTGCCGCCGCCCTGTCTGAAGGCGTGTCTGCCGCCTACGGCGCGGTGATGAAGCCCGCCGAGGGCACTATCCTCACCGTCTCCCGTCTCGCGGCGGAGCGGGCGGCTGAGGCCAGCATGGAGGACACCGCATTCCAGTATGTGCTGGAACAGACCATTGCCCGGGGGCAGGAGGCCCTGGCGGATACCATCAACCAGAATCCCGTTTTGAAAAAAGCGGGCGTGGTGGACGCCGGCGGCAAGGGTTTCCTGGTCATCCTGGGGGGAATGCTCTCCTGCCTGATGGGCGAGGAATTGCCTGAGACGGAGGACATGGCACAGCCTGCCGCTCAGGAAAAGGCGGATTTTGCGGATTTTGACGCCCAGGATACCGCCTTTGCCTTCGACACGGTCTATATTGTGCGCAAACGCACTCCTGACGTGGATCTGACTCCGCTGCGGGCCTTCCTGGACGGAATTGGGGACAGCCTGGTCATCGGCGAGGACGACGAGTCCTTCAAGGTCCATGTCCATACCAACATTCCCGGGGACGCGCTGACCGAGTCCCAGAAGTACGGCACACTGGAGCTGGCCAAGATCGAGAATATGCGCACCCAGCAGGAGGCCCTGGCCGCCGGCCGAAAGGCCCAGAGCACCGACGATCTGGAGCAGATAGAGGCGGAACTGGAGCGTCAGCACGGGTCCGGACAGCCTGAGGTGGCCCCCAACGAGAAGCGTTACGGCTTTGTGGCGGTTTGCGCCGGAGCGGGCCTGGAAGCGGTGTTCCGGGACCTGGGCGTGGACGGAATGGTGTCCGGCGGGCAGACGATGAATCCCTCTACGGAGGATCTGCTCCGGGTGATCAATGCCACCCCGGCGGAGACGGTATTCGTGCTGCCCAACAATAAAAACATCATTATGGCGGCCCAGCAGTGCATTCCCCTGTCCCAGACGAAAAAGGTGGTCGTCATTGAGACCAAGACTGTCCCCGAGGGAATTGCCGCCATGATGGCGGTGGATCTGGAAGTCGGGGAAGAGGAGCTGGGCCAGGCCATGCTCGAGGCGTCCCGGCGGGTTCAGACCGCCCAGATCACCTACGCGGCCCGGGACTCCGACCTGGACGGCTTTAACATCAGGGCTGGGGATTACCTGGCGCTGCTGAACGGCAAGCTCTACGGCACTTCTCCTGCGGTGGAGGATATGCTGACCGCTCTGGCCGGTGCGGCCAAGGAGGCCGGCGCGGAATTTGTCACCCTGTTCTACGGAGAGGATGTCACCGAAGCCCAGGCGGAAGAGGCGGAGCAGCTTTTTGCCCAGGTATGCCCGGAGGCCGAGGTGGCGATTGTCCCAGGCGGGCAGCCCGTCTACTATTATCTGATCTCCATCGAGTGACCGCCGGACGGCGCGGGGCGCGGCCGGTCCGGCCTGGGGCGGCTGGGGACAGCCGCCGGGCCGGAGTGGAGTGACAACAAGGAAAACAGCTTCCGGCGCGGCTGCGCCGGAAGCTGGAACAAACAGGCACCGTTTGATTGCCCAGTGCGGCAGAGCGGTGCGGCGGGATGTGCGGTGCGGCCTTCCTTTTCAGGGGAGCGCTGAAGTGCAGCCCGTTCAGTCGCGGCGCAGTCCTCGGGAGAACTGCGCCGCTTTTTCAGGGGCATATCACGCTCCCTGGGGGCGGTTCAGGCTGTGGAGAAAACCGTCCAGGCCGCTGGTGCGCACATCGCCGCCCACGACCGCCCCGTCCCGGACCAGCAGATCGGCCAGCACCCCCTGTTCGCCGGTGGGATAGTTCAGTATTTCAAAGGTGTAACGGGTGACGGTGCTGCCCAGATCATCGCTCAGATCCAGGCCGGCCTCCAGCTGCAGATCCAGATAGGTCTGGCTCAGATCGCTGCTCAGGGTGCAGGTTTCCACGCTGACCGGCGTGGGATTTACCTCCCACCCAAAGCCGTCCAGGCAGTCCAGACAGAGGACCACTCCGCTGTCCTCGGCGGCCAGGGTGTTGGCGGCCTTGCCGCGCAGCGCGGCAAGGCTCAGGATGCCCACCACCAGCAGCAGTGCCAGCGCGCCGGCAGCCAGACATTTTTTGCGCTCAGGGAGCTTTACGGTCATAATCAGCATCTCGTCCACCTCTCAGTAGTTGATGTTATGCGTGCGGCGGGATGGACAGAACCCCAAGGGAGGAAAACCATGGAGAAAACGCTTCGGCTGGATAAGCTGCTCTCCGACAGCGGCCAGTGGTCCCGGAAAGAGGCCAAGCAGCTGCTGCGCCAGGGGCGGGTTCAGGTGGACGGTCAGGTTGAGCGGTCGGCGGACCGGAAGGTGTGTCCTGCCGCCGTTCAGGTGACGGTGGACGGCCAGGCGGTGGCATGGGCGGAGCACCGCTATCTCATGCTCTGGAAACCCGCCGGAGTGCTCACGGCCACCGAGGACCGGCGGCAGAAGACGGTGCTGGACCTGCTGCCCGCCATGTACCGGGATCTGTTTCCCGTGGGGCGGCTGGATAAAGATACCGAGGGACTGCTGCTGCTTACCGACGACGGGGTGCTGGCCCACCGGCTGCTCTCTCCGCGCCACCATGTGGACAAGGTCTATCTGGCGGAGGTCGACGGGGACGTTGACGCGGCGGATGTGGAGGCCTTTGGTGCGGGGATGGTGCTGGAGGACGGGACCCGGTGTCTGTCCGCCGGATTGGAGCGCTTGGGCCCCGGACTCTGCCGTGTGACGCTGCGGGAGGGGAAATTCCATCAGGTCAAGCGGATGCTTGCCCAGCGGGGCAAGCCCGTCCTCCGGTTAAAGCGCATTTCCATGGGCCCCCTGCAGCTGGACCCCGGCCTTGCTCCGGGGGAATTTCGACCGCTGACGGAGCAGGAATTGCTGGAATTAGAGGAACTGCAAAAATAATTCGTCATTTTATACAAAAAAGAATCAAAAAGCTATTGAAAAAGCCCAGGAGAGATGATAGAATAAATCTTACTTTGGAGAGATTGTACAATCATCATTGGTTTCAACCGGGAGAAAGGAGCAAACATGTCTAGCCGCGTATTTCAGAGCGTTGTCCTGCAGTTGAAAGAGAGTACCAGCCGTACCATCGGTGTCATTGACGCCAATGGCGCCGTGGTGGCCTGCAGTGAGCTTTCCCGTATTGGCGAGACCTTGCCCAACTCAGTGGAGGCCATCTCTGCGGAGCACGGGGGACTGGTCGTCCAGAATGGAAATACATTTAAAACACTGAACGGTTTGGGAGCCCAGTTCGACTATGCTGTGTTCACCTCTGGAGAGGATGACCTGGCCGGGACAATCTGTTCCATGTCTGCGGTGGCCCTGAACGGCGCCAAGACCTACTTCGAGGAGAAGCACGACAAGGCCGCCTTTGTCAAGAGCATTCTCTCGGACAATATTCTGCTGGGGGATATCTATCTCCGGGCAAAGGAGCTCCACTTCGTCTCCGAGGTGCCCCGGGCGGTTTTCCTGATCCGCCAGGAGGGCAGCGTGGATGTCTCGGTGATCGACGTGGTGCAGGGACTCTATCCGGATCGCCAGAGCGACTATGTCATTTCGATCAGCGAGACCGACGTGGCCCTGGTCAAACAGGTGACCGAGACCACCAACGCCAAGGATCTCTATAAAATTGCCAAGGGAATTGAGGAGACCACCTCCACCGAGCTGAAGATCAAGGTGGTCATCGGCATCGGCACGGTGGTCAACCATGTGCGGGATCTGGCCCGGGCCTATCAGGAGGCTCAGATGGCCATCGAGGTGGGCAAAGTTTTTGAGACCGAGCGCAGCGTCATCAACTACGAGAACCTGGGCATCGGCCGGCTGATCTATCAGCTGCCCACCACCCTGTGTGAGATGTTTCTTCAGGAGGTCTTTAAGAAGAACCCCATTGACTCCCTGGATCAGGAGACCCTGTTCACTATCAACAAGTTCTTTGAAAACAACCTGAACGTCTCCGAGACCGCCCGCAAGCTCTTTGTCCACCGGAACACCCTGGTCTACCGGCTGGAGAAGATCAAAAAGCTGACCGGACTGGACCTGCGGGAGTTTGACGATGCCATCACCTTCAAGGTGGCGCTCATGGTCAAGAAGTATCTCACCTCCAGAGGAATCGACCTGTAAACCGCCGACTGCCGCCGCGAATGGGGCGGGGAGGAGCGGAAATCAGTCCGCATCATATCATGCAGTTTCAGCGCGCCGGCACGGCATTCGTGCCGGCGCCGCTTTTGTCACCGTTTGTGAAAATTTGAAATTAAATTGACATAACTGCATAGAACATGTATAATAACCACTGTATTTGGGTGTTACAATCAACCGATATAACGAGGGATCCATATGATTCGTTTCAGTAATGTGAAAAAGACCTATCCCAACGGAACCCAGGCGCTGCGGGGATTGTCCTTTGAGCTGAAGGACGGCGAGTTTGCCTTCCTGGTGGGACCATCCGGCGCGGGCAAGAGCACCATCCTCAGCCTGCTCACGGCGGAGGAGCCCATCTCCAGCGGCAACCTGATGGTGAACGGATACAATCTCAACACCATCCGCCCCCGGCAGGTGCCCTATCTGCGGCGCAGCCTGGGGATTGTATTCCAGGACTTCCGCCTGATTGAGAAAAAGACAGTGTTTGAAAACATGTCCTTCATCATGCGGATTATCGGGGCCTCGCCCCGGGAGATGCGCCGCCGCATCCCCTATGTGCTGGAGCTGGTTGGGCTGGAGGATAAGATCAACAGCTATCCCGGCGAGCTCTCCGGCGGCGAGCAGCAGCGGGTGGCCATCGCCCGGGCGCTGGTGAACAACCCCAGCACCATCATCGCCGACGAGCCCACGGGTAACCTGGACCCGGAGCGCTCCCTGGAGATCATGACCCTCCTGGAGCGGATCAATGCCCTGGGCACCACCATGCTGGTGGTCACCCACGAAAAGGCCCTGGTAAACCATTTCAATAAACGAGTGATCCATATCAAGGACGGCGTGGTCGTCGGTGATGAGGAGGACGGATTCTACATCTATGAGAACACAGACAAAGAAGAGAAGAAAGAGCCGTAATTTCGGCTATTATGTGCAGGAGGGCCTCAGAGGCCTTCTGAGCCACGCCTTTATGTCCATTGCCGCCATCATCATCATTGCCGCCTGTCTGCTGATCACCGGCAGCTTCTCTTTGGTGGCCCTCAATATCCAGTACAATCTGGAGGGCCTGATGGCGGAAAACGAGTTTTTGGCCTATGTGGATGACACCCTCACCGAGGAGCAGGCCCGTGCCCTTCAGTCCCAGATTGAGAGCGTCCCCAATGTGGCCAACGTCACCTTTATCAGCGCAGAAGAGGCGAAGAACTCCTATCTGGAAGATCTGGGGGCTGACGACGACCTGTACTCCAGTTTGCCCTCCTCGGTGCTGCGCCACCGCTATTCCATCAGCGTGGATGATCTCAACCTGTTGTCAGAAACCATCCAGGGAGTTATGAGCATCAGCGGGATTGCAGATTATTCCGCCGCCCAGGACGTGGCCAACGGCTTTATCAGCGTGCGCAACGTGGTTACAGTGGTCACCATCGGTATGGTGGCGGTGCTGCTGGTGATCTCGCTGTTCATCATCTCCAATGCCATCAAGCTGGCAACCCTGTCCCGCCAGGAGGAGATCGCCATTATGAAGATGTGCGGTGCCACCAACGGCTTTATCCGGATGCCCTTTGTCATCGAGGGCATTGTGCTGGGCCTGGTGAGCGCGATCCTGGGATTTGCCTGCCAGTGGGGCATTTATGAGCTGCTGATCAATACCATCCGCGGTTCCGCCGGGATGGAGCAGCTGGTGGATATGATTCCCTTCACCCAGATAGCACCCATTATGGGAGCAATCTTTGCCGGAGTCGGACTGATTGTGGGCGTCTGCGGCAGCCTGTTCACCATCCGGAAGTACCTCCAGGTCTGATGAGAGGGGTTCACCAGTGAGCAAAAAGCACGATAAGTACGGTTGGGATAAGCGCAGAATTCTGGTGGCCGCCGTGGCCGGCGGAATGGCATTGCTGCTGCTGGTGCCCATCGTCATGCAGATTTTTATCCTGGCAGTTTGAACGATTTGAGAGATTAGAGCTGTGTTGAAGGAGGGACAAATCCGATGAGACATTTCGCTGAAACAAGGGAGCACTTCCGTCTGAGGCGGATGATTCCGGGTGTGTTGGCTGCGCTGACTGCCGCTGCCCTGCTCTTTGGGTCTGCCGGTACCGCATGGGCGGCCAGTTCGGAACAGCTGGACCGCCTGAAGGATCAGGCCAGCGAGCTGGAAACCCAGGAGGATTCCCTCCAGGGCCAGCTGGACGAGTTGGAGAACCAGGCCAACTCCAAGCTGGAGGAGAAGGCGCTGCTGGAGCAGCAGATCTCGGTGCTCTCCGCGCAGATTGCCAATACAGAGGCGCTGATTGCCGAATATGACGTGCAGATCGCCCAGACCCAGACAGAGCTGGAGGAAGCCCAGGCCAAGGAGGCCGAGTATTACCAGCTGTTCTGTGAGCGGTTCCGGGATATGGAGGAGCAGGGGTCTGTGACCTATTGGTCCATCCTCTTTGGCTCTGCCAGTTTTACCGACCTGCTGGACCGTCTCAATTTTGTGGGCGATGTGATGGACTATGACCAGCAGATGGTGGAGGCGCTGGGCGAGGCCCGCCAGGCGGTGGCCGACGCCAAAGCCGCGCTGGAAACCAGCCAGGCGGAGCAGCAGGCGGCCAAGGCCGCCCTGGAAGAGCAGCAGAGTGCGCTGGCCGCGGATGAGGCGGCGGTGGACGCCGCGATTGCGGAGATCAACAGCCAGGCGGACGTCTATGAGAGCCAGCTGGCTGAGCTGACGGCCCAGGCCGCAGAACTGGACGAGCAGATCGCCGCGGCGCAGAAGGCGTATGACGACCAGGTGGCGGCGGAAGAGGCAGCCAAGGATAACGCGTCGAATTCCGGCGGGTCCGGCTCCTCGGGCAGCGCCTCCTCCGGCTCCGGGCGGATCAGCATGGTTTGGCCCTGTTCCAGCACCCGCATTACATCCAATTTCGGATACCGCGACAGCCCGACGGCGGGAGCCTCTTCCTACCATCAGGGCATTGATATCGGCGCCTCCTCCGGCAGCCCCATCTATGCGGCGGCCAGCGGAACCGTCACTGAGGCGGGATACAGCTCCTCCCGGGGCAACTATATGGTGATCTCCCACGGCAGCGGGGTCAGCACCGTGTACATGCACTGCAGCGCGCTCTATGTCAGCGCAGGGGACTCGGTCTCCCAGGGCGAGACCATTGCCGCAGTGGGCAGCACCGGCATTTCCACCGGGCCGCACCTGCACTTTGGCGTGATTGAGGACGGGGTCTATGTGAATCCCAGAAATTACGTCTGATAACAGAGAACAGCAAAAAGGACGTGCCCGGCGGCACGTCCTTTTTTATGGGATTGCCCGAAGCATTTGCTTCGGGCAATCCCTCTCTTTTTCAGTTGGCTTTTCTCAGTAGCAGACGCCCTGGGCCAGCATGGCGTCGGCCACCTTCAGGAAGCCGGCGATGTTGGCGCCGGCCTGGATGTCGCCCTTCATGCCGAATTTCTCGGCAGCGGCGGCGCAGTCGGCGTAGATGGTCTCCATGATGCCCTTGAGCTTGCTGTCCACCTCTTCAAAGGTCCAGCTCAGATGCTCGGCGTTCTGGCTCATCTCCAGGCCGGAGGTGGCCACGCCGCCGGCGTTGGAGGCCTTGCCGGGGCTGTACAGCACGCCGGCAGCCTTGATGGCGGCGATGGCCTCGGGGGTGCAGGGCATGTTGGCGCCCTCAAACACGCCGAGGCAGCCGTTGGCGATCAGGGTCTTGGCGGCCTCCTCATCCAGCTCGTTCTGGGTGGCGCAGGGCAGGGCGATGTCGCAGGGGACGCTCCAGATGCCGGAGCAGCCCTCCACATACTTGGCGGTGGGGACGTACTCCAGGTAGGTGCTGATGCGCTCCCGCTTCTGCTCCTTGATGACCTGGATCACCTTGTAGTCGATGCCGTTCTCGTCCACAATGTAGCCGTTGGAGTCGCTCATGGCGATGACCTTGCCGCCCAGCTGGACGGTCTTCTGATTGGCGTAGATGGCCACATTGCCGGAGCCGGAGATGACCACCTTTTTGCCTTCAAAGCTCTTGCCGTTGTCCCGGAGCTGTGCGTCGGCGAAGTAGCACAGGCCGAAGCCGGTGGCCTCGGTGCGGGCCAGGGAGCCGCCGTAGGACAGGCCCTTGCCGGTGAGCACGCCGGTCCAGCTGTTGGACAGCCGCTTGTACTGGCCGAACATGTAGCCGATCTCCCGGCCGCCCACGCCGATGTCGCCGGCGGGCACGTCGGTGTCGGGGCCGATGTGCTTGATGAGCTCGGTCATGAAGCTCTGGCAGAAGCGCATGACCTCTCCGTCGGACTTGCCCTTGGGGTCAAAGTCGGAGCCGCCCTTGCCGCCGCCCATGGGCAGGGTGGTCAGAGCGTTCTTGAAGATCTGCTCAAAGCCCAGGAACTTGATGATGGACAGGTTGACGTTCTCGCGGAACCGCAGGCCGCCCTTGTAGGGGCCGATGGCGGAGTTGAACTGGACCCGGTAGCCCCGGTTGACCTGGACTTTGCCCTGGTCATCCACCCAGGGCACCCGGAAGATGATGATGCGCTCGGGCTCCACCATGCGGCCGATAATGTTCTGCTGCTCATAGCGGGGATCGGACTCCACGACGGGGACCAGAGTCTCCAGCACCTCGTGAACGGCCTCCAGGAATTCAGACTGCTCGGCATAGCGGGCGGCCAGATCCTCGTAAATGCCGTTCAAGTACGCATTTTTGATGGACATAAAAAAACATTCCTTCCTTTTCCGAAAATGACATACCAGGGCCCAACGCCACCGGTGATCATCCTGTCAGGAAGAAATGACCCGTGTACGCAAGGCCCCCTTGCCTTGCCCTGTCATTATAGCGCGATTGAAAGAGAAATACAACATTTAATTCATTTTTTTCTAAAAAGAACAATATTATGCAAAAAAACATAGGGTAAATGAATAAACTTGCGGTTCCGGCTGCGTTTTTCAGCCGGAACTGCAAGTTCTCCTGCGAAATATCAGTCCTCTTCCACCGCCGCTGCGGTATAGTGCACCCCGGTGCCGGTGGCAAAGGGCTTGTTTTTCCGGCCCTCCTGCCAGGCCCGGGCGCTGACGTAGGCCATGTTTTTCCCCGCGTGCACGGCGCTGGCCTGCACATAAATCCGCTGCCCCATCAGACCGGGACGGGGGTAGCACAGCTGAAGCGAGACGCAGGGGTTCTGCTTCATGCCGGCGCAGTACCAGGCCAGCGCATTGATGCTCATGCTGATGGCTTCGGCGATGACACCCCCGTGAATGGCGCCGCTGGGGTTGCGCATCCAACTCTGGGTTTCAAAGGCAAAGGTCAGGGTTTTTGCCGCCTCGTCGCAGTGGATCAGCTCCGGCTGCATCTGGCCGCTGAAGGTGTTGGGGGCCTCTACCGGCACCCGCTGGGCAAAGAATTTCAGCGCTTCTTCCATACTCATCTGGTTGGTCTCGGGCATGAGGGGCACTCCTTTGGGATGAATTTGCGGGCATACAGAGCGGATTGCCGCAGAGTTTGGCCTGCGGCAGGACTGAGCGGCTTGCCTTGTAAAATTATAGCACGCAGGTCAGAAAAAGAAAAGCCGGGATCGGGCAAAAAAGGCTTTACATTGATGATTTAGTGTGCTACTATACTACAGTAATTTGCTTTTATGAGACAGAGGAGGATTTTGTCGTATGAAGAGACACGCTAAGTTGCTTGCTCTGGTTTTGGCGCTGGCTATGGCGCTGGCGCTGGCGGCCTGCGGCGGAAACAGCAGCGGCGGAAACAGCAGCAGTGGAAACGGCAGCGGCGGAAACAGCGGCGGCAGCACTGAGGATATGGTATATGCGGTGGAGGCCGGATCTGCCGGCGAGGCCGCCGCCCTGGAGAACGGCTGGGAGGTCAACTCTGTGGACAGCCAGGCCCGGGCCCTGATGGAGGTGGAGGCGGGCACCTCGGATGCCGCCGTGATCGACCTGCTGATGGCCAGCGCCATGGTGGGGGAGGGGACCAGCTATCCGGACCTGACCTATACCGATGAGCTCACCACCGAGGAGTACGGCGTGGGCTGCCGGAAGGGCAGCGATCTGGCCCGTTACATCAATACGTTCTTTGCGGACAGCTATGCCGACGGCACCATGCAGCAGATCGCTGAGACCTATGGCCTGGAGGACGCGCTGCTGGAACAGGGCGAGGCAGAGACCTTCACCCCGGATGAGAGCGACAGCGATGTGACCTATATCCAGGAGAAGGGCACCCTGGTGGTGGGTATCACCGACTTTGAGCCCATGGACTACAAGGATGAGAACGGCGAATGGATTGGCTTTGACGCGGACCTGGCCCGGGCGCTGGCCGAAGAGCTGGGGGTGGAGATCCAGTTTGTGGAGATCGACTGGGACAACAAGATCTTTGAGCTGGACTCCAAGAGCATCGACGTGGTCTGGAACGGCATGACCCTCACCGATGAGGTCACCAACTCCCTAGAGTGCACCAATGCCTACTGCCACAACGCCCAGGTCGTTGTGATTCCGGCGGAGGGATAAGGGGTTCGCCATTGCCGCTGATATCGACAAAGGCAGAGGGGCTGACCCTCTGCCTTTGAGGCGTTAAATCCGCTGCTTGCCAGCGTACGAAGGAGAAGTTGAAATGTTTTGGACGGTAACGCTCTCTTTGCTGGAGGGACTGGTGGTCTTGCTCCGGATCTTTGCAATGACCCTGCTCTTTTCCCTCCCGCTGGGCCTGCTCATCGCCTTCGGCAGCATGAGCAAATGGGCGCCCCTGCGCGCCCTGCGCCACAAACACCCCAAACTGGCTGCGTTCCGGCCGGTGAGCGGGCTGTTCAACCTGATCGTCTGGGTGATCCGGGGCACCCCGCTGATGCTGCAGCTCATCATCATCTACTACGGCCCCGGGATGTGGTTTGACAACAACATCTGGGGCGGCGGCAGCGGCGGCCGCCTGACCGCCTGTATCGTGGCCTTTGTCATCAACTACGCCTGCTACTTCTCGGTCATCTACCGGGGCGGCATTGAGGGCGTGCCCGTGGGCCAGCGGGAGGCGGGGGAAGTGCTGGGTATGAAGCGCAGCCAAATCTTCTTTAAGATCACCCTGCTCCAGATGGTCAAGCGCATCGTCCCCCCGATGTCCAACGAGATCATCACCCTGGTTAAGGACACCTCCCTGGCCCAGATCATCGCCATCAGCGAGCTGATCATGCGGGGCGACAAATTTATGAAGTCGGACGGCATCACCTGGCCGCTGTTCTACACCGGCCTGTTTTACCTGCTGGTCAACGGCGTTCTCACCATCATCTTCAACCTCATTGAGAAGAAGATGGACTACTTCAAGGTGTAAGGAGGGGAGAGAAGAATGGCGATTCTGGAAGTGCAGGGACTGCGCAAGTCCTTCGGAGATCTGGAAGTGCTCAAAGGCATTGACCTCTCCCTGGAGCAGGGGCGGGTGCTCTCCATCATCGGGTCCTCTGGCAGCGGAAAGACCACCCTGCTGCGGTGCATCAACCTGCTGGAGCGGCCCACAGCGGGCAAGGTGACGGTCAACGGCACCACTCTCTTCGACGCCTCTGACCCCGCCGGAAGCTGGGAGAAGGACCTGCGGAAGAAACGGCTCCATCTGGGCTTTGTGTTCCAGTCGTTCAACCTGTTTCCCCAGTACACCGCCCTGCAAAATGTGATGCTGGCCCCGGAGCTGCTGGCCCGGGAGCAGCCCGACTACAAGCGGGAGCACAAGGCCATCCGGGAGCGGCTCCGCCAAGAGGCGGCGGGCTATCTGGCTCGGGTAGGACTGGAGGACAAGCTGGACTATTACCCCCATCAGCTCTCCGGCGGTCAGCAGCAGCGGGTGGCCATCGCCCGGGCGCTGGCCATGAAACCGGATATTCTCTGCTTTGACGAGCCCACCTCTGCGCTGGACCCGGAGCTCACCGGCGAGGTGCTGAAAGTGATCCGCTCCCTGGCGGACCAGAGGACCACCATGCTCATCGTCACCCACGAGATGGCCTTTGCCCGGGACGTGGCGGATCAGGTGGTCTTTATGGACGGCGGTGTGGTGGTGGAACAGGGAGACCCCGAGGAGATCATCAATCACCCCAAGGAGGAACGGACCCGCCAGTTTCTGGCCCGGTTCAGCCAGCAGTGAGAGATTGGCCGGGCACAAAACGGCGCCGCGGGCCGCGCACCATTTGCGGCGGCTGGCGCTGGCATAAATGGAAAGAAAGACAGAGAGCGGGTCTGCAGCACAGGCTGCAGACCCGCTCTCCACTTGCGTTCGCGCCTTGTACGGCGCCGAGTCACATCTTTTGATGATTGGCCTTCTGGGCCACTTTCAGCCGGGCCATGGCACGGCTCAGAGCGGCCTCCGCCCTGGCCACGCTGTGGGCGTCCTGGTGGGCCTGAATCTGGGCCTCCGCCCGCTCTTTGGCGGCCCGGGCCCGGACCGCGTCGATCTCGGAGGCCAGTTCGGCAAAGTCCACCAGAATGGTGACCTTGTCTCCCGCCACCCGGGCCATGCCGTCTCCCACGGCCAGCACCTGGGTCTCTCCGTTGACGGTGAAGCGGAGCTCCCCGGCGGTGACGGCGTAGACGGTGGGGACGTGGTTGGCCAGAATGCCCACCATGCCGTCCAGAGTGGTGAATACCAGGGATTCGCAGGGGCCGGTGTAGAAGTCCCGGCGGATGGCCGAGATTCTCAGATTAAACGTTTTCATGCTGCACCCCGCAAGCTCATTCCTGAGCGGCCAGCGTCTCCGCCTTTTTCTTCACGTCGGCAATGGTGCCCACATTGAAGAAGGCCATCTCCGGATAGTCGTCCATCTCACCCTCGACAATGGCCTTGAAGCCGGCCACCGTCTCCTCTACGGGGACATAGACGCCGGGCACGCCGGTGAAGTTTTCCGCCACATGGAAGGGCTGGGAGAGGAAACGCTGGATTTTACGGGCCCGGCTGACGATCAGCTTGTCGTCCTCGTCCAGCTCCTCCATGCCCAGAATGGCGATGATGTCCTGCAGCTCCTCATAGCGCTGGAGCACCGCCTGGACCTGACGGGCCACATTGTAGTGCTCCTCGCCCACCACGTCGGCCTCCAGAATGCGGGAGGTGGACTCCAGCGGGTCGACGGCGGGGTAGAGGCCCTGCTCGGCGATTTTACGGCTGAGCACCGTGGTGGCGTCCAGATGGGCGAAGGTGGTGGCCGGTGCCGGGTCGGTCAGGTCGTCGGCGGGGACGTAGACCGCCTGAACCGAGGTGATAGAACCGTTTTTGGTGGAGGCGATGCGCTCCTCCAGCTCGCCCATGTCGTTGGCCAGGGTGGGCTGATAGCCCACGGCGGAGGGCATCCGGCCCAGCAGGGCGGACACCTCGCTGCCCGCCTGGAGGAAGCGGAAGATGTTGTCGATGAACAGCAGCACGTCCTGATGCTCCACATCCCGGAAATATTCTGCCATGGTCAGGCCGCTCATGGCCACCCGCATACGGGCTCCGGGGGGTTCGTTCATCTGGCCAAAGACCAGAGCGGTCTTTTCAATGACGCCGGACTCGGTCATTTCCGTCCACAGATCGTTGCCCTCCCGGGTGCGCTCGCCCACGCCGGTGAAGATGGAGTAGCCGCCGTGCTCCTGGGCCACGTTGGTGATCAGCTCCTGGATCAGCACGGTCTTGCCCACGCCGGCGCCGCCGAACAGGCCGATCTTGCCGCCCTTGGCATAGGGGCAGAGCAGATCGATGACCTTGATGCCGGTCTCCAGAATCTGCACGGCAGGGCTTTGGTCGGCGAAGGAGGGGGCGCTGCGGTGAATGCCCCAGCGCTGGGTGTCGGCCGGAATCTCCGGGCCGTCATCGATGGACTCGCCCAGCACGTTAAACATGCGTCCCAGGGTGATGTCGCCCACCGGGACGGTGATGGAGTCGCCGGTGGCGGTGACGGTCATATCCCGGGCCAGGCCCTCGGCGCCGTCCAACAGGATGCAGCGGACCATGTGTCCGCCCATATGCCTGGCCACTTCCATGACCAGCGTTCTCCCCTGCACCTCAACGGTCAGGGCCTCTTTGATGCGGGGGAGGTAGTCGCCGTCGAAGGCGACATCCACGACAGGACCGATGACCTGCGCGATTTTTCCTTGTTTCATGGTACCTCCTGTTACTCTTGTGCAGCAGCGCCGGAGACCACCTCGGTGATCTCTGTGGTGATGGCGGCCTGACGGATGCGGTTGTATTCCAGGGAAAGGTTGCTGATAATTTCCTTGGCATTTTCTGTGGCGCTGTCCATGGCAGCCATACGGGCGTTCTGCTCTGCGGCATAGGACTCTACCATGGTGCCGTAGAGTATGCCTTTGACATAGTTGGGGACAACCTGCCGCAGCACGGCAGAAGGAGAGGGATCGAAATCCTCAATATAGACGTCAGTCTCCACCACTTTGTTGGAAGGGAACAGATCTCCGTGCAGGGGCAGCAGCTGAATCATCTCTGTGGTTGTCAACATGGCATTCTGCATTTTTGTGTAAATCACATGAATTTCATCCAACTCTTCTGACAGGAACAGATCAATGATGTGGTTGGCCAAATCCCTGGCCTGCCACAGGCTGGGTGTGCCGGCAGAAAAACAGTACTCCTCGTCCATGCGGAAGGAGAGCTCCGGATGCCGGTCAAAATAGCTGTGACCGGCCTGGCCGATGCAGAACAAGACTGCCTGGGGATGACGTTTCAGTTCTGCCTCCGCCATCCGGCATGCGTTGTGGTTGTAGGCACCGGCCAACCCCCGGTCAGAGGTGATAACGATATAACCCTGCCGGATCTTTGCGTCCGGGATGACCTTGTCTGTGGCAAAAAAACGCTCACTGCCTAAATCCGTGTGCAGAATGATTTTAGAGATGGCGCGCTGAAGAGATTCAAAATAGGGTTCCGTCTCCTCTAAGGCTTTGCGGGCCTTTTTGAGTTTGGAGGACGCCATGAGGTACATGGCGTTGGTGATTTTCATGGTTTTCTGCACGCTGTTGATCCTGTTACGGATGTCTCTCAGGCTCTCCATGAGATCACCTGCTCTTATACTGCCGGACGGCGCGGAGGATGCGCTCCTTCAGGTCATCGGAGAGAACGCCGGTGTCGGCGATCTCCTGGCAGATATCGGGGTGCTCCGTCTCAATAAAGGTATAGAGGCCGTCTTTGAACTGCTCCATCTGGCCATCCGGCACATCCATCAACAGACGGGCGTTGGCGGCACAGAGCAGCACCACCTGTTTGGCCACGCTCATGGGGTGGTAGAGCGGCTGCTTGAGCAGCTGATAGAGGCTCTTGCCATAGTTGAGCATGTTCCGGGTGGTGTCATCCAGGTCGGAACTGAACTGGGTGAAAGACTCCATCTCCCGGTACTGGGCCAGGTCGATTCGCAGCGTGCCGGACACGGTTTTCATGGCCTTGGTCTGGGCCTTGCCGCCCACACGGGACACGGACAGGCCCACGTTGACAGCGGGGCGCTGGCCGGAGTGGAACAGTTCGGTCTCCAGGAAAATCTGGCCGTCGGTGATGGAGATGACGTTGGTGGGAATATAGGCGGACACGTCACCGGCCTGGGTCTCAATGATGGGCAGGGCGGTCATGGAGCCGCCGCCGAACTTCTCGTCCCTGCGGCAGGCCCGCTCCAGCAGACGGGAGTGGAGATAGAACACGTCGCCGGGATAGGCCTCCCGTCCGGGGGGGCGCTTGAGCAGCAGGGAAATCGCCCGGTAGGCCTGGGCGTGCTTGCTCAAATCGTCGTAGATGATCAGCACGTCTTTCCCCTGGTCCATGAAGTGCTCGCCGATGGCGGCACCGGAGTAGGGGGCGATATACTGCAGGGTGGCGGAGTCAGAGGCGGTAGCAGTGACCACGATGGAGTACTCCATGGCTCCGTGCTGCTTCAGGGTGTTGACGATCTGGGCTACAGTGGAGGCCTTCTGGCCGATAGCCACATAGATGCAGATCACCCCGTTGCCCTTCTGATTCAGGATGGTGTCCACCGCCAGGGCGGTTTTGCCGGTCTGACGGTCGCCGATGATCAGCTCGCGCTGGCCCCGGCCGATGGGAAACATGGAGTCAATGGCCAGGATGCCGGTCTGAAGGGGCACATTAACCTCTTTCCGGGCGATGACGCCGGGGGCCTTATGCTCCACAGGGCGGTAGTCGTCGGCCTTGATATCGCCCAGCCCGTCGATGGGGGCGCCCAAGGCGTCCACCACCCGGCCCAGCATGGCATCGCCCACGGGGATGCCGGCGTTTTTGCCGGTGCGGACCACCCGGCTGCCCTCTTTGACCTCCATATCGTTGCCGAAGAGGATGACGCCGATGCTGTCCCGGCGCACGTCCTGCACCATGCCCTTCAGTCCGCAGTCGAAGATGACGATCTCGCCATAGGCGGCGTGGTCGATGCCGTCGATGACGGCGATCCCATCGCCCACGGACTGGACAGTGCCGATCTCCTGGGACAGGGCGGCCAGGTTGAACAGCTCCACCTCCGAGCGGAGGATGGAGATGATGCCCTTGGTGCTGGCGGCCTTCAGCCCCACCAGCTTTTGTTCCAGCTGGGCCAGACGGCCCTTGGCGCTCCAGTCATACTCCTCGTTGCCGGCGGTCAGCTTGAAGCCGCTGACCAGGGAGGCGTCCTCCACCATCTCGAAGACGATATCCTCCTCCTCGCCGTAGCGGTGGGTGATAAACTTCTTGATGTCCTCCAACTGGGTGTCGGAGGGAGGGGTGACATAGCGCAGGGTTACATAAAATTTACCGGACTTCTTCTGCTCCATGGACTGATAGCGCTGGCAGATTTCATCAAACAGCTCCATCTGGCCGTCGGCGCACAGCAGCTTCAGCAGATCCCGGGCCGTCTGGGGAAAGATGCGGTCAATGATGTCGTTTTTACGCTCCAGAGGGAAAGTGGGCTCGCTGAGCTGATCCCGGAGCATGGGCACATCGCGAAAGATGGCCAGGGTGTCCGCCAGGGCGCTTTTGGGCACCCCCAGGCCGAGGCACTGCTCGGCGTATTCCAGGGCGGTCTTACTCATGCTCCTCCCCCGCCTTCTTCAAAAACTCGTCGTAGAGGTCGCTGTCCCCGCCGACGCTTACGCCGGCCACCTTGGCGGTGGCGGCGACGATGATCTCCGTGATCTCCCCCTGGGCCTGGCGGAGGATCTCCTCCTTGCGGCTCTGGGCGTCGCGCTCAGCCTCCTGCACGATGCTGTCCGCCCGGGTGCGGGCATCGGCCACAATGCGGGAGCTCTCTGTCTGGGCCTGCTTTCTGGCCTCAGTCAGGGCGGCGGCCTTTTCCTCTTCGATGCCGGCGCGGAAGGCCTTCTGCTCTTCCGCCAGGGCCTCGGCCTCGGATTTGGCCTTGGCGGCGTCGGACAGGGAGTCGTCCACCATCTTCTGGCGCTCCGCGATCACCTTGTGAACGGGTTTCCAGAGGAAGATGCGGACAGCAAGGCAGAGAATAAGGACATTGATCACGGTAAAGATCAGATTGATGTCAATTCTAAGCACCTTGGTTACCTGCTTTCTGTTGGATCCCAATAGGGTCTAGTGAAAAGGAATCAGAGTACAAACAGGATCATCAGACCGATGACGAAACCGTAGATTGCGGTGGCCTCAGCCAGGGCGCAGCCCAGGATCATGGTGCTGTTGATTTTGCCGGAGGCCTCAGGCTGACGAGCGATTGCGTCGCAGGCGTGTCCGGTGGCGATGCCGATGCCGATGCCGGCGCCCAGGCAGCAGATGACAGCGATGCCGGCGCCAATGGCCAAAAGAGTACCAGTCATAATGAATTCTCCTTTTGTCAGTTCATTTTTATTTGGGTAAAAGGACTTGAAATGCGGCTTAAGGTTCGCCGATTTCCGTGGCCTCCTTGATATACATTCCGGTCAGGCAGACAAACACATAGGCCTGCAGAATGCCGTCAAAGAAGTCAAAATAAAGGCCGGCAATGGTGGGAATCAGCACTTTGGTGACATGGTTCAGGATTTCCATGATGACAAAGGCGCCCAGCACGTTGCCAAACAGACGCATGCACAGGGATAATGGCCGCGTGAATACGTCCAAAATATTGAAGGGAGCCACGATAGGCATAGGCTCAATAAAAGCGTGCAGCCAGCCTTTGACTCCTCTGGCGCGGATACCGGCCACCTCCACCAGCACAATACTCATCACAGCCAGAGAGGCGGTGACCACCAGGGATTTCGTGGGCGGCTTGAAGCCGAACACTCCCATGATGTTGGACAGGCCTAAGAACAGCAGCACTGTAACCAGATAGGGCACATAGCTTTTACCGCCTTCGCCCACAATACCGGAGATAAGGCTCTCCAGCTTTGTTACGATAAATTCTGCCGCAGCCTGCCGCTTGGAGATGTGATCTACCCGCAGCTTGGAGCCGAGGATGATGCACAGCAGGATGATGACTGCCATCACGATCCAGGACACAGCGGTGGATTCCGAAATGGGAATACCGTTTTTGCCGATGGGGATGGTGAACACCGTCACATCCAGCAGTTCTTCCTGAAGAAACTCAGAAAGACTCATGGAATCACTTCACTTCCTTTCTCCGGCCGGGAGGGAGAGCTCCTCTTCCCGGGCCGATCAGTGTTGTTTCCTGTTGTGGTGCACGATTAAAGCCATCGCACAGACAAAGGCGACGACGGTAATGGCCACAACAGCGGCAATGGCGCCGGGGATGTTTCCGGTAAACTTCCAGATCAGTCCGGCGGCAAGGATGCCGATGCCGTTTCCCCCGCAGATGATGGCCACCACCAGCAGGACGTAGGACAGGCGTTTGGGGTCGCCCTGGGGAGCAGAGGCCTCCGGGACGTCAGGCGCTTTCTCTTCCATACTGATTCCTCCTTGGCGGTTGATTCCGCGGGAAAATTGGCAAAGCGAAGAAAGAAAGGTCTAGCTTTCTTGCTTTCCCCCTATTTTAGCACCCCGGTTTGGAGCGTCAAGAGGTTCGGTTCTGGAAAGGGATGCGGAAAAGTACAAAAATAAAATGTGGATTTCGAAAAAATTGTGCAGTTTTATCTTGCTTTTCTATTCTGCGCAAAAAAGTGACCAAGAATATATAAAATTCTTCAAAATGAAAACTTCTGTTGCGAAGCAAACGCCCTTTGGGCGCTCAGGAAAGCTCCAAATCCATCTGATTGCAGCCGGACGGCAGGGGCGAAGGCCGGAATCAGATCTCGTGCCGGCACAACAAAAAACAGCGGAAGATCGGCAAACTCGTTGCGACTTCCACTGTCCTTGTACGTCCCACTGGTTCTCGGCTGATTTACTTTTCCCATGCAGTGGAGCACAGTTTTTCCGACAATGTAAGGGAAAAAAGAAAATTCGGCAATTTCGCCCAAAAAGGATTCTTTACACTGGGCAGACTGATGTGAACTGGCTGGGAGTCTACAGAGGAACGCTGCGCCTCATTAGGGGGAGGGGATGGGAGCCTCCGCCGTCTCATTGACCGCTTTGGAGCTGGAGGGGGTGGTGGAGCATAGCCGATGCCGGATCCAGACGCAGCCGGCCAGGATGGCCAGGGCGCACACCCAGCTGGCGATCAGAGCCAGTATGGTGACCGGGTCGGAGGGGGACATCAGATGCCATCCCCAGACCAAAAGGGCGGGAACGGCGGCCAGCAGCAAGGCCGCCAGCGCAAGAAAGCCCAGGGCAATATCGGTTTTTCTTTCTCCGTCTCTTTTCATTTCAAATCACCTTATCCTTCCGAAATCTGTTCTCTGAACGGCTGCGCATCTCCGGTGTGGGACACAAAGAGCTTTTGGGTGGCCGTGCCCAGGCAGCGCTGGAACAACCGGGAGAGAAAGCCCACCAGCAGGGCGGAGACCACGGTGCCCTCCCGGACTCCCTGCAGTTCCCGGAACAGGAGCAGAGAGAGGAGTACCGCGATCACACACATGGATACATCCACACAGACCTTGACCGTGCCAAATTCCCGGCCGGTGATTGTGCTGATGGTATTGGCCGTCGCCTCCCCAGGGAGCATGATCACGTTGGCGGCCACCTCCATAAACACACCAAAGCCCAGCACGGCGCAGCCCACCAACAGGGCGGCTGCCTGAGCGGGATAGCCTGTCGGGGTGAGCCAGCCCAGCACATAGTCCATGGAGCAGTCGATGAACAGGCCGAAGACGGCGGCTACCGGCACCTGGAGCAGCTGGATCGGGCGGAACTTTCGGCGCAGCAGCGCCAGCTGGCAGGCCACCAGCAGCAGGTTCCAGAAGACAGTGAATTGCCCGATGGTGGGCTGAAACCCAAGGCTCAGCACATAGGGGATGCTGGTGATGGGGGAGGTGCCCAGGCTTGCCTTGGTGATGCAGGCCACCCCCAGGGAGTTCACAAACAGCCCCACGGTAAAAAAGAGATATCGTTTGATCAGTTCAGTTTTCTGCATGTTCAATCCTCCTTGCCTGCTTATTCTATTATGGGTTCTCTCCGGTTGCAAACGGGAAAAAACGGGGCTATAATTAGTAATAGCTTATAATATGGAGGACAGGAGGTACATCGGGATGACAGTGCAGCAGCTCAAGTATTTTTTGGACGCGGCCAAAAGCCTGAATTTTACCAAGACGGGGGAGGCGTTTTTCATCTCCCAGTCCGCCGTGACCCAGCAGATCCACAATCTGGAGCAGGAGCTGGGAGTAAAGCTGTTCGTCCGGAGAAGCCGCCGCCTGGCGCTGACCGACGCCGGGCGGGTGTTTATGGGAGAGGCTCAGGGCATCCTTGCCCGCACGGAGGACGCGGTGGAGCGGGTGCGGGCGGTGCAGAACGGCAAGAGCGGCACGCTGGACGTGGGATACCTCAAGGGAATCGAGATGAGCCGTTTTCCCAAGAGCGTTCAGAGCTTTCATGAGAAGTATCCCGGCGTCCACCTGAACCTCTCCCGCGACAATGCCGTTGCCCTCCACGACAAGTTTATGGGCGGCAAATACGACATTATTTTTCAGGTCAGGCACGATATGCTCTCCTATCCCGGGGCCCAGTGCCGCCCGCTGGGCAGCTATGGCTACTATGTGGCGCTCCCGCCCAAGCACCCCCTGGCGGCCCGGGAACAGGTCAGGCAGTCCGACCTGCGGGAACAGCCCCTCATTCTGCATGACTTTCAGCGGGGCGTGCCCGGCAGCGCGCAGCTTCCGCGCCCGTATCTTCCGGCGGAGCTGATGGGCAATATCATCAGCACAGAAGATGACATAGAGACCATCCTGCTGATGGTGGCCGCCGGGGCGGGAGTGGCCATTGTGCCAGAGTTCGATATCTGGCAGCCCCAGATCAATTTGAATTTGATTTACCGGCCGCTGGACACAGGGGGATGCCGAGCGTCGCTGTGCCTGTATTACGCCGAGGAGGGAGGCAATCCGCTTATCCCGCTGTTTTTGGAGGAAGTTTAGAGGGATTTTCCCCTTTTTGCGCATTATTGGTGGTTTATGCGGAAAACCATCGTTGCTTTTTGGTGGTAAAGCAACTATAATAAACCGTATATCAATCGCTTCGGACAGACCGGAGCGGGACGCTAGATAGGAGGACCCGACTTATGGAACAGTTGCTTCGATTGATTGAGGCCGATTGCACGCTGACCCACAAGCAGCTGGCGGCAATGACCGGCACATCCGAGGAAAAAGTGGACGCAGAGATCAAGCGCCTGGAAGAGGACGGCACCATCGTGGGCTACAAGGCCGTGGTGGACTGGGATAAGACGGACCGGGAGGCGGTCACTGCCCTGATCGAGGTCAAAGTGGAGCCCCAGCTGGGCGATGGATTCGACCGGGTGGCCGAGCGCATCTATCAGTATGAAGAGGTAGAGTCCTGCTATCTGATGAGCGGGGATTTCGACATGACCGTCATCATCTCCGGACGCACCCTCCGGGAGGTGGCCAATTTTGTCACCCAGAAGCTGTCCACCATCGATGCGGTCCAGTCCACCGCCACCCATTTCATTTTAAAGAAATATAAGGAAAATCATCTCATCTTTAACAGGAAAAAGGAGAAGGAAGAGGGGTTCTATTTCGTATGATTGACTATTCCACTGTCCTGAATCGGCGTATCCAGGACGTGCCCCCCTCCGCCATCCGAAAATTCTTTGACATCCTGGAGGAGATGCCCGATGCCATCTCCCTGGGGATTGGAGAGCCGGATTTTATCACCCCCTGGCACATCCGCAACGCGGGTATCCGCTCCCTGGAGAAGGGCCGCACCAAGTATACGCCCAACAGAGGCCTTTCTGAGCTCTGCCGCCAGATCGCCAAGTACATGAGCCGCCGTTTTCAGCTCTCCTATGATCCCCAGAGTCAGATTCTGGTCACCGTGGGGGGCAGTGAAGGCCTGGATCTGGCCCTGCGCTGCTGCCTGGAGCCCGGAGACGAGGTCATCGTCCCCACGCCCTCTTTTGTCTGCTATGGTCCCCTGACGACCATGAGCGGCGGCGTGCCCGTCTATGTGGAGACAAAGGTGGAGAACGAGTTCCGCCTCACCGCGGAGGAGCTGAAGGCTGCGATCACCCCCAGAACCAAGGCGCTGGTGCTGCCCTATCCCTGCAATCCCACCGGGGGCATCATGGAGCGCCGGGATCTGGAGGCCATTGCCGAGGTGCTGGAGGGCACCAACATTCTGGTCATCTCCGATGAGATCTATGCCGAGCTGACCTATGGGGAGGAGCGCCACGTCTCCATCGCCAGCATTCCCGGCATGTATGAGCGCACCATTGTGGTCAATGGCTTCTCCAAGGCATATTCTATGACCGGCTGGCGGCTGGGGTACCTCTGTGGCCCCCGGGAGCTGGTGGGCCAGATCATCAAGCTCCACCAGTATGGCATCATGTCTGCGCCCACCATGAGCCAGTACGCCGCCATCGAGGCCATGCAGTACGGCGATGAGGACATTGCCGCCATGCGGGAGGAATATGACGGCCGGCGCCGCTTCCTGGTGGACGGCTTCCGCGCCATCGGGCTGGAGTGCTTTGAGCCCAAGGGCGCCTTTTATACCTTCCCCTGCATCCGCTCTACCGGAATGGACAGCGACACCTTCTGTACCGAGTTTTTGAAGGCGGAGGAGGTGGCGGTCATCCCCGGCAGCGCCTTTGGCCCCGGCGGAGAGGGCTTTGTCCGGGCCTGCTATGCCGCATCCATCAAGGATCTGGCCACCGCGCTGGAGCGGCTGGAGCACTTCCTCAAGCACCGCTGAGTTGGCCCTCTGACCCAGCCCAAGATAGAAAGGAGAGAGCAGCCATGTATATCACCTGTCTGGACATGGAGGGCGTCCTGGTCCCGGAGATCTGGATCGCATTTGCCGAGGCCGCCGGGATTCCCGCCCTGAAGCGGACCACCCGGGATGAGCCTGACTATGACAAGCTGATGCGCTACCGCCTGGATATCCTGAAACAGCACCACCTGGGGCTGGCGGAGATTCAGCAGGTCATCTCCACCATTGACCCGCTGCCCGGCGCCCGGGCCTTTTTGGACCAGCTGAGACAAGAGACGCAAGTGATCATCCTCAGCGACACCTTTGAGCAGTTTGCCAAGCCACTGATGGAGAAGCTGGGCTGGCCCACCCTGTTCTGCAACACCCTGGAGGTATCCCCCCAGGGGGAGATCACCGGCTACCGGATGCGCTGCCCCCAGTCCAAATTGACCACGGTCAAGGCGCTTCAGTCCATCGGCTATGAGACCATCGCCAGTGGAGACAGCTTCAACGACCTGGGGATGATCCAGGCCAGCAAGGCGGGCTTCCTGTTCCGCAGCACGCCTCAGATCCGGCAGGATTACCCGGAGATCCCCGCCTTTGAGGAGTTTGACGACCTGCTGGCCGCCATCCGGCGGGCCATGGACTGAGGGAATGGAAGCGCCATGGAGCGCGCTGGGCTTTGGCCCGGCGGATATTCTGCTGCCGCAAGGGGTGGATCTGAAGCGCTGGAGTGTGGTGGCCTGCGACCAGTACACCTCCCAGCCCGCATATTGGGAGCGCGTGGAGCGCCAGGTGGGACAGGCGCCGTCAACCCTGCGGCTGATCCTGCCGGAACAGAAGCTGGAGGACGGGCATACCGAAGCCCATATCGCGGCGATCAACGCCGCCATGGAGGACTATCTGGCGCGGGGCATCTTCCGCCCCCTGCCGCACAGCCTCATCTATGTGGAGCGCCGCCTCTCCAGCGGTGCGCTGCGCCGGGGCATTGTGGGGCAGGTGGATTTGGAAGCTTATGATTACCGACCCGGCGCGGACAGCCTGATCCGTTCCACGGAGCGCACCGTGCTGGAGCGCATCCCGCCCCGGGTGGCGGTGCGGCGGCATGCTGCGCTGGAGCTGCCCCATGTGATGCTGCTGCTGGATGATCCAAGCTGTGAAGTGATTGAGCATTACACCGCGGAGACGGCGGAAATGGAGCTGCTCTACGACTTTGACCTGATGGAACAGGGGGGACACATCACCGGATACCGTTTGACCGAGGGTCAAATGTGCGGCCTGGCGGAGGATTTGGCTGCGCTGGCTGATCCGGCGTCCTTTGCCCTGCGGTATGATGCCCCGGGGAGATCCCCCATGCTCTTTGCCGTGGGGGACGGCAACCACTCCCTGGCTGCGGCCAAGGCAAACTACGAGGAGAAGAAGGGGACTCCGGAGGGGGAGAAGGCCCGCTTCGCCCTGGTAGAGGTGGTCAATCTCCATGATGAATCGCTGGAGTTTGAGCCCATCCATCGGGTCTGCTTTGGCGTGGAGGCGGAAGATATGCTGCAGGCGCTGCTCTGCGCCTGCCCTGGCGCCCACACCGGGACCGGGGAGGGCCAGCAATTTGTGATGGTCTCGGAGGGGCGGCATACCACCATCACCGTCCCCCATCCCGACGGCCATTTGGCGGTGGCCACCCTCCAGCGCGTTTTGGACGCGTATCTGCCCACGGCGGGCGGACGGATAGATTATATCCACGGCGCTGACGTGGTGGAACAGCTGGCCGCCCAGCCCGGCTGTGTTGGCTTTCTGCTGCCCGCCATGGGAAAGCAGGAGCTGTTTCCCACGGTGATTCATGACGGAGTGCTGCCCCGAAAGACCTTCTCTATGGGAGAAGCCCAGGACAAGCGCTTTTATCTGGAAGCGAGGTGTCTGCGTTGAGAGAGCTGCGGCAGCAGGCCTATGCCAAAATCAATCTGACATTGGATGTGCTGGGAAAGCGGCAGGACGGTTACCATGAGCTGAGCATGGTGATGCAGTCTGTGAGCTTGGCGGACACGGTGATTTTGCGGGAATCCGGTGAACAGGATTTTTCCTTGACAAGCAATCTGGGCTTTTTGCCGGGAACGGATAAGAACATCGCCGCCGTGGCGGCCCGGGTTTTTGCCGCCCATACGGGAATCTCTCTGGCGGGCCTGCAGATCCACTTGGACAAACGCATTCCGGTGTGTGCCGGCACGGCTGGGGGCAGCAGCGACGGCGCCGCCGTGCTGCGGGGGCTGAACGAGTGGTTTTCCACCGGACTGTCCCGGCAAGAACTGGCCCGGCTGGGGGAGAAAGTGGGATCGGATGTGCCCTACTGTGTGTTGGGGTGCACTGCCCTGGCCGAGGGCAGGGGAGAGCGGCTGACCGCGCTGCCGTCCCTGCCGCGGTGCCACATCGTGCTCTGCAAACCCGGTTTTTCCATCTCCACACCGGAGCTGTTTCACCGCATCGATCAGGTAAAACTGCACTTTCACCCGGATACGCCGGGGGTGATCCAGGCGCTGGAGCAGGGCGATCTGCCGGGGGTGAGCCGCCGGATGTTCAATGTGTTTGAGGAGGTGCTGCCCTCCCCGCGGCGGGCCGTTGTGGAGGAGATCAAACAGGCGATGCTCTCCCAGGGGGCGTTGGGCGCCTGTATGTCGGGCACCGGCCCCACGGTCTTTGGCATCTTCGCCGGAGAGACGGAAGCCGAGGCGGCCTGGAGAAGCTTGAAAGGGAGCTATGATGAGACCTTTTTGACCCACAGTGTATAAAAACAGAGAGCACCGTCTACAATGCAGTCATAATGACTGTGAGGACGGTGCTCTTTTATGTACAATCGTGTCAAAACTTACTTATACACCCCTGTCTCCAAACTGCACAGATGGGAAGTAATTTTCCTTGTCGCTCTTGCTGCGGCAGTGCTTTGCTGCGGCTGGCTCTCCCTGCGCCAGTCCCAGCTGGCCAGCCGCATGGTGCGGCTGCATGTAATCGCCAACTCTGATTCCGCGGAGGACCAGAGCCTGAAGCTTCTGGTGCGGGACGCGGTGTTGGCCAAGGCCTCCGGCTATCTGGAGGGAGTGGAGGATGCCGGCCAGGCGGCGGCGGTACTGGAAGACCATCTGACGGAGCTGGCTGCAGCGGGACAGGCAGTGGTGGAGGAGCAGGGATATCACTATTCCGTCTCTGCCACGGTGGATGTGAGCCATTTTCCCACAAAGAGCTATGACGGCTTTGCCCTGCCGGCGGGGAACTACCGGGCTTTGCGGGTACGCATTGGCGATGGCGCCGGGCAGAACTGGTGGTGTGTGGTTTTCCCCTCCCTCTGTGTGGCGCCCGCCTCCGATTGGGAGGACACAGCGGTGTCTGGCGGGCTGACAGAGGAGGATGTGGGACTGATGAGCGGTGCGAATGAGGGATATGAGCTGCGCTTTAAGTGCCTGGAGCTTTGGGACCGGTTGGTGAATAGGACGCAAGAGTAATCGCTTTACAGGTGGATGGCGTGCCGAGTATACCGTGCTTTTGTCCTTTGGCTCTTTGCGCACTCAAAAATAAAACAGCCCCGCTGAAATTTGTTCCGACGGGGCTGTTTTTGATGTACTCAGGGATCTGCGTGCTGGCGTAGCGTGCCGTTGCGGTAGAGCTCGATGAGCTTTTCCAGGTGCCGGATCTTCTCCTGATACTCCCGTCCGGTGTCTGTTTCGCTCATCATGATCTGGTGCGGCATGGTTTCCACCACCCGGGTGACGGTGCGGGTGGTGACATGCTGGCCGGCCTCATCCAGAATGGGCTGGTGTTCTGCCAGCTTGATCACGGTGGAGTTGTAGATCAGGGTGTAGCCCGCAATACCGGTGGTGGGGCGGTAGGATTTTGCGATGCCGCCATCGATCACAAACAGCCGCCCCCCCGCTTTGACAGGGTTTTCCCCCTGTTTTACGGGCATATGACCGTTGATGATGTGGCTGGTCTTGGGATCCAGGCCAAACTCATCCAGAATGTGCTCCACGGTGCCCGGCTGGTCGATCAGGGTGTAGTAGGGGTTTTTGGGCTCCTCCCGCAGCTCGGGGGCATCGGTGAAATACCGCTCAAAGGTGGTCACCTTCTCCTTGCCGAACAGAGGGGATTTCGCCCCCATCCACAGATACCAGTAAAAGTCGGTGTCTGCACCGTCGCCGTTATAGTAGGCGCGGCGGACCCGCTGTTCAAGCGCATCCAGCAGGGCCTTGCCGGAATACATGGTGCCGTCCACATCCAGCTCGGCAAAGGAGCCGTCCTCCTCCATAGGAATGCAGCCGTGATAGAGCAGATTGCCGTTATAGGCTTTATACATTCCGCCGTTGGCCACCAGATAGTCCACATGCCGCCGCAGCCGCTCACCGTGCTGGAAAGAGGCCGCGATGGCGTCCGCCACGTCCGCCTCCTCCTGGGTCAGCGCATAGGGATCCTCCGGGTTCAGCGTGGGGAAATTGGTGTCCAGCAGGGGGTACTCCCGCCCGTCAATGGTAACCACACCCCGCTCCAGATCCATCTTGTCCAGCAGCAGCCTGCCCTCAAATCCGTAATCGGGCCGGCGCCGGATCAGCTGGCCCTCCAGCTTGAACATGATGATGGCGGCAGCTTTGTGCATCTTCGCCGCCAGGGCGGTGTCAACCGGGTCGTATTGATTTTGGTCCAGAGTGTGAGGGCGAAACGCCTTACACTCGTCGTCGGCATATACCTTGGCGGCAAAGGAGGAGAGCGGCCGCAGATTGATGCCGTATCCGTCCTCCAGGCAGTCAAAGTTGTTGTAGCTCAGACCGATGCGCAGCACCGAGAACATGCACACCCGGTTGCCCGCCACGGCGCCGATCCACTCAATGTCGTGGTTGCCCCACTGGATGTCTACGCTGCGGTGGTTCATCAGTTCGTCCATAATCAGGTCGGCCCGGGGCCCCCGGTCAAAGATGTCCCCGAGGATATGGAGCTGGTCCACGGCGATCTGCTGGAGCATGCGGCAGATGGAGATAATCAGGGCGTCTCCGATGCCGCATCGAATCGAGGCGTCGATGAGCTCTCTGTAGTATTTGGCCTTGTTGGACACCATGGGGTCCTGGAGAATCAGGTCGTCGATGATGTTGGCGAACTTGGGGTTGATGACTTCCACCACCCGCTTTCTGTTGTACTTTGAGGCCACCTCGCGGCACACTTGGACCAGCCGGTGTATGATCAGGGCGGACCAGGCCTCATAGTGTTCCACGTTTTTGCGCTTCTTCTGAAGGCAGGTATGGGGGTGGGCGATCAGGGCGGCCAGCTCATCCCGCTCCTGCTCAGAGAGGGTGAAAGAGTAAACGGTGTCAATCTTATCCCGAATCACGCCGGAGGCGGAGCGGAGCAGTTGGATGAAGGCGGCGCTTTCGCCGTGAAGGTCGCTGAAGAAATATTCGGTGCCCTTGGGCAGCTTGAGAATGGCGCTCATGTCCACAATGGCCCGGACAGAGGATTCCACATTGGGATAGTGCTCCGAGAGCAGTTTCAGATACTCCAAATCCTGATTTGACATATTGTCTCCTCGCTTTTTACCGCACTGGGCGGGTCATGATTTGATTTGCCGCTGCATCCAGTGCAGCAAGAACTGATATACCTCCTCCCGGTTGGCCTCATTGAGCATTTCGTGCCGCCCCTCCGGGTAGAGTTTTAGGGTTACATCCCTGCATCCTGCCGCGAGAAAAGACTGATAGGCCTGCTGTACCCCTTTTCCGTTGGCGCCCACTGGATCTTGCTCCCCTGAGAGGAAGAGGATGGGAGTTGTCCGGTCCATTTTGGACAACTGGTCGGTTTGCTGATTGAAACGGATGCCGGAGAGCATATCCCGCATCAGCGTCACCGTGGGCATCACCTGGCAGAAGGGGTCGGCGATATAGGCGTCCACCACGGCCTCCACCGAGCAGACCCAGTCCGACTGGGTGCGGTTGGGCTTGAATTGCCGGTTGTAGGCCCCGAAGCACAGAGTTTGCAGCAGTTTGCTCCGCCCCCGCTTGCCCAGCCGGAGCTGTTCCAGCCGGCAGGCCAGCAGTCCCGCAGACAGCACTGCCCCGGGCTGTTGGCCGGTGCCCAGCAGAGCGCAGGCGTCCACCGTGCCGGGATAGCGGATCAGATAGCTGCGGGAGAGGAAGCTGCCCATTGAATGGCCCAACAGAATATAGGGCAGGGTGGGATACCGTTCTTTTGCCCAGTCGTGGAGGGCGCGGACATTGTCCGTCATCTTGATCCAGCCGTCTGCGTCGGCAGTGTATCCCAGATCCTTCGGCCGTTCCGGCGTGCGGCCGTGGCCGAGGTGGTCCTCCCCACAGACGAAAAAGCCGTGGGCTGCCATGAAGCGGGCAAAGTGGTCATAGCGGCCGATGTGCTCGGAAATGCCGTGGACCAGCTGGAGTACCGCCAGAGGAGGGCTTGTCTCCGGCACCCAGCAGCACCCATAGAGCGGAGTGGATCCGTCCGCGGAGGAAAAACGAAATTCCTGAAGGTCAGACATGGTAAAGTTGCCCCTTTTATGATATGATACCGATACGGAACAAGTTACCTACAGTTTACTTGTTTCTGGCATCTGCGTCAACTACTTTTGCAAAGAAGGTTTCAAAATGAACGTGATCGATTGCTTTTTGCGTTATGTCTCCTATCCCTCTGCGTCGGATGAGAGTTCCGAATCTGTGCCCAGCACCCCGGGCCAGCAGACTTTGGCCCGGGTCCTGGCAGAGGAGTTGAGGGAACTGGGGGTACAGGATGCCGCGGTGGATGCATTCGGACGGGTCTACGGCCACCTGCCCGCCACACCCGGACGGGAAGGGGAGCCGGTCTATGGCCTGATTGCCCATATGGACACCTCCCCAGATGCCTCCGGGGAGGGGATTCGTCCCAGCCGGGTGCATTACACCGGGGGGAATTTGGTGCTCAACCGGGAGAAGGGCGTGGTCATGCGCCCGGAAGAGTTCCCTGCGCTTGGTCATTATGTCGACCAGGAGCTGATTGTCACCGATGGCACCACTCTGCTGGGGGCCGATGACAAGGCGGGGGTGGCGGAGATTATGTCCGCGCTGGAGTACCTGCTGGCCCATCCCGAAGTGGCCCACGGGCCTGTTTCCGTGGCCTTCACTCCGGACGAGGAGATCGGCCGGGGAGCTGACCACTTCGACTTCGCCCGCTTTGGGGCGGATTATGCCTACACGGTGGACGGAGGCGCATTGGGCGAGGTGGAGTATGAGAACTTCAACGCCGCCAACGCCGGAATCAAAATCCACGGCCGGAACATCCATCCGGGCAGTGCCAAAAACATTATGAAGAATGCCGTGCTGCTGGCGTCCCAGTTCATCTCCATGCTGCCCCAGGCGGAGACTCCGGCCCATACGGAGGGGTATGAGGGGTTCTTCCACGTCAACTACTGCAAGGCCGTGGAGCAGGAGGCCTATATCAATCTGATCATCCGGGACCATGACCGGGCGCATTTTGAGCAGCGCAAGGCGTTTTTGACCCGGACAGTGGAGTATTTGAACGGCGTCTATGGCTCCGGCACCTTTGAGCTGGTGCTCAAGGACAGCTATTACAATATGCGGGAGAAGATCGAGCCCCATATGCACCTGATTGACCGGGCCATGGCCGCCTTCCGGGACAGCGGGGTTGTGCCCCGCACCATTCCCATCCGGGGCGGGACCGATGGGGCGCGGCTGAGCTGGGAGGGGCTGCCCTGCCCCAACCTGTCCACCGGCGGTGAGAACTTCCACGGGGTTTATGAATTTATTCCGGTGCAGGCGATGGAGAAGATGGTGGAGGTGCTGGTGCGCCTGGTGAGCTGCGGTGAGGAAGCATAACTCCGTTCTGGTGGGCATGAGCGGCGGGGTGGACAGTTCTGTCGCTGCATTTCTGCTCCGGGAACAGGGGCTGGAGGTCACCGGTGCCACCATGAGGCTCTATGATCCCGGCATGGAGGGCGGTGCCTGCCACACCGCTGCCGATTTGGAGGATGCACAGCGGGTGGCGGAGCGGCTGGGGGTCCCCCACCGGGTGTTTGACCTTCGCGCGGAGTTCCGCGCCCAGGTCATGGACCGGTTTGCCCGGAGCTATCAGAGGGGGGAGACCCCCAATCCCTGCATTGACTGCAACCGCTATATGAAATTCCGGCGGATGCTGTGCCTGGCCGATGAGCTGGGCATCTGGTATGTGGCCACCGGCCACTATGCCCGCCGGGCCTGGGATGGGGAGCGCTGGCTGCTGAAGAAGGGGCTGGACAGGGACAAGGATCAGAGCTATTTTCTCTATCACCTGAAACAGACCTATCTGGAGCATTTTCAGCTCCCGCTGGGGGAGCTGACCAAGGCCCAGGTGCGTCAGATTGCCGCGGAACAGGGGTTCGGCAACGCCAAAAAGAAGGACAGCCAGGACATCTGTTTTGTCCCTGACGGGGATTACGGGGCCTTCCTGGACCGATATACCGGGCAAAGCTGCGGTGCCGGGCATTATGTGGACGCCGGCGGAGCGGTGCTGGGCACCCACCGGGGTCATACCCACTACACCATTGGCCAGCGCAAAGGCCTGGAACTGGCCATGGGCCGCAGGGTCTATGTGACCGGGAAGGATGTGGAGCGCAACTGGGTCTACATTGGAGACAATGAGGATCTGTTCTCCCGCGCCCTGGAGGCCGTTGATCTGAATTTAATCGCCTGCGACGCCATTCCGTCCCCGCTGCGCTGCACCGCCAAAATCCGCCATAGCCGGAGCGAGGCGGCGGCCGTGGCGGAGCAGACCGGAGAGGACACCCTGCGGGTGACCTTTGACCGCCCTCAGCGGGCCATTGCCCCGGGACAGGCGGTGGTGCTCTATGACGGAGATGTGGTCATTGGCGGAGGCACCATCACAAGGGCGCTGTAAAAGCGTGTCGGGGCGGGGGGCCCCGTTGGGCGCGGCCCCCCAAGTTTTGGTGCTCCATAAGTGACACACACCCCGCCCCCCCCCAACCGCG